>FR879706.1:34525-76725 GCA_000435055.1 Clostridium sp. CAG:138 | reverse complement strand
TTGCTCCTGCTGCGCCTGTTTCTCCCGTTGCACCTGCTGCGCCTGCAGGGCCTGTCGGGCCTGTTGCTCCTGCTGCGCCTGTAGGACCCGTTGCTCCTTCTGCGCCTGTTTCTCCCGTTGCACCTGTCGGACCTGTTGCTCCCGTTGCTCCTGCTGCGCCTGTTTCTCCCGTTGCACCGGTCGGGCCTGTTGCCCCTGTTGCTCCGGTCGGGCCTGTTGCACCGGTTTCTCCGGTCGGGCCTGTTGCCCCTGTTGCTCCCGTTGCGCCTGTCGGGCCTGTTGCCCCCGTTGCACCGGTCGGGCCTGTTGCCCCCGTTGCTCCGTCCACGCCTCTGATACCCTGCGGACCTGTCGGGCCCATTGCACCGTCAATGCCTCTGATTCCCTGCGGACCTGTTGCGCCTGTCGCTCCTGTTGCTCCCGTTGCGCCTGTCGCTCCCGTTGCACCCGCTGCACCGGTCGCGCCCGTTGTTCCGATTGCGCCCGTCGGACCTGTTGCTCCCGTCGGGCCCGTTGCACCGTAATATGTACATTCACAGCGGCAGCCGCTGCAAGGCGGGAAACCGCACGCATTGCCTGCAAACTGCATGCTGTTATCATAACCCATGTTTTGCTCGCTGCCGAAATTGCTTTGCCTCATGCCTCCCTGCTGTCTTCCTCTGTTCGGCGGATTAAAAGGCTGAAAGCCGTTTCCCCTGCTTCCGTTATCATTTCTCATATCATTCACCACATCGTTGCAGCGCAGTACCGTTCGCTCCCGCACTGCCGAGATGCTCCTTTCTTATTGTTTTGCTTCGCCGCCGGCTCCAATGTCGGGCTTGTACACGGCTTGCTATAAAATATGAATATTACCGATAAACAGTTACAGGTTTTGAACACTGCTGCCGAAAACAAAACAACCCGCGATGCATGCTTTGCGCACATCACGGGTCGTTTGCCCTTTTCGGAGTAATCACCGAGCATTCGTTTATTTTCGTTTTTTCGATTGAAAAACACTTCCTGTTCTCAACGTTTCGGGGTGCAATGAACCGCCGCTAAAACAATTCAACCTCCAGCCTGTCAAACGTTACCTGTTCCATAAAATCATCCGGGCGGAACACGGTGTGTGAAAAGCGAAGCAGCTCATTGACATGCTTATCAAGAATCACAGGGCGTGAAAGGTTTAATTTCGAGCACAACTCGCAAAGAGCTTCGTGCCAGTCCTCCACTTCGGAAGCGGCCTTCTGCGGAATTTCAACGACATCCTGTTCCGTTGTTTTGTTGTTTTTTCGAACTCTTGCCCAGATTTTCATCTTATTTCTCCATGTGTTTTCTTGAAAGCTGCACCGTTTGGCTATGTGTTGCAGTATCGACGCAGCGGCTGCCGTTAAGCAGCCGCCGCGCAGGTTATTTTGTTTCCAAACTTATCCGAACATCTGATCAGTCACTCACGAACCAAATATACATCCGGAGCATACCGCTTTCGTCCACGCCCTTTGAGAATCCGTAGAGTTTGTACTGCTTGCCCGCTTCAATGGGATGCTGGCGTGCGGCAGAATAGTGATCGTGATACTCAATGCTGATCGTATGTCCATCGTTAAGGGTAAACGTTGCAACGAGATAATCGTCATCATAGGTAATCTCTGCAACAGTTCCCTCAATTACAAACCCGCGAAGGTCGGTGATATGGACGGGTTTTGACATCTCGCTGTAATCACCTCTCCAAACGGTGGGAACATATTCGTTAAACACCGGCGGACGTTCCACAAAGAACGGACGCGTGTAAACCGTTCCGTCCGCAAGGGTTGCGGTGAGCTGGAGCTCATAGCACTTTGCGGCGGTGGGAAGGTTTACAGAAAACCTGAAGTTCCCGTTTTCGTCAACTGTGGGCTGATCCTTAACGGTGCATTCCGCATCCTTGGGAACAACCTGAAGCACAGCTCCTGCGGGAACGGTACCGGTGAGTTCAATTGAAGTTTCAACATTCAGAACTCGGGTATCGACTTCCTCGGGTATTGAAATTATGTCGGCTGCGGTCAGCTGCTTGTTGACGGTCGCCTTGAAGGTTCGGCGCATGATCATGTATCCGCCGAGCTTGATTTCACCGACGATCTCGTATTCGCCCTTGTCGAGCTTTGTTGTGTAAGCAAAGCTGCCGTCGGGCGCGGGCTGCACGGTTTCGTTGTTGATCGTGACAACAGGCGGATTGTTCTGAAGATCTGTCTGAGTCAAGTCAACATGCCCTTTGATTTCTATAACGCCGTTGTCGCTCGTTATGTCTTCAGCCGTTTCGAAGGATGCATTAAGCGTCGGAACTCTGAGCGTTATGCGCGGAATCTCCAGCTTTGTCAGCGTTCCGTCCTCATTTTTGAGACTTACCGAGGGGTAAATGTCGCAGCTTTCGCCCTCAATGGGTGTTATCGGGCGCAGGCGGTTGGATGCAACATTGAAAGTTACATATCCTTTTTCGGGAACCTGCTGTTCGGTCTGCGCACCTGTGCTGTCCTCATAAACAAGGACAGAACCGGCTTTTGCATAAACAGTGATATAGTAGCTGTCCGGATTGTTGGGGTTGACGATAACGCTGTTTGCTTTTTCGCCGCCGATGCTGCTGCCGTTCAAAAGGGTGTATGCAAGCACGCCGGCCGCAATTACGGCCACAACAGCAAGCACAATTATTGCAATACGCAGACCGGACGCACCGCCTTTTCCGCGTCTGCGATCGCTTCTGCGGTTCACGTCTTCAAATTCATCATAGGAATTATCGCGTCTGCCCCGCTTTGCTCCGTAATCGGCGCTCGTGCGGGCAGTGTCGAAATCATCTTGAATATCAGTCGAATCTCTGCCCTTTCCGCGCTGCTTCTTCGCGCGCTTGTTCCCGCGTTCGCGGCCGTCGTATGCATCCGCATCATCGAAATCATCGGAATCATCGGAATCATATTCGTCATCCGGGTTTGACTGCCTTTCCGTGCGGGGCTGCTGCCTGCGTGCGTTTGCAGAATCGTTATCCCACGGAAGTCTGTCACCGGCGAATGCGCCCTGTGCATTCTGCGCACTGCGGTTCGCCCGTTCCGCTCCGTTCGGGCTGCTTGTTCTGTCATTTCTCTGCGCAGCGGCAGCGTTTTGGCGGTTATTGTTCTGTCGACTTGCGTTCGGACGTCTCTGAACTTCGTTCCAATCACCGACGTCGCATGTGAACTGTCTTTCAAGCTCATCAAGGTCGCTGTCAGTGTTTTGGTTCATGTCCGCGGGATTATTGTTTTGCGCGGCATTTCGCCCTCCGAAAGAAAACCTGATATCCTTGTTCTCGTCAACGAAACCCCAAGACGGGGTATCATCATCGCGCTGCGGCTCCGAGCGCAGTGAAACTGCGCAATTCTCGCATACTTCGGAATACTCGGGATTATCGTGGCCACAATTTCTGCATTTCATTTGCGTCACCTCCGGTTAATATACAAAAGCACTTTGCAGAGTTCTTCCGAACTCCGCACCTTATTATACCAATTGCGGTTTGCTCTTTACAATAGGTTTTCGACTCTATTTGAAAATAAATTGTGACTTTTTTCGGTATTTTATATCATACTCCGCATCTCCGTCCGGTGATTGTCTTCCGCAGAAGAAATTATCTGTTCTCAACAACCCGCCGCGCTTTTTTATCGAATGCATTTTTATTCGTTTTGTGTTATAATATTGTGATACGGTCGGTCTCCGCGGCGCGCGGAGCTGCAGAGTTGAGGGGGTAACATGGTCGAACAAATTTTGCCGCAAGAGAACAGTGCTTCAAACAAGCTGCCGTTTGCGGATGCGCATTGTGATTTTTTATACGGGATGACATACTATGATTATGATATTCAAACCGTCTCCGGGCATCAGAGCATGAGCCTTCGGAACATGGCAGCGGGCGGAGTGAAGCTTCAGTTCTTTGCCGCATGGATCGACATGCTGCTGAAGCAGAACCCGCTGAGTCAATGCCTGAACATGATAGATTCCTATTATCGAATGCTTGAATCAAATCCGTGTTTTGTGCCGTTCTCCCGTGATTTTGACGTAACTCAGGACAAAATTGCAACAGTGCTGACCGTTGAAGGCGGTGAGGCTGTCGAAGGCAGCGTTGAAAACCTTCGAATGCTGTATCGTCTCGGAGTGCGCGCAATGACGCTGACTTGGAATGACGTTAACAGTCTTGCCTATCCGGCCGGAAAACGCGGAAGCAAAAAGGGATTGACCGCCCTCGGAAAGCGTGTTGTTGAAGAGATGTGCCGAATCGGAATGGCTGTTGACCTTGCACACCTCGGGGATGCAGGCATTGACGATGTGTTGGGCATTGCAGCACGCCCCGTGTTTGCGTCGCACACAAATGCACGCGCATTATGCAGTCACCCGCGCTGCATGAAAGATGAGCATATTCGCGCGATTTCAAAACAAGGCGGTGTAATCGGCGTCAATTTTTATTACAGACAATTGACCGATGAACGCACTGCCGAACTCGACGATGTGATACGGCATATCGCGCATTTCATCGAAATCGGCGGAATCGACTGCGTTGCGCTCGGGTCGGATTTTGACGGCATGAACCGCTATATCGACGGGCTTGAAAACAGCAGCGGACTGCCGTTGATTGCGAACAAGCTGAGCCGCATGGGCTTGAGCGATGCGGACATTCGCAAAATTGCCTATGGGAATCTGGCTCGATATATTATGAATTTTTGTTGACAATCTTCCCGATCAAGCATTGTTTGACCGTTTTCAAAGTACTATATACAATATTTGCCGTTAAAAGAGCCCTTTTTGTCTTTCGGTCGCCCTGTTTCAGTGGTATAATATTGGTAATGCGAGAATGGTCTCACCGCCCGCTCCGCCGTTGTGCCGAGCGGGATTATTCCGAAGTGCTCCGCATCCGGTGCATTTCGGCAGAAACGGAGGTTGTGACATTGCAAACGGTTAAAATTGATAACATTTTTACCCGTATTGAGAAAAAGTATATTGTTTCGGACAAGCAGTTCGCCGCAATGCTGCCCGTGCTTTTGCAGCATATGCATGTTGATTCTTACGGAAAAAGCACTGTCAGCAGCATTTATTTTGACACTGCCGACATGCGGTTGATTCGTGCCTCTATAGAGCATCCGATTTATAAGGAAAAGCTCCGTTTGCGGTGCTACGGCACTCCGTCGGCAGAATCGAACGCTTTTATTGAGCTTAAGAAGAAATACAAAGGTGTTGTGTATAAGCGCCGAATCGAAATGCCCTATGCCGATGCAATGGAGTTTCTCTGCGGCGATGCGCCCTGCCCCGACAAGCAAATTGCGCGTGAAATTGATTATGCGCTCCGCTTTTATCCGGAGCTTCGGCCGTCTTTCGGAATATTTTGCGAACGCACTGCCTATGCGGAAAACGGCGTCGGGGATTTGAGACTGACAATCGACGAAAATCTGCGCTACAGAACGCGCAACCTCGACCTGTTAAGCGGCACGTACGGCGACCCCATTCTGCCCGCAGGCAAATGCATAATGGAGCTTAAAACTCCGCACACTCTGCCGCTTTGGCTTGCCGCACTCCTTGATGAACACAGGATCTTTCCGACAAGCTTCTCAAAATACGCAACCGCGTATAACATCGAACTTAACCGCATTCTTTCTCAAAAACGCGGTGCTGCATATTGCGGCTGAACGATCCGGTATCGTTCCGTGCCCAATGTTTTCATCCATAAACGAAAGGATTTTTCACTATGCTTAACAACGTTATCGACAGTATTTTCTCCACCACAAGCACCTTGACCGCAGGCGGGTTTATTGTTTGCCTGCTTGTTTCTCTTGCATTGGGCGTTCTCATCGCCGTTTGCAGCCGATACAGAAATCGTCCCTCCAAGAGCCTTTCGGTCTCCCTTGTGCTTCTGCCGATGATAGTTCAAACGATTATCGCCCTTGTTAACGGACAGCTCGGCGCAGGCATTGCTGTTGCAGGTGCTTTCAGCCTTGTCCGCTTCCGTTCCGCCCCCGCTTCCGCACGTGAAATAACAAGTATCTTTCTCGCAATGGCTGTCGGCCTTGCAACAGGCATGGGTTATATTGCAATTGCAGTCATCCTTGCCGTGTTCGTTATTTTGGTTGACATTGCGCTTGCGAGCATCAATTTCGGCAAAGCGGGTTCCGCAGAGCGCGACCTCAAGATTGTCATTCCCGAAAGTCTCAGCTATGATGAAGTTTTCAATGATATTTTCAGCACATACACTTCCCGCCATGAGCTCATCCGTGTTAAGACCACCAACATGGGCAGCCTGTTCAAGCTCACCTACCAGATCACTTTGCGTGATGCGCGGAAAGAAAAAGAGTTTATCGACAAGCTTCGTGAGCGCAACGGCAATCTTGAAATCACCTGTGCACGCCCCGGCAACGGCAATGTTGAAATCTGATCGTTTTTCATCAGTCTTTCTTTTGCCGTATCATTCTCTGTAAAAAAACAAAGGTACAGCCGTCCGCAACTGCGTTTCGGCTGTGCCTTTTGTTTAAACTTCTCCTTAAATTCAGTTTTTGTTTGAGTCTTAAATATGAATTTCAGGTTCCGAACCTGCACATTCTCCGCCGATTAGTTCGGGAAGGAATTCTCTGCAAATCACGCGATACGCGGGATGGTAAAGCCGACGGTAAGTCTCGCTGTGATGTATTGCCGGGCAGCCCGCCGCAACGTATTTCTTAAGAAAAGCCGACAGCGTTTCTTCGTCAAACGGAGTTTTCCCTTGCCGGCAGATTTCTTTCAGCAAGCTGAGCTTTTTCAGCATTCCGTCCGTTGAACCCGTTCGAACCTCCGATGAACGCACAAAAAGCTCCGCAAGCCTTGAGAACGGAATCCCGTACCGTGCCAAAGGTTCAAGGTGCACCCGAACGAACATCCCGCCTGTTTCATCCGTCAAAGGGTGTTCCCCGGCAGCGGCGGCTTTCGTTGTCAGCATACACGCTTCATACTCCCTCTTCAGATACTCCTCCGCAATCTCTTTGCTGCGCACAAAATGCCCGCAGCCGAATTCGCTTTGATAAAGCAGCTTTACTATGTCGTCCGGCTCACATTTCGGATACAGCTCAATATGCCGCTCGATAACATGCCTCGTTTCTCGCAAAAAGGTTTCATCCCGTTTCGTATTTTTCATATTTCTCCCGTCCTGTTCTTTTCTCGCGCTATTCTATCATATGCATAAGGCCAAATCAACAAGTCTATTTTGAATATCGTTGAATAGAATTTAAACAGGCCACTGTACGGTATCGTTTTCGGAAAAAGCAAAGGAAGTTTACCTTGTTTTTGAAAAACGGACTTATTCAGTGATACTTGAACTTACGGAGGGCAATATGCCGGATACAAACAACAGCATCAGTCTTTCAGGCAGGGTTACGGACGGCCCGGAATACAGTCATACAATTTACGGAGAGGCTTTTTTCAAGCTTGTGCTCACCGTTCAAAGATTGAGCGGAACCGAGGATAAAATACCTGTCACCGTCAGCGAACGACTGCTCGGCGGCATCCCTGTTGAACACGGTATGTATTTTCATGTTCACGGACAGATACGTTCCTATAATCAACAGACTGAAAAAGGCAGCAGACTTATCATCACCGTGTTTGCACGTGAATTCATTCCTGCTTCGGCGGATGAAACCGATGCTTTTGCATACAAAAACGAAGTTGAACTGTTCGGATACATCTGTAAGTCCGTAATATACAGAACGACTCCTTTTTTACGTGAAATTGCGGACGTTCTGCTTGCAGTCAACAGACGGTACGGCAAATCCGACTATCTGCCCTGTATCGCATGGGGACGAAACGCAAGGTATTTGCAGGATATGAAGGTCGGCATCGGAATGCACGTTATCGGAAGGCTGCAAAGCCGCGAATATAAAAAAGTTTTTGAAGACGGAACGGAGGAAATGCGCACTGCATATGAGATAAGCTGCTCCGCCGTTGAACCTTTCGAACCGACACTGTCTGACTGATATGGCGCATCTGCCGCAAATCAAGGCAGAACAAACACTTTCGACTGTTTTTTCGCTGTGCAGGCACGGCAAGTTGAAACCGCACTTGAAATCCACGCCCGATTGTGTTATATTCAACAAACAGTTTTGCCGAATGCGGCAGAGAGGTTGGTTTGTTAATAATGCGAATGTATCCGAAAGCAAAAGTATCCGAAAAGGCGGAACGCGCACTCAAAGGCGGGCACCCGTGGGTTTATGCGGAGGAGGTGCTTTCCGTTGACGGTGATTATACGAACGGCGGGCTTGTTGATGTTTATACAAAAAAGGATCGGTTCATCGGAACCGGGTTCATAAATGACAATTCCAAAATTCGCATTCGCATCTTTTCACGCAATGCAAATGACAGGTTTGACGATGACTTTTTCCGCAGGCGAATTCGTTACGCGCTTGAGTACCGCCAAACGGTCATGGGAAACGATTTTGACTGCTGTCGAATTATTTTCGGTGAGGCCGACAGTTTTCCCGGGCTGACGGTGGACCGCTTCGGGGATGTTCTTGTTTTTCAAATTCTCTCCCTCGGCACCGAAATGCTTAAATCCCGCCTGTTTCCGCTGTTTATTGAAGTATTCAAAGAGTTCGGCATTAATATTCGGGCCGTTTGCGAAAGAAACGATGTCGCCATACGCGAAAAGGAAGGTCTGACTCAGCACAAGGGCTTTATCAGCTGTGATCTCCTGCCTCCCGCACCGGACAGCGGATTGGTAATGATTGAAGAAAACGGCATCAAATACGAAATCGACGTTATCAACGGACAAAAAACGGGCTTTTTCCTTGACCAGAAATATAACCGTCGTGCCGCTGCGAAGATTGCTGCCGGCAAAACGGTTCTCGATTGTTTCACGCATACGGGCGCATTCGCACTGAACGCCGCCGCTGCATGTGCAAAGCATGTCACTGCCGTTGATATTTCTGCGGATGCAATCCAAAAAACGCGCAGAAATGCGGAGCTGAACGGGCTTTCGGGCAGAATGGATTTCGTTTGCGCCGATGTCTTTGATCTTCTGACCGATATGGAATCCAATCGCAAACACGGTTATGATTACATAATACTCGACCCGCCCGCCTTCACCAAAAGTCGGGATACGATCGGCAGTGCGGTAAAGGGCTATAAAGCCATCAATGCAAAAGCAATGAAACTCCTTCCGCGCGGCGGCTATCTTGCAACCTGCTCATGTTCGCATTTCATGACCGATGAGCTTTTCCGTAAGATGCTTCACAATGCCGCAGAGGATGCAGGGGTTCAGCTGCGTCAAATCGAAGCGCGTCAGCAGGCTCCTGATCACCCGATTCTTTGGAATGTACCCGAGACGGATTATCTGAAGTTTTATATTTTCCAAATCGTTTAGTTTTTTGTTTCGGATTAATATCCAAAAGCATCCGTGCAGTTCCGCTGCTTTCGGATGCTTTTGTTCTTTGTTCGGTTTTGATTGACCGCAGGCTGCACTAATCAATCTGAATTGTGTATCGCGTTGTACTCCGAAGCGGTGTTAAACATCAACCGATTTTGTCCTCAAAAGAATCCACGCGGTTGAAATTCGCATGTTCGGTGATGTACTCCCTGCGGGGTGCAACCTTGTCTCCCATCAAAAGCGTTACAAGGTGTTCTACATACGCCGCGTCTTCAATCGTTACCCGCACAAGTGAACGGTTCTCCGGGTTAAGCGTCGTTTCCCAAAGCTGCTCCGGATTCATTTCACCCAAGCCTTTATACCGCTGCAAGGTGTACCCCTTCATGCCTTTCGTAATTCGGGCAAGTTCTTCATCGTCATAGGCATACGTAACATTGTTTCCCTTTTGAACCTTGTAAAGAGGCGGCATACCCATGTAAACATGCCCTCCCGTTATCAGTTCCTTTGTGTAGCGATAGAAGAACGTAAGAAGCAGAGCGCGTATATGCGCACCGTCCTGATCGGCATCGGAGAGAATGATGATTTTATGATACTTAAGGTTTTTAAGCTCAAAATCCTCGCCTATGCCGGTTCCGAGGGCGGTTATGATGGAGCGGCATTCGTCATTTTCAAGCACCTGCTCAATGCGCCTTTTTTCAACATTCAACGGTTTGCCGCGCAGCGGCAGTATTGCCTGGAACCGTCTGTCACGGCCCTGCTTTGCGCTGCCGCCTGCCGAATCGCCTTCAACGATGAAGAGTTCGTTTTGCTCCGGTGTTCTGCCCGTGCAGCTTGAAAGCTTGCCGACGAGAGGTGCGTTTTCAAGCTTTGACTTTTCACGCGCCATGGTTTTTGCTTTTCTTGCAGCTTCACGTGCTTTTGCCGCCTTCACCGCTTTGTCCGCAATTGCGGCGGCAAGATCCGAATTCTTAAGGTTTTCAAGTATCGGTGTCAACTCGTCCATAACAATAGCTTCAACCGCCGTACGCGCTTCGGTATTGCCGAGTTTTGTTTTCGTCTGCCCTTCAAACTGAATCGAACTCATTTTAAGCGACACGACTGCCGTGAGTCCCTCGCGGAAATCCTCACCCGGCAGCGGCGCATCCTTCTCCTTCAGGATTCCGGTTCGACGGCAATAATCGTTCATGACCTTGGTCAGAGCGGACTTAAATCCGGTTTCATGCGTACCTCCCTCGGTCGTCGGAATATTGTTGACATATGAAAAGATGCTTTCGGTATAGCCATCGTTATGCTGCATTGCAATTTCAACAATGATTGCATCTTTGCCCGTGCCGCGCATTCCGCGAAAGTATATCGGTTCTTTATACAGCGGGGTTTTTTCACTGTTAAGATAGCACACAAAATCCACAATGCCGCCGTCGTATTTGTACTCGCGGCTCTTATTTTCGTCCTTCAGCCTGTTGTCGGTGAATTTGAACGTTACCCCTTTGTTCAGGTACGCAAGCTCGCGCAGGCGTTTTGCAACGACTTCGGAATTCATTTCAATCGTTTCAAAAACGCGTTTGTCCGGCAAAAATGTTACCCTTGTGCCCTGCCGCCGCGTCCTTCCGACCTCGGCAAGCGGCGCGACAGGAATTCCGGAATGCATATTGCCGTCCGAATCTTCATAGCTGTGGAATTTGATTGAATACAGCTTTCCGCCCGTTGCAACCTCAACCTCAACGTATTCGGAAAGCGCGTTAACCACCGATGCACCGACACCGTGCAATCCGCCCGAGAACCCGTATGAATCGTTGTTGAATTTTCCGCCCGCATGGAGTTGAGTATAAACAACTTCAACGCCGGACACATGCAGCTTTTCATGAATGCCTACGGGGATTCCCCTGCCGTTATCCTCAACAACCACGGAATTATCCCTGTTAATTGTAACGCTGACGGTCGTTGCAAACCCGTTTGCCGCTTCATCAACGGCATTATCAACGATTTCCCAAAGCATATGGTGCAGACCCCTGCTTCCGGTGCTGCCGATATACATGCCCGGACGGACACGAACCGCCTCCAGGCCTTCCATTACCTTTATATCATCAACGGAATAATTGTGCTGATTTTGCATTTTTTCCTCCGTAATCAACAATCAGCCGACTGTTATTTTATATATCATCCAAATTTACAGCATTCCGAGTTCGCCGTTGACCCTTTTCAGCTCACGGCGCAGTTCCGTAAGTTCCGTTTCAAACGGGAACGGTTTTTCGGACTCCGAACGCAGCTCCGCCTCGTCCTGCTCCATACGCTCTATGCTGCCGAGTGTAGTTTCAAGCCGTGTTTTAAGGCCGTTAACAACGTTATCAAGCCTTGCAATGATGCCCATCGCGCTTTCGCTTAAATCGGAACGATATGTCCCACTGCCCTTGAGCAGGAAGATTCGCCTTGCCCCCGAAATATCGTTCGCAAGAAAGAGTTTGAACCCCCGATATGTGCCGATTCGCTTTTCCTCACGTATAAATGCATGTTCCGCAAGCAGCTCTATCAGCCTTTCGCCCGCATCGCGCCGCCGTGTATAATTCTCGCCCGCAAGCATCATTGAAAACCCCTCGCCGGTGTTTTGTTCCGCAAGAAGCATATCTTTTTGAAGAATGTCGCGCAGTTTCAGCAATTCGCTGTTCTTTGCCGGCAGCTGCAAAAGCTGCTCCGCCGCTTCTGTCTTTGCGCGCTCATGCTTTGATTTCAAAACAAGTTTGCGCTGAAGCTCCGTTTCAAGCTCAATCTTCCGCTTTATGAGCGGGTTTCCGACGGCGAGTGACTTGACTTCGCTGTATGTGAGCACAACTTCATCAACCTCGTCACCGCTTCTGCTCGGGCAATCACCGTTTACAATTTGAGATATAAATCGTTGTTTGTTTTCAAGAAGCTGCCACGAATAAGCATCAAAGCTCCCGTTTGTGATGTAGCGATATATCATTACTTCGTCATTCCGATTGCCCTGACGCAGCATTCGGCCTTCACGCTGGGTAACATCCGACGGACGCCACGGAATATCAAGGTGATGCACCGCAAGCAGATTATTTTGAACGTTCGCACCGATGCCGAGTTTGAAAGTTGAACCGATAAGCACACGTATGCGTCCCTTGCGAACTTTGTTAAAAAGCGTTGTTCGCATTGCGTCGTTTACAGCATCATGAACGAACGCAATTTCATCCGCAGGCACGCCGCGCAGGATAAGCTTTTGTTTAATATCGTCGTAAAGATTGAACCCGTCCTTCGGCGTGCTTTGGTCAAGGAACACAAGCTGGGTCAGTTTATCGCGTTCACTCCAGATTCTGAACACATTTTCAACGCATGTATTAAGTTTTGAGTTCGGATTATCAGGCTCCTCGGGGTTAACAAGACGCATGTCGAGAGCGGCTTTTCTGCCGTCCGTCGTGATTTTCAGCATGTTGTCCTCCGTTCGGGCAACGCTGCCGCTCTTTACCGCCTCTGCGCGCACCGCAAGCTCCTCAATATACTTTCTGAGGGACTCGCTTGCCGGAACGGTACAATTGATATAATTCACCTTATGCGGAATCCTTTTATCATCTTCCGGAGTAAAATACAAATCCGCAATATCCGAAAACAGCAGCGACAGTTCGGGCAGGTTATAGTACCTGCTGAGCCTGCGGCGCAGCCGATAGCCTATACCGTTCGCCTCAACTTCGAATTCTTCCGTAACCTCGGAAAACATTTTGACCCAATTGTCAAACTCAAGCAGATTCAGCTCGTCCATATGTTCATAGCCGAGGTACCGCTGCATCGTGTACATGTCCGAAACGGAGTTTGTAATCGGGGTTCCTGTTGCAAAAACAGCACCCCGTCCGTCATGCGTGCGCTGTATATAGCGGAGTTTTGCCATCAAATCATCGCACTTTTTCGAGCCCTTCGGGTTCAGCCCTGGCAGACTGCCGTGTTTGGTTTCAATACTGATGTTTTTAAAATTATGCGCTTCGTCAACAAATATCGTGTCGATCCCGAGGTCATCGAAAAAAACGGCACCCTTCGAAAGAGTTTGTTCCTCCTCCCAGAGCTTTTGCAGCCTGTGTTCAATACGCGACGCAAATCTGTTCAGCACGATATATGCATCGCTGTACACTGCACTGCGCATGGACTCCGCAATTTGCGCAAGGTGTGCGTTCAATTCGCGTTCACGCTCCCCGCGCGAAAGCGGGATAAGCGAAAAACTGCCGTAACCCATAATTATCGCGTCACAGTCGCTTTCAATGATCTGTTTCAAAACGCGGTTCCTGTTTGCGGGAGTGAAACTTTTCGGTTCAATTACAATGACCTCCGCCGCAGGATAAAGCCGGGTGAACTCATAATGCCATTGTTCGAGAATATTATTCGGAACAACAAACAGATTGCGTTTTGAAATGCCAAGCCGGCGCATTTCCATTGCCGCTGCCGCCATGACATAGGTTTTGCCCGCGCCGACCTGATGCGCCAGCAGGATATTTTTTGAATGCACGATTCTTTTCACGGCATCCAGCTGATGCTTTTGCAGCTTAATGTTCGGATCTTTGCCCGGAAGGAGCATTCTGCTGCCGTCAAAATGCCGCGGACGGATCGCACAGAAGTTTTCGTTGTAGTAGTTAAGCAATTGACTTCTTCTCGGCTCATCCCTGAAGAGCCAGAATGAGAATCTTTCCGCAATCTGCCGCGCTCTCTCCTGCGCAAGCAGAGTTTCGGCTTTGTTGACACGGCGAACCTGCTGTTCCTTGCCGTAAGGAATATATGTGTCGTAAACGGCAATTTCGCGCGAATTGAGCATTCGCTCTATAATCTCAAAAGCGTTCATGCGTTCCGTGCCATAAGTAAGTTTTGCACGCGTAAAGTCCGTGAAATGCTTTTTTCCGTGAATTATATAATGATTTGCGGCGCGAATGTATTCAACGCTGATTTTCGGCTTTCCGGAAGCGGAACGGATACCGATTAAAGCAATTATAAAGTCACGGTAGACCCAAGCGGGAATCCACGGACTGCCCATTGACGCCTTTATCTGCCCCGGCTGCACAACGGGCGGCATCACAACCTCAAGCGCAGAGATATTTTCCGAAAAATCCCAATCATCCGGCATTTGCTTTCGGGTATTAGATTCATCCCCTGCCGTTTTTGCGGTTTCAGCCTGCTGCTCAAGTGCCGATTTTGCGGCAGCAAGCTTTTTCATAATATTTCCGGAAAGGTATTCCTCCGCCGTAACAAAACAGCTCTTTTCGGGATCATAGTAAATCGCACCCTTGAGAGATTGAAATGCTTCCGCTTTATCGACCCGCGCCAGCGCGCAGATAAAATCAATATCAACCCTGCCGATATAATCCACGCAGCGTTCAAGAGCGGAATGCACCGTCAGTGTTTCAGGCGGGTTTTCATTCAGTTGCGAACCGTTTTCTGTCAACTTGCATCCTTTCAGGTTTAACAATATGTTTTCCGTTTTCAGCTGAGTTCAAAATTTCAGCCGAGTCATGCGCTGCAGCAAAGGATCAGTCCCTGCTGTTTACGAAAGCTGCCCAAACCGGCATCCGCGCGATTAAGTGCATTCGCATCAAATGCTTCCGAGCGGGTGGAATATCGGTTTCATTCTTTGGAACGTCGCAATCAGCGGAATGCCTGCCGCCGCTGCAAGTTTCTCCGCCTCCTTTATGCGCTTTGCGACCCTGTCGCTTCTGTGTGCATCGGAACCTGTTGTTATATATTGACCGCCGAGATCGCGGTAAAGCTTTAATACATCCTCACCCCAGCAGGGATCATCCCACCATGCCGAAGTGTTGATTTCAATTCCCTTTCCGTTTTTTGCAAGATATGAAAAAATCTCCGCAAAAAGCTCTTTTGAAATATCAAGCGTCATTCGCCTGTCCTCATACGGCGAATACTTTGCAATGAAGTCATAATGACCGAGTATGTTCATGTAATCGCAGGTTTTAATACCTTTGAGAATCGTCTGAAGGTAGGAAAGGTATGCATCCTGTTTTGTTTTTCCGATGTAGTATTCCGGATAGTAAACATCAAATCCGTCCACAACATGTATTGAACCGATAATAAAATCGAGGTCATGCGGCGCAATGTACCGCCGTGCTTTTTCGGCGCAGTTCCCGTCGTTCAGAGCAACTTCCGCTCCGCGGCGTATGCGCACTCCTTTATATAGTCCGTTGTAAGGCAAAAGCTGTTCTCGCAATGCACCGAGATCCGATGGCTGCATTGACTTATCGCCGTTATCGAAATCAACATGATCCGTGAAGCAAATCTCACTCAATCCGCGCTCGGCGGCGGCTTCAAGCTGCTCCGTCACTGTTGCGGATGCATCTGCCGAATAATTCGTGTGTACATGGTAATCTATCATAATGATTCTCCTCCGTACCGATTCATCGCCCTTTTCGGAATGACAATTATATCACGTTCGTGCAATATATTCAATATGTTTTTCCCGTGAGTGCAATAATTTGCATGAATCGGCCCCCCGATACATTATTTGCGGCGTGAACACAACTCAAACGTACCGCCGCGCCTTGGAATAAAAAAGTTCGTTTTTTGCAAGTTCAATATGGTTTTGCAGGCCGTCGTTGCCATGTATTCGCATCGTATTCAAAATAAAAAAGCCGCCCGACTTACGTTTTCGGAACGGCATTTCAGTATCGATTTAACATACAAAGTTTAATCAGTGTGGCGTTCGGGTTCACAATTAAGCGCAGCTTATCAGGACTCGTTTGCGGAGTTTTGGTCATTTTGACGGCTGCCGCATGTTTCTTCTTTTTCAGTCCGCTGTTTCTCCCACTCGATTTTTTCGAGCCGTCTCTCGCGGCCCTCCATAATTCGCCTGATATTCGGAAGGTGAGCAGTGATGACAACAGCGGCAATCACAACAGCAATGAGCATCAGCGGAATATTGCCCCGGTTGCGGTAAATCACAAGGGCAGTCGCGATTATCGTGCCGACAACAGAGCCTACGGAAACCATTTTTGTTATTGCAATAAGAATAACCGCACAACCGACAGCAATGAGCAGCTGAACCGGGGACAGCACAAGCAGACCGCCAAGCGCGACCGCAACGCATTTCCCTCCGCGGAACTCATAAAAAACAGGCAGCAAATGCCCGAGTATCGCACCCAACAGCCCTATGCAGCCGAGTATTCCGCTCAGATTTTCGGGCATGACGTAATTCGAAAACAGTGCCGGAGCAATTGCCGCAGCGGCGTAACCCACGCCGACGCTTGCCGCACCCTTCGCACTGTCGCTCGCCAAACAGATAAGCCCCCATTTCCAGCCGAAGGTTCTCAATACATTTGTTGAACCTGCATTGCCGCTTCCGCAGGCATGGATATCCGTGCTTTTGCTTCGTGCAATCTTCACCGCACTCATTATGCTGCCGAGAAGATAACCCGCAATGAGGCAAAAAACGGACAGAAGCACAGTTATCATAGTTTTCCCTTTCAGTTACCGCATTTTAATCAGGCTCAGAACTTAAATCGACCGCAGGAATGCATTTTTAAGAACCGCATACCGTGCATCAGCAGCCGAAATATGTCCTTGCAATTCCTGCATCAATCCGAATCTGCTCCTTAAGAGCGTCCAGCGATTCAAACTTTTTGACATCGCGGATTTTTTTAACGAAACATACCGACATCGGAAGTCCGTAAATATCCTCGTCATAGTCAAAAATATGCGTTTCTATCGTACGTTTTGTTCCGCCGACAGTCGGGTTCGTTCCGATGTTCGTGCAGGCAGGCATTATGTCGCCGTTGACGCTTGCCATGCTCACATACACCCCGTCCGCGGGAATCACGCGGGCGGAATCGGGTTCAATATTCGCCGTCGGATAGCCGATCGTCCTTCCTATACGCTTGTTTTGAACGATTATGCCGTCAAGGGCATAAGCTCTTCCCAAAAGGAGCTGTGCATCCTGAACGTTCCCGCATGTTATCATGTTTCGAACTCTCGTGCTTGAAACAGGCTCGCGCCCCAAAAGCACGGGCTGAATAATCGCCGTTTTGATTCCGTATTTTTGGCAAAGCCTTTGAAGCGTCTCGCTGTTCCCTTGCTTTTTCTTTCCGAAAGTGTAATTAAACCCGGCAACAATAATCTTTGGGTTCAATCTTTCGGCAAGCATTCGGATAAAACTCTCTGCGGAAAGGTCGCGAATCGCACTTGTAAACTCAACCTCATCAACCAGCTCAATGCCCTGCCTGCGCATAAGAGCGGCGCGGGTTTCATTGCTGCAAAGCCGAAGAATTTTTTTGCCGAAAAGCTCCTGCGGATGATTCTTAAACGTAAACACAGCAGGAACAAGTCCGGATTGCCGCGCTATCAGAACGGTTGCGTCAATTATCTTCTTGTGACCGACATGCATTCCGTCAAACATGCCGAGAGCAACCACCGTACCCGGTTTGGCTGCGTTCGTATAGTCTGTGCCCGGCGTGTTAATTTTGTCCTTGTTCTGCATCAAACGCTCATTTCTCCTTCCCGAACCATACGGTGATATGCAATCCGGAATCATCCCGCAGCGCAAGACCCATGAATTCATTTTCAAGATACAGTCTGTAGACCGTTCCCGGCTCAGCCTGCCCACATTCAACCGAAGCTCCGTTTGAAATAAGCGTCCTTTGCTTTTCGGAAAGGTTAAAAAGGCGAAGTTCCGGCAGGTGCCGCGCAGCCTCGTCAACGGGAACAACAACCGATTGAAGTTCCCCCGCTTCCTTCAGTTCCTTCAGTTCCGCGATCGTATGCGCTTCGCTGATATCGAAGGTTCCGGAAGCGGTTCGCAGAAGAAACGGCATGTATGCACAGCAGCCGAGGGCCCGTCCGATGTCCCTGCAAAGCGAACGGACATATGTGCCTTTTGAGCATCGAATGCGGATGAGGAAGCTGTTTTGTTCGAGTTCACAAATGGTTTCAAGCAAAAAAACTCTGATTCTCCGCCTGCGTTCCTCAACCGGAGCTGCAACGCTCCCGTTGCGTGCCAGCTTGTACATTTTAACGCCGTTCACACTCAAAGACGAATAAATCGGCGGCACCTGCTCAATTTCACCTATGAAATCAGGCAAAATTTTTTCAAGCTCCGCTTTTGAAACCATGCGGCTGCTTTCGGCGATCACCGTGCCGCAGGCATCCTCCGTGTCGGTTTCCGCTCCGAACCGAATCTCCGCAATGTATTCTTTTTCTTTATCAACAAGATAGTCAAACAGGCGGGTTGCCCTGCCTATGCAGATGGGTAAAACGCCCGCCGCAGCAGGGTCAAGCGTTCCCGTATGTCCGACGCGTCGCTCACCGAAGATTCTGCGTATATCCACCACGACATCGCTCGACGTCATTCCCGGCGGTTTCAGCACGCTGACTACTCCTTCAAATTGCATTGTTAATCAATAATTCCTTTGTTGTTCTGTTGAAAAGCATCATTGCTTTTCATTCGGGCGTTAATGCGTATCGGGAGAAGAATCGTGTTTCTCATCCCTTTTCAGCTCTGCAATTGCCGCCTCTGTCGCGCTCGCAACAACGGTTGAAAGGGGCAGCCATGCCGTGTATCCGGCCGCTCTTTCATGCCCACCGCCGCCGAATTTGTTTGCAATACGGCAAACGTCCCCGACATCCTTGCTGCGAAGGCTGACTTTAAAACTTCCGTCCGCGCCTTCACGGATAAAAATTGCGATTTTAACGCTGTCGATATCACGAACACAGTCAACAATGCCTTCGCAATCCTCGTTTGTTGCATCAAAGCTCAGCATTTGAGCTCTTGTAAGCACGCCTATGCCGATTCTGCCTTCATCCTCAAGACGGATCCTTGATGTCACAAAGCCCTGAACCCTTGTTTTCGTGTACGGCACCGTTCGGTAAATCAGTCGGTTGACCTCCGAAACATCAACAAGTTTCTTTTCAATGAAATCGGCAATTATCCGCAAAGCATTCGGTGTTGTGTTGCTGTATGAAAGGTTGCCCGTGTCGGTGACTATTCCGGTATAAAGGCAAATTGCGGATCGCTTATCGATTGCAACACCGAACATGCCGTAAAGCTCATAAACAATCTCCGCCGTTGCCGCCGCATCCGAAACAACAAGGTTCACTTCGGCATAATGCGGGTTCGTAACATGATGGTCAACACATGCCTCTGCCTGCGCGGCATCGAACAAACGCACAGCACGGCCGAAACGCGGCTTGTCCGCACAATCAACGGCAATGACGCGGCAATAGCCCTCGGCATCCTCGGGCATTTTGACGGTTTCCGATTCCGGCAGGAATCCGTAAATCTTCGGAACGGGGTTCGAGCAAACGACCTCTGCGGTTTTTCCGAGAGCGTTCAGCAGCAGTTTCAGCGCGAGTGCCGAACCCAGGGTGTCTCCGTCCGGGGAAATGTGCGTGAGCAGCGTGAAACTCTGCCCATCGGATATAAACTTTCGGACATCGGCGAACTCCGCCCCATGTTTAGTCTTCATTTTGGGTGTTTTCCTTATCTTCTTCCGCATTGTTCCGATTCGCGTCAAGCTGAGCGCGCTCGGTTTGCAGTTTGTTGATTATTTCGGAAATATGCACGGAATACTCGATTGAGTCATCAAGGGTGAACTTCAGAGTCGGTATTCGGCGGATATCGATTCTGCGCCCAAGCTCTCTTGCAATAAATCCTTCCGCACGGTTGAGCTGAGCAACGGTTTCTTTTCGAACCGAATCATCCTTATCGTACACACTGACCCGAACCTTTGCAAGCTTCAGGTCGTTTGTTGCTTCAACGAGCATTATTGTCGTCATCGGAGATATTCTCGGATCTTTCATCTCGCGGACGATTTCGCTCAGTGCTTTTTTGATTTCTTCATTTATTCTGTCGTATCTGACTGATGCCATAAGCTCCCTTTCGGATTTTGAATCCATGCCGCCGAAATGCTGCATTTAAATTTCTGTCGTTCAAGCCCGCCTTTGCAAACGGCCTTCTCCGCGTTCCGAATAACTGTTCTTCGGACACATGCCGGTTCTCGGTTAATGCGTAAACGCTCCGGCGGAAATTTATCTGATCAGCGTTGATTTAATCCCCGGTCTGTACCGCGGCGCAAAAAGCGTTTCCGGCACAGCCGGGGACGGATTATTCTGTTGTCAGCGTTTAACCTCTTCCATCGTGTAGGCTTCTATAACATCGCCTTCGTGAATATCGTTGAAGTTCTCAATGCCTATGCCGCATTCATAACCGGCAGCAACCTCGCGGACATCATCCTTGAACCTGCGCAGCGATGCAATTTGGCCTTCATGAATAACCACGCCGTCGCGAACAACGCGAACCTGCGCATTGCGCTGAACCTTGCCGTCCTGAACGTATGCACCCGCAATCGTGCCGACGGAGCTGACCTTGAACGTGTTTCTGACGCTTATTGTACCCAAATGCACTTCTTTGAATACGGGCTTGAACATACCCTTCATAGCGTTTTCAACATCTTCAATCGCCTGATAAATGATGCGGTAGGTGCGGACATCTACCTTTTCCTGCTCCGCAAGATTGCGTGCTCCGCTGTCGGGACGGACATTGAAACCGATTACGATCGCGTTTGAAGCGGAAGCGAACATAACATCCGATTCCGTAATTGCGCCCACGCCGCCGTGAATGCACTTCACGCAAACTTCCTCGTTGGAAAGCTTTTCAAGAGCCTGTTTAACAGCCTCAACCGAACCGTGAACATCCGCTTTGACAACGATGTTGAGCGTTTTGACTTCGCCCTCGGCAATATGGCTGAACAGATCCTCCAAGCTGACCTTGGACAGGTTTTTAAGCTGCTCCGCTTTGATTCTGTTGCGGCGTTCCTCCGCAACCTTTTTGGAAACCTCCGCAACGTTCATGATATCGCCTGCTGAAGGCACTTCGTTGAAGCCGAGAACTTCGACCGGGCAGCTCGGGCCTGCGGTTTTGACGTTTTCGCCCTTGTCGTTCATCATTGCACGAACCCTGCCGTATGCAATGCCCGCAACAATGGGATCGCCGATTTTCAAAGTGCCGTTCTGCACAAGAACGGTTGCAACAGGACCTCTGCCCTTGTCGAGCTGAGCTTCAATGATGGTTCCCTTTGCCGCTTTGTTCGGGTTTGCCTTAAGGTCAAGAACATCCGCCTGCAAAAGAACCATTTCAAGCAGCTCATCAAGATTCTGCTGTTTCTTTGCGGAAACGGGGACGCATATCGTATCGCCGCCCCAATCCTCGCACACGAGACCGTGTTCCGTCAACTGCTGTTTGACTCTTTCCGGGTTGCTCTCGGGCTTGTCGATCTTGTTCACCGCAACGATGATGGGAACACCCGCCGCCTTTGAGTGATTGATAGCCTCAACTGTCTGCGGCATAATGCCGTCATCCGCAGCAACAACAAGGATTACAACGTCCGTGACCTGTGCACCTCTTGCGCGCATTGAAGTAAATGCCTCGTGGCCGGGAGTGTCGATGAAAGTTATCATCCTGCCGTTGCATTCAACCGTGTAAGCACCGATATGCTGAGTTATGCCGCCCGCTTCACCCTCGGTAACATGAGTTTTGCGGATCGCATCAAGCAGAGAAGTTTTGCCGTGGTCAACATGGCCCATGATCGTGACAACGGGAGGACGGGGAACAAGATCTTCCTCTGCATCCACTTCTTCGGCATTCTCCTGCATCGTCTCCTCATAAGTCTTTGCAACCTGGTGCTCAAGCTCGATATCGTATTCCATTGCAACAAGCTCACAGGTCTCAAAATCGATATCCTGATTGATGTTTGCAACAATGCCCATCATGAACAGCTTTTTGAGAATTTCCGCTGCGGGTTTTCCGATTTTTTCGGAGAAATCACGTACCGTTATCGTTTCTGTCGTTATAACCGCTTTTTCGATAACAACGGGTTCGGGTTTGCGATATTGAGTTTGTTTTGCGGCTTTCTTCTTTCTGCCGCCGTAGGATCCGCCGTCATCCTCCCAGTTTTTCGCGGAGGGAGCGGTTTCCTTCATGATCGTCTTTTTGTTCTTTGCCTTCTTTTCGGTGTCGAAGGTGCGAACATAGCTGCTCTTGTTTTCAGGCGCACGATTTTCCTTTTGAATAATTGCAGGTGCTTCTCCGGGCTTTCTGCCGACGGGGCGCTGCTGCGGGCGCTGCTGCCTGTTCTGCTGTGCATCTTTGTCATCCGGACGGCCGAAACCGCGGTTATCTCCCCTGCGCTCGCCCTGCGGTCTGTCGCCGCGTGCGTTCCTGTCGTAAGGAGGCCTGTCGCCCTGCGGTCTGTCACCGCGTGAATTTCTGTCGTAGGAAGGCCTGTCGCCCTGCGGTCTGTCGCTGCGGGAATTTCTGTCGTAGGAAGGCCTGTCGCCGCGGCGGCCGTCGTTCGTTCTTTGCGGACTGCGGCTTCTGTCGGAATTCCTTCCGTTTTCGGGAGACTCGTTCTTCTTGGGCTGCTCTGCATTTTCGGTTCGTTCCGCAACACGTTCGGAAGAGTCGGACTTTGCGGAAATTTCGGTTTTTTCCGCTGTATTCTTAGCTTTTGCAGCCTGTTCGCTGTTTTGTTTTGTTTCTTTGTTTGCTCCGGGCATTTCTTTGTTGTTTTTATCCTTTGTTTCTTGCGCGTCATTGACACTGTCTGCGACCTTGTCAGCAACGTTATTCCGAACCGGTTCTGCCTTTTCGGGCTTATGTTCGGCGGGCTTATCCACGTTTTGTTCCTGTTCCCGTTCCGCCGCCTTTTCGGGTTTGTTTTCTTCGGGCTTCGGCGCGGGCTGCACCGGCTTTTGCTCGGGCGGTTCGGGCTTTTGCGCGCCTTTCTCGGGCTTCCTGTCCGCATTTTCGGGTCTCGGTTCACCCTGTACCTTTTCCGCCTCCGCCTTTGGTGCTTTTTCGGTGCCTGCATCAGCGGCATTTCCCACTGTGGGAATTCCCGCCGCGGGAATTCCCGCCGCGGCATTTCCCGCTGCGGAATCGCGATCGCTGACGTAAACGCCGCGCTGCTCGTCCGAATTGAGGTATTCAATCAAACGTTCAGCCTTTTCTTTTTCTCTGCGTTCCGCCTCTGCGGCGCGCTCCTTGCTGATAAGTTTGCTTTCATGGCGTTTTGCCGCTTGGAGAGAATTGCCGATGTCTGTTTTGAGGACGCTCGTTTTATCCAGCAATTCCTGTGCTGCGGCTTGGATCCTTTTTGCGTTGTTTAATAATTCAGCCTTTGTCATCGGTCATTGCCTCCGTAAGTTCAGTCATTGCTTCATTGTTTTTGTTGGAATTTTTAATTATCATTGCCGAAAAACCTTCGTCCGTCACGGCGGCAACCATTCTGGCAGGTTTTCCGATCGCGCTGCCCATTGCACGGATTCTTATCAGCGGAATGTTTCTGAAGCTGCATGCATCCCGCCATTGTTTTTTTGTGTTTTCGGACGCGCTCTCATCGAGCATAACAAGCTTTGCCGTTCCGGATCTGACGGCTTTCTCAACCGAAAAATCTCCGGAAGCAATTTTGCCCGCTTTCATCGCCAAACCGATTGAATTGTTGAGTTTTGCGTCGGTTGTTGTCAAAGCAGCTCACCCCTCTTTGTTGTTCGCGGATGAGTTCGGCGAATCGGGCACCGCTTCGCGCTTTTCTTCCGCCGAATTTTGCGGTTCGGTTTTTGAATGTTCAACCTGCGCCGCAAGCCTGTCAAAGACTTCGGGTTCGATTTTTTGAGAGAATGCCCTTTCAAGCGCACGTGTTTTAACGGCTTTTTTAAGGCATTCTTCCGTTGGGCATACATACGCACCGCGTCCCGCAGCTTTTCCTGTTAAGTCAACGGAAATCTGCCCGTCTTTGCTGCACACAACGCGCACAAGTTCTCTTTTGGGCCGCATCTCACGGCAGCCGACGCACATGCGCAGAGGGATTTTCTTTTGCAATTCGCAACCTCCGTACCGAAGTCCGTTCCGATTCACCAAGAACCTCGGTTAAAATTTAAATCATGTTTGAAATTTTGTTTCGGTGAAAATCAGATGTTCTGCCCGCCGAAATCATCAAAATTCATCGGAGCACCGTTGAACCCCTGCTCTCCGAATGCCTCGTCATCATTGAACATATCGTTTCCGCTTTCGCTGCCGGGAACGCCGTCAACGGAACCCATCTCAAGTTCCATATCCGCTTCAGCCTGGGAATGACTCTTGATATCTATCTTCCAGCCTGTGAGCTTTGCGGCAAGCCTTGCGTTCTGTCCTTCCTTGCCGATTGCAAGTGAAAGCTGATTATCGGGAACAATGACCTTTGCAGCCTTTTCCGCTTCGTTAATGTAAACCATCAAAACCTTTGCGGGACCGAGTGCCTTAGCGATATAAACCGCAATGTCGGGATCCCACTCGATGATGTCCATTTTTTCGTTATGGAGCTCGTTGACGATGTTTTCGACCCTTGTGCCGCGTTGTCCGACGCATGCACCGACGGCATCAACCTGGGGGTCAAAGCTTGCAACCGCGATCTTGGTGCGCTGTCCGGCCTCACGCGCAACAGACTTTATCTGCACGACCCCGCTCTGAATTTCGGGTACTTCAAGCTCAAACAGCCGCTTTACAAGGCCGGGATGCGTCCTTGAAACGATAATCTGCGGGCCTTTCGTGTCGCGCTGTATTTTCAGAACATAAACCTTGATGTGGTCATTCGGCGCATAGTTTTCGCCGACGATAACCTCATTGAACGGAATTATGCCGTCGGTTTTGCCGAGTTCAACATAAACACCGTTCTTTTCGACGCGCTGAACGATTGCTGTCAGAACTTCGTATTCTTTGTCGGAATATTCCTCAAAGATTGCGCCCTGTTCCGCTTCGCGAATGCGCTGCATAACGACCTGCTTTGCAGTCTGCGCCGCGATTCTGCCGAAATTCTTTGTGTCCGCTTCTTCCTCGAGAACATCGCCGATTTCATAAAGCGGATTTATCTGCTTTGCTTTTTCAATTGAAATTTCCGTAAAGGGGTTTTCAACCTGTTCAACAACGGTTTTGGAAGCCCAGATTTCGATTGCACCTGTTTCGCGATCCAGATTCGCACGGACGTTGCAGCTCACATTGTAGTTCTTTTTATAGGCACTTACAAGTGCGGATTCGATAGCATCCGCAAGGATATCAACGGAAATCCCGCGCTGTTTGCTGATTACGTTAAGCGCACTGATAAGCTCGGCATTGTTCTTCATTATATTTATACTCCTTAGAAATCACAAATATTTTTCGGTTTAAAATTTTAATTTTTAGAACCCGCAGACCCGGGAATGTTTAAAAATCTATGTGCGGACGCACGAGTGCCGCCTGCCTGCGCCCAACGGTGACCGTTTCCGAAGCTTCGCCGGGCTTTCGCGGCAATGTGCGAACCGTAAATGATTCCGCATCAAACGAAACAAGCTCTCCGCAGAACTCCTTTTTGCCTTTCAGCGGCGCATAAAGCTTCACGTCGATCGTTTTGCCGATGCTGCGCTGAAAATCTTTGTCTTTTTTCAGCGGGCGATCTATGCCGACGGAGCTGACCGAAAGATAGTATGCCTGTTCAATCGGATCCGCTTCATCAAGAATCGGATCAACAGCATTGCTCACAATTTCGCAATCGTCAAGCGAAATTCCGTCTTTACTGTCGATATAAAGGGTGAGAACCCAATTGTCGTATTCCTTTTGATATTCAACATCATAGAGCTCATAGCCCAATTCACGAACTTTTGATTCCGTGAGTTCAAAAATCCTGTCTGTCAGCTTCAACCGCAATTCCTCCGAAACGCAATGCATGCGCAAGGTTTTTTCAAAATTAAAGAGCGGGTTTTGCCCACTCTTAAATGCACGAATACCTCATGCCGCTCATCCGAAATGATGCATTTTAACACGATTTCAAGGCTTAAATGCATCAAAAAACTCATTACTGAGGTAAGCATACCATACTTTGCCTCAAAAAGCAATAGCTTTCCGAAAAAACATTGCATATATTGCGGAATTTTCCGAATATCGCGCGGTTCGGATGTTCCTGCCGTCCGTGCGGCGCCCCGTCAGAACATTGAGACCTGATCGCTGTCCGGCAAGTCGTCAAGGCAGCCGAGGGCATCCAACTTTTCCATCACGGCAGAATTTGCATGTGTACGCTTCACAAACTCCTCGCGGGAAATGAATTGTCCTCCCTCCGCACCTTTTTCAATCAGCAGAGCGGCGTTATCGCCCAAGCCGGCAATGGCATTGAACGGCGGGCGAAGCTTGCCGTCCTCAACAGTGAAACGCGTTGCTTTCGATTTGTAAATATCTATCGGGAGCAGTTCGATTCCGCGCAGATTCATTTCATAGACCATTTCAAGGATAACTATCTGTTCCTCGTCCTTTGTTTCAAGTTTATCCTTTGCCTTAAGCTCTTCAAGATTGCCGAGTACGCGTTCCGCGCCGCCGAGGCACTGTTCAATATCAAATTTATCCGCACGAACCGTGAAATAAACCGCATAGAACGCAAGCGGGTAATGCACCTTATAATATGCTACGCGGAAAGACATCATAACATACGCCGCTGCATGAGCGCGCGGGAACATATACTTGATTTTTTTGCAGCTGTCGATATACCACTGCGGAATATTGTTCTCGTGCATTGCATCCTCCATCTCGGGCTTAAGTCCCTTGCCTTTTCGGACGCTCTCCATCGTTTTAAACGACAGCGAGGGTTCTCCGCCGTGTGCAATGAGATAGTTCATAATATCGTCGCGTGTGCATATAACCTCCATCAGCGTTGCGGTGCCGTCCCGCACAAGATCCTGCGCATTATTAAGCCACACATCCGTGCCGTGGGAAAGTCCGGCGATACGAACAAGCTCTTCCATTGTTGTCGGACGCGTATCCATCAGCATTCCGCGAACAAAGTTCGTTCCGAATTCGGGAATGCCGAGGCTGCCGACATCGCATTTCAGCTCCTTAAGGGATATTCCGAGTGCCTCATCCGATTTAAAGATTGACATTGTTTTTTCATCGTGCAGCGGAATACTCTTCGGATCTACGCCCGTTATATCCTGAAGCATTCGCAGCGTTGTCGGGTCATCATGTCCGAGAATGTCAAGTTTGACAAGTTTGTCGTCCAATGCATGGAAGTCAAAGTGTGTTGTTATGCTTTCCGCATCGATTTTTTCCGCCGGATGCTGCACGGGACAAAAGTCAAAAATCTCCAAATCTTCCGGGACGATTACAATGCCGCCCGGATGCTGCCCCGTTGTTCGGCGCGTGCCGACGCAACCCATTGCAAGACGGTTTTTTTCCGCTTCGGAAAGGTTCAGCCCGTATTCCTCGCAATAGTGCAGCACATAACCGTATGCGGTTTTATCTTTAACGCCCGAAATCGTGCCCGCGCGGAAGGCATGACCTTCACCGAACATGACCTCCGTAAACTTGTGCGCAACGGGCTGATATTCGCCCGAAAAGTTAAGATCGATATCCGGAGTTTTATCACCCTTGAAACCAAGGAAAGTTTCAAACGGAATTTCATACCCTTCCCGTCGCAGCGGAGTTCCGCAGTTCGGGCAATCTTTCGGCGGAAGGTCAATCCCGCAGCGTGAGTCATCGCCTACATCGGGAAATTCGCTGTATTTGCAATTCGGGCAGCGATAATGCGCGGGGAGCGCGTTTACCTCGGTTATCCCCGCAAGGTGTGCAACAAAGGACGAACCGACCGAACCCCTTGAACCGACAAGATAGCCGTCGCTGAGGGATTTTGAAACGAGTTTCTGCGCAACCATATAGAGTGATGAGTAACCGTTGCCGATGATTGAGTTCAATTCCTTATCGAGTCTTTTTTGAACGATTTCCGGCAGCGGATCCCCGTAAAGCTCGTGTGCGGTGTTCAGGGCAAGGCCCTTAAGTTCATCCGCCGCGCCCGGAAGTTCCGGCGAGTAAGTTTGTTTTTCGTCCAAAAACGGGCGGAGCTGAGAACACATATCGGCAATCAAATTTGTATTCTTAACAACAACTTCAAACGCCTTATCACTGCCGAGATATTGAAACTCCGCAAGCATATCTTCCGTTGTTCTGAAATAAAGAGGCGGCTGAATCGCTGCGTCTTTGAAATTCTGAGAGCACATCAGTATTGCGCGGAAAATCGAATCCTCCGGTTCGATAAAATGAACGTCTCCCGTTGCAACAACGGGTTTGTTCAGTTTTTCGCCGAGTGCAACAATACGGCGGTTGAAATCGCGAAGCTCTTCATCATCCTTTGCAAGCCCCTCGCGCACAAGGAAGGCATTGTTTCCGATCGGCTGAATTTCAAGGTAATCGTACCATGAAGCTATCTTCAGCAATTCCTCCTCGCTTTTTCCGTCCACCATTGCACGGAAAAGCTCACCGGCCTCACATGCCGTGCCGATTATAATACCCTCGCGGTGCAGGTTGAGAAGACTGCGCGGAATACGCGGTGTCTTATAAAAATGGTCAAGGTTTGAATACGAAACCAATTTATACAGATTCTTAAGTCCGGGCTGCGTTGCCGCAAGCAGCACTATGTGGTTCGTTTTCTGCTTGTGAAGATTTTTTATCGTGCAGTCAATCAGCGGAACCGTCGAAACATTCAGCTCACGGCATTTGCTCAGCAAATCGGCCGTGTTTTTTGCTGTCCATTCCGCTGCCGCACCCGCATTCAGCTCCGGAAGCTGTCTTTCCTCCGCCTTTAAGTCACGGCGGAGATACTGCATCAGCATTGAGCCCGAAACGCAGCTTTTGCTGAGCTCGAGTTCCTTTCCGTGCCCTGCCGCGGCAGTCAGTTCATGCAGCAGATCAAGCTGTTCCGGGCAATGCAGAACAAGCGCCGCTCCTCCCGCAAAATCCGAAAGCATATTCACCGCTTCGGAAAGCAGAGGTGCACCGTCAATATCATCATCCGTGTAACCCGTCAGCTTTGCAATGCGCGGAAGCTGAGGGACGCCGGGGTTCACCGGAGTTCTGAATGTTGAAATAACGTGCCCGAACGAATCGAACTTCACTGCGCCGATATCGAACACGCGCCCGTGAATGCCGCTTCCGAAATATGTCACCGCCACGGCACAATACTCCCTTTCAAGCGGAACAAGTTCGCAATCGGGAAGCAGATAGCCTTCGCAGCCGAATATAACCTTTATATTGTTCTTTTTGGCGGCTTTTTTGGCCTCCGGGAAAGAGTGCACAACGCCGTGATCGGTTATTGCAATTGCCGTATGCCCCCATTTTGCGGCAAGCTCAACAACTTTGTCCAGATCCGCCGTTGCATCCATTGCGGACATTCTTGTGTGAAGGTGCAGCTCAACACGCTTTTCGGCCGATGCGTCAGTTCTGCGTTCGACGGGATAACGGTTTATATCGTCCGCAAAAATACAGTAATCACGAGCATAATTATCGTACCTGAACCAGCCGCGCACCATCAGTGCCGCGCCCTCCTCCTTTGCTTTTTCAAGCAGCTGTGAAGTTCGCACCTTTGCTGCTTCATCGGGAAATAGCTTTACCGCAACGGAGTTTGTGAGGTCGGTTATAAAAACCGTGATTATAACCGTTCCGCGCTTTGGTGAAACAAATGTTTCAATGCTCAGTATTGTTCCTTTTACAGTGACGCGCCCGGATTTATCGTCCAGATCCGCCATGCGCTGAACTTCGGGTTTGAGAATTTCTTTTCCGTAAACAATATCGCCGGGAGAAAGCTTTTTAATGTTCTTGCGCTGCGTTTTGACGGTTTTTTTCAAAGCTGCCGCACTTCCCCAATCGCGCTTTACGACCGGTTCGGCAAGATCGATTCCGTCATCCGCATTTGCATCGGCAACAATGCGCAGCGGCGTATTCCAACCGTAACTGTGCGCAACAAATGCGCGGAAATCACCTGCCGCCGCCTGAGACACTGCGCGCGTGTACCGTTCCGGAACAAAGAATACATATTCGCCTCCGTGCCTTTCGACGCGGGAACGGCGCAATATCGGTTCAAGCTGCGGTGCAGTTTCACACCAAAGATCCAGAAGCAGCAGTTCGGGTTCACCGTCTCCGCCGACAAGCCGCGCAACAACCTCGGAATAGTCAAAGCTGCATTTGACCGTTTGATATTGAAGCTCCGCCTGTATGTTTTTTTCCAGCTCCTCCGTTTCGGCAGGCAGCAGCAGGCGCGCACACTCGACATCAACACTGATTTCGCCCGTTTTTTTGCTGCGCACGGCAGACTTTATTGAAACCGTCCCGTTTGCAAGATACTCAACGGCAAGGTTCTTTTTTGAGTGTCCGCCGTTCTTTTGCTTCTCTGCTGAATTTTCTTTTTGATTTTTTGCACGCACGGAATCGGGCTGCCTGCACTCATCGATGCCGGATTCCCCGTACTCCGAGTACGAATAATACCCCCCGTCCGGCGGATCATCCCTCCACGGAACATCAGCCGTCATTTCGGAGAAATTGTCAGCCGGCGGAAGATCGTCCAACGGAACATCAGCCGGCGCAGCCGAGCCGGGTGTTCCGCCGTACTCATTTATGTTTTCGTACATATTCAATTCTTCCATACTGCTTTTGTTCATTTTCAACATGGCTTTCTCAACAGTGAAAGCTTCCTTCCGCTTTTCGGGTTGGCTTAATTAAGCAAAATCATTATCAATTGCAAAGCCGCGAAAGCCGCGATCGAGTCATTTTGCTTTGATTCGGTTTGTTAATCAGCTCAAAGATTCAAGGCATGAATCAAGAATCACGTCATGTCATTTCATTTCCGTTTCATCATTTCCGATGCATCTGCGATGAACCTGTCCACCACTTGCGGCAGCTTATCCGAATAGATTATTTCGCCCTTTTTAAACACAACTGCGTTCACCGAACCGAACGCAATGCCTATATCAGCTTCACGCGCTTCGCCCGGGCCGTTGACAGCGCAGCCCATAACGGCGATTTTCATTGCATTGCCCGTATCTTCGGGCAGCGCAGCGCGAACCTTTTTGACTATTTCTTCAAGGTTAACGCGGGTGCGCCCGCAAGTCGGGCAGCTCACAACATCCGCCCCGTCCTTACGCAGGCCGACAGCGCGAAGTATCTTCTTTGCTGCCTCAACTTCCTGCAAAACTCCTCCGGTCATCGAAACGCGCACCGTATCACCGATGCCGTCAATAAGCAGGCTGCCGATTCCGATTGCGGATTTCAGCAATGCGGTCTCGCCCATGCCCGCCTCCGTAACACCGATATGGAGCGGATACGGCATATTTTGCGATGCCAGGCGATAGGCGCGTACAGTCGTTACCGGATCCGACGCTTTAAGCGAAACAACAATATCGCTGAAGCCGCAGTTTTCAAGCAGTTCCGCGTGACGCTGTGCGCTTTCAACCATTGCTTCCGCGCATACTCCGTATTTTTGCAAAAGTTCTTTTTCAAGTGAACCGCCGTTCACTCCGATACGTATCGGAACTCCGTATGCCGAGGCGCATTCCGCAAGCTTCCGCACGCCCGCTTCCGAGCCGATGTTTCCCGGATTGATGCGGACTTTGGCAACACCCGCCTTGATTGCACCTATGGCAAGTCTGTAATCAAAATGGATATCCGCAACGAGCTGAATATGTATTTTTGATATTATTTGCGGCAATACTTCAACGCAGCGATCATCATAAACCGAAGAACGGACGATTTCGCACCCCGCATTCTCAAGCTCCAGAATCTGTTTCACCGTTGCTTCAGCATTGCGCGTATCCGTGTTTGTCATGGACTGAATCGAAATCGGTGCACCGCCGCCAATGCGGACTCCGCCGACATTCACCTGTATTCTACTCATATTCAAACCGCTTCGTGCCCGTTTATTTCTTCCGTTTCGGAGTAAACCGTCCGAAGCTGCCTCCAAACTTTTTTATTGCCCCGTTTGCCGTTTTCGGCATTGTGCGCACGGCAGGGATAAAGCAGGACAAAACAGGATAAATATTGAAACTTTCCCGTTCCGCCTGCAAGTGTTTACCTGATATCAATAATATGACTGCAATCCCACTCATGCGGGGTTTTGCTCATTGCAGCATGACCGACGGAAATTCCGATCATGAATTCGCGTTCCGTTTCTATACCGAGCAGTTTTTTATATTTTGCAGCATTCGGGCCTTCAAAAGCGAGCCTCGGCAGCCCGAGTATGACGGAATCCAAGCCGATGCTTTTTGCGGCAAGCGCAATATTCTGCACCGCTATGCCAGCATCAACCCCAGAAAATTTTGCCGGATGAGCAAAAATACCTACAAAAAGAGGTGCATCGTACATAATTTTGCCGCCGCGCTGTTTGATTCTTTCGGCAAAAGCAACATCGCCGCCGGCGCACGCCGCCTCCACAACGCCCGCTTCAAGCTCTGCAATGATTTCCGCATTCGTAACGAACACAAACCGCTGATCCTGTGCGTTCATTGCCGTCGGTGCACTGAGCGCGGCATTCCGAAGCAGAGAAATCTGCTCTTGGGTGAGTTTTTCGTCCGTGTAGGCGCGAATGCTGCTGCGTTCAAGCATCGTTTTGATAACATCGTTTACATGTGCCTTTGAATTATCGTTCATTTTCTGCCTCCGATTTAATGTAATCATTTCAGTATCGTTTTACCGTTCACGGCGCACTGCCGCGCTTCAAGTATAATTCAATTAAAAAAAAATAGCAACCTTTCGCAGTGAATAAATTGAAAAATTTGCCGCAGCCTCTTCTGCGCATGAGCTTCGCATCCCGTGAACAAACTAATAAGGCAACAGCTTCGGCTTTTCGGCTGTTCAAAAAAAGCAGGAGGTACGCAAAATGAAAGCTATCGGTTTTGTCTCCGGAATGGCGCTCGGCATGGCAGCGGCGGTTGCTGCCGTTTCAGCGGTTTATCCCGACATTCCCAAGCGTGCAAAGCGCGACACGAAGCATATCTGGCGCAGCATGATGAGCAAGCATTGATCCCGCCCGCACAAGCTGTTACAAATCAGCACTTTTGAAGCGGTGCATTTCTTCATGCATATTCATGCACAAAAGCCGCAGTCGTTAAACCGCGGCTTTTTGTTTTATGTTATTTTGTTTACACTCCGCCCGAATCTGCGGAGCTGTCAAGAATTCGCTCGGTGAAAAGCTCAGCCTGCGATTTCCTCGGGATAAACGCTGACGCACTTGCGGCCGCCGTGCTTGGTTTCAAAGCGAAGAATGCCGTCAACCTTTGCAAACAGCGTATCGTCCTTACCGATGCCGACGTTATTGCCGGGATGGAAATGTGTGCCGCGCTGCCTTACGAGGATGTTGCCCGCAAGAACGAACTGACCGTCCGCACGCTTGGGTCCCAAACGCTTGGATTCACTTTCACGACCGTTACGGGAGCTGCCGACGCCCTTCTTATGTGCGAAAAGCTGCAAATTGATCCTGAACATAGTTAAACCTCCCTCTCTGTCAGTTTAAGATAATCACTATAATCTTGTTCAACGGAACGAAGCCCCAAGAGCATCGTTCCAAGTATAAGCTCTGCCTGCTGCAATTTTGAACCTTTAACGGTTTTTTCAAGCATCAGATAGAGCCCTCCGTATTTAATCTCCAGTGCGGCCGGGCAACGGACAAGTTCCGAAACGCCCATTGCGGCGGTCTGCGTGATTGCCGAAACCGCTGCACAAACAATATCTTCTCCGCATTCGGCATAACCCGTATGTCCGTGTGCATCAAAGCCTATCGGTTTGCCGCCCTTCAAAAAAACGGTTATCTCGGTCATGCAATTACCTCTCAGCCGATGGAAAGGATCTTGACCTTGGTGTAGGGCTGACGATGACCCTGTTTCTTGCGATAATCCTTTTTGGGCTTATACTTGAAAACAACGACCTTTTTGCCCTTGCCGTGTTCGAGAACCTCTGCCTTTGCAGAAACGCCCTTAACAACGGGGGTGCCGATCTGAACGTTTTCGCCGTCAGCCATCATCAGTACGTCGAAATTGACGTTTGCACCGATCTGCTCATCGAGCTTTTCGACCATGATCTCGCTGCCAACCTCAACCTTGTACTGCTTACCGCCGGTTACGATGATTGCGTACATTATAATAGTTCCTCCTCTTACCAGTCTCGCCCTTCCGGTGAATGCCTTCGCATCACTTTGAACCGTTTCGGAGCGGCTCAATGAGTAATGTTACCATATTCAGCGTGCATTGTCAAGCATTTTTTGCCGCCACAGCTGTATATTTTCGCCCGAGCACTTCCCTTTCCGCGCGTTCTGCCGTATAATCGGCATATGGAGTTCAAATATTTCAAAAACATGCTTGTTGTCAGCGGCGTGAAACCGTTTGATCTTGAAAAATGCTGCACCTGCGGGCAGGCGTTCCGTTGGGTCAAAAACCCCGTGCACATGCAGGCGGGTTTGTTTGACGAATGCGGTCTGCCTGATGCCGAAGCTTCCCTTGCGTTCGCCGGCGTAATTCGCGGACGCGCCGTGCTTGTTATGCAATCCGACGATTCGCTTATTGTCACTCCGTGCGCAAAGGGCGAAGCACAGCTTTTTATCGATTATTTTGACCTTAAACGCGATTATTCCGCCGTTGAAGCCGCGCTTGCAGCCGACGAAAGGCTTCGGGTATGCCTTCCCGGTTCGTCGGGCATTCGCGTTTTTAACCAGGAACCGTTTGAAGCGCTGATCTCGTTCATAATATCTGCAAACAACAATATCAAGCGTATATCGGGTATTATTGACAGGCTCTGTTCCCTTGCGGGAGAAAAGCTGCCGGTGCGGTACTTTTCCGATTGCGCAGCCGCCGATTGCGATTTTGGTAAAAACAGTGAAGTTTTTGCTTTTCCGACGCCGGAACGCATTGCCGCACTTTCCGAAGATGAATTGAAGCAAATCGGTGCAGGTTATCGCGCTCCGTATATAATCAAATCCGCCAAACGCATTGCCGACGGTTATGATCTTGAAAAACTGCGGTCGCTTCCGACAGCCGAAGCACGAAAGGAACTTTTGACGTTTCCGGGTGTCGGCCCGAAGGTTGCGGACTGCATCCTTTTGTTTTCCCTCGGACACGCGGATGCTTTCCCCGTTGATGTATGGATTGAGCGTGCAATGACCGAACTGTATTTTTCCGACTCATCGCCCGCCGACGTCTCGGCCGCCCGCCCTGCGCCTGCAAAATCAGAAATTCAGGCCGCCGCACGCAGCATCGGCAAGCTTTCCGGAATCGTTCAGCAATACATCTTTTTCTATGCACGAAATCAAAAACTCGGCACATAAAGCATCCCGTCCGAAATGCCCGAATGCCGAGTTAAATACCGTTTTAAAAAACGACAACACTGAGCGTTTGCTCTTATCCTCTGCCCGCCGCCGCAAAAACATTTGCATTGTGTTCAACATCGGGCAAGCTGCCCACATGGGACAGACTGCCTTCAAAGAACAGGCATACATGCCCTTCCATGCCGTTATCCGCCACGGAATCGCTGCCGTGCGGATAGCATTGAATTGAGGCAGCGACTGCCGTTTCTCCGAACATCACAACAACGGGACGTTTAAGAAAGTTATACTCGCTTCCGCAGATATAGTTGAAAGCTTCAAGTTCCGACTCGGAAGCCAACTCCGCCTCGGCATGGTTTTCCCCGCCTGTGAACACGAGCTTGAATTCCTTGCCCGTGTTGCAGTCAATAACCGTATACTCCTCGTTGACATTCAATTTTTGTTTTACGGCGTTCCAGCTTTGAACCTCGCCTTTAACCTTTAATGTGTCCGCAATCGGCCCGCGCGGCAGATGAACCGAATCCGGAATGCGAAATTTCGGCGCACTCGGCGCAAACAGTTCAAGCATGGACTGTTCCCCCATTCTTCCGTCAACGCCAAGCCTTTCACCGTAGGCAACACAGCGGGTTTGGAATTCCTCAACCGCTTTTACTGTCATTGCCCTGTAAACCCCGGTCGGCTTAAACCAAAGGTAGCCCAGCTCGCGCAGGCGGATCTGTATCCGCACAACCGTTTCGCCCGCCGAATTTTCGGAATAGATCTCCGTCTGTGTCTGCGGTTCCGCATATGCGGAAAAAAGGCTTAATGCAAGCAGCACTGCCGCAAGAACCGCCGCTGTAATTCGTTTTGTTTTTCTCATAATATTCAATCCTTCCGGAATGTTTGGTTTTGTGCTGCTTTCGCCGCATTCGCCGGCTTTTGAAAGCTTCTGTCAACAGTATACCACAAGTGTTCGGCATGAACAACCGCAAAATCCCTTTTCCTTCTTTTTCAAAACCGATATTGATTAACCCAAAAGCTTTTGATATAATAAAATGCGGCGATTCAATGGCTGAATTTCCGCAATCGTATGCGGCTGACTTTCGGCGTTGAAAAGGCTGCAAAGTTTTGAGTTCGAGGAGGAAACATGTTTAAGCTCAAACAAAACAACACCACAGTTCGCACCGAATTGGTTGCGGGCATCACGACCTTTATGGCGATGGCGTACATTCTGATGGTCAACGCAGGAATGTTCTCCACGCTCGGAGGCGACGCACTCGGCGCAAGTTATTATAACGCCGTTTATATCGCAACCGCACTCTCCGCAGTGTTCGGAACGCTGCTCATCGGCCTGCTTTCCAACCTGCCGCTTGCACAGGCATCCGGCATGGGTCTGAATGCATTCTTTGTTTACTCGGTTTGCATCGGCATGGGCTTTACCTATGCAAATGCGCTCGTTATGGTTCTTGTGGACGGCATCGTGTTTCTTCTGCTCACGGTCACAGGCCTCCGCAGGCTTATCTTTGACGCAATACCGAAAGCTGTCAAGGCTGCAATTGCACCGGGCATCGGTCTTTTCATTGCATTCCTCGGGCTTCAGAATTCCGGAATCGTTGTTAACAGCGATTCCACACTCGTTGACCTGCACTCGTTCAACATTATCTTCGGCCACACCACATGGGCAGAGATAATGCCCCTGCTCATCACCATTGCGGCTCTCATCGCAATCGGCGCAATGTCAAAGAAAAAGATCAAGGGCGCAGTCTTCTGGGGTATCATCGGCGGCGCAGTGCTTTATTATGCACTCGGCCTTCTGACGATCGACGGATTCTATGCAAGCAATGTTCAGAGCAAGCTCTCTCTCAACATCATCCAGCCCTTCCGTGATTTCTTCAACATTTCTTTCGGCAAAGTTTTCACCGAAGGCTTCAACTTCTCCGAATACATCGCTGCCAACGGCGTCGGCAGCTTTGCGGCAACGTTCATCGCTTCCATGCTCGCATTCTGCATGGTTGACATGTTCGACACTCTCGGAACTCTATACGGTGCATGTTCCGCCGGCAATCTGCTCGATAAGGACGGCAATGTTCCCAACATGAACAAAGCCATGTTCGCCGATGCGGCAGCAACATGTTTCGGTGCAGTCTGCGGCACTTCAACAGTTACCACCTTTGTTGAATCCTCCGCCGGCATCGCGGAAGGCGGCAAGACCGGCCTTTCCTCCGTTTTCACGGCTGCAATGTTCTTCATCGCAATGTTCCTTGCGCCCATTGCCGCGCTCATTCCGAGCTGTGCAACCGCCGCTTCGCTCATCTTCGTGGGCATCCTTATGATCGGCGGCGTCAAGGAAATCGACTGGAGCGATGCTTCTGCGGCAGTTCCCGCGTTCATGACCATGGCGATCATGCCGTTCACCTACAATATCTCCTATGGTATTGCGTTCGGCCTTATCTCCTACATCTTCATCAAGCTCTTCACCGGCAAGATCAAAGATATCAGCCTCAGCACCTGGATCATCGGCATACTGTTCGCCGCAATGTTCTTCATTGCCCGCTGATAACCGACATGCGAATCGTGTGAATTTGCATTGATTCCGACTTAAACAAACAAAAACGACCTGCCCGCTTGCCGACGGACAGGTCGTTTGCTTTATGTTCACATAATTTCTCTGAGTGCTCTTCCGGAATCATCAATCCATTTAACCTTTCCGTTCAACGATGTTCCGCCGACAAACCCGGCAGCAGCGGATGGACTGTCAAAAAAGACATCTGCTGTAAGTTTGTTTTCCTCATTTATCATGTCTGCATATTTTTTTCTGTTTTTCGTAACATGAGATGGGCATTTTTTCGTCGTCTCAGGATTCACCGAGCTGCCCTTAAAAACCACAAATCCCTCGCTTGTGCACTGTCCTTTTGCAATTGCTCCCTTATATTCCATGTGAAGGATCGGCTCACTGTTTCTGCTTTCCGCCGGCAGTGCAATCGGTTCAAAAACTCTGTGTCCTATTGCGCCGACAGCGATCCTTGCATAATTGATGAATTCTTCAAGCTCACATTCTTTCTCTTCGGTAACGTTTCCCGGATTCGGGTCGTTACTATTTTTTACATCGTAGCGTCCCGCTTTACGAGCCATATTGAACAAACGATTTTCAAGATAACTGATTTCCGTCGGACCAAATGAACCATCTCCGGTGGTCAATATTATCACTTCGCTCCAATAATCAATGGAATTATGCGGTTCACAAATGCGTTGAAGCAATCCTCTGCCATTTTTTCTGTTCCCTGCCTGCCCGATATACACAACGGTATTCTCATCTTTATCGGTGCCGAACAAAAGATAAACACCGCTTTGAGTCAATTCTTGTATATCATCACAATTATCAATGGAAATCCTCGGAATTTTATAAACAATTCCCGTCCAATTCGCAATTTTGCATTTAATTCTTCCGATAGGATCTCCGTCCATTAAATACATAGTCAATACTTTTCCGCTCATCAGAACATACTCCAATCAAAGCCCCGTGCGCATTCAGGTAGCTAATTCAAATCGTTCTCAGCAGATATTTTTATCCGCAACAGCATTATACCACATATTACACCAAATATCTACATAAAAAAACTAAACCTTGGACACAAAACGGCACACCCTTCCGAGCTGAGCGTTTCGGGGCATGCCGTTAAGATTGCGGGAATGCGGGGGTGTTTGCATTCAGGTTTTTGCCGAGAGTGTTACGGACGGCGGTTATGCAACGATATCACGGATATCGTTGATATCAATCGAGAGTTTTTGAAGCGACCTCTTCATTGATTTTCTGTTCGAAAGCGTCGAGGGTCATTGTGCCGAGATCGCCGCCCTTTCTTGCGCGAACTGCAACAACGCCGTTTTCGACCTCTTTGTCGCCGACGATGAGCATGTAGGGGATTTTCTGCATTTGAGCTTCACGGATTTTGAAGCCGATTTTTTCGTTGCGCAGATCGGTTTCAACGCGGAGACCCTGCGCTTCGAGCTTTGCGGCGATATCGCACACGGCATCGCGGGTGCGGTCGGTCATTGCCATGACTTTGACCTGAACGGGTGCAAGCCATGTGGGGAAAGCGCCGGCGAAATGCTCGGTGATAACGCCGATGAACCTTTCGATAGAGCCGAAAACAACGCGATGAATCATGACGGGGCGATGCTTTGCGCCGTCCGCGCCGGTGTATTCAAGTTCAAACCTTTCGGGAAGCTGCATGTCGAGCTGAATCGTGCCGCACTGCCATGTTCTGCCGAGACAGTCCGCAAGGTGGAAGTCGAGTTTCGGGCCGTAGAACGCGCCGTCACCCTCGTTAATGACGTATTCCTTGCCGAGTTCGGTGATTGCCGCCTTGAGGGTTTCGGTTGCGAAATCCCAATCCTTTACATCGCCGATATGGTCTTCGGGCATTGTGGAAAGCTCGATGGAATATTTAAGGCCGAAAGTGGAATAAACCTCGTCGAACAGGCGGACGACGTTTTTGATTTCGTCCTTCATTTGATCCCAAGTCATGAAGATATGGGCATCATCCTGAGTGAAGCAGCGAACGCGGAAAAGGCCGTGCAGCGCACCTGAAAGCTCATGGCGGTGAACAAGACCGAGTTCACCCATGCGCAGGGGCAGATCGCGGTACGAACGCATTTCCGTTTGATAAACGAGCATACCGCCGGGGCAGTTCATGGGTTTTACCGCAAAGTCCACATCATCAATAACGGTGGTGTACATGTTGTTTTTGTAATGATCCCAGTGACCCGAACGCTCCCAAAGGCTGCGGTTGAGCATTATGGGCGTTGAAATTTCAACATAGCCGTAACGCTTATGTACTTCGCGCCAATAGTCAATGAGCTTGTTTTTGAGCACCATGCCCTTGGGCAGGAAGAACGGGAAGCCGGGGCCTTCGTCCATCATTGCAAACAAGCCGAGTTCCTTGCCGAGCTTGCGGTGGTCACGCTTTTTGGCTTCCTCCAGCATGTGGATATATTCATCCAGATCCGCCTTTTTTTCAAAAGCAGTTGCATAGATGCGCTTGAGCATCTTGTTTTTTTCGCTGCCGCGCCAGTATGCGCCCGCAACGCTCATGAGCTTGATATTTTTGCACTTGCCCGTGGATTCAAGGTGCGGGCCTGCGCAGAGATCCACAAAATCGCCCTGACGATAGAAGCTGATCACGGCGTCTTCGGGCAGGTCGCGAATGAGTTCCACCTTGTAGGGCTCATCCTTTTCCTGCATGAAGCGAATAGCCTCTTCGCGGGGGAGTTCGAAACGCTCAAGCGGCAGGTTTTCGGAAACTATCTTTGCAATTTCCTTTTCAATCTTCGGAAAATCTTCGGGGCTGAAAGGAATATCCGTGTCAAAGTCGTAATAGAATCCGTTATCGATCGCAGGTCCGATCGCAAGCTTGACTTCCGGCCAAAGGCGTTTCACGGCCTGTGCAAGGATGTGCGAACCCGTGTGGCGATAGGTCCATTTGCCGCCGTCGTCGGCAAAGGTGAGCAGCTTCAGTGTGCAGTCGCCGTGAATGGGCAGTGCCGCATCATAAAGCTCGCCGTTAAGCTCTGCCGCAAGCGTTGCCTTGCGAAGGCGCGGGCTTATGCTCTCTGCAACGGCATATGCATTCACGCCGTCTTCAAACCGGCGGACGGAACCGTCAGGGAAAGTGATGTTGATCATTTTAAATCTCCTTTATACGTTGATATTATAAGCAAAATCAGCGGCGTTATGTTCACTGCTGCCGTGCAGGCCGTTTTTAAGCTCTGCTGCCGAAAACAAAAAAACCGCCCTGAACAAAAGTTCAAGGACGGCAAACAGAATACCGCGGTTCCACCTTGATTGCGGAAATGCGCCAGCACTCCGCCGCTCAAAACAGTTGTAAGGCACTGCTGCCGCAAGCGAACATCGGGGCGGTTTTCGGTCTGCGGCAGGGATTGACTTTCAGCCCGGGGTCAATCCTCTCTTAATCTGCATTGTGCAAGCCTACTCTTCCCGACAACCTGCCGATAAAGATTCGAAACGGATCGGTTTTTCGAGAAACATGAATGCCGTTCATCGCACACAAAAAACCTTCGTTCATCAATTACAGCAGAAATTTTAACGCAGTTTCAAGAAATTGTCAAGCACCATTTTGCACGGTTTGCACATAATACAATGTGGATTTTATTGCCGGCGTCCGCTTTTCCCGCCGTGCGCGCGCAGGCAACCGAAAAAGGAGCTAATATGCAAACCTATTCCGTGCTTACCGACGAATATGCCTTCACCGCCGCAAAAACGGATGCGTTTATTACCCCCTCCGTTTTCAATTCAGCCGATAAGATGCCGACAGAAGCAGAAAATGATGATGGAAACAAAGCTGTTAAGGAATCCGAGCCGCTGAGTATACGCGCACTGCTTGCGCGGCGGATGCGGCTTTGCGGGCTTGGACATGTTGAAATCAGCTGCCGTTCGGAATCACGTCTGATGCTGAACATTGCGGACGATGACGAGCTGCGCCTTTTTGCGAGAGCACTGAGCGAGCTTATGCTTGTTGACCTCCGTTATTTTGAATTTGCAAGAATGGTTGATATGCTTCCGTTTTCCGTTGATGAAAAGAAGAAGATACTTCCCTGCGCCCTCGGTTCCGCACCCGAGTCGGATCCGAACATAATCTCCGAAAGGGTCTTTGATTACCTTTGCGATAATTCGCTTCTTAACCTTAACGGATTTTTGCGGTTCAGGCTTCAGGATGTTATCGAAAGCTGGCAGGTTTCCGTTGATATTGCCGCCG
>FR879706.1:33470-34518 GCA_000435055.1 Clostridium sp. CAG:138 | reverse complement strand
GGCAGGTTCCCGTTCATCTTGCCGCCGAGGAAATCCTGCTGATTGAGGAATACAACGAGCTGCTTGAAATCCTCGGCTTGTTTTCCGATGTTCGCCCGGCGGACGGAACGGATGTTCTCGTGATACTTCAACCGGACGGCAGCTGCACCGTAACGGACGGAGATAAACTCCGAATCGACTGCGCACCTAACAGCAACGAAGGCGTGCTGAGTATGCTCACCGGCATGGCTCCCTCTCATATCACACTTTTTGATTTCAGCAACGGCAAGTGTGATAAGCTTTGCCGGGCAATATGCCTTTTGTTCGGAACTCATGTTGAAAAGGATTGACGCCTGCGCTTCAAAAAACGGATACATAAAAACAGCTCACGGGCACAGTCCCTAATCAACCCAAGAAACGCATTCCCCGCCGCACAGCTGCAAAACATCGCCGTGTGCGGTGTTTTTATGCCGTTTAAATTGTTCCGTATTGCGAAACTGCCGCAATTGGTGTATAATTCATACTGATAAAATATTGACTGACGGCGGAGTTCTCCGTGTGTGATACGCGGAACACGCTTTTTCGGAGGATAAATGGCATACCCAAAGGAACTAATCAGGAATTTTTGCATCATTGCGCATATTGATCACGGCAAATCCACCCTTGCGGACAGGCTGATGGAGCTTACGGACACCGTTTCGAGCCGCGACATGGAAGAGCAGCTTTTGGACTCCATGGACATCGAGCGCGAGCGTGGCATCACGATAAAATCCACCGCCGTACGCATGTTTTATACCCATACCGACGGAAAACGTTATATGTTCAACCTTATAGACACTCCGGGGCATGTTGACTTTACTTACGAAGTCAGCCGCGCACTTGCTGCCTGTGAGGGAGCGGTGCTTATCGTTGACGCAACGCAGGGAATTGAAGCGCAAACTCTTGCAAACGTCTATCTTGCGGTCGATAACGGGCTTGAAATCCTTCCTGTAATCAACAAAATCGACCTTCCGTCCGCCGATGCGGACAATGCGATTCAGGAAATCGAAGATATTATCGGCATTCCTGC
>FR879706.1:27681-33441 GCA_000435055.1 Clostridium sp. CAG:138 | reverse complement strand
GGCATTCCTGCCGAGGATGCTCCGCGAGTTTCCGCGAAAACGGGTCTGAACGTTGAACAGGTGCTTGCGCGCATCGTGACGGATTTTCCCGCGCCGAAGGGCGATACAGAAAAGCCGCTGCGTGCATTGATTTTTGACAGTTTTTACGATAATTACAAGGGTGCGCTGAGCTATGTGCGCATCATGGACGGCGTTGTGCGTGCAGGCGACAGAATCCGCTTCATGCACACAGGCAATGAATTCGACGTTACGGAAGTCGGCGTGTTCTCCCCAAGCCTTAAGCCAACGGACGAGCTTTCCGCCGGCGAAGTCGGATACATTTCCGCATCCATTAAATCTGTTGCCGAAACCAAAGTCGGCGACACGATAACCCTTGCGGCAAACCCTGCCAAGGAGCCGCTGCACGGTTATAAGCACGCAAACCCCATGGTATTCTGCGGAATTTATCCCGCCGACGGTGCGGATTACGAAAACCTGCGCGATGCGCTTGAGAAACTCATTCTGAACGATGCTTCCATCAGTTTTGAACCCGAAACCAGTCAGGCACTCGGCTACGGCTTCCGCTGCGGTTTCCTCGGGCTTTTACATATGGAAATTGCACAGGAGCGACTCGAACGCGAATTTGATCTTGATCTTGTTACCACTGCGCCCAGCGTAATTTACCGCGTTATCATGACGGACGGCAGCGAAGTTTGGATCGACAACCCCGCGAACCTGCCCGCACCTACGGAAATCGAACGCATGGAAGAACCCATGTGTTCCGCACACATCATGACCCCGCCGGAGTATGTCGGCACGATTATGGAGCTTTGCATCGAAAAGCGCGGTATCTTCATCGATATGGTCTATCTTGACCCGACTCGCGTAAAACTTTCCTACTCCATCCCGCTGAACGAAATCATCTTTGACTTTTTCGACAGTCTGAAGAGCCGCAGCAGGGGCTATGCATCGTTTGATTACGAAATCAGCGAATACGTCCCCTCCGATCTCGTTAAGCTCGATTTTCTGCTTAACGGCGATATGTGCGACGCGCTTTCGACCATCGTTCACCGTGACAAGGCGTACGCAAAAGGGCGTGCCGTCGCCGAAAAGCTTCAGGAAGTCATTCCCCGGCAGCAGTTTGAAATTCCGATTCAGGCTGCGATCGGCGGCAAAATCATTGCCAGAGAGACCGTGCGTGCTCTTCGCAAAGATGTTCTTGCAAAATGCTACGGCGGCGACATCACGCGTAAAAAGAAGCTGCTTGAAAAGCAAAAAGAAGGTAAAAAGCGCATGAGACAGATAGGTTCCGTAGAGCTGCCCAGTGAAGCATTCATGAGCGTTCTGCGCATTAATTGACGGAGAAAACCATGAGCGGACTTTATATTCACATTCCGTTTTGCAGGAAAAAATGCGCATACTGCGACTTTGTAAGTTTCGGCGGATGCGAACAGGACGCATTTGAGCAATATTTCAAAGCCCTTTTCAGGGAAATCGACCTTATTTCGCCGATGCTCCCGAAAAAGGAGTTTGAAACCGTATTCATCGGCGGCGGAACGCCGAGTCTTTTGCCCTCAGGGATGATTCCGCGCCTTGCGGCGAAACTCCGCGAAAGCTTTGTTTTCCCCGCCGATGCGGAAATTTCAATCGAATGCAATCCGGAATCCGTTTCACTCGAAAAACTCGTTCAATATCGTGCCTGCGGAATCAACCGTATTTCGTTCGGACTTCAGAGTGCCGATGACGCCGTTCTTAAGGCAGTCGGACGCATTCACACCGCCGCAGATTTTTTCCGTGCATTTAAGCTTGCACGGCAGGCAGGTTTCGACAACATCAATGTTGATATCATGCACGGCCTTCCCGGACAGAGTTTCGAATCTTATCTTGACACGATACGGCGCACGGCGGAACTCGGGGCGGAACATATTTCATCCTATGCTCTCATTCTTGCCGAGGGAACGCCCCTGTTTGAAGCAGTGCGGAACGGTTCAATCGAGCTTCCCGACGAAGATGCCGTTGCTGATATGGAAGATGCCGGCTTCGACCTGCTCCGTGACTTTGGCTACGAGCGTTATGAAATATCCAACTTTGCCCTTCCGGGCCGCGAATGCCGCCATAATTTGAACTATTGGGCAAACGGCGACTATCTCGGTCTTGGGCTGAATGCGCACTCCGCACTTCATGTCAACGGCAAATGGGTTCGTTTTGCAAACAAAGCGGAGCTCAGCGGTTACAATGCCGCACTTAACGACGGAAAGCTGCCCGTTGAAATGACCGAAGAGATTTCCCGCGGGGATGAGATGTTCGAGTGCATCATGGTCGGTCTCAGAAAGATAAAGGGTATTAATCGCGCGGAATTCGCACAGCGCTTCGGCATTGACCCCGTTGAGCACTATGCCTCCGCCGTGAGCGATGCTGTCCTTGCGGGGAATATGGAAGTTACGGATGATTCAATGCGGCTTACACAGCGCGGACTGGATTTTCAAAATGAAGTGCTTTTAAACTTCATGTAAAATTCAATTCGGAATATTAAAATAAAATTATTGCGGCGCAGGCTGCAAAAAAGTCAGCAAAATTATAATTAGCAAAATGATAAATTAAAAACACCGAAAACTCGGTGTTTTTAATTGCGTGGTGGACACATACTGGTTAAATCCGAACTTAGGGCAGCTTCCGGGCGATGGTATCCGGCCGGCAGCCGGTATTGCAGAGCACCGCCGCTTCCGGCGCTGCCTGCTTTACGCTGGCGATCAGCGCATCATTCACATCCTGACCGGCGGCGTTGGCACTGATGCACAGGCCGTCCGGGTGAGCATTAAAGATCGCGGAGCGGGCAATCTCTGACAGAGGGCGTGTGTCCGGATCCTGTCTGACTCCGGATTGATAAAACAGAGCATTTTCAGTGCATCCGGATACAGCATGGCAATGATGGGCTTTTTGATATGAAACAATTGCTCGGTCCCAAGCATACACATTCTCCTTTGCAAAAAAACTCCCGGGCACAGCCGGGAGCTGACAATCCCTCGCTCAGCCCGCTTTGGGTGCCGAAGCCCCCGCAGCAGGGAGTAAGGAGAGGAAGGCTATCAATAATCAAACTGCCGGTAGTAACGGCGGATGGACAGCGGATGGCGCAGGAACAGTTCCATGTAAGCATCCACACGGTTGTTCACGGCGTGCATCATCAGATGGGACAGTGAGCCCCGGAATTCGGGACTGATGCCCTCCATGGGCAGCTCCTTTGTGTCGATAACGGTATAGTTGCCGCAGACCTTAGGCAGGAACCGGGCCACCCGCTCTGCCAGAGGACGCTGCTCGTCTTCACCCATGAACAGGGTCACAGGGGTATCTGCCACCAGGATTTCCTGCATACCGTGGAAGAACTCGGGGCAGGTAATGGACTTGGTGCGAATCCACATCTGCTCTTCCCAGTAGCACATGGCATAGGAGTAGGTAGCGCCCCACTGGTTGCCGGCGCCCACAAAGTAGTGGGGAAGATCGGGATGCTCCTTCAGGAAGGCAACCTTCTTTTCCGCGTAGTCATAGGCCCATGCGTCGGAAATTTTTTCAATATTCACCAGATCCAGCGCCAGGTGGGCTTCCATCTCCTGATTGTAGCGGTCATAGTCGGGGAATTCGCCGTTCTTGTACATCAGGTAGTTGGCGACCATGAAGAATTTCAGCTGCTCGTTCTTGGGGTAGAGCACCAGATAATCCCACTTGCCCTCCCGGGTCAGGGTGGAGCCGGGGGTATCGATGAAGGCGAACACCCGCACGCCCCGAGCCTTCACAGTGTCAATGAGCTGCACCATTTCCTTGGTGTTGCCGGAGACGGTGGAGTAAATGACCACAGAGCGGTCAGTCAGCCGCTTGTTGCCGGTTGTCAGGTACTCCGCAGCATTCTCCACATATACAGGCAGAGAAGACTTGCCCCGCATATAGACCTCAACCTGCATCGCGGAAGCGTAGGTGCCGCCGATACCGATGAAATAGATGTTGTCAAAGCCTTCCTCCCAGATCTGATCCACGATTTTCTCAATCTTGGGACGCAGAGCCAGCGCACCGTTGACACTGTCGATATCGCCCTGCTCGTTGAAGTTTCTCAGGCAGGCACCCTTGGCCTCGGCCCAAGTTTTCGATTCGTAATTCATACTATATTCGATCCTTTCCTGTCAAAAGACGCGACTTGCTAATAAATTGATGTGGTTTTCATATCCATATTGCGGAAGAATCGGAAAGCGTGCTGAATCGCTTTGTCCCGGTAGGGTCATTCATGATTCCCCGGTGCTTCCGGATACATATGGCCATAGCACATCCGCTTGATATAGAATATCTCATCTTGCGGATGAATACCAAACATCATGACGTACTTTGCTCCGGCAGGGCGTATCATTTTCTTGAGAACCTTGATAGAGGGCATCGCATTTCGATCCGGCATGGTCTGGGTAAACCCTTTCAGTACTTCCGGATCCCGTTCGATGTGGCTTCCCGGGACAAAGACGCCTTTTCCCACCACACGCCGCAGCAGACCTTCGTTCGCCAGCGTGTCAATGGCGTTGCGAACCGTCTGCCGGGTCGCAGCATACTCATCCGCCGGCTCATTTTCGAAGGGCAGCGCCGTACATTTTTTTCTTACCAGGCGCCGAAATACTTCAGCGTCTCGGTGGCGTTGGCCGCTCCCTTCTGCATGGCCTCATCGATGGGCAGCCCCTCCACAATGCCGTACAGGAAGCCGGCGATATAGCTGTCGCCCGCGCCCATGCTGTCCACAAGGTGTTCACAGGGAACGATGCCGAATTTATGGAACTCGCTTCCGTCGTAGCACAGACTGCCATGCTCGCCCAGCAGGGCAATGACCAGCTTGGGACCCCGGGAGTGGTAGCCCTTCATCTGATCCCGTAGGGCAGGTGTGTCGCCGTCATCACTGGAGAAGAAGAGGTAGTCTGTATGGGGCATGGCGATCCGGCTGGCCTCGTCCTCGGGACGGGTGGCGCAGTCAAAGGCAGTGGGGATGCCCCGAGCCTTCAGCGCCCGGAACTGCCCCTCAACCTTGCCCCACAGGTCACAAACCACCATGTCATGGGTCTGGATGAAGTCCATATCCTCCTCGGAGAGGGTATAGTCCTCCAGAACGCCCTCTTCATAATCGCCGAATACCCGTTCACCCTCCAGCAGCTCCACCTGAGAGACGGCGGTCTTGCCGGGTTTGACGTACAGATGGGAGGTATCCACACCCTTGGCCGCAATGGCCTCCTGCATGATTTTTCCGTAGACGTCATCGCCCACCGGGCCGGTATAGGAGGCCTCGCCCCCCAGGCGAACGGTATAGACCGCCACGTTGACGGGGCTGCCGCCGGGATAGGCCTTTCCGTTTTCAATATTGTTGTAGAAGTCAACGCAGTTACTTCCGACTGCTGCCAGTTTCATAGAGGTTGTCTCCTTTCAGGCTCCGTCCGATGCTTGCGCAGAATGCTTGAAAAGCGAACCATATCCGGCCGCGCCGCCGACTTGAAGAATTCCACCGGAACGTTATTGTAATCCCGGGCAATGCCGGTCAGGAAGAACAGGCTGCCACCTTCCTCTATGCAAAGCTGCCTTGCTTCCGATTCTGCGGCGTAGGTAATTCCGATGCTTTCCTCCCCTCTGACAGATTCCGTGGTGGACTTTGCATCCTGAAGATTGCGCTCCCGCTTGGGCGGCGCAGCATATGTTCCTGATCCCTTCAGGCTGTTACAGGCTGCCCATTTCCGTCAGACGGCGGATGGCAGCGCGGAGCGTTGTGCG
>FR879706.1:0-27653 GCA_000435055.1 Clostridium sp. CAG:138 | reverse complement strand
GGTTCAGCCCCCACATTTCACACATTTCCCATTCTGCGGGAAGCTTCCCGTGGTGCGGAATATCGTTTGTCCGGAGACAGCACTCAATCGGTTCAACAGCCTCATCACGATGGCGGACACGCTGCTTTTGTTCCATAAATCCTATCTCCTTTCTGCTTTTGCGGACCGTACAGCCCTCAGAGAAATTATACATTGGGACTCGCATCGCTGTCAAGCCGGAATCAGGCTGCCTTCCGGTTCTGCTTCTCCCACATATAGTAACACGAGCGGGTCGGCTTCCCGGAAATAGACGTACTGACCGCCGTCCTCAAGGCAGGCGGAAGCCAGTTCTGCGCAGCAGAAGTCGGCGGGGATCTGAAGCAGACCGCCTATGACAAAGGCCAGCACCGGGAACAGGCTGCTGCCGGCAGCACCCGCTACCTCAGACAGGGAAGAGAAGATGCCGGAACCGACAGTGGTGCCGATGCCCAGCGCCAGAACGGCGCCCGGGCCCAGTTTTCGACCGAGATCGGTCTTTTCCGCCGGGCATGATGTGGCTGTCATGAGCGTTCATTATGTCAGTACAGCTTTGCCTACTATCCGGACTCTATGAAACGATGCGGCCTGTCAAACATTGATATGTGGGGCGGGGTTCTTCCGGCAGTGTCAGGTCTTGAATATAGTAGTCTCCAACGCTAATGTACTGAACTTCCATATGCAATCCCCCTTTTGGTTGATACTGCTATTGTACAGAAGGAGGAATGCTTCGTCGAATGTACAAAGCCCCCGGTTTTGCGCAAGGCAAAACCGGGAACCCACGCTCAATCGATAATATCTTTGATGAAAATAAAAAATTCGAACCCGTTCCCGATTGGGAATAAGTTCGGATTTTTCATGTATGGTGGAGCATAGCGGACTCGAACCGCTGACATCCACACTGCCAGTGTGGCACTCTACCAGCTGAGCTAATGCCCCTCAACGGAAGCTATTATACAGTACTCTGAGTCGTTTGTAAAGCGCAAATTCGATATATATTTTCTTTTTTGCATTTAAAAAAGATGCAAATGAATATATTTGACACATTCCGCCGTTTGTGCTATGCTTTTTACGGTTCAAAGGATTTGCGGGCATTCGTGCGGGAGGAAACACTTTCCCATGCGCCCGATGTTCGACAATCCGTGCCGCCCTTATTAATTTAATATGAAAACGCGGTTGCAGCTTTTCAACGCTGCATTAAAAGGGAATGCGGTTCAATTCCGCAGCAGTCCCCGCTACTGTAACCGATGACGACCCCCTCGATATGCCACTTTGCGGCGCAGATTTTCTGCCGTGCAGCATGGGAAGGCGAGGGCATTAGAACGACTCGGAAGCCAGGAGACCTGCCGTGTTTTCGGTTTACGGTGGTTCTCGGGAGATAGGCAGCCATTTTGCAAAGGCAAAGCAGAAGCTCTTTCGGGAATTGTATCTTGGATGCAGTTCCCTTTTATGTTGTCAGCCCTTCCGCCGCAACAGGCTTGCAGAAGCAAAATAATTACACGGAGGTAATGTAACAATGAAACTCTGCAAAAAACTTTTTTCTTTTATTCTTGTGCTTTCAATCATGCTTTCGTCCGTTTCGGCGTTTGCCGCACCGAATGCAAACGAATCCGGCATTAACGAGTATAATCTTGCGCCCGGAACAACCGTTATCTGCGTTGAAGCATTCGTGCTCGGCTGGGGTTACGTGCTTGAACCCACCGTGGTTGCATACAATCCCGGCGAAACCCTTGCACAGCTTACCGCAAGGGTGCTTGCAGCCAACTCCCTTGCCTGCGTCATGAACGGCGCTGTTGACGATGACGCAAGCTACATTCAGGGCATCGGCTGCCCGCAGCTTGCAGCAGGGGCATCCCCCTCCGTTCCCGCTTATCTTATGACCGAACTTGAAGCTTACCCCGATTGGGCGGAGGAAAACCTCGGTTATCAGCCCGGCGGCTGGAACGGCACCGAAAACGGCGACGGTATCCTCAGCGAGTTTGAATACAGCGATCTCGGCGGCTGGATGTACGTTGAAAACGATGTTTCTCTTCCTGTCGGCGCAGGTGCGGCAACAGTTACGGACAACAAGGTTTACCGTTGGATGTACACGGTTTACGGATACGGTATGGATCTCGGAATCGGCGATGGTTGGGGCATGTTCCCCGAGTTCGACAACCCCGCGTACGGCGTGACCCGCAGCAGCGAAACCGAGCTTTATGCAAGCGTTCTTTCGGATCCCGCACTTTCCGCACAGATTTCCGAAGGCGGTGCGGCACATGCCGCATTCACTGCGTTTGAATCCGCGCTCACCGATATTACATCCTCTCAGGCTGTTCTCACCGCAGCGGCCGAGGCGCTGACCGATGCACTCGTACCCGTTTCCGTTATTCCCGGAGATGCGGACGGTGACGGAGTTGTTACAGCATCCGATGCACTGCTCATTGCCCGCCACGCAATGCAGCTTCAGATCCTTACCGGCACCGCGCTTGAAGCGGCGGATGTTGACGGCAACGGAACAGTTGCGCTGACCGATGCGCTTCTCGCACTCCGCATTGCAATTAACGGCTGAAGTAAAGGAATAAAACCGAATTGAATCAGTTCCGCGGAATTTGTTTCGCGGAACAGGAACCGATATGTACCGTTCGGTCGGTACCAATAATTTGAAAAGACATCCTCTTACATTTTCCATAATCCTTACCCTGATTGCGGGAATGGTGCTTTGCGCCGTTCCCGTTCAGGGTATTTCTGCTCAAACGAGCTTTTTCATGCAAAGCGAGCAGCCCCTTTATTCCGCCCGCACGGCGGATCACAGGAGCGGATATGCGGCGCAGTACTCCGCCGTTTTGAAAGCCCTTGCCGGCGGTGCAAATCCCGAATTCGGTTCGGTCGGCGGCGAATGGAAGGTGCTTACACTTGCACGCAGCGGGTTCTATCCGACACAGAGCGGCTATTTTTCCGAATACTATGCCAAAATCGAAAAGCTTGTCGCCGCAAACGGTTCGCCGAAACTGCACCCTCAAAAATCCACCGAAAACTCGCGCCTTATTATCGCTCTTTCTTCAATCGGGCGTGATGCACGCTCCGTCGCAGGGTTTGATCTTACCGCGCCTCTCGGTGATTTCAACTATGTAAAAAAACAGGGTCTGAACGGCGTCATTTTTGCACTTATTGCATTGGACTGCAACAAGAATTACGGCATGAATGATATAAAATCCCAATGCGTTGACCTTTTGCTCTCACGCGAATGTGACGGCGGAGGTTGGGCACTCGGACTCGGGGCAGCGGAAGCGGATATTACCGCAATGGCGATAACCGCACTTGCACCGTATAGAAAGGCGGCTGCCGCAATCGAACGCGGTGTTGAAAAGCTTTCCGCACTGCAAAATGCAAACGGAAGTTTTTCCTCCGGCGGTGTTGAAACCTCCGAAAGCTGCTCCCAAGTGCTCGTTGCGCTCAGCACGGTCGGAATCAATGCACATAAGGATTCGCGCTTTATCAAAAGCGGAAACTCGGCGCTTGACGCACTCTGTGCTTTTTATGTCGGCGGCGGATTTGCACACATGGCAAACGGCGGCGCAAATTCAATGGCAACCGAACAGGCTGCATATGCACTTTGCGCGTACGACAGATTTCTTTCCGGGCGAAGCTCGCTTTACAACATGAACGATGTCTCCCCCGTCTCTCCTGCCGAGCCAACCGATAAACCCACGCCGAAGCCGACGGGCAAACCAACGGCGGCACCGACCGATGCAGCATCTTCAGATGCAGCATATTCAACTGCACCGGCAACCGATGCGGCATACACTGATGCGCCTGCAACCGATGCAGTGCCGACAGACACCTCTGCCGCGTCAACCTCGCCGAACCGTCCCTCTTTTGAACCTGATGCAACTGCGGAAATCGAAACAACCGACGCTGTTTCACCGCGTGAATCGGCCTCCGCACAGGGCAGCGACCGAACAAAATCAGGCAGTCGTGTTTTTGACGTTGTTATCGCTGCCGCAGCAGTTTGCCTCATCGGAACCGCTGCATATTTCGTTATCAAAAAGCGAAACAGGCGGCAATAATCAATTTTGAAACAAAAACGGTGATATCAATGAGTAAATCTTTATCCTTTATTAAACGGAAAAATTCGTGCGGCAGCCGGCGTATTTCCGCTTTGCTGCTTGCGATGCTTGCGTTTGTCTGCACAGTCGTATTCCCCGGGTGTTCGGATATTCCCTCCGCCGAAAACGGGCAGACCTGCACAATGCTCATCGAGTGCGGCACGATACTGCAAAACATCGAGATGCTCGACCCCGATAAACTTTCCGTGCTTCCGTCCGACGGAATAATACTAAAAAAAACATCCGTGTCCTTTAACGACGGCGAGACTGTTTTCGATATTCTCTGCCGCGAAACACGAAACAGGCAAATCCATATGGAATCCAGCTATACCCCTGTTTTCAACAGCGCATACATTGAAGGAATCAACAACCTTTACGAATTTGACTGCGGTGAGGGCAGCGGCTGGGTGTACAGTGTGAACGGAGTTTATCCGAATTACGGCTGCAGCAATTATAAAGTTCAGCCCGGAGACAGCATTGAGTGGCATTACACCTGCAACTACGGCAAAGACGTCGGCGCCGAAGTTACCGGCTGACACGGCAGTGCGTTTTTTTACAGATGAAAAGAGATTGTTTTGACACAATACATCCTACGGCGGCAATCATCTATTTCGGGTTTGCTCTTGCAATGCCGATGCTTTTGCTGCACCCCATGCTGCTCGGAATCTCGTTTTTATCCGCCCTTGCGTGGACTGTGCAGCTTAATGGCATGCGGGATGCACTTCGGTTTTTTTGCAGGTTCATTCTGCCGCTGATGCTTCTGACGGCAATTCTGAACCCGATTTTCAACCACAAGGGGCTTACGGTGCTTTTTTACCTTAAGCGCAATCCGGTGACGCTTGAATCCGTTGCATACGGCGCGGCATCCGGAGTTATGCTTGGTTCTGTTCTGCTTATTTTTTCATGCTTCAATCGCATAATAACCGATGATAAAATCCTTTATCTGTTCGGCAGAATCATTCCGTCGCTTGCTGTTGTGCTTTCCATGGCGCTGCGCTTTGTTCCGCTGTTTACAAAACAAGCGAAAAAAATCGCACTTGCGCAGCGTTGTTCGGATGGGGATCCTGCATCAAAAAGCATTGTTAAACGCGCCAAAAACGGCCTTTTTATCTTCTCCGCGCTTATCACATGGGCTTTGGAAAGCGCAGTGACAACCGCAGATTCAATGCGGGCGCGGGGATTCGGGCTTCATCCGCGCAGTTTTTATACCGACTTTCGCTTTGACGGGCGGGACACGGTTGTTTCGCTTTTTCTTGCGGCAGGCATTGCAATTTTCGGAACAGCGGCGGGCTGCGGCAAAATCACCGTCACATATTTTCCGAAATTTCGCATGAACCCCGCCTCACCGCTTTTTATCGCCGCATGTATTGCATATGCACTCACGCTGCTGATACCCGTAATTATGAACATCAAGGAGTCCGTTGCATGGCATTACTCGAAATCAAAAATCTGAATTTTACATACCCTGAAGCGGCGCAGCCCGCACTCAGCGGCATTAATCTTGAAATACAGCCCGGCGAGTTTGTTCTTATATGCGGTGCATCCGGCTGCGGCAAGAGCACGCTTTTGCGGCAGTGTAAACCGGCATTGAGTCAGCACGGCGAAAAGAGCGGTGCAATTTATTTTAACGGAAAAGCCATTGAAGAATTGTCGTTTCGCGAACAGTCCGAAAAAATCGGATTTGTTATGCAGGATCCGGAGATGCAGATCGTGACGGATAAAGTTCGGCACGAATTGGCTTTCGGACTTGAAAGTCTCGGCACGGATAACCGAAAAATGCGTGTGCGCATTGCGGAGATGGCAAGTTTTTTCGGCATCAGAGACTGGTTCGACAGCCCTGTTTCCGCTTTGTCCGGCGGACAGAAGCAGCTGCTCTGTCTTGCTGCGGTCACGGTTATGCAGCCGCAGCTTCTGCTTTTGGATGAACCGACTTCTCAGCTTGACCCTATTGCGGCGGGCGAGTTTTTCAACACGCTCAAGCGCATTAATTCCGAACTCGGAACAACCGTCATTATCACCGAACACCGACTTGAAAACCTTTTTCCCATGGTTGATCGCGTTGTCTTCATGCGGAGCGGGAGCATTGTTTCGAACTGTTCTCCCGCCGATGCCGCCGAAAAACTGCGGGGTGATGATGAGTTTTTCAGCGTTCTGCCTTCCTCCGTTCGCATTTTTGCAAAAACACGCCAAAACGGGCAAAATCTTCGCGGCGCACCGCTTGAAGTTCGCAGTGCCCGTGATTACCTTTTGAATAATTTTTCGTTGGATTCCTGCCGACACAAAGCTTCGGAAAACCAGATCCGGGCTTCCGCAAAGGCTGAATCAAGCAAAAACAAAAAAAACACCGAAACAGTTATATCCGTTCGGGAAGCATGGTTTCGATATGAAAAAGATTCCAAAGACATACTGTGCGGTATGAATTTCGATGTTCATGCAGGCGAGCTTACCTGCATCGTCGGCGGAAACGGCGCCGGCAAAACCACCGCGCTTTTGACCGCAGCAGGCGTTTTTAGCCCGTATCGCGGAAAAGTCAAATACCGCGGAAAGCCGATTTCAACATTTCGGAAGGATAAAGGCTCAGCGGGAAAAATCGGAGTTCTTGTTCAAAACCCGCTCTGCTGCTTTGTTATGGATTCCGTTGCCGAAGAGTTGGAAGCGACTGCCAAAGCATATAAGCTTCCGCGCTCCGTAATCGAAGAGGTTATCGACATTATGCAGCTTCAAAGCGTCCTTGGCAGCAATCCGTATGACATAAGCGGGGGTGAATTGCAGCGTGCTGCAATTGCAAAGCTGCTCCTGCCCGAACCCGAAGTCATTTTTCTTGACGAAGCAACAAAAGGCATGGATGCTTTCTTTAAGGCTGAATTCGGAGCCTTGCTGCGTCGGCTTGCGGCGCGCGGAACGGCAATTGTTCTTGTTTCGCATGATATTGAATTCTGTGCCGAATTTGCAGACAGATGCGCAATGTTTTTCAACGGAACCGTTATTGCGGAAGGCACGCCGCAGGATGTTTTTCTCGGCAACAGTTTTTACACAACATCCGCCTGCCGCATTTCCCGCGGAATAATCCCCGATGCGTTGACTCCGGAACAGGTCATTGATTACGCAAACCGCTGCGAAAGGAAGAAAAACGATGACTGAGAAGCAGCCTGCTGCCTTGGAAACAAAAAACGAACAATCGGAATCAAAGCCGAACACTGCAAAGCGGCATAAGACTGAAAAGGCCGAGCTTCGCCAGCGTATTGTTTCAATCGTGCTGCTGCTTGTGTTTGTTCCCGCCGTTATTGCAGTCGGAATGCTTGAATTTAACGATCGGTATTATTATATCACCGCATCACTCATAATCATATGTTCATTTATTCCGTTCCTTATGATATTTGAAAAGCGCCGCCCGCGTGCGCGTGAGCTTGTTGTGATTGCCGTAATGACCGCACTCGGTGTTGCAGGACGCGCCGCATTCTATATGCTTCCGCAATTCAAGCCCATTGCTGCAACAGTAATCATCACAGGCGTTTCACTCGGGTGCGAGGCCGGTTTCATTACGGGTGCATTAACCGCATTTGTATCCAACATGTTTTTCGGGCAAGGTCCGTGGACACCGTGGCAGATGTTTGCACTCGGGCTGCTGGGATTCATCTCCGGGCTGGTCTTCCGCAAGGATATCAGAACAAAAACTCAGCGTGCACTACTGTGCCTTTACGGTGCATTATCAACCTTTTTCATCTACGGCGGCATCATGGATTCGGCATATGTCCTTATGGCGGGTTCGGAACCGACGTTGGCGGCATTGCTTGCAGCATATGCTTCAGGGCTGCCGTTCAACCTTATTTTTGCCGGTGCAACGGTGGTTTTTCTTTTGGTGCTGACGCGCCCGATACTCAATAAACTGCGCAGAATCAAGAAAAAATACGGATTGCTCACGGGCTGAACGCTTCACGTATTGCCTGCTTAAAAAGCAAAAGAATCACCCGCTCTGCTAATTGAAAAGCACCCCATTTGTTAAACATTATAATGTTAACAAGCGGGGTGCTTTTTGTTATTTGATTGATTTTTCGTCAGCTGAACAGTGTAAAATCAATCTGTTTTAATTCATGCTTGCGGAATTCAGATTACATAACACCGATTGCCATGCGCATTACCGTTACGGCATCCGAAAGGTTTACGGTGCCGTCACCGTTGACATCGGCAAAAGGCATGTACTGTTCGGGAATGTGAGTCAAATCAAGCGCGTGGCGCATGATTGCGACTGCGTCCGCAATGGTAACTCTGCCGTCACCGTCAACATCGCCCATGATACCGTTTGCAGTGTAAACAGCGGTTACGGTGCTGTCGGCGGATACGTTTTGATAGGTTCCTTCCCAATGGCTGAAGGTGTAGCCCTCATGCACGGGCGGAGTGGGCAAATTCGCAGAGCCGCCTTCGGGAACGGAAACTTCGGAAATGACGCTGCCGTCAACCCCGTCAATGAAAGTGACCGTGTAATACTCTCCGTTATATACCGGTTCGATCTTTACGTTGTCAACATAAACGCAGTCGTCATATTCATCGCACATGTCGTCTTTTTCATATTTCCAGCCAACAGTGTAATAATCTGAAACAGGAACTTCGAATCGTACAGAGCTCCAGGGCGTTTGACCCGAAGCAACTTTTTGCGTAAGCCCATTGAGTGTGAGGCAAACTCTGTCTCCGTACATTTCGCTGCTTGTTTTCCAATCAAATGAAATCACCGAGCCTGCTTCAAGATATCCCATGTCAATCGTGAATTCGGTTTCAGTCAGGCGCATACCTGCAATATCGCTGCGCACGCAGTTGCGGCCGCTGTCGGTGACAACAACCCAAGGATGAGCATAGTCGTTGACAAAGCTCCTGTTTTCGCCGGGTGCGTTGACTGCCGCATTGAACTGAGCGGGGTCGCCCGGCGCAACGGGAGGAACATAATCTTCAACATAGGAAACATTATCGACCCATGAGGTAACAGCATTCACAACTTCGCTTTCATCACAGGCAATGAAATCCCAAGAGAAGTAATAATCACCGTCTTGCGGGATTATATACGCGCAGTTCTCCCAATTGGTTGTTCCGCTGATCTGTTCAACAATCGCCTGATTGATGCGGAAAACAAGCTTATCAATGCTGATCAAGCCGTATTCGCCGCCGACGGGAAGCCCCTGCGTTACAACCTTCCAATCAAAGCAGACTGCATCGCCCGCCTTTGCGTTGCGAATGATGGTATAGAGCACCTGATGACGCTCTGACCTTCCGACTGTTGATTTTACGCTCAACCTGCCGTTTTCGCTTGTGTCAATCGCCCACGGATTGAGGGGATCGTTCATGAAATGCAGCGTGCTGCCGACTGCATTAACAGCTGCATCCAACTCGTCGGCCTGTGCGCCGGGATCATAGGGTGCGGGCTGAGTTCCCGTGATGGAGATGTTATCGATCGAACCGCAGTCGCTGCCGCTTGACATACTGCTGTCCTTTGAATAAACCCAGCGGAAGGTATAATCTCCGTTTGCGGGAACGGTGTAGGTCTTTGTTGTCCAATTTGCGGTGCCGCTGATTCTGTCAACGCGGTTCTCGTTGGCATAGAAGCTGAGCCAATCGTAATTGTTTTCGCTTGAAACCATCCAGTCGAAGGAAAGCACCTGCCCGGCGGTAAGGCCGTTAAACACAGCCTTTATCGTTGTGGAGCTGTTACTTGCATCCTGCGTTGCGGACTGCATATAAGTTCTGCCGTTGTCGCTGCGAACGACCCACGGAGTGTTGCCGTCGTTCATGAAGGTCAAATTGCTGCCCTGGGCATTCAGTGCGGCATTCATTGCCTCCGTATCAGGCACTTCGGGAAGGCTTATCTGAACATTGGGCACCGGGAAAATGCTCGTGAGCGAATATCCGAACCCGCCGCCGATTGCGCCGATTTCTTCGGATTCACCCGTTTGGGGATCGATTCTGAGCAGGATGCCGAAATTGCCTGCGGGAATGTTGCGGAAAGCAACACCGAAAAGACAATTGCCCTGCGGATAATACGTCACGGCGGTGAGCTGTTCGACTCCGGGGAAAACGCTCTGCCCGAGTTCGCGAACGATGCTGCCGCTTGTGTTGATGATGAGGCCGTGTCCGCCGTTATGTGCAGTGGTGTAGAACTGTCCGCCGCCGATATATGCAAACTTGTTGATGCAGGCAACTTCAAGTTCGGAAAGGTTTGCAACTTCGGTCAGTGCGCCGGTGCTGCGATTTACGGTCATGATGAGCTGATCCGCCGTTTCATCCTCCTGCACCATTGCATAGAGGGTGTCGGTATCGGCTGCGTAAGTCAGGTCGACAACGCTGTAATCCATGTGGTTGCCGCCGACTTTTGTCGCGCTCCACGTTGATGCATTGGTGTCGATGGTGTAAAGATCATCGGCAGTGGGAACATCTGCATCATCGGTGTAGGTGTGTGCAAAAGCATAAATCGTTGTTCCGATAATCTCGGCTGCAAAGGAAATCTTGCTGCCAAGGTTCAGTTTTGACTGAACTGCAGAAGGATTTTCGGAATTGAAACCGATAAAATTATAGGGCTTTGAAGGTTCTGCCACGCCGTTTGTAAGTTTCCAATCGGCAAAACCGAACAGCGTCACGCCGGCGTTGTCCGTCGGCTGCTGTCCGTTCTCTGTGGGTGTTTCCGTCGCTGCGGCGGAAAATGCTGCGGGCATAACGGTGAAAACCATCAGAAACGCCAGCAGTGCAGCGAAAAGCTTTTTCATGGTACTTGCTCCTGTTTCGTTTTGTGCATGTTTGTCTTTGCAGGCAGCCATGCCGCATAAATTATATCACTGCAGTGCGGCAATAGCAATTATTTTTTGGACATAACGCGGCAAATTTTTAAATTTTCCGTATAAGCGGCACTGTAAGTTCCGCAGCTGAAAATAAAGGGCGGGCGGCACTCTGCCGCCTGCCCTTTTCTGCAAGTGTAGGAAAACTTTACAGCTAATCTCACTGTCGGGTTTTACGTTCACTGAGCTTTGATTGCTTCAAGCCGTTCGAAAGACAGTGCAAATCCCTGTTCTGCCGTTTTCGAAACAGTTTCGCCGTTGGCTGCATACAATGCCTGTGTATTGTTCAAAAGCCAAGCCCCGTTTTCAACAATTTGGCTTCCGCTGAGGAAGAAAACATATTCCGAACCGATTTCAATTTCGGGACTGTCTTCATATTGGTAAACGGTATCCTCAGTTTCTCCTCCCAAAAGCATTACTTTAAGCACATCTCCGCTGCTTGCTGCTCCGGAGTAGCTTTCCTTCACGCGAACCTCATAGACTGTCACAACAGTCTGCTCGTTGTCCTGCCCTGCTTCTGCAGGTTCTGCGCTGCTTTCCGGAATACGAAGAGACATCGATTCATATCGCTCGGACAGCACCGTTCCGTATACGACATAGTCTGCGTGAGCCGAAAGATCATCAACTGACGTATATTCCGGATAATCTGCGGAACAGACAATCGTTTTTTTATCCTGTTTCTGTGAAGCACTGCCGCCTGTTTGCAGGTTGTCGTTTGTTTTCCCTTTTGAACCGCAGGCAGCCGTTGTTAAAACTAACATTGCCGCCAGAAGCACAACACACAGCGTTTTGAACGGTTTCATGTTTATTTGCCTCCCCGCAACATCCAAATTTGAGATATATGAGCTATCATCAACTTCATTATAACGCACAATATTCATTTGTCAACGTCTTTGCGCATTTTTTAAAAAAAATTTTTCGGTATTTATGCGGTAATTTTTTCAGCATTCGAACAAATGCAATATCTCCGCCGACTCAATATATTTATAATATCCCAAAAGGCTCCGATTTATTCGGATTTGAACACATCGTTTCGCCCTCCGCGACAGGATGCGGCAAAAAAAGCGGCAAAACGGACTTGCCGCCGCATTCCGACTGTGCTAAACTAACAGCAGTAATCTGCGGAGGAGGAATCCCGAACATGGACAAACCGAATAAAACCGATAATGCGGAACAACCTGCCGAAACAGCGGATACAGAGGGCGGATTGACAGCCGAAAAACCGCGCAGCAGACGCAAAAAAACTTCGATTGCACACATTGCAACCGTGTGCGGCAGTGTTTACACCGACGGCAAAACTGCAAAAGACATAAAAAAGCAGGCTGAGCAAAGCGCGATCACGGCCGATGACGCTGAAATTATTGAGATACCGGAACCTGTCGAATTGTATGAAACGGATTGCCTCCGTGAACCCGAGGACAGTGAAGACGCCTCGCCTTACGATCCGCTTTCGGCAGTCTGCCTGAACGGCAGGCGTTCCGTTGAGGAATTGATGGAGACAGGTAACCTGTCGGATATCGACAGACTTCGCGGGATTGTTGTTTGCGAGGAACGTCCTTTGAATAAGAAGCGCGAATACGCAAACAGGCTTACCGAGCTTTTGGGAGGCACACTGCATATGCTTCCGCCCGTTCGCAGCGGCAATGATGTTTGGAAAATGCTGTTTGATGAGATTCCTTCGGTTTTTGTTGTCAGCGTTTCTCTTCCCGATATCGATGCGTTCGCGCTGATAAACACCCTTCGGCAGAGCAAGCTGTGCCGCAATGCACGTTTTTTTGTTTGTGCACCTAAGATGACGAAATCACTTATCGGAATCAGCCGCAATGAAAAGATTGACGGACTGCTTTCGTTTTCTGCCCCTGTCGAACAAACGGCCGCAGCTATAATCGAAAAATGTCTTGACTATGAGAAAAAGCGCGGCAAATCGGATCTTGAAGCACTTGAACAGGCAATAAATAACCCTGCGTTTTTCAGCGAGATGGACGAACAGAAGCGTCAATATGCAATGGTGACCGATTCCATCCTGCTGCCGCTCGGGCTGCAAAACGAGCATCGCGGCACGGAATTTCTGCGGCTGCTTGTCTGTATGCGCATATTCGGAGTCGATGCGGATCTCAAACGCATGTATGAATACGTTGCAATGTATTATCACTCCACTCCGGCCGCGGTTGAAAGAGCAATTCGTTATTCCATCGAGTGTGCATGGGAGGGCGGGAATCTCTACATGCAATTTGAGCTTTTCGGCAACACAACGGATTCCGCAAAGGGTAAGCCGACAAATGCCGAATTCATCGCCACCGTCGTTCAGCACATTCGGAACAGACTGCGGCACGGCAGCGCGGCCCCGAAAGCATTTCCGGTGTACGAACATGATGAGCAATGACTGAATTCTGCCTTTTTTTGCCGCAGAAATTCTCCATTGTTTTAACTTGAGTTAATGTTTTTTTAATGATTCTGCGTTATACTGTATGCAGGCGGATCGACGGGATCCGGTCCGCAAATTTCTGTCCGGAGGCAACGAAAAGTGCTTGAAATAAAAAAAGTTTCCAAACAATATAAAACCGGCGATCTTGTTCAAAACGCACTGAGCAGCGTGAGCCTTGAATTCCGCAGCAATGAGTTTGTTGCGGTTTTGGGCCCGAGCGGTTCGGGCAAAACAACTTTGCTCAACATCATCGGAGGGCTTGACCGCTATGACAGCGGCGACCTTGTTATCAACGGTGTTTCCACAAAACAATACACAAGCCGCGACTGGGATACTTACAGAAACCATACCGTTGGGTTCGTTTTTCAGAGTTACAATTTGATTCCGCACCAATCCGTGCTTTCAAACGTTGAGCTTGCACTGACACTTTCCGGCGTGTCAAAGCAGGAGCGGCGCAGACGCGCATGTGAAGCGTTGGAACAAGTCGGGCTCAAAGGACAGGAGCATAAGCGGCCGAACCAAATGTCCGGCGGACAGATGCAGCGCGTTGCCATTGCACGTGCGCTTGTTAATAATCCCGATATTTTACTTGCGGATGAACCCACCGGTGCACTTGACAGCGAAACCGGAACCCAAGTTATGGAGCTGCTGAAAAAAGTCGCAAAAGACCGCCTTGTTATAATGGTTACACACAATGCCGAACTTGCGGAGCAGTATGCAACGCGAATTGTGAAGCTTCATGACGGGCAGATTTCGAGCGATACAAACCCCGTGAGCAATGACGAACGAACTTTGACGAAAGAAAAAGAACGCGGGGCGGGCAGCACTTTTGATAAAAAACAAAAGAAAAAACGGACTTCCATGTCCTTTTTTACCGCGCTCTCGCTGAGTTTAAACAACCTTTCAACGAAAAAGGGCAGGACTTTTCTGACCTCTTTTGCGGGTTCGATAGGCATTATCGGCATTGCATTGATTCTTGCGCTTTCAACCGGCATTCAGAACTATGTCAATGCAATCCAGAAAGATACTTTGACATCCTATCCGATCACCGTCGAACGCGAACCGAACGATTTCATGAGTATGCTGACGGCAGCAAACGAAAAGACGGACGATGAAACACTGAAAAACCGTGATGCGGATTCAGTTTACTCCGATCCTCGGCTCTACAAAATGCTGAACGCAACCGTTTCGGACGGAGACGAAGTAAATGACCTTGCATCGTTTAAAAAGTATATTGATTCGGAGCTTGATGCTTCAACCGCAAAGACCGATCTTCGAGAATATGTAAGCTCCGTGCGGTACGGCTACGGGCTTACCGTCAACGCGTATGTCATCGGCACGGACGGGAAATATCACAGTACGGATATGACCTCCGCATTGTTTGCCGATGATGAAACATCCGAAGGCGACAAGGGCGTCAGTATGATTAACATGATGACCTCCCGCATGGGAAACATGAATCTTTGGGACGAAATCCTTTCCGGAGCGGACGGCGCACTCGTTTCCGAGCTTGTTTTGAATCAATATGAGCTTGTTGCGGGCGAATGGCCGAAGAGTGCCAACGATATTGTGCTTGTTATTGATAAAAACAACGAAATATCCGACGTTGCTTTCTATGCTCTCGGGCTTATGGACACCGCCGAAATCACAAGGATTTTTAACTCCGTTCTTAAAGGCGAGGAAATCGTGACGGATACACGCTCCGCAAAGTTTGAAGAGCTTATCGGCACCAAATTCAAGCTGATATTGAATTCAGATTATTACTCAAAATCGTATTCGACCGACGAAAACGGCGGTTCATGGGAATATATCGGCGATGACGCCGCCGCAATGGAGCTTGTTATCAAAAACGGACTCGATCTGCGGCTTGCAGGTATTATTCGCCCGAACGACAACAAGGCTGCTTCAGTAAACGGAGTTTTCGGCTACACTTCCGCCCTTTCCGACTATATAATTCAGAAAACGAACGAAAGTGAAATTGTCCGCGAACAGAAATCCCCGGAAAACGTGAATCTTGATGTTTTAACCGGACTTCCTTTCACTTTGGACTCCGAAAACGAACTGTCGGCGGACAAAAAGGCGGAAGAAGTTACCGCTTACTTCGCCTCCCTTACGGACATGCAGAAAACGGAAATCTACAAAAAAATCATTGCCGAACCCGAGCAGACGGAGCTTGATGCAGTTGTTGAGGAATACATGGCAATGTATCCGACGCGTGAATCAATGGTTCAGCTTGCGGCGGCAACATACGGGTTTGATGTTGCCACTGCGGAGGAATATCTTTCCGACTATACGGACGAAGAGCTTCGGACTTTGATGCGTGAACAGCTTGTTTCCGCAGTAAAAAAGAAATATGCCGACAAAGCCGAAGCCGAAATCATGCAGATTATTTTCGAACATTCCGCACCGAACGATCTTTTCGGCACGGCCGGATATGCCGCAGTTGCGGATATTTTTGATAAAACAATTGCAAACGACACGAGTGTTGACAAGCTTGCGGAATACTATGATAAATTCATGCCGTCAAAGGTTTCCGGAACAACGCTTGACGAAGCACTCGAAAAACTCGGTGCAGTTGATCCCGATTCGCCCAAAACCGTTAATTTGTATGCCGCAACATTTGAGGATAAGGAAGCTATCGCTGACAACATTGCGGAATACAACCGGAATGCAGACGAGGATAAGGCTATTGAGTACACCGATTATGTTGCGCTGCTTATGTCCGGAGTTACAACAATGATCGATGCCGTTTCATACGGGCTTATCGCGTTTGTCGCAATCTCTCTGGTTGTATCCTCAATTATGATAGGCATAATTACCTATATCTCGGTGCTTGAACGCACGAAGGAAATCGGTATTCTGCGCTCCATCGGCGCATCAAAACGCGATATTTCATCCGTGTTCAATGCCGAAACGCTGATTATCGGTTTTTGTGCGGGTGCGATCGGAATAATTGCATCAATGCTGTTGTGCATCCCGCTGAACCTTATCGTTCGGTCGCTCACAGGCATCGACACGCTGACGGCCGTCCTTCCGTGGCGTGCCGGCATAATACTGGTTTTGATAAGCATGGTTTTGACACTTATTGCGGGCATCATACCCTCGCGAATTGCGGCGAAGAAGGATCCCGTTGCCGCGCTGAGATCGGAATGAAACAGCACTGTTTACTTTTCGCCTTTTGATTTAAAATAAAACAAAAATATCGCGGCTTCCGTAAACGAGGCCGCGATATCTTTATTCTGTGCCGAGTTTTGTCATGCGGAATATGTATTCAGCATATCGTTATTATCCGCCGTTCGGATAATCACCGAATGTATGTTTATTCGCCGAAGTACCTGTTCAGAAGGCCTGCGAAAGCCTTGCCGTGACGGGCCTCATCCCTTGCCATTTCATGAACGGTGTCGTGAATTGCATCAAGGTTAAGAGCCTTTGCACGCTTTGCCAGATCGGTCTTGCCTGCGGTTGCGCCGTTTTCGGCTTCAACACGCATTTGAAGGTTCTTTTTGGTGCTGGAAGTCACAACTTCGCCGAGAAGTTCGGCAAACTTTGCAGCATGCTCAGCCTCTTCATAGGCTGCTTTTTCCCAATAGAGACCGATTTCGGGATAACCTTCGCGGTGTGCAACCCTTGCCATTGCAAGGTACATACCGACTTCGGTGCATTCGCCTGCGAAATTTGCACGCAGATCCGCCATGATATCCTCGGGTGCGCCCTGTGCAACGCCGACAACATGCTCTGCCGCCCAACTCATGGTTTCGGACTGCTCAATGAACTTTTCTGCGGGTGCACCGCAAACGGGACATACTTCGGGAGCGGAATCGCCCTCATGAACGTAACCACATACTGAACATACAAACTTTTTCATACTTTTATCCTCCAAAGATTTTTATTTTTTGCGGCACGCGCCGCCGGTCAGCATTTTATGCTCGTTTTTGATTATTCTCCCTTTTCCGCTTCTGTCTGCATTCATTGCAGATATAGAAAAAGTTGAGTGTGTAGGAAACAATTTCTTCGCCGATTTTGCTGCTGAAATATGATTTCAGATCGCCCGGGTCACAGTCGGCAACCCTGCCGCATTCGATACACTGCATGTGTTCATGCGGGCGAATGGTCTTGTCGTATCTGTCCGGCTCACCGGCAACGGGAATGTGAAGGATCTCTCCGGCATCGACCATGAGTTTCAGATTTCGATAGACAGTTCCGAATGCAATGGACGGCATTTCGGCCTTTGCCCTTGCATAAATCATTTCGGCTGTCGGGTGATCGTCCGCCCGTTGTATGATGTTGTAAATCAACTGTCGCTGCCTTGTCATTCACGCCTCCTTAGGAATGATTCCTGTTATTATTATACCACCGATTTATGCCGTGTCAAGCATTAAATCTCATTTCTAAAAATATATTAAAAGCGCGGCCCTCACGACCGCGCCGATGTTCGTTTTCGAAAATTCAATTTCGCAAGCTGTTGAAACGATTTGATTAATCTTGCGGAGTTTTCGGTTCGAATTCAAACCAGCGGACGAAAAACTCTCCGCAGCGATGCATTCCGCAGCTTTCGGCAGTGCGCACCGAAGGTATGTTTTCTTCCGCGCACTCCCATATTATTTCATTCCCGCGCTCCCGTGCAGATTCAATTGCGGTGCGCAGCAACGCCGATGCAATGCCGCGCCGTCGATATTCCGCTTTTGTATCCGCCCCGACTATGCAGCAGCCGTTGTACTCTCCGTTTGAAATTATGTTTCCGCAGATATTCTCGCCTTCAAGCACAAAAAAGGCAAAACCATGTTTCAAAAAATCCGCAAAGCTTTTGTAGCTTTCCAAAATTTCGGGAAGATAAGCCCCTGCAAACTCGGCATTCTCACGCAAGAAGCTTTCCGAGGCACGCCGAATGCGCATCAGCCGCCCCTCCGCCGCATGAACGAACGGCATTTCCGCCGCGCTGTATTCTTCTGCCGTGCGATAAACAAGCTGTTTCTGTTCAAACAGCTCTTTGTCGAAAAAAACAACGCGCATCATATCCGAAAGCTCTTCCGTGTCGGCGGAATATGCAAATTCACTCAGTTCGAATTCATCTTTTGCCAACGGAAATACTTTGTTCTCAAAAAACAGACGGAAAGCGGCATATTCCTCCGCCGTTTGCAGCGGAGTTCCCATTATCTGGAATCCGCCCAAAAGATAACTGTATACGACCGCAAGCCGCGGTGCCGTCGGATCGTCCGTCCAAACAAGTCCCCGCGTATTTCCGTTCAAAATGCTGAGATAGTGTATGCTGCTCTTTTCACATTTAAGTTTTTCGGCAAGTTTTGCGCCGCGCTTCGGCTCCTGCCGCATTTTTAATGCATTCAATCCGTTCATAGTTCGTATCTTTTTCCGCTTTCCGCTGCGGGTTTGTTATTCTTTCAAAGCATATCCTGCGGGTTGACTTCAATGCCGCGATAGCATTCATCCGCGCAGCCGTCGCTGAAAGCGTATATTGCATTGATTGCTGCTGCCGTATTTGCGGTGCGAACCAGCTTAATTATAACCGCATAGCGGAACAGCCCCTCCCTGCGGCGAATCGGCGCGGCACCCGCGAGTGCGAAAACAAGCTCATTTTCCGCGTTTGCGGGTTTTAATGCAGTTAAAATGGTTTTTGTCACGCCGTTTGCAAACCTTTCCGCCGCATCCGCCGCCGCGTTTTCATCGGCACAGGCGAATTGCGCCCGCACAAATACCGCAAACGGAGGGAACAGCGTCCGCAGTCGGTCTCCGATTTCGAGATTATAGAATGTTTTATAATCATGCTTCGTGCAGAGCCGTATTGCGCGGTGTCCCGGCGCATTGGTTTGAATCACGACGCGCCCCTCTTTATCGGCACGGCCGGCACGACCCGCGACCTGGGTCAAAAGCTGAAACGTACGTTCGCTGCTGCGAAAATCCGAATGGAAAAGTGTTGAATCAGCAAACACGACGCCGACAAGCGTCACATTCGGGATATCAAGCCCCTTTGCCACCATTTGCGTGCCGATAAGCACATCAGCCTCGCGCCGCGTGAATGCATCAAGTATATCCCGATGTGCGGTTTTGCCGCTTGTCGTGTCCATATCCATTCTTAAACAGCGCACATTCGGAAACACAAGTTTCAGCTGTTCCTCAACCTGCTGAGTTCCGATTCCCGTGTATTTGATGTACTCCCTGCCGCAGGACGGACAGGTTTTCGGCATTTTATAATTCGCCCCGCAATAGTGGCAGCGGAGTGACTCATCAAACCTGTGATAGGTCAATGCAACGTCGCAGTTCGGGCAGGTGAACACAAATCCGCACGCGCGGCATTCGGCATGGGATGAATAACCGCGCCTGTTGAGAAACAGAATCGCCTGTTCGTGCTTTTCAAGGCATTCTTTCAGCCGTTTTATCATAAAGCTTGAAAAAATGCTGTTGTTCCCGCTCAAAAACTCCTCACGCATGTCAACAACATCAACTTTCGGCATCGGAACGCCGTTTATTCTGTTCGGCATCTCAAGCAGTATGTACCTGCCCCGCTTTGCACGATAATATGTTGTGAGCGACGGAGTCGCACTGCCGAGGACAAGTTTTGCACCGCAGAGTTTGACCCGACGCAGCGCAACCTCGGCAGCGGAATACTTTGGAGTAATTTCGGAGTAATAGCTCGGCTCATGTTCTTCATCAATTATGATAATACGCAGATTTTCCACCGGCGCAAACACTGCCGACCTTGCGCCGACAACGACCCTTGCCTTGCCGAATCGTATCCGCCGCCATTCGTCAAAACGTTCACCGTCGCTCAAATGGCTGTGCAGAACGGCAACATTGTTTCCGAATCTGCTCCTGAATCTGTCCGTTGTCTGCGGTGTCAGAGATATTTCCGGGACAAGAACAATTGCGCCGCCGCCGTTTTCAAGCACGTTCGCAATTGCCTGCATATAAACTTCGGTCTTTCCGCTCCCCGTGACACCGTGAAGAAGCAGACAGCTTCCGGCATCGGCGGATTTGATTTTTTCAAGTGCGTTTTGCTGCGCCGGAAGAAGCGGCAGCGGCTCCGTCGACTGAATATCTCTGTTTGCAAAAGGATTTCGATAGGTTTCGCGCCCTTGTTCAACAAGAATGCCCTTTTTAACAAGTGCGGCAACAGCTGCGCCCGCACCGGGCACGAACGCATTTATATCGCTTGCGGAAAGCTCCGCTCTGCCCGATAAAAGCAGAGAAAAAACTTCAAACTGCTTCGGCGCACGCGGCGTTCCGTCTTTTTTCAGCATTGAAGCGCGCACTGCTTCAATATCAAGATTGTCCGCAATGTGCAGAGTGCGCACTTTTTTTTCTTTAACTTTTGAACCGCGCAGCGCGGCGGGAATCATGACCCGAAGTGCATCGGCGGTTGTGCAATGGTACGCTTTGCACATCCAATCCGCAAGCTTGAGCTGATCGGGCAGCAGCGCCGAGTACGGCTCAATCGTTCGCACGATGGATTTAAGCTCACGCTCCGTTCCCGGTTCATCGACAAGTTCAAGCACAAAGCCCTCAATCGGTCGGTTCCCCCGCCCGAACGGAACGATAACGCGCTGCCCTTCGCACAGACTGATTTCTTCCGGAACGGCATAAGTAAACAGCCTGTTTACATTGGCATTTGAAATATCAACTATTACCCTTGCAAACATGCTGTTCACCCCCGCCTTTCGGCGCATAACATATAAAGCTTGATTTGAATGTTCCGCAGTTACGGATTATTTTTCGGAAGTCTGATAGTATTCGGCAGGATACCTGACGCAGAGCTCGCCGTTGTACAGTTCGTCAACAGCCTTTGCAACAGGCTTTTTGTCGGATGATTCTTCCTTTGAAACAAGCAGCTGCCTTGCGCGCTTTGCAACGGCTGTTACAAGCATATAGCGACAGCCCGCGATGTTTTCCAGTTCAACAACCGGCGGATGGTTCATTTGGTGACTCATTATGTTACCTCCAACAGTAAGTATTCAATAAATTTAACGCTCAATTTAAAACTATTATACGATTATCATGCGGCCCGCCCTCCGCAGCACCGTTCGTCACTCGGAGAAAGTTTCGCCGAGCAGCGCGGGCAAAAGCTCGCGGTTATATTCGGGAGTGCATCCGACGGCATTGAGTATGCATTCGATTTTTTGAACGGCCGACTCAATTTCATCGTTCACAACAACATAGTCGTATTTCGGAATGTATTCAAGTTCCGTTCTTGCCTCTTCAAACCTTCGGGCAACCGCTTCGGGAGTCTCCGTCCCTCTGCCCACAAGCCGCCTGTGCAGCTCCGCCAGTGAAGGGGGCGCAATGAAAATCGTTATTGCGTCGGGGCAATTGTTTTTAACGTGCATTGCACCTTTGACATCGATATCGAGCAAAACGCTTATGCCTTCGCTGCGCTTTGATTCAACGTAGCTTTTCGGCGTGCCGTAGTAATTTTTGCCGAACACACGCATGTATTCAAGGAATTCTCCCTGTTCTATCATTGTATCGAATTCCTCGGTTGTTTTATAAAAATAATTCACGCCTTCCGCCTCACCCTCACGCATTGCGCGGGTCGTTGCGGAAACGGAGAAGCAGATGTTGTCGTGCTTTTCAAGCAATCTGTTTGCAACAGTGCCTTTGCCGACGCCGGACGGGCCGGAAATGACGATCAGCATGCCGCGTTTTTTCATCATAGTGTTTGTACCCTCTTTATTTCTTTTGATGCCCTTGTGCAAACCGCACACAGCACTGCTGCCGAATTGCGGAACGAATGCCGAAACTCGGTTTTATGTTTATTCAAAGTTCTGCACCTGTTCGCGCATCTTCTCAAGCTCGGCTTTGCCGTCGATAACAAGAGACGCAATTGTTTTATCGTTCGCTTTTGAACCGATGGTGTTGAACTCGCGATTCATCTCCTGGACGATGAAATCCAGTTTTCTGCCGATAGAGCCGTTGTTTTCAAGCAGTTCGCCTGCCGCGGCAATATGCCGTTGTTTTCAACCATTTCGCCTGCCGCGGCAATATGGCTCGAAAGACGGACAAGCTCCTCATCGATGCTGACTTTATCCGCGAATAATGCAATTTCCGTTGCAAGGCGCGCCCTGTCGATTTCCGTTTCGGAGAGCAGGCTTTCAATGCGTTCGTTAAGCTTTTTTCGCTGTTCTTCAACGACAAGCGGGGCGCGCTCCGAGATTTTTTCGCGAATATCCGCAATCACGCCGAGTCGTGTTTTCATGTCGGATGAAAGCCTTTCACCCTCGCGCATACGCATTGCGATAAGCTCATTTGCGGCGCGGGTCAAGGCATCTTTCATCAGTTCCGCAAGCGCGGGCCTGTCGTCGTCGGCCTCTGTCACGGAAACGATATCCGTAAGCCTCAGCGCACGCGACAGTGTCAGATCGTTTTCAATGCCGAGTTCCTCCGCCGCCTGCCGGGCGGCAGTCATATATGCCGAGAGCATCGGCATGTTTATTTCAACTTTTTTTGAATCGTTCCGCGTGTTGCGGTAATTGGCAAAAATGTCAACATGGCCGCGCGCAAGCATCGTGCCGAGCGTGTTCCGCGCCGTGTCCTCAAGGAAGGCAAGCGAGCGCGGCATTCTGAGCGCAAGATCCAAAAAGCGATGATTGACCGATTTCAGTTCAATCGACAATTCGCGGCCGTCTTTTGAAACGACCGCATGACCGAACCCTGTCATGCTTCGTGCCACTTTTGTACCTCCGAAATGCGGAGCAATACCTGCTCCAAATCAATTTATTATACCACAGAAACGCGGATGTGAAAAGAGCCGAAATCGGTATATTCATTCAAAACGGGTTTTAAATTTGAAACAGCTTTTAAACGTAAATATCAACTTCGTCAGGAGCGATATTTTTTCTTGACATTCTGCGGTCAGATGCTAAAATACAATATGCGGCAGAGAATTGGCATTCATCGTTTTCCGCCGCAAAGCAAAACTCAGGAGGAACACATGAAAACTCGTAAACTGACGGCTGTTCTGCTCGCGCTCATCATGGCGTTTGCAGTTCTTCCCGCTGCCGCTTTTGCGGAAAGCATCGAAGGCATTGCAGGCGAAGCAGCAGCCATGCGCAAACTCGACAACGCTTGGGCGGCACTCGATGCAGCCGAAGCAGACGCTCTTGCTCAAGGCATGAGCCGCACCGAGGTCATCAATGCGGTTTACACCGCTGCACTGAGCCTCAACACCGTTGATAAGGACAGCTTTTCCGCCTTCACGAAAGACGGCTTCTACTTCACCGTTGACGGCATGTATTGTGCATACAATTACAGGCTCCGCAACGAACTCAACACCGACTGCGCACCCGTTAAGGAAGGCGTTGTTCTTTCAAAGGGCAGCGGAAAAACCGAAAACCTCAAAGATGCCGAATCCGCCGACGTATTTCTGATTGCACCTTACTACGGTCACGACAGCAGCTTCACCGATCAGTACAAGCGTGAAGCGCAGTCCGTCGCGGACGCAACCGGCGGCGACTACCTGCTTATCCAGAGCACGGCAGCGACCGGTCCCGCAATCGCAGAAAATTTCCCGAATAAAGGCGTTGTATTTTTTGACAGTCACGGCACCCAGGACGGCACGTCTTCCTATCTCTGCCTGACAACAAGTTCCGGCATCACTCAGGAAGATTACAACAACGGTTGGGCGGTTTATGCCGGCAGCGCCGCATATATCGACGGTCGTTATATTGAACACCATACCCCTGCACCCCTTTCAAACTGTCTCGTTTGGATGGCAATTTGCGAAGGTATGAAGCGCAGCGGCCAAGGCACCACCGGTGCAGCACTGCTCCGCGCAGGTGCAGGTGTTGTTTACGGCTATTCTCAGAGCGTCACTTTCGCAGGCGATTATGTATACGAAGAGACTTTCTGGAACCTTATGAAGGATTTTGAAAACCCCGCCACCGTTGCGGAAGCCTTTGCTCAAATGGTTGAAGAACACGGCATATGCGACCCTTACGGCAATGCATACCCTATTGTTATGAGTGATGTTGACGCTTTCCCCGCAAATCCCGACAGTGCGCAGACCGTCAACAGCACATGGAAACTCTGGGGCAGCTTCCCCCTTGTTGATCTTACCGGATTCAGCCTTGACATCACAAGCGCGGATATTAAAATGGCGCAAACCGTGAACGTCAATATGTCCCTTGTTCCCGAAAATGCAAATAACTATGTCACAACATGGACGAGTGCGGACGAGTCTGTTGCGATCGTTGAACCTTATGCAGGCAGCAGATGCAGAGCCGTCATCACCGGTATGGGCCGCGGCGAAACCGAAATCACCTGCTCCGTCAGCGTGAACGGCAGCATTATCGGAACCGAAACGGTTTCCGTTTCCGTAACTCCCGATGAAACCCTTGCCGAAGCCGTCAACGTTGAAGGCGGCAGTCTTGAATTCGGTACGAGCGCGGAATACAGCTTCGTTCCCGTTGCCGAGGGAGACCGACTGATTGCAAAGACCAACAACGCCGGCATGGGCAACACCACCGCCGTGCTGCTCACAACCATCCGCATGGCGGAAGGCGACACGCTTTCGTTTGACTATTTCTACAGCAGCGAAACCGATTACGACTATTATTACTTCAAAGTTAACGACGTTGAATACCAGAAATATGCCGACACGAATATGACCGGATTCAGCAGCTATACCTTCACCGCACCCGAAGCGGGGCTGTATCACTTTGAATGGAGCTACGTTAAGGACGAACTGACCGACGGCGGCAGCGACTGCGTCAAAATCGACAATGTTGCCTTCTCCGGAACGGGCGAACCCGAAGAACCTCAGCTGAGTCTTATCGGCATCACGGCAACAGCCAATGATGTCCGCATCGGTGAACGCATTGAAGTTTCTTTCGACTGCGCACCCGTTGCATGCGGCGGCACGCAGGTAGTTCACAGCGGCACGATTGCCGTCACCACCCCCGCTGTTATGGAGGAACTCGAGCACACCGTTATCCCCGGTGATATTCTTGAGCGGATCGAAGCCGCCGGCGGACATTACGAAATTGAAGCCGACATTATTTATGTTGACCGTTTCGCCTTGATTCAGGGTTATTACATATCCTTCGAATGTGAAGCCGGCGTTGAAATGACCGGAAATCTTCTTACCGTCAGCGCAGACATGCCCGAAACCTGGCACGGTTCGCTGCCTGCCGTAAATCATGCCGGCATTCACTCCGCAGAGATCTTCCATCACGCCAACGGCCGTGATTACGAAGTTCCGACAGTGCTTACCAACTGTCCGTTCAACATTCTTCCCGCAATGGGCGATGTGAACCTTGACGGCAGCGTTACCATTGCGGACGCATTGCAGGTAATGCGTCATGCAATCGAAGTGCTTACTCTTGAAGGCGCATCCCTTGATGCCGCTGACATGAACGGCGACGGCGTCATCGGCCTTCCCGATGCAATTCTTATTGCAAGGCGTGCAATGGGACTGTAACAGTCAGCACAGCAATGAATGAATTGAATTTAAAATGATGCGGCGCAACGCGGCTGCATTTGTTATACGTCTGCCGGGCAGCATTTTCCGGCGGACGTATTTTATTTTGTCTCTATACTGATTTTCTCCTGCACGCTATAATGTTAAGCCCGGTTTCCCTTCGGCTTTTCCGTCCGGGCGTATTCTTTCATCTTTCCGTCTCATTGTATTGACATTTCAAACATTGACATTTCAACCGAAGATGATATAATAAACTCTGCTGAGACAACCGGCTTGTTCGGTTGTCCCGCGCACAGTTTTTCAGGAGGAAAAGAAATGAAAACCCGCAAATTTCTGGCACTTGCGCTTGCGCTCATCATGGCTTTCGCAATGATTCCCGTTGCTTCTCTTGCAGAGAATGTTGACGGTCTCGTTAACGAAGCAGCAGCAATGCGCAAACTCGACAACGCTTGGGCAGCACTCGATGCAGCCGAAGCAGACGCTCTTGCTCAGGGCATGAGCCGCACCGAGGTCATCAATGCAGTTTATACCGCTGCACTGAACCTCAACACCGTTGATAAGGACAGCTTCTCCGACTTCACGAAGGACGGCTTCTACTTCACCGTTGACGGCATGTATTGTGCATACAATTACAGGCTCCGCAACGAACTCAACACCGACTGCGCACCCGTTGAGGAAGGCGTTGTTCTCACCAAAGGCAACGGCAAAAAGAGCGCTCTTAAGGATGCAGAATCCCCCAACGTATTCCTCGTTGCTCCTTACTACGGCCACGACAGCAGCTTCACCGATCAGTATAAGCGTGAAGCACAGTCCATCGCGGCAGCAACCGGTGGCGAATACCTGCTTATCCAGAGCACTTCGGCAACCGGCCCCGCAATCGCAGAAAACTTTGTTGACAAGGGCGTTGTTATTTTCGACAGCCACGGCACCCAGTCCGGTACTTCTTCCTACCTCTGCCTGACCACCAACAGCGGCATCACTCAGGAAGACTACAACAACGGTTGGGCAGTTCGTTCCGGCAGCGCAGCTTTCATTGACGGCCGTTACATTGAAAACCATACACCCGACACCCTTTCCAACTGCCTTGTTTGGATGGCGATCTGCGAAGGCATGAAACGCCAAGGTCAGGGCACCACCGGTTATGCGCTTCTCCGCGCAGGTGCAGGCGTTGTTTACGGTTATTCCCAGAGCGTTACCTTCGCAGGCGAATATGTATATGAGGTAACTAGGTGCAGGCGTTGTTTACGGTTATTCCCAGAGCGTTACCTTCGTCGGCGACTATATGTACGAAGAAACCTTCTGGAATGCAATGAAGAATGCGGATGATCCCGCAACCGTTGCAGATGCATTTAACCTCATGGTTGCAGAGCACGGCGCATGCGATCCTTACGGCGACGCATGGCCCATCGTTATGAGCGAGGATGATCCCTTCCCCGCAAATCCCGACAGCGCACAGACTGTAAACAGCCAGTGGACGCTTTTCGGCAACCCGGAGCCCGTTGACATCACCGGCTTCAGCCTCCAGCAGAATGCAGTTGAGATGTACATCGGCAGGACTGCAGAAATCAACTTTGTTCGTCAGCCTGAAAATGCGAACAACTATGAGCTCGTTTGGACCAGCTCCAACGAATCCGTTGCAACCGTTACCGGCAACAAGCGCAAAGCAACCGTCACCGGTATCAGCGCGGGCACCGCAACCATCACCTGCACCGTTATGGTCAACGGTTCCGTATTCGGCACCGCAACCTGCGAAGCAACCGTCAATATCGACACTTCCCTGTTCGATTCCCTTAACGTTGCGGGCGGTTCTCTCCAGTTCGGCACCAGCCAGCCCTACGGCTTTGAAGCCGTTACCGAAGGCGACAGATTCCTTGCAAAGTCCA
>FR879705.1:20916-22655 GCA_000435055.1 Clostridium sp. CAG:138 | reverse complement strand
TTGGCCATATTTTCTTAATAGTTCGGCCGCAATTTGGTATATATGGTTTTGATAAAAGCAAGCGCTTGCAAAAACTGATGAAGGCATTCATAAAAAACGGTTAACTGAATGCTGATGACGATTGTCCACAGAAAAGAACGTCAAATTTGTACCCTTATTTGCAATGAAGGAATCAACAGGGCGCTTATGATTTCTTTTCTTAATGGGGTTGTGAATCTGCTGCAAATGTGATAGAATAGTCATATATCATCACACAGGCAATGGAGGCAATGCAGAATGAACGAAAAGAACAAGATCGTTGCCGATTCGGGCAACACGATTACATTCAGCCGTGTGGGCGAAAAGGAAACTCCGCATGAAGTATTGATGAAAGTTTATTATTCAATGCGCGAGAAGGGCTATGACCCGGTGAGCCAAATTGTCGGCTACCTTATTTCCGGCGACCCGACATATATCACGAGCTATAACAATGCGCGGTATCTCATCCGCATGTTTGAGCGCGACGAGCTGATTGAAGAGCTTGTGCGCACCTATGTTGAACAATACAACGGGGACGACACGCTGTGATCTATCATGAACTCGGCAGAACAGGAATCAATGTTTCAAAACTTTGTTTCGGTTCGCTCACAATGGGGCCGTTTCAGCGGAATTTAACGCCGGCACAGGGAGCGGCGCTTTTTGAATGCGCCTTTTCACACGGCGTTAATTTTGTTGACACGGCGGAGATTTACGGCACGTATCCGCACCTGCGTGAGGCAGTGCGGCTGAAGCCGGATCTTGTTGTTTGCTCAAAAAGCTATGCCTACGACAGAGCGGGCGCGGAGGCAAGCCTCCGAAAGGCACTTGAGGGAATCGGCAGGGATTATATCGATGTTTTTCTGATGCACGAACAGGAGAGCGTACATACAATACGCGGGCACAGAGAAGCATTGGAATACTATATTGAAATGCGCAACAAGGGCTACATTCGCGCTGTCGGATTGTCCACACATTATATTGCGTGTATGGACGGCGCATTGAGGCATCCGGAGCTTCAGGTTTTGTTTCCGCTTATAAACAAACGCGGTTTTGGCATTGCAGACGGCACGGCCGATGAAATGCTCGCAAAAATTCGCGCCGCACATGCACAGGGACAGGGCATCATTGCAATGAAACCTCTCGGCGGCGGACATCTTATTGCCGAACGTGAGGCGGCATTGGATTATATTCTTAACCTGGACGACTGCATTGACACAATTGCGATCGGAATGCAGAGCGTGAATGAAGTTGAATATAATTGCCGTCGGTTCAGCGGCGAAAAACCGGATGAAAAACTCTCGGCCGAGCTTGCAAAGGTGCGCCGCACGCTGCTGATTCAGGAATGGTGCGAAGGCTGCGGAACGTGTGTTGCTGCATGTCATAACCATGCTTTGAGAATTGAAAACGGCCGCGCTGTTGTCGATCAATCAAAATGTGCACTCTGCGGTTATTGCGCAAGAGCCTGTCCGCAGTTCACCATTAAGGTTATTTAAGTCCCTCGGGGCAAAACGAAAACAAACAAAAAACAGCCGCCCGGCGCAATGACGGGTGGCTGTTTTAATATTAGTAGAAAGGAAAGAACAGTGTCGATTATTTCATGCCGTAACGCTTCTTGAACTTATCAACACGTCCGCCGCTGTCAACGAGTTTCTGGCGGCCGGTGTAGAAGGGGTGGCACTTGGAGCAGATTTCAACCTTGAGCTCGCCCTTTACGGAACCGC
>FR879705.1:4432-20894 GCA_000435055.1 Clostridium sp. CAG:138 | reverse complement strand
CGGAACCGCTCTTGAAGGTTTCACCGCATGCGCAACGGACGATGCTTTCGCCGTAGGAAGGATGGATGTCCTTTTTCATAATTTTCTCCTGAAATATCTGTGGAAATGATTTCCACAACAAACTCTCGGCGATGTAACAGCATCCCCGATGCTGAATCATTATACACCCGAATATGCATTGCTTGCAAGCTTTTTTTGCAGATAATGCAAAATATATTTAAACGAGGCCGCACAGTCCGCATGTGTGGGCGAACCGTTCATTCGCGCCCGAACAGCTGCGGGTGTTTCTTCAATGCGGCAAGCAGCAGCAGCCCGAGTCCGCCGCAGCACACAATTTCGCCGACGAAGACGGAGAACGCGAACAGCGGAATCGACTCCGGCATTTCAGATATTTTTGCGATAACAAACGGCATGATGATCGTGTTTGCTGCAATCGGCGGCAGCGGAGCAAGCCATGCACCAAGGGACATGCCGCCCGGCAGAGTACGGGAGGTGTTTTCCCCGAGTTTCCGAAGAGCAAAAGTTCCGATTGCGCCGATAAGCGTTGCAAGGCTGCCGAAAACAAGATCATACGGCAATGCGCCTGTTATCAAATTGGACAGCAGGCAGCCGATAAACAGCCCGGGAATCGCGGCCGGGGTAAAATACGGCAGAATTGTCAATGCTTCGGATACACGAAACTGAAATACGCCGCCCACGGTAGGAATAAAGCTCGATGCAAGAGACAATACCATGTACAGCGCAGCAATTGCGGCAGCCGTCGTAAGCTGCCGGGCAGATATTTTTTTCATTTTTTTCTCCTTAGTTTTGTTTTTTTGGCATATGCCTCTGTGAGGATGGTTTCGAACTCACAATGCAATTATACCACCGAAAGAATATGTTTGCAAGGGCAGCAGCCGACATATTCCATACAATAAAAAAGAGACCGCTTTGCGCGATCTCTTTTTTATTGTAGCTTGTGTTAACCGATACCGCATCCGAATGCGCGGCGGGCAGGCAGCCCGCTCAGGGATTGGTCGAAGGAGGGGGTGTTTCGGCCGACGGAGTCGGTTTCGGCGTTGCAGTCGGGGTTGGTGAATCCGGCGGTTCGGGCGAAGTCGACGGCTCGGGAGAACCGGAGGGTTCGGGTGTCAGACTCGGTTCAACTGTCGGGGTCGGCGACGGCGTTATGGCCGGGGTCGGTGTGGGTTTTTCGGGACGATTGATAGTGCCGTTCCAAAGCCCGTGTGCAATGGCGTATTCGTAATCACGCTGCGCAAGTGCGGAACGAATGGTCGAACCCGCTTTGTATTCATCGCCCCAAGGGTTTGCCTTGTCGGGATCGGTGGGATCCCAACCGCGGGTGAAGATGTCACCGATGTTAACTTTGTAGGGTGTGGGCTTGCCGAGCGGACCGACACTGCTCCAGTTATCGTATATAACAACTGTTGTGCCGTGCGGAACATTATCAAAAATCCACTTTGCATCGTTGCAGGCAAGCCTGATACAGCCGGCGGATGCAAGGTTGCCCAATTTGTTGTATTGCTTATACTCCAAATCGTATTTATGAATCGTGTAATACGGCACGGAATGGAAAAGGATGCCGCCAACAATGCGGGTTACATACTGCCCGTAGCAGGGACCCATAAGGGTGTGCCAACTGTAGCGTTCCTTGGTTTTGAAGATGCCGCGCGGTGTTGCATAACCTGCGGAGCAAACCATGGAAAGATAGGGACGGGTGTAGTTGCCCTCTTCGTCAATGCAATAAACGGTAACGGTGTTTCCCGCGCGATTGATGCAGATAAGATAAGGATAACCGTATTTGCCCTTGATGTCAAGATCCTCATAGCCCTCGGTTTTTTTAAGTTTGCGCATGAATTTTTTTCCTGCGTCGGCATATTTTGCTTCAACCGGGTCATCGGAAGGATACGGATTGCGCGAGGGCGACGGAACAGCTGTCGGCACAGGGGTAGGCGTAGGCGCCGGTGTTTCGGGCACATCGGTAACAGCGTCCGTTGTCGGAACGGGCGTTTCTGCGGAGCCGGGATCCTCGGTATTATCATCCGGCGTTTCAGTCGGCTCAAGGGCCGGCGTAATGCTGCCGATGAACGGCTCGGGCGTGGGCGCGTTGCCGCCGCCGGTACAGGAACAGGCTGCCAAACAGAAGATTGTGGCAAAAGAAAGAATGATACCAATGATACGTTTCATAAAAGAAACACCTCCAGCGTGTCGCTTTTTGAATAAAATACGCCGAAAAAACTGCAATAATATTTCGGCGGCTGCGCACCGTGCCTTCAACCGTGCATCGGCAGTGTGTATTTTAACGGATAATCGACAAAATTTCAATAGGCGAAAATGCCGAAAATAAAAAATTCACAAATTGGCCATAATTCGCACATCTGATTCCCGGCAGCTTAAGTCACATAATGAAAACGAAAAAGCAGCGCCGCGGAATTGGGCATACAGCGGCGTTGCGGATTGAATAAAACCGAAATCGGAAATCAGTCGAGATAATCTTTAAGGCGCTTGCTGCGGCTGGGATGACGCAGCTTGCGAAGAGCCTTGGCTTCAATTTGGCGGATACGCTCACGGGTGACATTGAATTCCTTGCCGACATCCTCAAGCGTGCGGGTTTTGCCGTCGTCAAGCCCGAAACGCAGGCGAACGACTTTCTCCTCCCGCGGGGTGAGCGTGTCAAGCACTTCCGTGAGCTGCTTTTTAAGCATTGCATATGTGGCCATGCTGTCGGGTGCGGGGGCATCATCATCGGGAATGAAATCTCCGAGATGACTGTCCTCCTCTTCGCCGATTGGCGTTTCGAGAGAAACGGGTTCCTGAGCGATTTTTATGATTTCACGAACCTTTTCTTCGCTGATGCCCATTTCTTCCGCAATTTCATCGGGACGGGGCTCTCTGCCGAGTTCCTGAAGCAGCTGCCTGTTAACGCGAACGAGCTTGTTGATGGTTTCAACCATGTGCACGGGAATTCTGATTGTGCGCGCCTGGTCCGCAATTGCGCGCGTTATCGCCTGGCGGATCCACCATGTTGCATATGTTGAAAACTTGTATCCCTTATGATAATCAAATTTATCAACCGCCTTGATAAGGCCGAGATTGCCCTCCTGAATCAGGTCAAGGAATTGCATCCCTCTGCCGACATAACGTTTTGCAACGCTGACAACAAGCCTGAGGTTCGCTTCCGCAAGCTGCTGTTTGGCCTCTTCATCGCCGTCCGCCATGCGCTTTGCAATATCAATTTCCTGGTCGGAGGTCAGAAGCGGCACCCTGCCGATTTCTTTAAGATACATGCGCACGGGGTCATCGATTGCGATTCCTTCGGTTACGGCAAGCTTGGGATCAATTTCCGTAACATCCTCGCCGGCGATTTCAACGGGGTCGATTTCTTCAACAACGTTGATATCCGCATCTTCAAATCGATCATAGACGACTTCCATCTGATCAACATCCAATGCGTCGTTGCCCAATGTGTCAATAACCTCTTTATAGGTCAGTTCACCCTTGCTTTTGCCGCGTTCAATCAGCTCGTCCACTTTTTGCATGGGAGTCAGCTTGGTTTCATCTGTCATGTATTTTAACCTCCTTGGTTGATTTGTGATATTTTCTGTTTAAATACGTTTAATTAAGCAACGTCGAATCCGCCGAACACGCATCAAACTCCGAAAAGGATTTTCGGCAGAACCCTAAATCAGGTTTTCCGGAGCTTCAGCATAAGATTCATCTGTTCGCGCAAAAGCTCCGCTCGCTTGGCTTTGTCGGCTTCCGCTTCGGAAAGTACTGCAAGCTGACGTATGCGCTCACTGTATTTATCATACAAAATAGAGTTAATGCAGTCGGCGGCGGATTCAAGCGGAGATGTTATGTCCTCTGCAAGTGCAGCCGCGGCGCCCGCGATCTCGCTTTCATCGCCGTTCAACTCCGCAAGAAGAAGCCGAATATCGGGCTTTTCGGCGGTTTTATATGCCTCCGTGAGCATGGCGGCAAACTTTGCCGTCCCCGGCGTTGAAAAAAGTTCTGTTGAAAAATTCTCAAGCTGTTCGACCGCGGCGGCATCCTGCCTTGAAACAAGCATACAGGCAAGCAGAAGCTGCTCCGCCTTTTCGCGTTTTTTCAGCATCTGCGGTTTTTTGTATCCGACGGAGTCGAATGCGGGTTTCGCTGTCGCGGGGGCAATGCCGTCTTCGGCACGCTCGGCATCAACACCGCATTGGCTTTGGATAACCTCCCGTGCTATGCCGCTTTTTTCGGAAACAACTTTGATATAGCGATCGCGCTCCACCGGCTCAAGTGAAGCAAGAAGCCGACATGCATCGGAGGCGTATTTTTGCCGTCCGTCTGCGGTGTTAAGGTCAACCGCATTGGCCATTGTTTCAAGTTTAAACATAACGGCCGTAAGAGAAGCATCCTTAAGCTTGAGGAACGCTTCGGCTCCGTTCGCACGAACGAATTCATCCGGATCCAGCCCTCCGGGAATGACTATGACGCGCGGTTCAAGTTCCCCGCGGGCAATAATATCAACTCCGCGCAGCATTGCTTTCTGTCCCGCCGAATCTCCGTCATAGGCATAACAGACCCGCTTTGCAAACCGTCCCATGAGGCGCACCTGCTGGCTTGTAAGCGCGGTGCCGAGGGAAGCAACGGCGTTGTCGATTCCGGCTTGATGAAGGCTGATAACATCCATATAACCTTCGACCATGATAAGCTCATCAAGCTTTCGCCCTTTCATAAGGTTGATGGCATAGATATTGTGACGCTTGTTATAGATGAGCGTGTCTCCGGTGTTCATATACTTTGCACCTTCGCCCTTGCCGATGATGCGTCCGCCGAACGCAAGAACGCGTCCGCTTGCGGAAATGACGGGAAACATCAGCCTGTCGTGAAAAAAGTCAAAGGTTTTTGTTTCATCCTTGCGTCCTTTGACGCAAAGTCCGGCAGAAATAAGCTCATCGCGCGTGTAACCCGCGGAGGTCATATGTTTAAAAAGTTCATCCCAATCATTGGGTGAGTAACCGAGTCCGAAACGGACAGCCGTGCTGCCGTCTATACCGCGGTTAAGCAGATACTGCCGCGCCGGAAGTCCCGCATCGGAAAGCAGCACTTGGTGATAGAACATTGCCGCCTCACGATTTGCTGCATACAGCCTGTCGCGCAGGGCCTTCTCTTCGCGCAGTTTGGCATCGTTGATTTCGTTCGGCATGTCCATGCCCGCCCGCTGTGCAAGAAAACGCACTGCATCAGCGTAACCGAGGCTTTCGGCCTGCATGATAAACTGAATCACGCTCCCGCCGGCTTTACAGCTGAAGCAATGAAAAACCTGCTTGTCGGGGCTGACGGTGAACGATGCATCGCGCTCGGGATGAAAAGGACAGAGTCCCCAAAGACGCCCGCCTTTCGGGGAAAGGCGCGTGTATTCGGAAACGACGGAAACGATGTCGTTTCTGTTCATCAATTCATTGAGCCACGTCTCCGGAAATGCCATTATGTCCTCGCCGATACAGTTTCAAAAGCGGAAAGGCGGCCGAAATCGAACCCTCTTCTCCCCTTTACATTTATACATTACGACATGAAACGGAAAATTCCTGCAAAAAAATTTGAAACAAGCCCCGAAATTAAAAATATATTTTCAGACAGATACCTGTTGAGCATGAAATAAGGCAAAACACGAACAGTACTGCGGCATAATTGCATCCTGCGAGCGCATTTCAATGTACGGAACAGGCGCCGATTCGGCTTAAAAAATGCCTTCCAGGGAAAGGTCGTTTGTTTCCGTAAAAAACGAGAACCATCGCTTGATTGCGGAAAAGTTTTCAATGTATTCATCCCGTCCGCCGTCCGCACCGAGGTCGGCAATTGCGGCGGCATAAAGCTGAACTTCAAGGATATCACGGTGACTGAACAGCAGCTTCAGCGTCGGTTCCGAATCCATAAGAAGCTGATAAATGCTCTCTCCGGCAGAATGAGCGGCGGAAAAGTCCTCCGTTTCGGCAGCATGACAGCCGACATCAATCATCGGAAGAATTTTCCGCTCAAGTTTTTTTATATAAATGTTAGAAAAAATAAAGACAAAAACGAGCAGGAGCATTCCGAAAGCCAGTGCCGCAACAGAAACCGCGGACTGATTGCGTATATTTGCGTTTGCTTCTTTTTTCATTGCGTTCGGCTCAAGATTTTTAAGCGCTTCTCTGTTCTTTTTTTCCTGATTCATCATACGGTTCCTCCGTGACGGACAATGCATTTTGTTTTTCCGTGCATTTCGCGCAGACAAAGACGGCATCATTTTTTTTCGTGCAGATTCGTAAAGCGTGCGCGAACCTTTGCGCAGGTTTTTTGCTTTTGCTGAACATGAACAATTCCGCCTGAATCAACGGACATAAAAAGGCAGTCCTCGGCCCGGTCGATCCCGAACCTTTTCAGCAATGCATAAAACCCTTTTTCGTCCAGCCCCGCCGCCCGAACCGCCTCCGGATGAACCTGTCCGTCGCAGATAAGCAGCAATGCGGGCATGGCTTTTTCGGATTCAAGCTTCAGTCCCTCGTTGGTCGGGGTTTGAAACGGTCCTTTCAAAAGCACGCTGAGTCCGCCGTCCGTTTCAAGGATGGCATACTCGACCTGCGAGATTGAAAACACATCCTTCATCCGCAGCTGTTCGGCAAGGTCAAATAAACTGTAATTAGCTGCACGCATGGCATCCTCGCGCACAACCCCTCCGGAAATCATAACAAGCGGACTTCCGCAGACGAGTTTGCGCAGCTTTTCGCTTTTCAGCGACATGAACGAAATCAGGCGGTGCAGCGCAAACATTGCAATGATCGGAACAACTCCGTACAGCAGCGGAATCGCGGGATCGGACATCGGAAGCGCCGCAAGGTTTGCAATAAGCAGCGTTATTGCAAGGTCAAACGGCTGCATATCGCTCAGCTGACGCTTGCCCATGAGCCTGAGAACAACAAACATAAAAATGTACACAAGCAGCGTTCGTATAAAAAGTGTTAACATATTTCTTTACCAGCCTTTCATCGAAAAAAGTATTTGCAGTTTGGCTCAAAGCGATACATTCGGAAGGACTGTGTGCGTAAGATGCCGCGCAATGCGTATACTTTTTGCATCGCCTGTGCTATAATGATTTCGTGCGGCATGAAGCGAAGTGTCCGCAAAAATAAAAGGCAGCAACAGGCAGCAGGGTGCAGCATGGATAAAAAACATCGGAACAGCGAAGAAACATACGAAAAGTCCGTTGAGCGGCATGAACGGCAAAAAATGCGCCGCGATCGCCGCCGCAAAAAACATGAAAATAAGTATACGGCACGACATCAGCTTTTGCGCCTGCCGATTCTTGTTCTGCTTGCGGCAGCGGGTATGTTTGCGCCGAAACTCCTGTCCTCCTGTCCGCAGCAAACGGAGCGCATATACAGCCGCGCGATCTATCCCGTGATTTCGCGGGTTTTGGGTGCAGCAAGCAGCATATTCCCGTTTTCTGTGGCCGAGGTGCTGATAATTTCCGTCGCCACGCTTCTTGCGGTCACACTCGTTGTGCGGCTGTTCAAACTCGTGTTTTCAAAACTCCTGAAACGGAAACACAATCGAATGCGCTTTTACAGCTGCCTGATTTCGCTCGGAATGTTTGCGGGCGCGATGCTGAATCTTTTCTATGCATTATGGGGAATAAATCATTACAGAATGCCCGCTGCTTCGCTTTTGGGACTTTCGGATGAACTTGAGCGCGTCAACTCGGCAAAATCCGAATTCATTGCCGCTGCCGAAACGGGTGACAATCGGGCTTCATCCGATATTTACACCGAAATGCTTGCATCAACCTGCGAAAAAATTGCGGCTGCGGCTGCGGAGAACAGAAGCCGACTTCGGGAGGACGAAAACGGTGTGTTTATCGCGGACGACAAAAACTCAGAGAATTCGGCTTTATCCGCAGTATTCAAAAGCGTTCAAACGGCATATTCCGCGCTCGGCAGCCAAAACGAATTGTTCGGCAATCCCGTCTTTTCCGCAAAATCGGTGCATTTTTCAAACATGCTCTCGCGCCTTGATATTTCCGGAATCTATATTCCGTACACCGCCGAAGCGAATGTGAACACCGAGCAGCCCGCGCTTCTGCTGTTTGCTTCCGCTGCGCATGAGACCGCACACTATTTCGGCTTTGCAAGGGAGGACGAGGCAAATTTTATTGCTTATTATGTCTCCGGCTTTTCGAATGACCCCGCCCTGCGCTATTCCTGCGAAATGCTTGCCCTGATGCAGTGCATGAATCGGCTTGCCTCCGTTGACGAAAAACTTTTCTACAGCGTCCGTGAACGCTTCTTCACCCCCGCAATGATTCGCGATCTTGCCGATTATTCCCGTTGGACCGAGCAGTACAAAAACGATCCCCTCGGCAGCGCAAATAACAAAATTAATGACGCCTACCTAAAACATAACGGCCAAACCGCCGGCGTCAACAGCTATAACGATGTCGCAGAGCTGCTGATTGCGTTTGAAATGCGGAAATGAAGAGGTTGACATGAATGCGTGGGGCACAATCAGCATGACGCATATCACTGAATTAACATTTATAATCAAATAACCATAACAAACACTTCAATTTGCAAATGTACTCAATATTGCAATTTTTGACGCATGATATTGCTTTTTTTGCCGTTTTGCGATATAATTCGTATTAAGATGCCGGGCGGCTTTTAAGATGTTCTGTGGCCAAACAAAAGGCGGTTTGCATTTAAGAACATGGTTGGTGCATATTTCGAGAGACAGTTTGTGCTTAATATGCCGCTGAGCAAAAAGGTATGAAATGCTTTAACGGGAGAAAAATATGAATCAAAAAGAAATGCCCATTCCGTATAGCGGAGAAGAACCGTATATTTTCGTTAGCTATGCACATAAAGATTCCGAAGTTGTTATGCGGGCTATTGCGTTGCTTCAGCAAAGCGGATTTCGTGTTTGGTATGATGAGGGCATTGACCCCGGCTCGGAGTGGCCGGATACGATAGAAAAATATCTTGAACGCAGCAGCTATTTCATCGGATTCATTTCGGCAAATGCACTTGATTCGAACTATTGTAAATGTGAGCTGCATACGGCATTTAATGAACGTAAGAAGATGCTTATTGTCTACTTGGAAAACATTAAGCTGGAAGGCGGTCTTAAGATGCAGCTTTCGTCACGCCAGTCGATACATTGGTATAAATACGAAAGCGAGAATGCTTTCTTTAAAAAGCTTCTGACTGCGTCCGGATTGAACGATTGCCGAGAATCGGAAAACAACGTCAAAACAATAAATGCTTCAACAGCCGCACAGGCAAACAGCAATACAGCAGTGGAGCTTCATCCCGCAGCTGCGGAACAGAACAATAGCGTTGAAATTGCAGCAAAGCATAACTCAAATGAAGCGCAGACTGCTGAGCAACTGAAAAGTTGCTGCGGAAATACTTCGGATGAAGCGCAGAATGAACACCTTGAGATTTCAATTCTTTACGAAGATGCGGACTCAATACGGAACTACGTTCACGAACATTACGACGAAATGATTTCAGCATCAAGTATTGGGGTAAGCATATCGTTGTATCGCAAACTAATATCACGTTTCGAGAGATACGGAAATGTTGACGGTGATACTTACATAAGTATTGATATCGGTGCTTTGCAGGATTACTCCGATATTGGAAAAAAAATAGATGAACTATGCATAGATTTTGCCAGATACGGTGCATTCGACATTGAACAGATAAAAAATCTGCCCAATCTGAGAACATTGAAAATCAAAGGAACTGCTCCCGTGAATTTTTCATGCTTCGAATATTGTGGAAAAAAATTAAGAAAACTGGTTTTGCGTTGTCCCATTAACGAGGACGTAATTCGCTCAATTTCAAACGTTACAAGCTTGCGGCATCTCGACCTTGGAAACGGTAGCCGGAGTGAAATTCGGGATATAAGTCCTTTAGGCAATTTAAAAAATCTTAGGACGCTCGTGATAGGCGGGACTCTGCGCGAGTTGAGTCCGATTGCGCGGCTTGAGAATCTTGAAGAGCTGACGATATTCAGCGATGTGCTTTCGGATATTTCGGTGTTGGGAGAATTAAAAGGATTAAGAAAACTTGAAATATACGGGGCGATTGATATTAACTTGAATACGTTGGAAGAGCTTACAAACAGCATGCAGCATTTAGCAGTGAAAGTGGAATACATTGCTGACATTGATTCACTGACGATGCTTGTAAACCTCAGGCATCTGGAACTTCTTGCCTACAATATAAAAGATATACGTCCGCTGCGCTATTTGAAACGAGTGCGATATCTGGAAGTTTCAAAAAACTTTTGGACTTCATTGCAGATTAAACGAATTGCAAAAGAGCTTGGTCTGGAAGCAGAGAATTACACCGATCATTACCTTTTGACAAAGTGAGATTATCTTTAAATAATCTACATGGCGGCACTTTTTACGGCAGAAATGACTGACGGTGGCGCCGGTCATTTCGCCGATTGATATACACAGAAAGGAATTATCAAAATGAACGGACATGTTTTTTTTGCAGCATTTGCAGCATTGTCCCTCCTTGTGGGGGTTGGCTGCCTCGTTCATGCGCTGTACCTGTTTAAAACCGGAAAGCGGGCGAAAAGAGTTCTTTCTTCGATACAGATTTTCACTATAGGTGTGTTTTTTTCGGTTCTGCTAATTTTTATTCCAATATGCTATACCAATAATGCATTGACGGACAGCCACAGATATATACGGCCTTTTTTGCTTGCGGTTCACAATTCGTTCAGAGTCTTTATTTTGGATGGGGATTTTGACACCGTTACGAATGCTGTTGCAGGACAAAACACGGGATTGTATATAGTTTTCACGTCATATGCGGCTTTTTTGTACGTACTTGCCCCGTTGATGACATTCAGCAATGTTTTGATGTTGTTTAAAAACGTTATGGGAGAGGTGCGCTACAGATTTCGCGTTTTTAAAAAACATTACATAATGTCTGAACTTAACGAGAAATCCATTGCACTGGCAAACAGTATTCGAAAAACGGATGAGAGAGCTGTTATTGTGTTTGCTGATGTTTTTGAGCATGATGATGAAGAAAACTACGAATTGATGAATGCGGCGAGGGACATTAATGCGATATGCCTTAAAAGGGATGTTACGCACCTGAATATAATCAAAAAAAAGGGGGATGTTGAAATATTTCTGATTGGTGAAAACGAATCGGAAAATGTCAGCCAGGCAGTGCAGCTCACCACAGAGCTAAATGAAAAGAACAAGAAGCATAATGTAAAGATATTCGTTTTTTCAACAAAGCCAAGTGCTGCATACACTATTGACTCAGTTGAGTATGAAAAACTGTTGGAGCATGCTGTTGAGCATAACTGTGACGATAATTGCTTCAAGCTGCGCCGAGTGGACGAAGTTCAGCACTTGATTTGGGATATTATTCCCAAAATGAAGTTATATGACATTGCTCATAGAAGCAAAGAGGACAGGCTATCCGTTCTGATCGTTGGCTTTGGTCAATACGGTATAGAGTTTTTTAAAACTCTGCTGTGGTATTTCCAGTTTGAGGGCTATACCCTTGAGATAACAATCATTGACAACAAAGGCACAAACGAAAACGATTACATCAGCAAAAAAATCAATCGTGATTTCCCGGATGTACTCAAATTCAACCGCTGTAAAACCGAGGGGGAAGCAAAATACGATATTGTAACATTCTCGGGCGTTGATGTTGACTCAGCGGATTTCGATAACTTGATTCTTCGCGGAGGGACAAGCATCGAACACGAGTCGAATAATGATGCGGATAAAGCTGTTATTGAAAGAATTCGCCGAATAAATCTTGCTTTTGTTGCTCTTGGCGATGACGATGAAAATATTGAAATGTCGATACATCTTCGCATGCTGTTTGACAGACTGAACGAAATCAATAATAAACAGGCTAAACAGATGGAATGGAGGAAAGAACCCGTTGAGATTTTTTCAATTGTTTATGATGAGCGCAAGTCGGGAATCATTCGGGATGAAAAATGCTCTGCGGGTAATTCCTGCGGTTTGAGAAATCATAACGATACACCGTATCATATTCACTTCGTGGGCGGACTGTCTTCTCAGTTTGATTATTCATGCATATATGATGCAAAGCTTGAAGACAGTGCATATAAACAGCACAACAGCTGGGTTGATATTGAACAGAAAGTACATAATGAATGGTTGGAATCGGGTGATAGCGATAAAATTACAGAAGTCAAACGGTATGACTGGGGATTTGAGTACGAATTGACTCCGGAAGCGCAGCGCAGTTCGAGAGCGAAATTCGAAAAATATGAGTACTACCGTATTTCGTCAATGGCCAAGGAGCTTTACAAAAGAGAGCTTGACAATCAAGAGATCCTTCGGGTAATTACGAAATGCTCGAAAAAAGAAGGGAGAAGTACTTGTGAATGTGAAAACTGCATGAAAAGAAAGCGCAGTGAACATATGCGCTGGAATGCATACACAATGACACTCGGTTATGTTCGTGGCTCATACCGTGCAGATAGAGCAAAGGTACATAACAAGCTTTGTGCATGGGACGACTTGTCAAAAATTGACAAACATAAGAATTAATACGAATTAAAAAACATACTTTGCAGCGCAAGTACTGAACCAAGGGTTGGAAAGGAAATAAATGACATACGGAGTATTTATAAACTATAAACACACTCATAAGCATCTCGCGGGACGCATATATGATTTTTTCGTTACGAAAGGAGCTGGTCCGTTCATGGATGATTATGCAATGAATCAGGATCGGGACTATCGTGAAAGACTTCTTCATGAGGTCCGGAATGCGCCCTATTTCCTATGTTTGCTGACGGAGGATGCCGTAGAAGAACTCTGCACACTGAACGACAGCAGCGATAATGAAGAGAACATTTATTTTGAGGAAATTAAAACCGCATTCGAAAGTGCAAGAAAAATCCTTGTCCTTACATACGGGAACATCGACTATAAGGTGTTAGGAAAACTCCCGAAAAGCATCAGCGGGATCAGATACATCAACCATTATAAAATTCCGGAGGAAAATCGCCTCTTTTATAACGTTATGGAAGAGCTGCATTCAAGAGACATTGACTATGAGATCTTAAAAGATGTGGTCAGCTGGAGAGGACTAAACAAATCAAAAGCAAATGTCCTTATATCTTCACGAAAAGAAATTGAAGAAAAATTTGGGACATATAATATGATCTTCGGAACTGATTATATTACAGCAATAATGAATAACGCTGAAAGTGTTGGCATGAATCGCGTAAAAGAAATCAACCTTGTTTGCTATGCCGCCACAGCGGTTCTTTGCAACAACAGACAATATATAGACCGTCTTGCTTATGATCACGGGTTTTTGTTTAAGATTTTTTCATGTTTGCTGAAAGATCAAGAGTTTTCACTCAGATTGGTTATAAATGCCCCTCTTTCGAGCGCAACGGCTGACACAATAAGATATTCAAAGCTGGGCAACAGTGCTTTTGCTGCTGATGATGAAGAACAGATTTTTTTGAACTCATACGCCAGTATAGCGCAATTGATCCGTACAGAACCGTATGAAACAGCACATCGGCTGAGGAGATTCAGTTTCCTGGTAACCGATTGTGCATTGCCGTACGCAATGTTTCAAGTAGTGTACAAGAAAGGATTCGAAGAATATAATCATATCAAAATAGACCTATACTCCTGCGGTATTGACACAACAAAAGAAAGAAGGAGTATGTTGATTTTTGAGCGGGATAATGTTGACAACTATAATTTCTTTAACGGACAAATTAAATTATTCAACAATGGCGAAGCCAGAGCAAGGTCTAAACAGATGATTGAAGAGAATCACCGGAGGTGGATAGAAGCGTGGGATGTTTACGTTGCATCGACATATACAACATAAATATATTGAGGGTCAATTACACCAATGCTATGGTGCAGATTAATTAATTCCTACAATAAAGTTAATTAAAAATGTGCGGCCGTTGCCGTCAACTTCCCCGTTGCGAATCGTCGCAAAATATGATACAATCAACCCATAAATCGTTTGGGCGCATCAGGGTTCGGACGTTAAAACTGCGAGGCGGCATGGAATTCACGGGCACAGTAACCGGCATAAAGTTTCGAAACGAGGAGAATGGGTGGACCGTTCTCAGGATAAAGGGCGATGACGGAGAAGAGTTGACTGCTGTCGGCGTGATGCCGTCCGTGAACGATGGCGAACGGGTGACCGTGACGGGCAATATGACGGCGCATCCGATGTACGGCGAGCAGATCCGTGTGACTTCATATAAAAATGATATACCGACTTCGGCCGAAGCTGTTCGCGCTTATCTTGCGAGCGGCTTTATTAAAGGTATCGGCGAGGCGACCGCAAGGATGCTTGTGGATAAGTTCGGCGCGGAAACTCTCGAAATTATTAAGACCGAACCGATGAAGCTCACAAAAATCAGCGGTATCGGGCCGAAAAAAGCGAAAATGATCCATGAATCCTACCTTGAAAAGGCGGCGATGCAGGACATAATCATGGGCATGCAGGAGCTTGGGCTTTCAATTGCAATGACAATGAAAATATACAAGCTCTACGGTGAAAACTGCGTCAGCATGGTGAAGGAAAATCCGTACAGTCTGATTGATGATTTTGAAAACGTCGGATTTAAGACGGCGGATAAAATTGCATTTGAGGCCGGATATGAGCGTGAATCGGAATTTCGTGTTCGTGCGGGCATAAAATACGCGCTTTCGCTTGCAAGGCAGGAAGGCAATACATGCCTGCCGCGGGATATGTTAGCGATGTTTGCGGCAAACAACGTCCTCGGCGTTGCGCCGGAACGGGTGGAAGCGGTGCTTGAAAAAATGCTGGAATCGAGTTCTCTCGTTGAAAAGCGTATGGGTGAACGCGATTACATTTTTTTGAAATATATGCATTATGTCGAATCGGATTGTGCTGCATTGTTTTCAAATATCGTCACTAATGTTGATATTCTGTCCCTGTTTGATATCGACGGTGAAATAAAACGACTCGAAAAACAATTCGGCGTCACTCTTGCAGCTGCACAGAACGAGGCGGTGAAACGCGCCGTGACGGACGGCGTTCTTATCGTTACCGGCGGCCCCGGAACCGGAAAAACCACCATTTTGAAATTCGTTATTGAGATTATGGAGCATCTAGGGCTGCAAATCGAGCTTGCGGCACCGACAGGCAGGGCCTCAAAACGCATCAGCGACACGACAGGGCGTGAGGCAAGAACGCTTCACCGTCTGCTTGAATACAATTTTAACAATAAGTCTTTCAACCGAAACGCGGATTATCCTGTTGAAGCGGATGTTATTATAATTGACGAAATGTCAATGGTTGATGTGCTGCTGTTTCACTCCCTGCTGAAAGCGGTGGCTAAAGGCACACGCCTTGTAATGGTGGGCGATGTGGACCAGCTGCCGTCGGTCGGCCCGGGCAATGTGCTTCGTGATCTTGTGAATTCCGATGTAATTCCGGTCATAAGGCTGAATGAAATCTTCAGACAGGCAGGACGCAGTCGAATCGTTACAAATGCGCATCTTATCAACCGCGGGGAAATGCCTGTTTTGGATAATAATGATGAAGAAAACGATTTTTTGTTTTACGAATGCCCCACGGCAGATATCGCGCTTTCATCCGTGCTGAACCTTTGCGGCGATTACGCTTATCTCGGCAAAATAAACGAACTGCAGGTGCTTTCGCCGATGAAGGGAAACATGCTCGGAGTCGTGAACCTCAACACTTTGCTTCAGGCGGAGCTGAATCCGGCGGCGGATGACAAGGCCGAATTTAAATTCGGTGAAATCACCTTCAGAGAGGGTGACAGGGTGATGCAGATAAAGAACAATTATGATATTCAGTGGAGAAAAACAAAACTCGGTGCGGACGACAGCGAGGGAGAAGGGGTTTTCAACGGCGATATAGGCACGATTCTTCGTGTGGATAATGCCTCAAAATTCATTACGGTGCTGTTTGATGATGAACGGGTTGCGGATTACAATTTCAATCAGCTTGAAGAAATTGACCTTGCGTACTGCATATCTGTTCACAAAAGCCAGGGCAGCGAGTTCCCCTGCGTAGTGCTTCCGCTTGTGAACGGTCCAAACATGCTTTTTAATCGCAACATCCTGTACACCGCCGTGACAAGGGCGCGCAGCAAGGTTTACATTCTCGGTTCGGTCGGATGCATTAAATATATGGTGTCAAACACAAACGTCCGCAGGCGATACAGTGCACTGGAAACTTTTTTGCGCGAGAGAAACGAAACCCTGCCCGACGTGTAAGGAACAATGTACGGTTTTACACAAATTGTCATTGAATAAGTGATATTGCCGGAGCGGCAAACCGATATGAACAAAAGATTTAAACAATGGATAAATTCAGCACTCGACTTCGTTTTTCCGCAGCATCTGAAATGCCATTCCTGCTCAAAGGAAGCG
>FR879705.1:0-4424 GCA_000435055.1 Clostridium sp. CAG:138 | reverse complement strand
ATTCCTGCTCAAAGGAAGCGGCTGTGAATGAATACGGAATCTGCTCGGAGTGTGAAGCGGGTCTTGCCGTGAACCCGCTGGCCGAACGAATCGAGTTCGTTGATGAATATGCCGCAGGATTGTTTTACAACGATGTTTCGAAACGCGCAGTTTATGCGCTGAAGTATAACGGTGCCGTTTATGTTCGGGAATTTTTGACGCACTTTATGTGTATCCCCGCCGATTGGCCGATTGACTGCATCGTTCCCGTTCCGCTGCATCCGCGACGGGAAAAGGAACGCGGCTTCAATCAAAGTTTCATCCTTGCAAAATCCGTGGCGGAAAGGTATAATATCGATATCCGTGCGGAATTGCTTAAACGTGTGCGGGACACAAGCCCGCAGGTCGGCATGAATGCAAAACTGCGTGCAAAAAACCTGAACGGCGCATTTGAAGCGTCGCCCGAATGTGCGGGGCTGTCGGTTCTGCTTGTGGACGATGTCCGAACAACGGGCGCAACCCTTAAAGAGTGTGCATCGGAGCTTAAAAAACACGGAGCAGCAAGAGTCTATGCATTGACCGCGTGCTGCACTCCGCCGGAATCAAACTGATACTTTAACTTTTAAAGCTATATTTTTAAAGCTATATAAGGAACGGAAATATGAGTGAACTTGTTTACCGCAGCATGACGCTGCCGGATATCGAACAGGTCTATGAAATCGAATGCAGCTGCTTTTCGCAGCCGTGGAGCGTTGAATCCCTCATTGGTGAGGTTATCCGCAATGATGCTGCAAGTTATGTTGTTGCAGAGGACAACGGAAAAATTGTCGGTTATGCCGGCATGTGGCAGATGTTTGATGAGGCACACATGACTAACATTGCCGTTACTGCCGAATATCGCTGCCGCGGCATTGCAACCAATTTGATACTTTGTCTCATGCGAACAGCAAAAGCGAACGGCGGAAAGCGAATGACGCTTGAAGTCCGCGAATTTAACCACAAAGCGCAGCGCGTGTATTCCGCGCTTGGGTTCAGGTACGCGGGAACAAGGCGAAAATACTACAGTGACACGGGTGAAAATGCACTGATACTTTGGAACGATTCCATCGACAACACGCTCCGCGCTCATGCAGACGGAAGCTGTTCGGAAAGTTTATGATTTCATCCGAAAAACGCCGAATTCAATAGGGCTTCGCTGTTTGTACGGAGCATAACCTATTGTTTTTATAGTAACAATTTAAATTAACATATTGCATGGAGGAAACAAAATGAAACAGGTTGTTAATGCACAGAACGCGCCCGCCGCAATCGGACCTTACAGCCACTGCGTAAAGGTCGGCAAAATGGTTTTCACTTCCGGTCAGATCGGCATTGATCCCGCCGTCGGCGGACTTGTTGAAGGTGTTGAGGCTCAAACGATTCAGGCTCTCACGAACCTTAAAGCCGTTCTCGAAGCTGCCGGTTCAAGCATGGAAAATATCGTAAAAACAACGGTATTTGTTAAGGATATGAACGATTTTGCAAAGGTCAACAAGCTTTACGGAATGATGATTCCCGCACCCTTCCCGGCAAGAAGCTGCGTTGAAGTTGCCGCGCTGCCCGCCGGTGCACTTGTTGAAATCGAGGCAATGGCATTGCTCAACGGCTGAGCAGACTGATTGATTCGAATATCGTGCGTTGACGGTCTTTCCGTCTTTCATCATCCCAAATACGAAAGCGGCTTTGCTGAGTTTTTTGGGTGTGCACGACTGAGAATCATTCGGAAAACGAATGGACACGCTGCAAAATGCACCAACTTCAAATAAACTTATAAACTATCGTCCGATTGCGGAGATTGCGGTCGGGCTGATGCTCGGTATCGCCGTTTGCGGGATAATGCCCGCAGGCGGCGCTGCCGTTTTATGTATTATGACAGCGTGCGGTGCGGCAGGGGTTGTGTTCGCGCTGCTTCGGCATACGCGCTCCGCACTGTTTGCGGCTTCGGTACTCGTCGGAATACTTTTTGCCGCTTTGCGTCTTCCGACTGAGCTTCCGAACGGCAACTATACCGTTTCGGGAACCGTACTTTCAGCGGAATACTCGGACGGGGAAACGGAACTCATTCTCACAAAAAGCGAGCTGCATTCATCTGCATCCGCGGGGATTTTCCACAGGGAAGGCAGAGTAAAAATCATAACGGAAGGCTATTTAAACATAGATGTCGGAGACGGCGTTTATATTCCGAAAGTCTATCTTCGCGGAGCGGCAAAGGCAGATTCGTCGAAACGGAGCAGATTCCTGAAACAGCTTTCGGAGGGTATAACGGCATCGGGAAGGTTATACGGCGGCGGTTCGAACGATGACGGTTCAACATCAGTCGATGAAATCAGCGTTGTATCGAAACATAACCTGCCCGTTCGGGAGGCTTTGACATCGGTGCGCAGCTCAATCGTTCGGCATATCGGCCGCATTTTCGGCACGGATGCCGGCATTGTTTCCGCACTCATCGTGGGAGACAAAACGGCATTGCAATCCGACAGAACCGAGGCATACAGAGCAACGGGCACGGCTCATCTTTTGGCGATTTCAGGCTTTCACACGGGCATCATTGCCGCAATTCTCGGCCTTTTTGTTCCGAAGCGCAAGCGGTGGCTGCGCACTGCATTCGTCGGAATCGGGCTCATCATGTATTGCTGCATTGCGGTATATGCAGCCGGCATCGTCCGCGCCTCAATAATGGTCATATGCGCGCTGCTTTGCCGTGCATTGAACCGCCGTGCGGATTCGCTGAACGGACTTGCCGCCGCTGCGGTGCTGATACTTGCGTTTGAGCCGTTTCAGCTCTATTCAGTCGGCTTCCAACTTTCATTCGCAGCGTGTTTCGGGCTGATACTGTTTTCAAAGCAATTTGAAACAGCACTCGCTTCGGCGCATATCCCGCTTGCAGGTTCTGTTTCGGCCTGTCTCGGTGCAAGCATTGCCACTGCTCCGTTTCAAGCTGCATATTTCGGCTGCCTGCCGCTGTATTTTGTTGCGGGCAACCTTATTGCCGTGCCGCTGTTTTCGCTTGTGATGGTGCTTTGCATTGCAATTCTGATAATCGGCATACCGTTCCCCGGTTTTGCGGCAGTGCTTGCCGTTGCGCCGCGTGCGGTGCTCTTTGTTGTTGAACGCTGCCTCGGTTTTCTTTCCGCATTGCCGTATGCTTCGTTGGATCTTCCGACGATTCCTCTCGCAAGCTGCGCTCTCTTCCTTGCAATGCTGTTTGTGCTTTCCCCGTATGTGCTGCGTCCGTTTCAAAAAAGGGCGGGACTTGCCGTATTCTGCCTGCTGCTGTTTACAGGCTCTTTGGTTTTTAGTATAATAACATTATGAACCACAATGATTTTTTTAAACTGATTGCTGCGGACGGTCTTCGCGGCGCATACCTTCTGCAGGGGGAAGAGGAGTTTGTTAAGGCAAGCGCACTGAAAGCTGCCGAAAAGCTGATTCCCGAGGATTTCCGCGCTTTTAACATGAGCGTTCTGTATGAACCGGATGCGGATGCGCTTACGGAGGCCTGCGAAACGCTGCCGCTGTTCGGCGACAGGCGGCTTGTTGTCTGCAACGGATTGGCATCGGGGCTCGATTACCCGAAACTTGCGGACTATATTCAAAAAATGCCCGAGAGTTCGATTCTGCTCATCAATATAAAAGGTGCGGCGGATTCGAAAAACAGTTTGGTAAAGCGTCTCCGGTCCGACGGACGTGAGGTGGAGTTTGATGAGCTGCCGCTGTCGGATATTATTAAATGGTGCATGAAAACGGCAAACAAACAGGGCGCTGTGCTCGATTCGGACACGGCAAGAACATTTGCCGGGCTTGTCGGCACTGATATGACCGCAATAAGCAACGAACTGCAAAAGCTCATCGATACCGTCGGACCGGGCGGGACGATTACACGGGATACAATTTCCCGCTGCACGGTCGGCAGCATTGAATTTCAGGTTTTTGCGATGATAGATTGCTTTACGGCAGGCAAGGTCAGGGACGGAATGCGCGCGCTGCACGGATTGTTGGAGGACAGGGACGCTGCGCTCGGCATTGCCTCGTTCCTTGAGTCACGTTTTAAGCTGATGCTTGAGGGCAGGAAGCTTATGGACGGGGGACTCAGCGCGCAGACTGCTGCCGCAAAGCTTGAGGGAAACCGCTACGCCAACACAAAGGCTTGCACAGCCGCAAAAAAATACTCATCGGCAAAGCTTGCGGAGCTTGTCGGAAACCTTGCAAACGTCGGTTACGGCGTTGTCTCGGGCGGCGCTGCCGCTGTCGATGCGCTTGAAAAAATCATGGCGGGTTTTGAATGGTGATTTTTTGCATAAACTACTGATACTTAGCATTCCCAACATGTCATTCTATAGTTAACTTTACCGAGCAGCACCGCCCGACGGAATTTTCCGCGGGCGGTGCTGTTCATTTATATGCGG
>FR879704.1:28195-41116 GCA_000435055.1 Clostridium sp. CAG:138 | reverse complement strand
TCAATCCACGCCGCCCGTGAAGGCGGCGACTGCGGAAACGAATAGACGTAATCAACATTTCCGCAAACAGCAAGTATGAAAGTGATCATTCCCCGCTGTTCATTTTCCATTATACAGTAAAAAAGGCGGCACTGCAAGCAAAGACCTGCCTTTTATGCGCGTTTCGTTTCTTATCCGCTTAACAATTCTTGAAGAAAAGCATGTTTTGTCCGCATGTAATTGCGCGAACCACCCTGATTTTTTCTGACCGCTTAGTGTTCGCGGCAAGTAATCAAAGCATCAGCATACCCTCAGGGTCGTAACCCGACTTTGTTCCGAAATGCTCAATCTTGTTTTCATATTTGTTACCCAGATAATAGAAACGAAGACTGTCACGTTCAGCATCCATGATGTTGCAAAGCTCAGCTTTTAACCTGCGGCACTGCGCCGGATCGAGTATGCACTCGAATACCGAATTCTGCACACGCTGTCCATAGTTTACACACTGCTTTGCGATGCGGCGTAATCGTCTTTTTCCGTCCGCATCCTCTGTGTTAACATCATAGGTTATAAGCACAAACATAATTAAACCTTCCTTTCTGCCTCAACACGGTTATTTCCAAAGGAACGGAGGATAAGCATCCAAATCCCCGCGAAGGTATCTTTCCAGTAACAGGGCCTGAACATACGGAATCATCCCCCATTGCAGCTTTTCGCCGAGATATGGATGCTTCAATTCATCCTTTTTGCGTTCCTGCCACGCTCGATAGAAACGCCGCCGTGAATCATCCTTAAGCAGTACAGCCCCGCTTTCACGAAAATCGAAATCGTTTCTGTCAAACATTCTGTTATTGATGCACGTAAGGACAAATCTGTCTGCCATACACGGACGCAGTTCTTCCATGAGGTCAAGTGCCAGTGAAGTTCTGCCCGGCCTGTCACGATGCAGAAATCCGACGTACGAATCCAGTCCGACGCTTTCAAGCGCAGATGCACAATCAAGGGCAAGCGTTGAATACGCAATCGACAGCAGCGCATTCACGGCATCAAGCGGAGGCCGCCTCGAACGCACCGTAAACCGAAAAAGTTCCTTGCTGTTGAGAATCAATTCGTTGAATATGCTGAAATACGCATTCGCTGCAACACCCTCAAGTCCACGGAGTCCGTCAAGACGTGTTTCTTTTTGAACAAGCGGCAGCAGTCCCGCCGTCAATTGTGAAACGGAAGCCAAAGCTTCACAATCCACACGCAGAGCGTGATCGCGCCGTGTCCTCTCAATGCTCTGCTTAGAATTGTAAAGTTTGCCGAATATCATATTTTTTGCAATCAGGCATGAATTCTCCTCATCATCCGCAACTCGATATTGCTTTCGCCGAAGCAAAACATTACCGTTTGCTTCGCCCGTTACCCGTGCAAGAAATCGCCCCCGCGGGCTGCAGAAAGTGAATGCAACTCCCATATCGGCGCATTTACCGAGCAATGCAGGAGATGCGCCCATATATGAAAAGTCAATTATGCTTTGCAATGTGTGCAGAGGATAACGTGCCGTGATCCTTTCGCCGCACTTTGCAACAACATTCTCTCCATCCAACGTCAAATATACGTCTTCCGACAGAATATACAGTGTATTCAGCAACCGCTTCATTGCGATTCCTCCATTGCCTTATTAATGTACGTTGCAACGGTCGTTGTTTTCATCAGTTTCGGAAGGCAAATCTCCTTCATTGAACATGACGCGCATGCCTTGGTAGGTTTCACTTTCGGGGTATATCGTTTTCTATACAGATCATGCATTTCGGAAAGCACATCCCGTACTTCGTCCCTCAATGCTCTGTCAAATTCAACTTCCACCCTGCGCCGTGTTTCGCCATAAAACAATGCTCCTCGCGGAATATCACACGCAAGCATCTCTTCAAGGCACATTGCCTGACCGCAAAGCTGCAATGTATCGCCGGTTCGCTCGTTGTACATTCCGCGCTTGTATTCAACGGGATAGGGCTGCCAAAGACCATCACGATCCTTCAGCTCTATCCCGTCCGCCGAACGGCGAAATTCCAGTACATCACACTGTCCCGAAACCCCGAGGGTGGATGAAAAAAAATTCATCCCCCTCGTAATGAAAAGATCGCCTCTGCTTTCCTTCAACCCGGTATCATGCGCTCTTTCATGCATCAGTGTGCCGTCCACCGTGCGGTAGTTGTCCGCCCATTGCTGCTCAATGTGAATAAGAGCCCACTGCCTGCGGCAGAATTTGAAATGCTGTATTCCGGAAAGCTGAAGATAGTCTTCTTCGGAATACGTCATACCATCCGAATGCAGCTGACTCCTTCGGGCAAATTATCCGTATCAACGACAATATCATAATCATCGTAGCAACGGGCAACTGCACAATCCGCTTTTCTTGCCGCTGTAACACGCTCAAAAAGTTTATGTGCCGGAGCATTCCCGAGCTCTGACTCGTGTTTGAACACGACAAGCTCACGAACAGCCATCTTGCCGCGTGCAGCCGAGTGATCGTTTTCAAACATGTTTATTATCGCCTTCCAAAGCAGTTCAAGATCCGCCTCCGAAAAGCCCGTCGTTTTGCGCGCGAGGTTGGCCGAAACATAGCCTTCGCAGCGATAGAGACCGTAAGGAACAATATATTTGCGTCCCATTTCCGTACCTTTTTTCTCTGCATCAGCCTCGGTCGTTATTGCAACACGGGTTATCGTAATCTCCTGCGAAATAATGGGATCAATGCTCCTTGAAAATCCAAGCTGCACCGGCCCGCGAACCTGTCCGCAGTTCAGCGCTCCTTTGACGAACGTTGTCATAACAGCACCGAAAGTGCGAATATCAAAGAAGTTTCCGCACATGTAATCCCTGATCTTTATATCAAGCTCAGGATCGTTTTTCTTTGCCTCTTTTAATTTCTTTTCATCCGTGCTGACATTATACTTTTCGCAAGCCTCCCTATCGCTTGCATTAAGAGGAACTCCCTCTTTAATGTAAATGCGATAACCGGGTTCTCCCTCCTTTGCCGTTTCAACATAGTTGCGAATCTTCCGCTTAAGGCAGACATCGGTTACAATTCCGTAACCGGTTTCGGGATCAACTCTTGGCATATTGCCCGCATCGGGATCACCGTTGGGGTTGCCGTTTTCAACGTCGTAAAGCACAACAAAGTCATAGCGGTTTTTAATGGGTTCCATAATTATTTATCCTCCTTTTTTGTATAACGAGCCTGTGTTTGATGGTAGTAGCCAAGGTCGAACGAGCCTTGCTCCGGCAGCGACATATGCGCCGGATACTGTTCTCCGAGAACGCTCTTCAGCGTCATAACCTTTTTATCAAGATATACACGCTGTGCATCCGAAAGTTTGCGCAGGTGTTTTTGCGCAAGATTGCTGAGTATCGGGAACACCGTTGCAGGCATTGCGGCAGCAGAGCCAAAATACCTGTCCTTAATTGTTGTGTTTATACCCGGATTAGCTGCCTGCTGAATCTCTTCATACACGGAGAACAGCCTTCCGAGGGTATAGGGGATGTTTTTGCTGTTTTCATTTAAACTCACTGTCAGTACCTCCTTTGGGCATTTTTCATTTGGGTTTCTTAGGTAATAAGCTTTGATTATCGCCGCGCGTTCACGGGTTATGTTGCGTTCTGCTTTGATTCGCAGAAAGGTGCACTCCAGAAGGGACGCCGGATATCTGCCGCCGGAAAACACAGCACGGGCAACTGCACCGGCCATTGCTGCATTCGGCGTTTTATCCTTCGCATTCGGATTAACCGTTGCGCTGAGCAGCTTCCACAACGGGAGGATCGGGAACTTATCATATGAGGGACGCACGATTTCCAGTCTCTCATGATGTCTGTATATATTCCCCGCAATTTTCCCGAAGCTGTCGCAGTAAAAGAATCTTACTGCGATACGAGCTGCGTTCGGAGACAGGCCGAGAATGTAGAATTTTCTGTCCGGATCAAGATCCATCTCCTTGCACGGAAGTCCGTCTGCAAGAAGCTTCAAGCTTGTCCGCAGCGCTGAAAGCCTCTGTTCATCCGACTTGTCGACATTATCACCGAAAAAAACTTCAGCTGCAAAATCCTCGTACTGTTTATCCGCATTTTCTGCCCAGCAGACAACGGAAGCATCACCGATCCTGTGGACATTTTTCCTGTCCGCCAATAAATGATTCAACGCAGTCGTATATGCAAAGGCTGCATATTTTCCGACCGGCGCATTTTGGTTCTGTTCCTTGTTATAAGAACAGAATGCCGATGCATTGAATGACACGAGTGCCGCACCGCTCGACTGCGCGCCCTGCACACCCTTGATCGTAGGGTGTGTTTTTTGAATTTCATCAAGCGCTCCCGTTACCAGGCACTGCCCAATGTTATCTTTTTGCTTTGCATTCGCCTTCTGCCAGACAGATGCAAGCTGTGGATCATCGTGAACATAGCCTCCGTTAAAGCGAAAAACCATATTTGCACCCGAAAGAATTTCTTTCGCATATTGTGCAACAAGATTGTTTTCCTCCGCCTTTTGCGGTTCCCACTTGTCTAAGAAGTTCAGCACCGCCTTTGCAGCGGGATATTCCATGCCGTCCAGCATTGAATGATGCAATTCGCGGCAAGCCTCGAAACATTTAATGTCCTTATTTCTTCGCTTTTCTCTTTCTGCATCATCCTCCCCTTTCTTCAGGCTCACACCCAAAATATAGGAGGAGTTATCCCAAAGGAAATTCGCCGCCGCGCCTGACGTTCTTTTCACAGCCGCCGGAACCATCATCTTCTGCGGAACTTCCCTCGTTTTGCCCTTTGGTCCATCGACCGTGTCAAAAAGCGGCGTTACGCGCAGCAGATTGCCTTCCTCGTCAATAGAGAGCGCAAAGCTGATTTTTTCTCGGCTCCAGCCTTCTTTGGATATTTCGCCTTTTTGAGCCAACGCTTCGTAAAGGCTCGTCAATGCCTGCAATATCATTCTGTCACCTCCGCCGAATCCATTGCCGGCACAGTCAATACGCCGTCAATAAGCTTTGCGCGAAAGAACACGGGCTTGATGTTTTCCTTATCCGAATAATCCAAATCCAAAAGCATCCAGCCAAGATCCCGTTCTCCCGCAAGTTCCGGCGGACAGGGCGGCATCTCAACGCATTTTACTACCTTTGCAGGAAATTCACGTGTTCCGAGGTAGGGCTGATGGTAACACTTACCTTTTTCAACCCTCCTTCTCAGCATGTCGCAAAATTTACCGGGATTGTCGCTCGGCGCAGCATTCTCAGTCATTTCAAAATGAGCTTCAATAACATAATGCACATCTCTCAACACCATCGCAGCACGTTGCTGAATGGACTCCGATGCTGCAATATACAGCTCTCCGCTGCGTGTTTTCATTTCCGTCTTCACGTTTCGCGCACTGATTACGTCCTTCACTTCATTTCGTCGAATGTTTGTGAACCGGATCGGTGCGCACACATGGATCCTGTCAATTACATAACGCATTCCCGGATGCCACATAACTGCTTCCAGTATGCCGCGTGCCGCAGACGGTGTTATTACATCGTAACTCACGCGTTCAACCTTCATCTCCGGTCTTGAAAAGCAGGCATAATCCCCGCTTACCTCAATACATATTGGCATGTACTGTCTCTCCTTTCTTTTCTTTTTTGTTCCTTTTTGCAGTCAATTTTTCCTTATTCCTCCTATGCTGTATTATGTTTTTATCGTTTACGGTCAAGCCCCGTTTGGTCAAATTCGGTATTCATATAACCTGCAAAGCCTTTCCGTTCACTTACCGATTAATGAATCATTCATTATCAGTTAAACAGCGCACTTCCATCACTCACATCTGTTGCAAGTCCCTTTTCATCCGAATAAAGACTCAAATCCGTCAGAATTGCTGCATCATCTCCGAAGGGTTCCGCCGCCCCGGCATTGATAAGAGCATTGAAATGATTTTCGTATATCGATACGGAATACATTCCGGCCTTTCGATACAGTTCACGGGAGCGTTCTCCCTCTCTGAGCCTTGAAATAAGCTCTTTTCCCTCTCCGACAGAAATGTAAACCGTGAAGGTGTTTTGGTCTATCAGCTTGAATTCTTTTGCAATCCATTCAAAAGGCAATCCACAGCCCGATATTCCTTTTTCGCTCGCTGTCATGACGCCCGACTTGTCATCATTCCGCAAAAAATCCCTGTACGCCTTAAAATAACGCTCTATAGTTGACGTTGTGTTCGGCTGCGTCCAGTCCCGCACCGTCTCCTCCGCAGCATCACGGTTAACCGCAATCAGCTTGTTCACCTTGTTTTCGGATTCAAAAACGGTAACAATGCTGCTTTCCGCACTCCGTTTACCCTCGCGGTTGCAGCGCCCTGCCGCCTGCAATATTGAATCCAGCCCGGCCATCTCTCTGAACACACGAGGAAAATCAACATCAACACCGGCCTCTATAAGCGAGGTTGAAACGACTCTGCATGTTTTGCCGGATTTTAGTCTTTCGCGAATTTCGTCGAGCTTCTGTTTACGGTGAACCGGACACATAAGCGTGGACAGATGAAAACGCCCCTCCGACGGCAATGCCTCATAAACCTCTTGAGCAAATTTTCGCGTGTTGACGATGCAAAGCACCTGCTGCTGACTTTCAAGCCTTGAAACCAGTTCATCCGTTGTCAGCCTTCCTTCCTTTTCAAAGCTTGTCCTGCGAAACTTTTCGAACATGCCGTCAACATCGGGACATAATTCAACAACGCTTTCTTTTTTACTGTATTCAAGCAGCATTTCGTCAATAGCCGGCTGAGTTGCGGTACACAGAACGGCGGTTGCGTTGTATGCGCGCACAAGTTCAGCAATCGCCGCAACACACGGACGCAGATTGTTTGACGGAATCATTTGCGCTTCATCGAATATAATGACACTGTTTGCAATATTATGAAGTTTTCTGCATTTTGACGAACGGTTCGCGTAAAGTGATTCAAAGAACTGCACGGCAGTTGTCACGATCACCGGAGCATCCCAGTTTTCCGTTGCAAGCGCACTTCGATATTCCAGCTCGTCCGCATCTTCCGACAATTCATGCGAAACCTGCGAATGATGCTCCACAACGTTCTCTTGACCCAGAATATCTCGGAAAACTTTTGCATTCTGTTCAATAATCGATGTGTACGGTATTACATATATAATGCGCTTCATTGAATTTGCAACAGCATGGTTGAGCGCAAATGCCATGGACGCAACGGTTTTGCCGCCGCCCGTCGGCACCGTCAATGAGAAAATTCCGCGCGGCGCAGACGCCTTTTCAATGCATGAATTGAGAATTTTTTGCCGCAGTATGTCGATTTCTCTTGTTGGATTGTTCCATTTTGAGATGTATGCTGTGAGCTTGTCACAAAGCGCAGAAAGCGGTTCGTAGTTTCCTCTGCCTGCGTCACCGTTCATAAAGGTTTCCGTGTCGATATAATCCGCATCAACAAGGCAGGAATACAGCATTCTTATATAGAATGCTGTTGCGAACCCACGGCCCGAGGGTCTAAAATAATCCTGCGGTAATGCTATGTGTCCGTTCCAATTTTTCCGATAATCCGGAATTCCTCCCTGTTCGGCGCGCAGCTTCCTGCCAAAAAATGTTTGGCTTTCGGTTGTGTCAGCGTCTTTATGTCCGACATTGGGCAATCCGCTGTGGTGGCCGATAACGCATACAGCCTCAAACGCTGCTTTGATTTTGAAGCATTCGATTGCTCCCGCCGTCGCATGATCGACCTTCTTTCCGCCGCGCAGTCTCAGCTGAAATTCATCCGAATACTTTCCTATGTCGTGAGCAAGCCCGCACAACTTTCCGTTTGCTGCGGCGCCAAACTCCGCTGCAAATGTTTCCGCAAGTTCTCCCGTACCTTTCAGGTGGGCTTCTATCGACTGTCCTTCCGGGTGCTCATCTGTTGCACCGTGAGCCAAAAGCATATTCAAATTCATTCCTCCGTTAAAAGAAAAAACCTTATGCGAAACTATTCAGCGTATTTATTGTTGTACGTATCGACAAGATAAGTATATACTGCATTTTTTGTCTTGTCAATTGTTTTTTGCTTTTTTGCTGTGCTGATTTATGTACATGTTCTCTGTTTTTCAAAAGATGAAAGTTTTTTAATTTGCTGCATAGGTGTATTTTTGTTTATTATAGCCGTAGATTTGTCAGCCGTTATGAATTATTTCGCCGTATTCTGCTCCGCTCCGACATTTGCTCTGCCTTTTTCTTCGAAACTATGCATGTTTCTTTTGGTCTTTACAATACGGCATTAATGCTTTATAATGGTTACATCGGCAGGATATGACGATTGATTAAGCGGTATTTGCGGGCGGCAATTCAAGGAGACGCTGCGCTGCATTTGATGCTGATTAATCAGCGTTTACCTAAGGATTTTATGCAAAGCCGCGCATGTATCGGCGCGAGAGGTGCGTATTCTGCGTATCGGGCAGACCAAGGAGGAACACAAATGGGCATAATTCTCGGAATAGACGTTGGAGGTTCAACGACAAAAATTGTCGGACTGACTCCGGGCGGCGAACTGATTTCAACAATGACGGTTCGCGCTTACGATCAAATAACCTCACTTTACGGCGCATTGGGACATTATATCAACGCCAACAAGTTCTCGCTCAGCGATGTTGAACGCATACTTGTGACAGGCGTCGGCTCATCCTATCTTTCGGGCGACATTTACGGCATTCCGACTCAGCGCATTGAGGAATTTTCCGCGATCGCGCGGGGCGGGCTTGCTCTTGCCGGGTTGGATGAAGCGGTTGTTGTGAGCATGGGCACCGGCACAGCGTTTATTCATGCCCACGGCAAGGATTATTCCCACATCGGCGGCAGCGGTGTCGGCGGCGGCACCATCGTCGGCCTCGGCAAAAAGCTTACCGGTGCCTCGGATCACGAGAGTCTTTGCGCGCTTGCGGAGCGCGGCAGCCTTTCACACGTTGATCTTACAATCGGCGATATTTCCAAGAATGACATTGAAAAACTCGGTTCGGAAATCACCGCCGCAAACTTTGCAAACGTAAAGGACAGCGCAACCGATTGTGATCTTGCTCTCGGCGTTGTCAATATGGTGCTGCAGACCATTTTGACCCTTGCGGTTTTTGCCTGCAAAAACTCCTCTGTCAAAAAAGTCATTTTGACAGGTGCGCTTACCGGACTGCGGGAGCTTTTGCCAATGATTGAGCTTTTTAAAACACTTTATCCCGTTGAGTTTATCGTTCCGGAAAATGCAGCATTTGCCACCGCTGTCGGCGCCGCTCTTCACTCCATTGACTGATTGGGCAGTTGTTTCGTATTTTAAACAATCCATCAAACATTGACAATACACAACCGACTTCCGTCACCTGTCGGAAGCCGGCTGTGTTTACTTTCGCTGTGTTTACTTTTTTGTTTTCGGCGTAAAAATCAATGCAAAAGCGTACCCGAAAAGCACTGCGGCGGCGATACCGCCCGCGGTTGCCTTCACCCCGCCGGTTATTGCACCGAGCAAACCCTCGTTCATTGCGCCGTCAATTGCGCCGTTTGCAAGCGAATACCCAAACCCCGTCAGCGGCACTGTTGCGCCCGCTCCGCCGAGTTCGACAATGGGTTTATACAGTCCGACAGCCGTGAGCACAACCCCCGCCGTAACAAAAATCACAAGGATCCTTGCAGGCGTCAGCCGTGTCAGGCTCATAAGAAGCTGTCCGATGACGCAAATCGCACCTCCGATTGCAAAAACAAGTAAATAATCCGTTATACTGCTCATTTAATTCAACCGTCCAAATTCTTTATGTTTTCAAATCTCAGTTTTTGTTGTTCTGCCGCTTTTTTATTCGACCGCCGTTTGGGTCAATCAATATGCTCAATCACAACCGCATGTGCAATTGAGGGAATGCTTTCACCCTGAAGGCTGCTGACAGGACTCATGAGCGCACCCGTTGCAAGGAAAAGAACGCGGCGGATTTCGCCGGATTCAATTTTCGGCAGGAACCAACTGCTCATTACGGTCGCCGCACAGCCGCAGCCGCTCGCACCGCAATTGACATTTTGCTCCGGACTGAACATCAGCTTGCCGCAATCCTCATGCCTGTCGGCAATTTCAATCCCTTCACCGCGCAGCAGTTCATACAGCATATCGCTGCCGAAAATGCCGAGATCTCCTGTTATTATCCTGTCGTAATCCTCCACCCTGCGCGAGTAATCCGAAAGATGAGTCTTAATCGTTTTAAACGCGGCAGGGGCCATCGCCGCCCCCATATTATTTGCATCCGTAATGCCGAAATCCTCCACGCTGCCGATGGTGCCGCCCGTAAGTGCAACATGTTCAAACACATTGCCCGCACCCGGACGGAATTCACCCGCCGCCTGAATGATTATGCTTCCCGCACCCGTGACCGTACGCTGACTGCTCGGAACGGCCTGAACGCCCATTTCCAGCGGATAGCGGAACTGCCTTTCGGCTGCCGAAAAGTGACTGCTTGCGGCACACGCGGCAAGCTCTGCAAAGCCTCCGTCAACAAGCATTCCGCCGAGCATCAGTCCCTCGCTGATGGTTGAACACGCACCGTACAGGCCGATGAACGGTGCACGGATCTCCCGCGCCGCAAAGCCGGAGGAGATTATCTGATTCAATAAATCTCCGCCCAAAAGGCAGCTCAAATCATCGCTTTGCCTTTTTATTTTTGCAAGAGCCACGCGAACCGCGCTTTCGAACATCCTGCTTTCCGCCTGCTCCCAAGAGTCAAGCCCAAGGGTATCGTCGCGGCAAATTTTATCAAAGCATTCTCTCAGGGGGCCTTTCCCTTCTTTGTCGCCGACATAGCTTGCGGATGAAATTATTCGCGGCCTGCTGCAAAGCTCAAACGAATGCCTTCCGATTATTCCCATATTGCCTCCGATTTTTCTTTTTTCTTCTGCTATTTTGAGCAATTCGGAGGAAAATATGCATCAAGCGCCGAAACGGCGGCAATCAAGGCGGCGCCGTTTTTCATTGATTCGTTTCAAATGCAAAACACCTTCGGCGACTGTCACGCCGAAGGCTCAAAAGTTTTTCCGAAATCAGATTTTATCCAATTAAAGTGTTCCCGTATGCTGATTTAAATTTTATTTTGCATTTCAAAAAAATTAATCCCGCACTCCGGCAAGCGCAAGGAATTTTTTATCGGACTGTATCGCATGTGTCACGAATTTTCCGTCCCTGAACAATGCATAAGTCGTGACCGGCGCAGGTACATTTTGCGCCTCTTCCCTGTCAGTAATGTGAATGACCTTAAGCGGAATATCGTGCGCCTTTGCCGCTTCCCGAACCCTCGGCACCCAGTAACAGGTAAAGGGACATTGATCCGTGAAGTACAGCACGAACCCCTTTTCCTCAACCGCCGGATGTTTTGCACACTCTTTGAATTTCGGCGGCACGGCAGTTGACTTCAGCGGCAAATACATAAGGGTGATTCCGCAATCCGATGTATCGGCAACGACGAACCCCTTATGCGCCAAGTATTTCGGATCCGAGAGAAACTCTTTTTTTCTGCCCTCGGAGGAAAGGATGCACAATCCCTGCTTATTTTGCCGTTCGGCGTCGCGAATGCATTCCGAAAGCAGAGCTTCGGAATATCCGTGTCCCTTCAGCGCACCTGCAATCCAAAGGCAGTTAATATAAATGTATCCGTCCGCATCGATTGGAACCCATGCATTTTCCGCCGGAATATACTCAATAAAACACTTGCCGCGTTCCTCGCTCCTGTAAAACACAAGGCCTTCGTCGAACCGCTGCTTCATCCACTCTTTTTTAACAAGGCTCTGTTTGCCCGACATGGCGCAGCAGATATGCTCCCTGTCGATGTTATCTTTGTTGATTTTTAAATAGTTCATCAAAAAGCCTCCCTTTTGCTCAATTCTATCGTTCGGCAGGTGTGTTGTCAAGAGAATCGGCAAAAAACAAAACAGTACCCTGATTGAAAGCAAAAACAAACCGCTGCAAAGCTCTGTGCCTTGCAGCGGCTTGTTGTGCATATCATTTTGGTCGGGGCGAGGTGATTTGAACACCCGACCTTTTGGTCCCGAACCAAACGCGCTACCAAGCTGCGCTACGCCCCGATTAATGGAGCCAATGAAGGGGCTCGAACCCTTGACCTGCGCATTACGAATGCGCTGCTCTGCCAGCTGAGCTACATTGGCTTACACAAGTAAGGATTATAGCATAGTTTTTTGAGTTTGTCACCATTGCCGGGTAAATATATTTTGAGGTCGCGACTTGAAACCGAAGCCGCAGCCTCTTTAAATTGTTTCTTTACTTATCCTATCGGCTAAATTTCAAAAATTCCCGAGGATTAGCTCCCGCATTGTTCAATATATTTTTATGCGGACATTATTGAACACAAACTTAGTTTATCTTGATTCGCATCATAGCCCGAATACGGGCTATTGTCAATATGCAGGCAATAATATACATTGAACGAAAATTTGTTCGGAGGGCGAAATGATACGGTTTGACAGGCTGTGGGCAACCATGAAGAAAAAGGGTGTGTCGCAATACAGGCTTATCAAGGACTACAATTTCAGCACAGGGCAGCTTGACAGGCTGAGAAAAAACGGCAGCGTGAGCACCTACACGCTGAATCAGCTTTGCAGCATACTGAACTGCGATCTGTCCGAGATTGCCGAGTATGTGGCGGACGAAAAAGACGGGCAGGGTTGACCTCTCCCGCCGCATTATTATTTGCTCTTGCAAAACCCGCGCGGCAGGCATTATAATGTAAGCGGGTGAAAAAGGAGGATGGGCTATGAGCGAATCCGAACGGCTATGCAGCAAACTTTTGAACAGGCTCAAGGACATCGGCAGCGCGGCGATTGCGCTTTCGGGCGGCGTGGACTCATGTTTTCTTGCTTATGCGGCTTCCCGCGTTGAGGGTGGAAATTTTGCCGCATACTATGTTCAATCGGCATTCC
>FR879704.1:19410-28171 GCA_000435055.1 Clostridium sp. CAG:138 | reverse complement strand
CATTCCAGCCGGAATTTGAGCTGACGGACGCACTGCGGGCCGCAAAGGAAGCCGAACTGCCGTTTAAAATTATTTCTGTTGATATCCTTGCCTGTGAAGATGTTGTCCGCAATCCGACCGACCGCTGCTACCATTGCAAAAAACACATTTTTTCCGCGATATGCAAAGCGGCGGCGGCGGACGGGTACAAAACGATTCTGGACGGGACGAATGCTTCCGATGCAGAGGATGACCGTCCGGGGATGCGTGCCCTGCGGGAAGCCGACGTGCTTTCCCCGCTGCGCGAATGCGGACTGACAAAAGCTGACATTCGCCGTCTTGCCCGCGAAGCGGAGCTTTTCACTTGGAACAAACCTGCCTATGCCTGCCTTGCAACGCGGATTCCGACGGGCGAATTGATAACAAAAAACAAACTGCATTCCGTTGAAGCAGCGGAAAACTTTCTTTTTTCGCTCGGCTTCTCCCACTTTCGCGTTCGGAGCGTTAACGGAACCGCAAAGCTGCAATTGAAGGCCGGGCAATTCGATGAATTATTTAAACAGCGTGAGCTTGTTTTAAACGAGCTGCGGCAATATTTCGATGCAGTGACGCTTGACCTTGAGCCGAGATGAGGCTCCGCTGTTCAGACAGCACAACACAAAGACTATGAATGACGAAATAAAAAACCTTCTTGAATCCGTGCGCCGCGGGGAAGTGTCGGTTGACGAAGCATATTTGAAACTGCGCACCGCTCCGTTCCGCGACCTTGGATTTGCAAAGATAGACACCCATCGCCGCCTTCGGACCGGTGCGGCGGAAGTGATTTACGGTGCGGGCAAAACACCCGAACAGATGCTTGAAATCATTAAAGCCATGCTTGAGAGCGGACAGGAAACGATACTTATTACACGCCTTGAAAAACATGCCGCAGAGATACTGAGTCGTGAATTTGCCCTGAGCTACTGTGAAATTGCAAAAATCGGCAGTATCGGCAGCATCCCCGAACCGAGCGGAAACGGCTGCGTTGTTGTTGCGGCCGGCGGCACAAGCGATATTCCCGTTGCCGAAGAAGCGGCACTGACGGCGGAATTTCACGGCAGCCGTGTGCTTAGGCTTTATGATGTCGGCGTTGCAGGGCTGCACCGTCTCCTTTCGCATATTGACGAAATCATGGGCGCAAGCGTCATTATCGCCGTTGCAGGCATGGAAGGTGCGCTTGCAAGTGTAATCGGCGGGCTTGCCGACTGCCCCGTTATTGCCGTGCCGACAAGTGTCGGTTACGGTGCGGCATTCGGCGGAGTTGCAGCGCTGCTTTCAATGCTCAACTCCTGCTCAAGCGGAGTATCCGTTGTGAATATCGACAACGGCTTCGGCGCAGGTTACCTTGCAAACATGATAAACCATATCGGCACCGGCAGCAATGCGCGGTGACGATTCTTTCCTTAATTATAATATGCAACCCTGAATAAAACTGTTGAAAGGCCTTTTTACTATGAAAACACTTTACCTTGACTGCGGAATGGGTGCGGCGGGCGATATGCTTGCGGGCGCACTCTATGATCTGCTTTCCGAAGAACAACGTGCCGAGTTTCAGAATATTGCAGCTGCCTTCTCGGCGGTCGGACTGAATGTTCGCTGCGCTGCCGCCGAAAAATGCGGCATTCGCGGAATTCATTTTGCCGTTGAATACATGAACACCGATGCGGACGAATATGCCGCCTGCATACACGAACATGAACACCTTCACGAACATGAGCATTGCCATGAGCATTGTCATGAGCACGAACATAATCATGAACATGAGCATGAACACGCGCATGAGCATTGCCATGAGCACGAGCATAGTCATGAACACGAGCATCACCATTCTCACAGCGGGCTGCACGAAATTGAACACATCATCCGCGCGCTGCCCGTGTCCGATGCAGTGAAAGAGCATTCCCTTGCTGTTTACAAACTGATTGCAGAAGCGGAGAGTCATGCCCACGGCGTTCCCGTTGAGCTTGTGCATTTTCACGAGGTCGGTGCGCTTGATGCCGTTGCAGATATTGTTTCCTGCTGCGCGCTGATCGAAATGCTCGCACCGGAACGCATTGCCGCCTCCCCCGTTCGCACGGGCAGCGGGCATGTGCATTGTGCGCACGGGATTCTTCCCATTCCCGCACCGGCAACAGCCTTCATTCTTCACGGCGTTCCTGTTTATGCGGGCGATATAAAAGGCGAACTCTGCACTCCGACCGGAGCGGCACTGTTAAAGCATTTTGTTCATGACTTCACCGCAATGCCGTTAATGACAATACTTTCGCAAGGGTACGGCATGGGCAAACGCGACTATCCCGCCGCAAACTGCGTGCGTGCGCTTTTCGGCGAAAGTCCGAGTGAAGAATCGGCGGATGAGATTATCGAGCTTCGCTGCAACATTGACGATATGACAGGCGAAGAGATCGGGTTTGCATTTGATAAACTGCTTAACGCGGGTGCGGCGGATGTTTACACCGTTCCGACAGGAATGAAGAAGAACCGCCCCGGAATTATGCTCTGCGTGCTTTGCAATGCCGAAAAACGCAGCGAAATTATCCGCATATTGTTCAAACACACAAGCACTCTCGGCGTCCGCGAGTGCAGAATGCCGCGATACATTTTGCAGCGTGAAACGCAAACCGCCAAATTTGAGGACGGTACGATTCGCCTGAAGACCGCTCAGGGGTTCGGCGTTAAACGGGCAAAGTTCGAATATGCCGATATTGCCGCGCTTGCCGAACGCCGCGCAATCACGCTTGCCGATGCGGAAAAGATTGCGGAAACTGCCTTTAAGGTGTTTTCCGAATAACGAACCTCAAAAATTAAAATTTGTTTCAACATCGGAGCCCGATCGGTTCGGGCTCTTTTTTTGTATTACTTTGCATTCATCTTAAACATATTGTGCGTTCATCCTATCGGCTCCGTTTGCCTGTTTTTTCCTGTTGAAAAAGAATTGTTAACAAATTGTTCACAATTGAGGGTTGAAATGATCTTAATTCGCTGATATAATAGTATTGCGATGAAAGTCGCACCATTGAAACGAATCCGATTCAACACATGTCCCGCATTTGCATATCGCAAATTGCGTATCATAGACTGCGTATCGCAAGCTGCGTATCGCACCCAAAGTTTGCACAGCATTCAACAAGTGCAGACTTTGGGGAAGAGAAACCCAACCGCCAACGGCACAAAACCATGACACCGCGAAAGGAGAAATAATTATGGCAAAAAGAATTGTCACAATCTTGATCGCTTTGGCGCTCGTTTTTACCGCACTGTTGCCTGTCGGTGCATTAAGTGTTGTTCCGATGAATGACACTCCGCACGAATACAGTGTTCTGCCCGGCACAGATGCTTGGATAGAAATGAGTCCCGAAGAGCGCCGCACTGCAACCTATGTGGATCAAGCAGAGGCGGAAAACATGACGACACGAGCATTGCTTATAACAACGCTCGGCTATCCGTTTTTAATCGATATGTATTGTATTGGTTATTCATCGGATTGCTTTCTTCCGGGAAACACAGCTTCGGCGCTTTCAAACGGAATTGAAATCGTTGCCGAAACCTTCCCCCCGTTAAAGGAATTGCTCCAAAGAACCGATGCAGTTGCAGAAATTGACAGTCTGCTTGAAGTAATTGATGAGGACACCTTTCGAAACGGAAGGATGAAAGCTCTCGATCTCAGGCAATATATCATGTCAGCCTCAGCAGCATCATCGAACTAACTCGTTGACCCGAGTGGAAAGCCGGTAAAACAGCTTCCGCAGGATGATATCAATATGCGGGAAAACCCGTCCGAAGAGGTTTCCGCCGAAGAGCCTTATATCGTTAAGGTTTATGATGCAAACGACTGTGTTGACATTCACACGGCGGTAAACTACAAGGGCGGACTGTATGAAGCGCAGGCACGCCTGAAGACACACTATCTGATGAGCGACGGCACATGGCGCATCGGCGAAAGCTACGCAAAAGGCCAATGGTACGATAAACCGTATAAGTACAGGTATATCCTGTCAAGCGGCGAAGCGTTTGACGGAAATTTTATTGTGCTTTCGAACAGACCCGATCTTACGCATTTTGACGGAATTAGGCTGATTTGCGGCAGCGACCTGAACTACAAGTACAGCCTCGAAACAATCGTTGTTGCTTGGCATTTCGGCGACAAGACCGTTGCGTGGGCCGAAATGCAGGATCAGGTTCCGGCACACTGCGTGTCACTGAGCCACGGGGAACAGTAATAGACGGCTGCTCTGCCTCCGCTGCAGGTTAATGCAGCTTGATTCTGCTGCCGACGTTATGATTGATGATCCATAGCACTTCCGTCACGGCTGGGAACTCTGTACGCAGTTCATACAAACGGGAAATAAACAACCCCGCCGCAGGGCTTAACGGCTTTGCGGCGGGGCTGTATTATTTATGCAGGCTTGTTGTTCATTGCCGTGAATAAAATCAAAGTTCAACGCTGTTGCGGACAAGCAGCTCCCGCGCCGTGTCAACCGAATCAACCCCTGTGCGGTTCTTGACAGGTGCAAACTCCCTTGCCCTTTCAACCTCAAATACCATGCAGCCGTTAAGCAGCCGTATCATATCCAAAATCAGGGTTTCATACTTGAAGCCGTTCGGTTTTTCGGGCGTGACATGCTGCCCGTTTTCATCAAGGCATGGAATCTTTTTTTCAACAACATGCAGCGGAAGGGCTTTTTCCATTATGCCGTCAAGCGCATCCACGCGGAACAGATAGTTCAAAATAACGCCGAAATTGTAGGCGGGTTCGCCTTTTTCGTTTTTCGCATTGCGCATTTCATCCGTAAGCTCATAGTATTCAACGATTGAAGGATGCCCGTCTTCAAGGCACATAACGCCCACGCGCTCATCGGGCGCGGCTTTTTTAATGACCTTTGACCCGACTTCGCAATGCGCAAGCTTTGTTGCGCCGATGAAGAGCGGATCGGCAATGCGCTGAAGCACATTGTCAACCGCAAACACGTTCAGCCATTCTATGCCGTTTCTGCGGACAATATCAAGCATTCCGTGCTTTGCCATTGAGGAATACCAACCGCCGTTGCCGTTCGGCGAAGTTGCAAGACGGTATTTTTCTTCAAGATAAACCTTGCCGTCGTAATCCGCTGCGGGTGCCGTCTCCTGAGTGAAAAAATGCACGAATTCCGCCGCATAGCCGAAATAATTATGTTCTGCAAAGAACGCACGCGTTGCTGCGTCGTTTTTGTCGCTGGTCATGATGAAAAGGTGAACAAAACTGCCGACTCTTTCCGTAACATTCAGAAGATTGTTTATAAGGCACTCAAAAATATAAAGTTCACGCTTGATTCCGATATTGAACGCACCCTTCGGAGCATCCGAACCGAGCCGTGTGCCCATGCCGCCCGCAAGCAGCACCGCGCCGACATGCCCCGCACGCAGCTCCGCCATGCCCGCATCAAAGAACTCATCTCCGCGAGTGCGTATTTCCGCAAGCTCCGTAACACCGATCGGAGTGATTCTGCCGCGTTTTTCAGGCTGTTTATTCGTGCTGACAACGGAAAAATCGATCTGCTCGATTTGATTGAGCAATGCGGCGCGCTGCGCTTCATCAAGCTCATCATAATATTTAAGCAGGTGCTGCTGCCCGAAATTTGCAAGTTTTGCATATGCCTCCGCATATCCGTATACATTTTTGCCGTTTGGAATGCTCATGTTTTTCTTCCTCCCTTTTGTAATTGATTTGCGATTGATTCGATAGCCGACGGAAAAAGCCGCATAATGCCCGCCGCCGCACATCTTATTCGATGGGCGACGGCGGTTTGTTCGTTTGTTGATTTAATTATTTCTTTTTGGGCAGACTGTGACAGCAAAGACCTTCCCAATCATGCGCCGCTTCCGCAATAACCTCGCTGACGGTGGGATGCGGATGAATGGTTTCGGCAATTGTTCCAACCGAGGCGCCGACTTTAAGCGCAAGAGCAAGCTCCGCTATCATATCCGTTGCACGGGGACCCATGAGCTGTGCGCCGATGAGATTTCCGTCCGCATCGGAAATCAGCTTTGCAATGCCGAGAGCTTCGCCCATTATCATTGCTCTGCCGTTGCCTGCAACATTGAAGCTGCCGATTTTGTATTCAATGCCCTGCTGCTTTGCTTTTTCTTCGCCGATGCCGACAAATGCAATTTCGGGAGCGGTATAAATGCAGGAAGGAACAACCGAATAATCCATCTTTACACTCTTCTGCCCGCATGCATTCGCCGCAGCTGCAAGACCCTGTGCGCTTGCAACATGCGCAAGCTGAATCTTGCCGGTTATATCGCCGATCGCATAGATGTTTTCGATATTTGTGCGGCAATAATCGTCGATGTTCACAAACGCGCGGTTCATTTCGATTCCGACATTTTCAAGCCCGATGTTTGCCGTCATTGCGCGGCGGCCGACGGCAACAACGCAGCAGCCGCCCTCGGCTGTTTTTTCGGCTCCGTTGAGTTCGTACGTTACGGTGACTTTTTCGCCGCCGTTGATGCCTGTTACCTTGGCATTGTTGATAACAGTAACTTTTTTGCGTTTGAGTACCCTTGTTGAAAGCATTTTAACGATGTCGGCATCCACGCCCGGAAGTATGCTCGGCATCATTTCGATAACGGTTACGGGCTTTCCGAGAGAGGCAAACAACGTTGCAAACTCTATGCCGATAACACCGCCGCCGATAATAACAAAGCTGTCCGGAAGCTCTGTCATTGAAAGCACTTCGTCGGAAGTTACGACATTTTCGCCGTCAATACCGGGAATCGGGGGACGCGCAGGCGCACTTCCCGTTGCAAGAATCAGCTTGTCGAACGTGACTTTTTCGCCGTCAACATCGAGAGTGTGCTCGTCAACCAGCTTTCCGAAGCCGTTTATGACCTTCACTCCGTGCGCTTTTTCAAGCCCCGCAATGCCCTTGCGCAGGCCTGCAACAACAGAATCTTTGTATTCGGCAAGCTTTGCAAAATCAAACCCGACCTCACCGGTTGTTACACCGCAGGACGCAGCATTCAGCGCCGACTGATAAACTTCCGCACCGTGAAGCAGTGCTTTTGTGGGAATGCAGCCGCGGTTCAAACATGTTCCGCCCAAATCGCGCGCCTCAACAAGCGCCGTGTTTTTGCCGTATTGTGCGCAGCGTATAGCCGCTTCATAACCGCCCGGGCCCGCGCCCAGAACAACGATATCATAATTGTATTCGCTCATTATTTAAATTCCTTATCCTTTTTGGCGGCGTACCGCCGTGTTTATCCAAAGTATACCACAAACGGAAAGATTTTTCAATCCTGCCGTGCCCTTTGCCGCATTCGATGTTTAAAAACAGCATCACTTTTCACTTGCCGAAAGCCGCGATTTGTGCTATATTATAGTGGGTTGATACGGCATTATGCGCCGGTTTGCGGCCGATGCGGTGACCCGGGAACGGAGTTTGGCAGCATGAACACGGAATTTTTCAATGCAGCAACACAAAAAGAGAACGGAACAAACGTGTGCGGGCGAATCATTCGCGCGGGCGGGCTTGTTGCGTTTCCGACCGAAACCGTATACGGACTCGGTGCAAACGGGCTTGACGGCTGTGCTGTGGAAAAGATTTTTGCTGCAAAGGGGCGCCCCGGAGACAACCCGCTCATTCTTCATATTGCAAAAAAAAGCGACCTCAAACAGCTTTGGAAACATGTTCCGGACAAGGCGCGGCAGCTTGCGGATGCATTCTGGCCGGGTCCTCTCACCATGGTCTATCTCAAAAGCGACATTGTCCCTCCGCAAGTCACGGCGGGGCTCTCCACCGTTGCGGTGCGTATGCCGGAGCATAAAACCGCACTTGCTCTGATTCGTGCGGCCGGCGTTCCGATTGCGGCGCCGAGCGCGAACCTTTCCGGAAAACCGAGCCCGACCTGCGCTCAGCATGTTCTGGATGACCTTGACGGATGCATTGATGCAATTATTGACGGCGGGGATTGCAGAGTCGGCGTTGAATCCACGGTGCTTTCCCTTGTCGGCACACCGACGGTGCTTCGCCCCGGCGGAGTCACAAGAGAGATGCTTGAAAGCGTCATCGGGCATGTTGATATTGCTCATGCGGTGCTCAACCCCTTAAAAAACGGAGAAACCGCCGCTTCACCCGGCATGAAATACAAGCATTATGCGCCCGAATGCGATGTTGTCATCGCTGACGGCGGCAATGACTGCAAAAAAACCGCCTCCATCGCCTGCCGTGAATACACCCGCGCAGAGCTTTCGGGCAAAAAATGCATCATACTCGCAACGGAACAAACCAAATCCCGCTATTCGGGAAAGCGGCATGTCGTTATCGGCGACAGGACTCAACCGCAGACGCTGTGCGCCGCCCTTTTTCGTGAACTTCGAAACGAATCGTGCGGCATGGATTTGATAATTGCGGAAAGTGTCCCCGCCGAGGCTCAGGGGCTTGCATACATGAATCGTCTGCTCCGTGCCGCCGGATTTACGGTTATTTCCGAATGACCGCTGCGATATGCCGACGACTTTTCGGCTGCGTTCGAAGCCGTTCGGATGCCGTCGGTGTTTACGGAGTTTATTCTTGCTCAATCACAAAAATTTTTAATATTTTTAAAGACTTTACGGAAAGGATTTCCCGCGCACCGCACGGGACAATAAAAAAATGAAAATTGCAATTGCATCCGACCACGGCGGATACGCACTCAAGAACGAGCTTTTACCCTATATTACTGAACTTGGTCACGAATTCAGGGATTTCGGCTGTTTTTTAAC
>FR879704.1:0-19388 GCA_000435055.1 Clostridium sp. CAG:138 | reverse complement strand
GCTGTTATTCAACCGACAGTATGGATTATCCCGACATCGCGTTTCCCGCCGCAGAAGCTGTTGCCTCCGGCGAGTTTGACCGCGGAATACTCATCTGCGGCACCGGCATCGGTGTTTCTATCTGCGCAAACAAGGTTCGCGGCATTCGCTGCGCACTCTGCGGAGATGTTCTTTCCGCGGAACTGACCCGTCAGCATAATGATTCCAACATGCTTGCAATGGGCGGAAGGATCATCGGCATTGAAACCGCAAAGGCGATCGTCAAAACATGGCTCTGCACCGAATTTGCCGGCGGCAGGCACGAACGCCGCATCGGCAAAATTTCCGATTACGAATGCAGATAAAAGCTTCTTGCTTGATTTCAACTTATTTAATCAATAATTTTACAAAGGGGTATTAACAATGAAAAACTACATGGAAAACGTTGTCGTTATCGACCATCCTCTCGTTCAGCACAAGCTCACCCTCATGAGGGACAAAAACACCGGCACAAAGGATTTCCGTATGCTGCTCAACGAGCTGTCCACGCTCATGGCATATGAAGTCACCCGTGACCTTCCCATGGAGGAAGTTGACATTGAAACTCCCGTTGCATCAATGCGCGCAAGAGTGCTTGCAGGACGCAAACTCGGCATCGTTCCCATTCTCCGCGCCGGTCTCGGCATGGCAGAGGGCGTCATGGAGCTGATTCCCGCCGCAAAAGTCGGACATATCGGGCTTTATCGCGACCCCGAGACGCTCAAGCCTGTCAGCTATTACTGCAAGCTGCCCGGTGACACCTCCGAGCGCGATATGATCGTTGTTGACCCCATGCTTGCAACCGGCGGCTCCGCTGCCGAGGGTATTCGCATCGTCAAGGAAGCAGGCTGCAAAACCGTTCGCCTGATGTGCCTTGTTGCCGCTCCCGAGGGCATTGAAATGCTGCATAAGCTGCACCCCGATGTTGTCATCTACACCGCCGCGGTTGACAGCCATCTCAACGATCACGGCTATATCGTTCCCGGTCTCGGCGATGCCGGCGACAGGATTTTCGGAACGAAATAAGTCCGCATTTTGAATCACCGATTGTATTATAATGGCTGATGCATAATTATGAAAATGCGTCAGCCAAGTTAAGGTTTGCGAATGCCTATGAATCAAATTTAATTTTGTTTTTGACAATAGAAGGATTTCTTGAATGAAATTACCCAAAATGAATAGGAAATATAAATTATTTTTTTACAATTTCATTAAAAATGATGGGCTATATTGTCTTATTGCATTATTCGTTTTAGCTGTTATATATTTTTATGTGCTATTATTCGGCAAGTCTAAAATTGAATTATTTGACTGGACAATATTTTTCTCAATTATTGCTACTGGTATTCTCAATTGGTTTGCTGTTGTTTTAAAAAGAAAAACATTGAATTCATTAGAGGACGGTGCAAAATTATGTGAAAACTATGATTTGTTATTAAATCAATATGTTTCCACAGACGATGAACAAGGTGTTTTTTTAACTTATAACAATTCGAAAGCGTCTTCCTCAAATTTAAAGAAAATTACAGGAATAAGAGGCCTTAAGCAAAAAAACAATATTGTATTTCCAATTATTATATGTGCAAAGCTGAACAAAGTACCAATCAGCTCCATTACTATTTGCGACATAGCAAGCTCAATATACGAGCCTCCTGAAATTATTACTAAGCATTATAGCGAATTACTGTCTGCTCATAAAACTTCATCTATATATAATCAACTTTGTATCCGAGTTGATGGCTGGCATCTGGATAATAACGTTTTTACGTTGCATACAAGCAGGACTACTTACTTCCATTCACTGGTAACTAACCGCGCAATGGATTATCAATTCAATGGATTATCAGTTAGAAGCTTGTTTGAGTATGGACCCTTTATAAGTACGCTTTCCGAATCCAAGCTTTCAAACCATTTGGGATTTAATGGTTTTATTTCTTCCAGCGATTCATTTATCATACTTATTCTCAGAAGCAAAAAGTTATCCATAGGAAAAAACACTTGGGGTTGCAGTGTCAATGCTTCAGTAAAAGCCAAGTATGCTCTTGGCAAGAATAAAGAGCTGACAACCAGTGGACTGATAGATTGCATTAATATGGAGATACAAGATGAATTAAAAATTCCAGTGCAATGCGTTTCTGATGTACAATTCATTTCGGCTTACCGTGATATTGTTGAAGGCGGGAAACCTCAGCTGCTTTTCTACGCAAAGGTAAAAGATTCGCTTAGTGAAATTATATCACGTTTTCGATTATCTTCTAAAAAGTCTGCGATGCAGAATGCAATCTGGCCTCTTGAAGATGGAAAGGTGCTGCTCAGTATAAGTGAAGATGAGTTACTTCAAGGTAAAATGGCCCTTTTCCCTTCGATGATGGTACGTAACGGTAGAATCTACAAAATGTTGCCGTCGGTTTCCGGTTCATTAGCCATGCTAATAGATTTTTTGCATGAAAAAAACTCTGCATCGGCTTAAATAAACCAAACAGGACTGCTGCATTCACCGCAGCGGCCCCGTTGCTTTTTTATCAAAACAGCTTAATCCGTTCTGTTCAATTATCGGTTGATTTATCGGTTGATTTATCGGTTGATTCCGACCGATATGCGGACAGTGTTCACTCTTCGTCAGGCTCTTCGATGCGCTTAATATCGGCACCGAGAGCGCGGAGCTTATGTTCGAGTTTTTCGTATCCCCTGTCGATATAATAGATATTTCGCACACGGGCAGTTCCTTCCGCCATCAGAGCCGCAACTATCATTGCCGCGCCCGCACGCAGGTCGGAAGCATAGATATCGGTGCCGTAGAGCTTATCAACGCCGATCACGGTTGCGGTTCTGCCGTTCACGATTATGTTTGCACCCATGCGGTTGAGCTCACGAACATGGTTAAACCTGTCCTCAAACAGATTCTCCGTGATGAAGCTGTTGCCCTGTGCAACCGCCAGCAATGCGGTCATCGGCTGCTGCAAATCCGTCGGAAAACCGGGATACGGCAGAGTTTTGATATTCACCGCACGCGGGCGGGAGTTTGAAATAATCTGCATGTAAAAATCGTTGCCGTTATCCCCTTCAATGACCTCCACTCCGCATTCCATAAGCTTTGCGGAAATTGCCTCAAGGTGCGCAGGTATGACGTTGTTAATCACAACATTTCCCTGTGTTGCGGCAGCGGCAATCATGAAAGTACCCGCTTCGATTTGGTCGGGTATTATCGCATAGGTGCAGCCGTGCAGCGCATCGCAGCCCGTTATGCGGATAACATTCGTTCCCGCACCGCGAATGTTTGCTCCCATGGTATTGAGAAAATTTGCCACGTCAACAACATGGGGTTCGCGTGCGGCGTTGTTTATCACGGTTTTGCCCTCTGCACGACATGCGGCAAGCATAATGTTTATCGTTGCACCGACGCTTGCCATATCAAGATAAATCTCCGCACCGCGAAGCTTGTCGGCCGAGGCGGTAACTATGCCGAAGCGATCCTGCACATTTGCTCCGAGAGCGCGCATTCCGTTGATATGATAATCCATGGGACGCTGTCCGATCGCACACCCGCCCGGCTGAGCAATTTCGGCACGGCGGAATTTTCCGAGCAGCGCACCGAGCATGTAATACGACGCACGCAGCTTGGCCGCCATTTCGTTTGTTACGCTGTGGGACTTTATTGTTCGCGGATCGATAACAACAACGCCCGGAGCGGGGCGCGTAATCGCTGCACCCATTGAACTCAAAATCTCCGTGATTCGATGAACATCCTCTATATCGGGCAGGTTTTCGATTCTGCAAGGTTCATCTGCCATTATCGATGCACATATTATCGGCAGTGCAGCGTTCTTTGCGCCGCTCACGGTCACGCTGCCGCGAAGCGGGATTCCGCCGCGAATTTCAAAAAAAGCCATATAAACTCCGTATTATATAAATTTAATAATTTAAACAGTAATTCTATTTTGCAACCCGCGAAATACCGCTCCGTTTTCGGATTCTGAAAAAGGAACAACCGCACAGCTGCATCCGAAACGCAAACCGAGTTTGTTTTGCATATTCCCGGAGGCTGTTTATTCTTCAATGCGGAATTGCAGTCACATTTTGATTTTAACACAGGCGGCAGAGTTTGGCAACCCGCATAAAAGCAAAATTTGTTCTGTCAGCGGTTCAAAACACTGTTTCCGCATTGAAAAAGCATGGTCACATGCTGTTCATTCACTGCATAAGCCCGCTTATATAGGCTTTCGGGTCGCACGGAACCCCGTTTGCATAAATGCCGAAATGTATTCCGTCCGCACCCGCCGTGCCGATTATGTCGCCCGCTGCAACGGTTGTTCCGACGGAAACATGCGCCTTTTCAAGCCCTGCATAAACGGTTGCAAAACCGTTTTCGTGACGAACATACACGGTCAAACCCATGCTGTCGCGCTCAAGCACCGCAACAACGGTTCCTGCTGCCGCTGCCTTGCAGTTTTCGCCTCTGTTCGCCGCAAAATCCACGCCCTCATGCATGCTGCCGTTAAGCAGTCCGAAAAAGCGCACAACAGCAGCATCAACGGGCCTTGCAAATGCAATACCCGAAGCGGGGTATTCACCCGTTGTTATTCCGTTTGCTGCCGGGCGCGGTCTTGTTCCGATGACAACGGTTTCTTTCAGCGGCAGGTCAAGATACTCGCTCTCAAGCATTCGGCTGCTTTGAAGCGTGCCGTTAATATAAATGTATTCATAAGCACTCATTTTTTTGCCGTTCCGTCCGTATTCGGCAACAAAGCGGGTCCCGCAGTAAAAATCGCTGCTGTTAACCGTCGATACCTCATACGGAATCGTTACAAATTCATGCTCAATAAGCCTGCTTTGAACCCTTAGCGGCGTGCTGCTGCCTGTCAGAAACGCAAATGCCTCATCATAGGGCATGACCGCCGCATTTTCGTCCGCCTCAACAAAACCGATTTCATTCAAAAACGATGTGACCGCTCCGCTTTTGTTCACAAAACCATCGAAATATGTACGCACGGCTTCAATAAGCTCCTCCGCCGCGCTGCCGCTTGCAAGCGTTGCGATCGGGCTGCCGTCCGCAATGACGGTCGTTTTAACGTGCGCCAAAGTTTCACCCTGCGGGAACGGCGTATCCGAAACCTCTTCTGTCGGTTCAACGGTAAAGCCGCGATTTTCTCCATCTCCGTTCTCATCAAACGTCGCGGCGTTTTCCTTCCCTGCATCCGCAGTATCATCCGTCGCAGGCACGGAAGCACTGCCGTACCGCTCCGCCCCCGTTCTGCCGAGCAATATCAAAGCAACAGCGGCGACATCAGCAAGCACCTCGCATATTATGAAAGAAATAACGCTGTGTTTCCTGTATGCTCCGTTGTTTTTTTCTTTACCTCGCATGTCCGAAGCATCCGATGCATTGAAGTTTGTTTTCCCCTCATTGACATCCGCACCGGACTCCTCATTGCCGTCCGCACCGGACAGGCGGAACCTTTCGGAAGCAGCCTTTTTAAGTTTTCTTGGTTTATTCCTTGCCATGCTGATATTATAAACCCCGAGTGCGCGGACAGCAATGCTGATTTTTTAATAATTTGTGACAAATTTCACGTTTTTTTGCAGACTGACGCAAACTCGGCGGATTGCGGAAGCCCTCCTGCGCGAAAGACGGATACACCGCCGCGACCCCGCCTTTTTCTTTCGTCCCGAAGTGACGAAATTACTTAAAAAGTGTTGCAAATTTTTATGTTGTTTGTTATAATAGCAGTGATACCGGCAATGAAGGACAACACTCCTCGTCGGGCGGCGTCCCGGCTTGTTTTTTATTTGCACTATCGGGCGTAAACTTTATTCAATCTACGGATCGCAGCATTTTGCCTGCGGCTGCCTATTGGTCTTTGTTTATGTAAAAATCGCATATGAAATTTATTTTTTACGCGTTCGATACCGTGTGGTTATTTTGTTGCACTGCCCTTTCGGCAGGTTTGTTGTTTTCGGTCTGTCGGTTTAAGGGAGCTTTGATTTCGGGATCTTTCCCGCAAAAATGAATCGTTCAAAGCATTACCGCACTATGTAAGCGCATATTTTGCTTTGCGCAAAGGAGGGTTTATTTGCTCAACATTTTCAGGTCGCTTGCCCGTTCAAAACGGGCAATGGTATTCGTTGATTACGAATACTGGTTTTATTCGTACAAAAACAAATATAATCTTCGTCCCGATACAGCCGCATGGCGTGCCGAGCTTGAAAAGCAGTTCGACATTGAAGATATTATGATTTTTGCCGATTTTTCATCCCCCGGCATCGGTGAGGAGCTTGTAAAGCTGCGCAACATCACCAACACCATTATCGAAACCGGCACGGCAACGCAGTACCGCAAAAAAGATATGACGGATTTTGTTATGCTTGATTATATTTATCAGAACGTAACATCCAGAAACGATGTCGGCACCTATATTATCTTCACCGGAGACGGTCATTTTCAGTCCGTTGTCAAATATCTTGTGCAGAAAAGGCACAAAAAAGTTGTTGTTTACGGTGTGACGGACACGTTCAGCAAACGGCTTCAGGGTGTTGCAAGCGACATTCGCCTGCTTCCCGATGAGGAGGAGCTTAACAACTCCTATATGCGCATGATAGTCAGCAACCTTGCGCACGTTGAAACAAAAGCCAATATCATTCCGACGTTTTGGGGTACCATTGAAGCGGTGTCAAAGCGAAACAATGTTCCCGACGACAGGGTAAAAGCCACACTTTTGCGCATGATGGCAAACGGATACGTTTTCCAAAAAGATTTTTCAATCAATTCAAGCAAACAGGTGCGCATCGTTGCCGCCGATTGGAAAAAAATCAAAGCAGCCGGCCTTTACGACGAAGGCTGAAAACAACCGGCTGAAAATTAAACCCGCAGGAGCCGCTCCCGCCGAATTTGCGCAGCGGCTCCTTTATTTATTCAAACTATCGTCGGTTTATTGCTTATTTCGTTTTTTTTGCTTCACCGAAGATGTGTATTGCAGCGGAGAGAGTTCTTCCGCCGCTTCAAGTTCAGCACTGTTTTGCGGAGCGGTCGGCATCATGCCCGTTGTTTCGTTTGCCGAAGCTGTTGCATTCCCCGCATCAATACCCAAATTCTGTCCGCAGAAATCCGCATCCTGCATTTTAGGCATTTTCCGTTCGGAATTGTTCTTATCATTTTTCATCTCTTTTTTCATCGGATTCACCTCTTTTTTGTTTGCTGCCGAATAAACATTGTTTTTCCGAAAAAACATTGAGTTTGCACAATTTTTTTCGAATCCAACGGTTCGACTCGGCGCGTTTTCGTCCTTCCGTATGTATTGTTTGTGTAAAATATTGAAAAAATTCTTGATAAATACTTGAAATTTCGGGAAGAATTATGTATAATACATTGCTGTACCAAGTGTGTATAAAAAAGAAAACACGGAGGATTCATTATGTCCCACAAATATGTGTACCTCTTCAATGAGGGCAACGCAACCATGAGGAACCTTCTGGGCGGCAAAGGTGCCAACCTTGCCGAAATGACCGGTCTCGGTCTGCCCGTTCCTTATGGCTTCACAGTTTCAACCGAAGCCTGCACCCGTTACTATGAGGACGGCCGCACAATCTCCGATGACATCATCGAGCAGATAAAAGCAGCTCTTGCCGTTACCGAAGAAAAGGCGGGCAAAAAATTCGGCAGCACCGAAAACCCCTTCCTCGTTTCCGTTCGTTCCGGCGCACGTGCAAGCATGCCCGGCATGATGGACACGATCCTCAACCTCGGTCTGAACGACGAAACCGTTGTTGCTCTTGCAAACCTGACCGGCAACGAGCGTTTTGCATATGACAGCTATCGCCGTTTCATTCAGATGTTCTCCGACGTCGTTATGGAAGTTGAAAAAGCAAAGTTCGACGAGATTTTCGACGGCGCAAAGAAAAAATACAATTGCGAACTTGACACCGACCTTACTGCCGACAACCTTAAGGAAATCGTTGAATCATACAAAGCCATGTTTAAACAGGTCAAGGGATTTGACTTCCCGCAGGAACCCATGACTCAGCTTCTCGAAGCTGTCAAGGCAGTTTTCCGCAGCTGGGATAACCCCCGCGCAATTATCTACCGCCGCATGAACGATATCCCCTCCGATTGGGGCACCGCGGTCAACGTTCAGAGCATGGTATTCGGCAACATGGGCAACGACAGCGGTACCGGTGTTGCATTCACCCGCAACCCCTCCACCGGCGAAAAGAAGCTCTACGGCGAGTATCTCATGAACGCACAGGGCGAGGACGTTGTTGCAGGCATCCGCACTCCCGAACCCATCGACCACCTCAGGCAGACCAACGAAGCCGTTTACAACGAATTCGTAAGAACGGCCGAAACTCTTGAAAAACACTATCGCGACATGCAGGATATGGAGTTCACTATTGAACGCGGCAAGCTCTTCATGCTCCAGACCCGCAACGGCAAGCGCACCGCAGCGGCAGCTCTTCAGATCGCTGTTGACCTTGTGAACGAAGGTATGCGCACCCGCGAAGAAGCGATTGCAATGATCGACCCCAAGAGCCTTGACGCCCTGCTTCATCCCACCTTTGACGCCGCCGCACTTAAGGCAGCAAAGGCAATGGCAACCGGTCTTGCCGCATCCCCCGGTGCAGCATGCGGCATGGTCTACTTCTCGGCAGACGATGCAAAGCGCGCAAGCGAAGCGGGCCACAAGGTTATCCTTGCCCGCAAAGAAACCAGCCCCGAGGACATCGAGGGCATGACCGCTTCCGAGGGCATCCTCACCGCTTTCGGCGGCATGACCAGCCACGCTGCGGTTGTTGCAAGACAGCTCGGCACCTGCTGCGTCTCCGGCTGCAAGGAAATCGTTATCGACGAACCCGCAAAGACGCTCACCTTCACCGACGGCACCGTTCTTCACGAAGGCGACTGGATGAGTCTTGACGGCTCAAACGGCAAAGTTTACGCCGAAGCGATTCGCACCGTCCCCGCCGAACTTTCCGGCAATTTCGCAACCATTATGGAATGGGCGGATGCAATTCGCACCCTTAAGATCCGCACCAATGCGGACTCCCCCGCACAGGCTGAAATGGCAGTCAAGTTCGGCGCAGAGGGCATCGGTCTCTGCCGCACCGAGCATATGTTCTTTGACGAAGCACGAATCCCCGCAATGCGCGAGATGATCGTTTCAAAGAATGCGGATGAGCGCAAGGCTGCTCTTGCAAAAATTCTGCCCATGCAGCGTGAAGACTTCAAGGGCATCTACAAGGCAATGCAGGGTCGTCCCGTTACGATTCGCTTCCTGGATCCGCCCCTCCATGAGTTCCTTCCCACCAAGGATGAGGAGATCGCCGCTCTTGCAAGCAACATGGGCATCACCTTTGATGAGCTCAAAAAGACCGTTGTCAGCCTGCACGAGAGCAACCCCATGATGGGCCACCGCGGCTGCCGTCTGTCCGTTACTTACCCCGAAATTGCGGAAATGCAGACCCGTGCCGTTATTGAAGCTGCAATCGAGGTTCGTCAGGAAACCGGGCTTGAAATCATCCCCGAAATCATGATTCCCCTTGTCGGCGAAACCCGTGAGCTTGCATATGTTAAGAGTTTCGTTGTTGAAACCGCAAAGAAGGTCATGGAAGAAAAGGGCATGGAAATCCCCTACCTTGTCGGCACCATGATCGAAATCCCCCGCGCCGCTCTCACTGCGGACGAAGTTGCAACCGAGGCGGAATTCTTCAGCTTCGGCACCAACGACCTTACCCAGATGACTTTCGGCTTCAGCCGCGACGATGCCGGGAAGTTCCTTGAAGACTATTATAAAAAGCAAATCTTCGAGAGCGATCCCTTTGCACGCGTTGATCAAAACGGCGTAGGCAAACTCGTCAAGATGGCTGTTGAGCTCGGCAAGCAGACCCGTCCCAACATCAAGCTGGGCGTTTGCGGCGAACACGGCGGTGATCCCTCCAGCATCGAGTTCTTCCACAAAGTCGGTCTTCAGTATGTTTCCTGTTCACCCTTCCGCGTACCCATTGCAAGGCTTGCGGCAGCACAGGCAAAGCTGAACAACAACTGATTCAACCCACCTAACCCATTAACTTTTCCCGCGCAGCTGCCGATACTTAAATGATTCGGCGGCTGCACGTGCAGACATCAAATAAGGACGACAGAAATTCGGAATTGTTCCGTTTCTGCCGTCCTTTGATCATCATATTCATGCGCACTGCTTAATATACACTGCTGTCAAAGCATTCCCATTTCATTTTCCTGATGCACCGTTATGCTCATGCTGTGTGCTCATCCAAAATGCTTTTCAGTGCAGCCATTGAACTTGTATGATTTCTTGCAACGCGAAGGTTCTTTCGTTTCGCCTGCCCGGAGGCAATCTGAAGCATTTTATGAGACATTGTGCTTGTGAAAAGCACGACCAGATCCGGTGTGCCGAAGTTCTGAATGCCTTTATCCGTTTCAATATAGACCTTTGCTTTACATGAATATGATTTGCAAAGCTGCTCATACTGCCTTATCATGCGCTCATTTCCGCCGACGATAACAACGCTCATTTTCTTTCCCTTTCTCCTGTTTGTTATTTTTAACTTTTCGCTTTAGTCTTCAATTTCTTTCCGTACCTTTTTCAATTCCGACCGTTTTGCTTTTAGTTAGCCTATGCTAACTTCAGTTCTAAAAAATAAAACTCTCTGCCGGTGCTTTCACAGCAATACGGATATGCTTCTCCGTAGGGGCTGAAGCGCGAAAAGCATATCCGTTCTGTTTCACAACTTTTCAACCTTTTTTAGTCTTTATGCAGAATGCCCGCAAACAGTCCGCGCCTGCCTTCAATGATTTTTGTCGAGGCGGAGATGAATTCATAACCTGTCTCTTCAATTGCGCGCTTAAGCGCAGCTGCATCGGGTTCTGTTTCGGACTCGATCACCGTTTCACCTTTTGAGTGCGATGATTTCACTTTCTTAACGTTGAAATTCCTTCTTATTGCATCATTGATATGCGCTTCACACATTCCGCACATCATTCCATCGATTTTTACAACGGTTCTGAACATTTTTTCTCCTTTCCGCAAAGCTGTTTCCGTAAATTCGGCCGGCATTTTTCCTGCTTGCACCGGTTTGCGGCCGACTTATTATTTTTTATGGCAGGAGCCTGCCATCGGACAATGGGCGCACTTGCAGCCGCAGGAGGACTTGCCTTTTCTTTTGTCTTTAACAAGACTCACAATGATAAGAGCCACAACAGCGGCAAGCACAAGGCAGATAATAATCGTTGAAAGATTCCGAGCTATCCAATTGAACATATGACCTTCTCCTTTCATGTTTCTGTTTTCGTGAAAAATAAAATCGGTTTTTGCTTATTTTATTCCCAAATTTGCCCGGAAGATGCGGAGGCAATGCATGGCGCACCGCCGTCCGCATCGTCATCCGGGTTGGGGGAATTCATTCGTCGAACCGCATCGTATTGCCGAACGCTGTTCGACTCAAACCATTGCTAACGTTTTGATTTATCCAATCTTAACGTTCTTGGTAAGTTTTGTTGCCTCTTTGTAGGGGCGGGCAAGCATGTAGATAATGCCGGCAAGTGCAGCAACAGCAAAGATGAGGCCGACAACATGTACATTACCCGTGAACAGGCAGCCGAACTGATAAATCATCAGAGAGATGATGTACGCAAATCCGCACTGGTATGCAACTGCGAACCAAGTCCATTTCGGGCTGTTCATTTCGCGCTTTATTGCGCCGATTGCCGCAAAGCAAGGTGCACAGAGCAGGTTGAACACCAGGAACGAATATGCCTGAATGCCGTTGAAAACATGTGCAAGGGTCGCATAAACGGGACCTTCTGCGCCGTAAAGAATGCCCATCGTGCCAACGATGTTTTCCTTTGCAACAAGGCCGGTGATGGATGCAACCGCTGCCTGCCATTCGCCCCAGCCGAGGGGTTTGAAGATCCAGGCGATCGCATTGCCGACTGCCGCAAGAATGGACTTGTCAAGCTCGTCTTCCGCAAGCATTCTGAACCCGTCGGAAGTAAATCCGAAGTAGGAGGTAAACCAAACGAGTATCGTGGACAGAAGAATGATCGTGCCCGCCTTCTTGATGAAGGACCAGCTGCGCTCCCAAGTGGAACGGAGAACGTTGCTGACAGTGGGAAGATGATATGCGGGAAGCTCCATTACGAAGGGAGCGGGTTCGCCCGCGAACATCTTGGTTTTCTTCAGCATGATACCGGAAATTATGATTGCCGCCATGCCGATGAAATATGCACTTGTTGCAACCCAGGCTGAACCGCCGAAGATTGCGCCTGCGATCATTGCAATAAAGGGAACCTTTGCACCGCAGGGGATGAACGTTGTGGTCATGATGGTCATGCGGCGGTCACGTTCGTTTTCAATCGTTCTGGATGCCATAATACCGGGAATGCCGCAGCCCGTGCCGATGAGCATCGGGATGAAGGATTTGCCGGAAAGACCGAATTTGCGGAAAATCCTGTCAAGGACGAATGCGATACGTGCCATATAACCGCAGCCTTCAAGGATAGCGAGCAGCAGGAACAGAACGAGCATCTGCGGAACAAAGCCGAGAACAGCACCGACACCTGCAACTATACCGTCGTTGATAAGGCCTGCAAGCCAATCAGCTGCGCCTGCCTTTTCAAGGCCTTCGCCCACAAGCACGGGAATACCCTTTACCCAAACGCCGTATGCGGCGGGATCGGGTTCGTCGAATCCGTTTTCCTTAAGATATTTAACGGCATCAACATAAGTCATGCCGATGGTTTCATCTTCCTTTGCGTCTTTGGGGATCGTGGAATAATAAACGGTCATTTCGTTTACCGCAAGAGTTTCCTCATCCTCAACGCCGATGGTTGCGGTTGCGTTCTCGCTCTCGGGCTTGTATGCTTCGAGTTCGGCAAGCACTTTGTCAGCATCAAAATCTTCGGCTTCAGTGTCGAAATCAACAAATGCGCCGGCAGCGTTCATTGCGTTGCTGTAATTTTCGGCAGTTTCGTTATATGCCTTTGAGCCTATGCCGAACAGATGCCAGCCGTCGCCGAACAGTCCGTCGTTTGCCCAATCCGTTGCCGCGCTGCCGACTGTTACCATTGAAATATAGTAAACAAGGAACATTACTGCAGCGAAGATGGGGAGACCCAGCCAGCGGTTGGTCACGATTTTGTCGATCTTGTCGGAAGTTGAAAGCTTGCCCGTGTTTTTCTTTTTGTAGCAAGCTTTGATAATCGAACCGATGTAGATATAACGTTCGTTGGTGATAATGGATTCGGAATCGTCATCCATTTCCTTCTCTACCGCCTCGATATCCTTATTGATATGCTCCATAACCTTAGGATCAATATTCAGATTTTCAAGCACCTTGTCGTCGCGCTCAAAAATCTTCACGGCATACCAACGCTGCTGCTCCTCGGGCAGTCCGTGAACGGCTGCTTCCTCGATATGTGCAAGTGCATGTTCAACAGGGCCTGCGAAGGTGTGCATGGGAACGGTTTTGCCGTTCTTTGCTGCATCGATTGCCGCTTCCGCAGCTTCCGCAATGCCGGTTCCGCGCAAAGCGGAAATTTCAACGACTTTGCAGCCAAGCTGACGCGAAAGTTCGGCAACATTGATTTTGTCGCCGTTCTTGCGAACAAGGTCGATCATGTTGATTGCAACAACAACCGGAATGCCAAGCTCCGTAAGCTGAGTTGTAAGATACAGGTTGCGCTCCAAATTCGTGCCGTCGATGATGTTCAGTATCGCATCGGGACGCTCGCCGATAAGGTAGTTGCGCGCAACGACCTCTTCAAGTGTATAGGGTGAAAGCGAATAAATGCCGGGAAGGTCGGTGATGATAACTCCGTCATGTTTTTTAAGTTTACCTTCTTTTTTTTCAACCGTGACACCCGGCCAGTTTCCGACGAACTGATTCGAGCCGGTCAATGCGTTGAACAGCGTTGTTTTGCCGCTGTTAGGGTTGCCCGCAAGGGCGATTCTCAAATTCATTTTATCCTCCTTATCCGTCATACGGTTATATTTTTTCCGTTCTGCCGCCGAAAGCCGAAATGCACCTTTCGGCGAAGCATTGTTAGCTTTGGCTAACCTTTTGTTCCGAGAAATACGGGGTTTCCCCCGCATGTTTCCCGGTTTATTCGATTTCGATCATTTCAGCGTCCGCCTTGCGGAGTGAAAGCTCATAGCCGCGCACCGTGACTTCAATGGGGTCGCCCAGCGGTGCCACCTTGCGAACATAGACCTCAACCCCCTTGGTGATGCCCATGTCCATGATGCGGCGTTTTACAGCACCCTCACCGTGCAGCTTTACAACCTTTACGGTGTCTCCGATTTTTGCCTGTCTGAGTGTATTCATGATTATTCCTCCCGACTTTATTTTTATAATTTATCTTTAATTTTTCATTCACATTCGCAGCATCGCCGTTTGCAAACCGCAAAAATTTGCGGGCCGCAAAAGGTTGCGGTTTTTCCGCATCAGACCATTATGCGGCGTGCCATTTCTTCACTTATTGCAACACGCGACTCCTTGACGTTCACAATAACGTTTCCGCCGAGCGCATTCACGACAGTAACGCTTCCGCCGACAACAAAGCCGAGATCCTCAAGATGTTTTTTAATCTCCGGACTGCCGCCGATCTTCTTTATCGTGTTCTCCTCGCCGATTCCGGCCAACATTAACGGCATCATATCATTACTCCTTGCTCAATAACACGAATTTCAAATTAGCTTTTGCTAACTTTCTGTTCAAAAAAAAATTAGCTCTCGCTAACTTGATTCGTCTAAAAATAATTAGCTCTCGCTAACCAGGACATATCATACAACCGCACTCGGAATTTGTCAACCCCTTTTTTCAAAAAAACTCAAAAATTTTTGCTTATTTTGCACAAATCGACAGTGTGGCCGTTCACAATGCGGCATGTCCGTTTTCGGCCTCCTCTGCCGATTTATATGCTGTTTCACTCCAAGCGAACCGTACTCCTTATGCAGTGCCGTCTCCGAACAATGTTTCGGCATCGAACGCATTTTTTACAATACAAAGCTTCCGTTATTGTTTGTATTACATTTATTTGCAGAAGCTGTACTGTTTTATGTACCGAAAGTGTTTTGTTTTGTGTTGACACCGCATATTTCGGGCGGTATAATACAATTGTAAAAGCACCGAAGCTTTTTTATCGTAACCCCTCATGCAGAAGCCGGCGGAAACCTCACCCGCCGGCTTTTGTTCCGCTTTGTCCGCTTTGCAGCCGGAAAACTCAGTAAAAAAAGAACCGTCCTGTTACGGGCGGTTCTCAAAAAACAACCTGCTTTGTCAATGTTAAAGTCGGATTGATTCAAAAAATTGAGAATCATCCGCACTCGCAAGTTTTACGGATTGAGCCTGTCGGGGCTGCGGAACAGGAACATAGCTTCCTTAATGTTGAGTCCGAGCAGCAGCATGGTCAAACGGTCAACACCGAGACCGAAACCGCCGTGCGGAGGACAGCCGTATTTAAAGAATTCAAGGTAGAACTTAACGTCTTCACCGAGTCCTTTTTCGTCCGCCTGTTTTTTGAGGATTTCGTAACGATGCTCGCGCTGTGCACCGGTTGTGATTTCAACACCGCGCCAGATAAGGTCATAACCCTGCGGAACGCCGTTTTCATCGCGCATATGATAGAATGCGCGCTTTTCTGCGGAGTAATCGGTTATGAAGAGGAACTCGTGATTGTAATGCTTCTTCACCCAATCAAAGCTGAGTTTCTCTGCCTCGGTGGTCAAATCGCCGCGTTCGCCTTCCGCGGGAACATAGCCGTATTCCTTTTCAAGAGCATCGTAAAGCTCCGCAAGAGTGATAACGGGGAACGGAAGCGTGGGCACAATGAGTTCAATGCCGAAAGCTTCCTTTATGCGTTCGCCGTATTTTTCGTTGACAACGCCGAGAGCATATGTCAATATTTCGGCCTCAATCTGCATAACATCGCGATAGGATTCGATATAGCTGAATTCAAGGTCAAAGCCCGTAAATTCGGTTGTGTGCTTGCTTGTGAAAGATTTTTCCGCACGGAAAACGGGACCGACTTCAAATATACGTTCAAAACCCGCCGCCATTGCCATCTGCTTGTAGAACTGCGGACTCTGGGCAAGATACGCCTTGCGGTCAAAATATTCAACTTCAAAAACATCCGCGCCGCTCTCGCTTGCCGCTCCGATAAGCTTCGGAGTGTGAATCTCGATAAAGTCCTTTTTAAGGAGGTATTCGCGCATTGCGTTCACAAGGCAGCTCTGAACCTTAAACAGGAGCTGGTTCTCGTCCGTGCGCAGATCGATCCAGCGATAGTTCAGCCTCTGATCGATTGCAGAGCGTTCGACCGCCTGTTTTTTCTTTGTTGCGGGAATTTCCTTGCGGATAATGGGCAATGCGTCCGCAACGGATTCGATTTCAAGTTCCGTCGGCAGAAGCTCGATTCCGCCCATTTTAACGTACTCGTTTTCCGCAACAAGTCCGGTGCAGCTGATTACGGAATCGGGCGTTATGCGCGCAATGTCGTCAACAAGCGCGGGGCATTTCTCTTTTTCGACGGTTATTTGCAGCTTTCCGGTGATGTCCTTGATGACGATAAAAGCCATTGACTTGCCGTCGCGGATGTTTTCAACAAAGCCCGAGACCTTTGCCGTTTCGCCGCATTTTGTTCGAATATCCCTTATGAAGGTTCTTTCCATTTTTGTTCAATAATTCCTTTCGTTATTGAAACGCCTGCGCTTTTTTGCACACAGGCAGAATTCTTCCGCTTATTATTATACTCATATTTTGCTGTAAATCAAGGCTGAAATCACCGTGCACAAAGCATTGCGGGCAGTTTTTCGGCAAATTCGGGCCGCTGCCGCGCCTTTTTGACGCACCGACGGCAGGAAAAAAGGCTTTCCGCATTATTGTTGACGCGGCAAGTCTTTTTGCTTACGCTTTATGTATCCTTTTTTGCTTTAAGTCAGCTCATTCTCCGGCATCGACAGGTTCGGAATCCGTCTCGCAATCGATGCTTCCGCCGTTTGAAAGATCCTTTCCGTCCAAAAGCAGCAGCTTTTCGGCAAGCAAACGCGAAAAGCCCGCGACTATTGCGGCGGAAGCAACGAGTTCTTCCGTGGTTTGAACCGCAATATCCGGCTTTTCATCATGATCCAAAAGCGCCGCGCTTGCAAGACGAACCTGCTGAACAAAATATTTTGCGGTCAGATCATGGCGGCTTATGAACGACTCGTAAGCGCTGCGCACACCCGATGTGCAGCTGCTTTCAGCCGAACCGACCGGAGATTTTGCACATTCGTCGCAGCGGGCATCTGCGCTGCACTCACATGTGGGCAGCGCGATTTTTATCATTGACATGTTAAGGCTCTGTTTCAGCGTGCAAATCATCAGCAGGAACGCAATATGGGGTCGATAGTACTTTTTTTTAATCGGACCCGGCATGATCCCGCGGCGAACATAGTTGTTGATGGCGGAACTTGTAACAACCTCTTCATTCTTCAGTTCGGGCGCCAGATAATCCAAATATTTGCGCAGCAAATCAACGGTCTGCTCCATATACAGACCGAAATCGGGTATCTCATCCCATTCGGGAAGGCGAAAGCGCATAAGATGCTTTTCCCACCGACGGAGCTTACCCGCAATCAAGGCTTTATCATATGACATTATTTTTCCCCCTGCGTCCCTTTTCGGGGCGCAAATTGCAAAAGATTATACGGCATTGTGCATATTGTACATTTTAAGCATTGTTCCGCATTTTTCACAATTGTATTATAGTGCAGGATTCAAACGCTGTAAAGCGCATTTGTCCGAAATATATGCTCAAAAGTCTCATTTTGTTACATTGAGCACTTGACACATTCATATGAACATGTTAATCTGTTATAGTAGATTAGATTATGTGAGGTGAATGAACGTGTACCGAATTATTACCGATACTTCCGCAAATCTCGAGCTTGAGCTTTTGGAGCGGAGGGGCATTGCGGAGATACCGTTTTCATTCAGTATACCGGAAAAAGGCGTAGATGCGCTGTACTGTCCGGATTTTTCGGCTTTTGATTCCAAAGCATTTTATGATGCAATGCGCAGCGGAACAAGAGTCACAACCTCTCAAATAACGCCCGCTCAATATACTGAAAAAATGCGTCCCTTGCTTGAAGCGGGGCAGGATATTCTTTTTATCGGCATGTCATCCGGCGTGAGCGGATCATTTCAGGCCGGAATGGTGGCGGCGGCTCAGCTGCGCGCCGAATTTCCCGAACGGAGCATTGAGCTTATCGACACTCTCGGAGCCTCGCTCGGCGAAGGGCTTGTTGTTCTGCGTGCGGCGGAACTCCGCGATTCGGGAATTGCCCTTTCTGCGGCGGTACACCTGCTTTCGGACTATCGCGACAGGATATGTCAGGTTTTCACGGTTGACAACCTCAAATATCTCTGCTCGACGGGCAGGCTTTCGAATGCAAAGGCTGCAATCGGCAACATTTTGAATATCAAACCCCTTTTGAAGGGCGACAGCGAGGGAAAAATCGTCAATTTCGGCAAAGTTCGCGGAAGGAAACACTCCCTGCGCGCAATTGCGGAACAATATCGCGAATACGTTGTTGACGCTGCAAACCAAACAGTCGGCATCGCACATGCGGACTGTATCGAAGATGCAAACACTCTTGCGGAGCTTATATCAGAAATTGCTCCGCCGAAGGATATTTTAACCGTTATGTACGAACCTGTGACGGGTTCCCATGTCGGTCCGGGGACACTGGCATTGTTTTTTGTCGGCAAAAAAGGCTTCAGACAGGCAAAGAGCTGATTCTTCTGTCCGAAGCACCGAAAAGGAATTCCCCCCTTCCTTAATGAAACGTTGGTTTACCGCGTTTCTGTTGTAAAACGAAAAAGTCCGCGTGCCCTCCCTGCGGACTTTTTCGTTTTTTAGCGTTTTATATTAGTTGCATGATTCGATGCGGATCCCGTTTTCTTTATGTGTGCATGTTGTATATGTATGTTTCTCTTCCTTTTATATTTCTTTTTTGCATGGCATTCAAAATCCGTGTTTTCCTGCAAAAACAATTCTCAATTCAACATGCGCCTTGCCGCAGCAGCATCCCACCGTTCGGTTAAAAACCGTTTATATCGCTTCGCATCGTGAAAAATGAATTGTTAACAAATTGTTCACAATTTCAGGGCAAAACCGGGTTGACGTTATTACTTCGATATGTTATCATGCAAGTGTATACAAGAACTGCATCGGAATTCGCTCCTTTGCAAAAAACAATCTGCGCAGAAACGTCCCGCACCCGACGGCTGATAAATCCGTTGGGGAAGTGAATAAATCACTCTCAGTTTCAAGGAGGTATTCAAACAATGAAAAAAATCCTGTCTCTTTCTCTTGTTTT
>FR879703.1:7672-31445 GCA_000435055.1 Clostridium sp. CAG:138 | reverse complement strand
TGAAGCGCCCCCTGTCAAGTAGACAGTGAAAAAAACAAAATAGTTTTGCGAGGAAATTCCACCCTGCTGCGCAGCAGGGTGGAATTTTTCACGCAGCGGCGCGATGGAACTCCATCGGCGTCATGCATTTGAGCCTCTGCTGGTAGCGTTTGTTATTGTAGAAATAGAGATAATGCTCGATTTCTGAAATCAGATCGTCACGCGAAGTGAACTTTCTCAAGTAGTACATCTCGGATTTGAGGATCCCCCAGAAGCCTTCCATTGGCCCGTTGTCAATACATCTGCCGACGCGGGACATGCTTTGCCGCATATTGGCTGCAACGAGCTTGACGTGAAAGATTTTGCTCGTGTATTGAAATCCTCTGTCACTGTGAAACAGCGGGTGAGCATTCGGATTTGCCCGTACCGCCTCGTCAAACGTTTCAAACACAAGCGGATTGTTGTTGCTGTCTCCAATCTTGTATGAAACAATCCTTCTGTCGTACAAATCAAGGATAGCACTCAAATACACTTTCTTAACTTCAGCACCTGCATAGTATTTTAATTCCGTTACGTCTGTGAGCCATTTCTCATTGGGCTTGTCCGCATGAAAATCTCTGTTCAGAATGTTTTTAGCAGTAACTTCGGGTGTCGATTTGATGTAATTGTAGCGTTTCTTCCTGCACACGGATTTTAAGTGAAGTATCTGCATCAATCTCCGTATACGTTTCTTGTTGTAGTGAACATTATGCTCCCGGTTGACAGTAATCGTCATCTGCCGGTATCCGAGAATCCCGTTTTGTTCTTCGTACAATTCTTTTATCCATTCAACAATCTGTTCGTTCTCAAGTTGTCTGCTGCTTGGTTCTCTATGCAGCCATTTGTAATATGCACTTCTGTTGATGCTCAGTTTTTGGCACAATTTTTTTATTGGATATTTCGCGGATATATGTAGGTACTGTATCGCTTTGTAGTAATCCTCCTGCCTTACTCCGCTGATCAATCGCCTCCTCTCAACTCCCTCAATTTTTTTAGCAGTTTGTTCTCCATTTCGGCATCTTTGAGCTGCGCCTTCAATATCTTGTTTTCCATACGAAGGCACTCAGCCTCGCTCATTTCTTCCGCAGGCTTCGTTCTTCCTCTGCCGTCTTTCAAACCGTCTATCCCCTGCTCCTCATACTTCCTCACCCATGCGTATATTTGCTGGTATGAGATTCCGTATGTCTTGATCGTCAGCGGATAGTCCTTCCCGTGCTCAATGCAGAATGCTACTATCTCTGCACGTTCTTCTTGCGTTGTCTTCCTTCCTTTGGTCATATGGATCTCCGTTCCGACTCCTCGCCTTTCCTTGAATTCTTTATGACCATTATACCACTTTACCCACTCCTTGAGTTGCGTTGAACTTAATAATCCGTATCTTTTTCGTAATTTTTCATAACTGCCTTCTCCGTTTAAATATGCTTGCACCGCTTCTAACTTCAATTCTGCGCTGTATTTTTTGTTCTTTCTCCTTGACATAAATAACCCCCATGGTGTAGCCTTGAATTCTTTTGTTTTTTCAAGTGTCTACTCTATGGGGATTATATCATTATTCGGAGGAAAACGGCTTTTTCGATAAAGGATATTTCATTAGAAAACAAACATATGATGATTATGCTCTTTTTTGCTCCGAGTTGGATAAGCTGCTCAGCAATCGTGATGTTGTAATAAAAAGAGTTGAGTGATTAAGGTTAGGTGTGTACAATGTAATGTATGTTGAGTGAAGAAAAAACGATCGAAATTGTTAATAAATATTTGCAACGTGCCCATGAAGCGAGTATTCGTAGATCTTTTCCTGTTGTGGCATCAAAGATTTACAGTGATGGTCAGTTGTGTGAACGTATAATGGATTATTTGGGAGATGTGTATACCTGTGCCGGCTTAGATGAAAATTATGAAGAAAACGCATGCGGCGCAGAAATACAAGAGGCAATTAGTTTTCTTGCTTTTTATAACAGGAAAGCATAGGTATAGTACAAAGCACGTCACGGCAAGCATCGGCGCAACCGGTGCAGTTGTAAGTGCCGCCATTACTGTAGGAACTGTTGGCACATATGCTGTAGCCTCAGGAATAGGAGCTTGTGCTTTAAGCAATGCGGGCGAAATTCTTACCGGAACGAATGTAATTCGTGATGGACTGACTTGGAGGTTTAAAAGACATGGCAGGCAGATCAACCTTTGGTACCTGAAGTGAAGAGTATGACCATACAAGAAATCAAAAAGTACTTAAAAAAACATAATCTTTTAACGTTCGAGTACGGCTCCGAGTTCTACTCAATAGAGAGAAGTCGCTCCTTGTTTTGCACGCAATACAGTCTGCTTGATACAGATGCCCTACCCCAACGACGAGATTCATTAGAAAAACTGTGTGAACAGGTTTATATCGGTAATGGTGTCCTGTTGAATGAAGCTATCCATTCCATTGGAATTCCCGAATCCGATGACTCTTCTTGGAAAACTTACAAAGCTGTATTGCATAGTGCAATTGTATGCGGCAACGAAATTCATTTTTTCTTTCGTGGAAAAAGCTATTGGATCGCATATGCCGATGATGGAAAAGCTCATTTGAGCGACAACACCGGCAATACTCAATGGTTCGATTCCTGTCGCGCATTATTTAATGATGCTCGCATCGATGGTTATGCCCTTGAGGATATATGGGGGGAAGTAATTGTGGATTCCTGTTAAAACTCAACGTTCAACAACTATTACCTCCGCAACGCCAAGAGCGATATCGTCAAACTCATTGACAAAACCGGAGCAACCGTTGTAGAATATGCTCACCTCAACAGCGATTTAGCCGCTGTTGAGGTTTGACAGTTGAGGCAAACTGCTGTCAACCTCGGGCTCACTCGCGTCCACACTCGGAAAAGATAATTCGTTCCGCTATCGCGGAGGCAATTTGCCATACTGTTCGTAAAATTTCCGGTCCGGATGCGAAGGTGTATGACAATGAGTTTAAGATCGCATTGCGAGTAGGCACCCGACCATATAAATATAATTTGGCTGCCGGTCAGGTGTATTATGACTATCATTTTATGCGGCAGACTGATACCGGACAATGGGCGGAAAAACATGGGTAGTATGGCGGGGCGTCGGTCCTTTGGGATGCAGGAATGACTCCGGATACGATTCCTTGGACTCTATGCGGCGTACCATACTATGACAGCGCAATAATCTACTATGCATTAGGAAATTGAGGTGTACTATGAGGTCAGCAAAATATTATTTCGCAGCAATTGTTTTAATGATGCTGCTTGTAATCTGTTCTTGCACCGCAGGAGGAACTGATTTGAACATTGAGATATCCCAGCCGGATAAAAGTTTGGTTGATTTGGCATCTAAAACCTATGATGAAGCAGACTTATCGGAACTCGCCGAGTTCAATGGTTTGTTGAATGAGCTAAACACAAAATATCCCATTGAATGCTTGCGGAAAGATAACGGAGTGTACCGAGTATCATATCTTGGTGATGAGCGTATTGCCGTACTCTTGTTTGATAGTTCGGGCAACAAAATTCTTGGTAATACCTATAGAACGCAGCTGTTAAAGTCTGATTTTAACGGACTGGCGAAAGGTCAATCGTTAGACGCGGTAAGAGCGATTGATCCTAACGGTGAGTATTTATTTCTTTATACCGGCAGAAATGATACACCGAAAGAATCCTTGCATTATACCAAGGATGGGTATTTAATCACCATCCAATATGACGCTTCATGCTCAATTATAAGCATAAATGAAGAGTTGATTTAAGGAATATCCGCAAGCACCTTATTTCGGCAAGCAACCGTATGAATAAACACAACCCCGTAGGGAAACTCCCTCCGGGTACAAAAAACAGCCAAAACCGGGTTCTACTACCTCCAAAGCAGGTACTATACCCCCGAAGTCGGCAGGTTCATCTCTGCCGATGTCCTCCTCTCCACCGGCCAGGGCGTTCTCGGGCATAACGCGTATGCGTATTGCCTGAATAATCCGGTGAATATGGACGACCATGACGGCAACTGGCCTAAATGGATAGAAGACACTGCGAGTTGGGTGAAAGATAACATTGTTCAACCAATAAAAAAGGTCTTTTGTGCATTAAAACAAAGCAATGTGCCGAAGGCATCTTCACACGATGCAAATCGGCGACCCAACACCGGAGAGCCAGGAAGCACTTACACTGCCCCTAACGGTGATTCAAGAACTTATGGGGCAGATGGTAAACCGGAACATGATTACGACCATAATGACCACGGAAGGCCGGATAAACATCCCCACGATTCAAAGGGAGGATATCATCACGATTGGAAAAATGGAGTCAGGGGTTCGGCCTACACCTTCAGTTGGGGAACCGTTGCAGGGGCGGCATTAGTGACTGTTTCTGTAATTGTAATCATTGTTGTCGCAGCTGACGACGTTACAGGAATTGGCGTTGCTGACGATTTCTTGTTAGGTCCTTTGGGTGCGGGTATAGGTGAAGGTTTGGCTTTGATACTTGGGTGAATTCAGAGAGGGATCATTTTATGTGGAATGAAATCAGTACCGATGACGATGTGCTGAAGTTTATGGAAGCCGTATGCTTTTTTCACGACAGCTGTATAAAAGAAATGAGCTATGTAAGCGGAGCTTATGTTGACGTTAATCTTTCAATGTATCCGTTGAACAGTCTTCGAGTGTTAAGGGTGCTTATTCAACGCCAATATGAGAAAGATTCTATGATAGAGCTGGAATTTCAAGGTTTGAAATACGTCAAGTTTTTCCCCGTTGATGAAAGCTACACCTGCGAAATATTGGGTTCGACAATGATTATGAAGGATGGAACCATTTACTGGTGTGATTGCGATAATTTATCAGAAGCCGATTTAGACGAATATACGGGTACTTTAATTTGTGCTTCAAAGCTCAGATGGCGTTCCATTGAAGGCCACTTGGGGGAAAGTGCTTTTTACCGTCCTGTAGTTTAAACTGAGCATGTACTATACTTAAAGCATTATTGCCGCGATGTTTGCCGTCACGATGCAGATGTACTCTTCCACCGGCCAGGGCGTTCTCGGGCATAACGCGTATGCGTATTGTCTGAATAATCCTGTGAATATGGGCGATGGCTGCGGTTTTAGTGCTGTGCCTGTTTATCAACACAGGGATTTGTCGACATTTGGTGCAGGAGCGGGAGCTTTAGGACTTATCGGGCTGTTAATTCTAACGATTGAAAAAGCAAAACCCGATGTTGGTTCACCTTCTGTTCCTAAATCTAAGGAAAAGGACGATCCCAAAGATGATGCTGTTTACTACGGCGCATATATAGACCGAAACAATCAATTTTACAAGGTAACCGGTCCGATGGATTTTATAACAGCAAGAGCTTGGGCATTTGCAACTGCCGAAGCTGCGAAACTGTTGTTTGATGGAAACGCAATTTCAATGAGCAGAAATACCGCATTGGGATTGTATACATATGAAAATTCAGATGCTTTTCTAATGGCTCAATCCTACAGCCTTGAAACCCCACGGTTTGAATGGCACGGTTCCGGAGAATATGCGCACTATCATGCTGCAGAAAACAAGTTTGCGTGAAAGTATAAGCATTTTCATGTGTGGTTTGGAGAGTTAGCATATGAAAGTTCTTTTTAACTCGATTATCAGGACGACGTATTCAGGCTGTTACTACAAAAAAGGCAGCAGAGTTATTTATCTGTACGATATAAAGCAGACCGGTGACAGTCAAACGGTTATCTTTTTCGAATGCGAACATATTTCTCGCCCAAAAGAAATAACTGTCCTGTACAATGAGTTTCGTCCTGTCGGCGAGCCCAAATCCGTCAACCTCACTGATTTTGAGCTTGAGTTTAGATATGCGAACAATCTCAATCAGAGATGCCTCGGCTGCATTTATTGCAAAGCAACCGATATGTTCGCAGATGTAAACAAACGAGCCGACTCCTGCGATGTTCGCTACGCAAAATCCTTGCTTTGCGAGCTGAGGCTTGCATTTGTTACATTATCCGCAGTAAGTTTGCTTACATGCAACTGCGAATACAGGAGGGCTGAACCGCCTGAGCTGATAACATGCAATGCGGGCATAATTGACTTTAAAGAATCAATCTTGAAGATTGTTGAGGAATGCAGCAAACCTATCGGCAGTTCCGATCTCTTGGCAATGTCACCGGAGCTTTTTGACATATTATAAAAAATGCTGCACCCGGATGATGTGATTTTCTTCGGAAGCGGAGATTCTGCCGGTAATTATTGCCCTGTGATGCATGAAAGTGTTTGGGATTACCTTGCATTCCCCGGAGAAGATGCTGACGTCATATGCATACGCGCAAAAAATGCGTCAAAAGAATTGTATGCATATATGATGTCCGAAACATCTGAAACTCCGCGATATTCTTTACTTTTTCCGTCAATCAGCACTGCATATTACGGAGACGATTTAACCATTGGCGGTTCATGTGCTTACAGCTATGGTTATGCTGTTTATGCACCTCAAAACATTGCTGAGCAAATTCTTGCGAAAACGCAGGAGTGCAAGCCCATACAGCTCAATAATAATTTGAAGCTTTAAGCGCTGAGCGAATGAAACTGCTTGAAACCCCGTAACCGTCTATAACTTTGAGGTCGAAGACTATCACACATACTATGTCTCTGCAAATGCAGACTCGGATGAGTTTGTGTTGGGGCATAACAGGTGTTCGCATAAGTCTTCAGCTTGGCGCAAGTAAAAGTCATTATATTGGAAAAGTCATGAAAAAACAGAATCAATGTTATATGATCTGACTGACAATAATGTTGCCAGAATGGCAAAAGGAAAAGCCCCTATAGGATTGATCTGCACCCCACTTGTTAACATTATATCACATGTCTGACAAATGGGGTGCAGATTAACCGCGGCGGCGGGTCTTTTCACTGTCCGTGAATTGCCGCGGGATTTATCGTCATTCAACGGCTGCGGAAAGAACTTTGCCTATCGAGTCATTGATAACAAGGTTTGCGTAGTTATCATACGGAGTGATGGTTTTGTTAATCAAAACGAGTTTATTGCCGGAGTAATAATTAATAAGTCCGGCGGCGGGGTAGACTTGGAGCGATGTGCCGCCGACAATAAGCATATCGGCGCGGGATATATGCGCGACTGCGCCCGCAAGAACATCGGGATCGAGAGATTCTTCATAAAGCACAACATCGGGTTTTATCATGCCGCCGCAGGGACAGTACGGAATGCCGCTGTGGTTTTTTACATATTCGGCATCAAAAAATCTGTTGCAGCGCATACAGTGATTGCGATGAATTGAACCGTGAAGCTCATAAACGTTTTTGCTGCCTGCAAGCTGGTGCAGCCCGTCGATATTTTGAGTTACAACGGCTGTTAGTTTGCCCTGCGCCTCAAGTTTCGCAAGTGCAGCATGCGCGGCATTCGGCTTTGCGTCAGTTGTCAGAAGAAGCGTTTTATAGTATCTGAAGAAAACATCGGGCTTGCGTACGAAAAATGTATGCGAAAGCAGTTCTTCGGGAGGGTAACCGAATTGCTGAATGGCTTTAAAAATTCCGTTTTCACTGCGAAAATCCGAAATGCCGCTTTCTGTTGAAACACCGGCTCCGCCGAGAAAAACAACGCGCCTGCTGCTTTGGAGCATCTGCTTGAGATTATCGATTTTTTGTTCGAAATCTGATTTCGTATTTTTTATTTCGTTCATTTCTTCCGTTCCGATCCTTTTCTTTCCGTTTTGCTGATAAAGGCTTAAGCTTAACGCATCCTGCAAAAAAATTTTCGTCGGCGCCTTCGGATCAGCTTTTCCGAAATCAATTATATCATTTTTGTCTGTGAAAGCAATACCGAAAACAGAAACACTCTCCGCAGATTCACTTCCGTATAATAAGACGGCGAAAAACAAGGCACTCGGGAAAAATTTTGTCGGGAAACTCAATATATAGGTTGACTTAGCTTGCGGATAGGTCTATAATTCATATTATGGCGATGTTTGGCGGCGTTCATTTTCCGCCGATTCGCCCGGCACAATAAGCATTGCCGAAATTCAGAAACGGGGTATCTCTTTTTGCGCGGCGGACAGTTTTATGTAAGCTGCCGAAATCCGAACGATGCTGCGGGCTTCTGAAATCAACTTTTTATTCGCCTTTTGGGGGAGATTATGAAACTGAATGAAATGACCGAGCAGCAGCTTCAGGAGTTCTATTCCGAAGTGCTTGCCGAGTATCAGAATTGTTTGGCACAGGGATTGAACCTCAACATGTCAAGAGGTAAGCCCGGGCTTGAGCAGCTTGCACTTTCCGACGACTTGTTGAACATGTATATCGATCCTGCGGACACCAGACCCGACGGAGTTGAAGCGCGCAATTACGGCGAGCTTATGGGTTTGCCCGCATGCCGCCGACTTTTCGCCGAATTGCTCGGTGTGCGTTTCGAACAGGTATTTGCCTGCGGAAATGCAAGCCTCACATTGATGTACGACCTTATTTCAAAGGCATATACCCACGGCCTGCTGCATTCGGAAAAGCCGTGGTGCAAGCTTGAAAAAGTCAAATTCCTTTGCCCGTCGCCCGGCTATGATCGCCATTTCAAAATTTCAGAAACATTCGGCATGGAGCTTATAACCGTTCCTATGCTTGAAAGCGGTCCGGATATGGATCTTGTTGAAAAACTTGTCAATGACGAGGCTGTAAAGGGCATGTGGTGCGTTCCGAAGTATTCAAACCCGGACGGAATCACCTATTCCGATGAAACGATTGCACGCCTTGCTTCGATGAAAACTGCGGCTCCCGATTTCACTCTTGTTTGGGACAATGCGTATTGTGTGCACGAATTTGAGGGCGATTTTGTTCCATTCGCGAACATGCTTGAAATTTGTGAAAAAGCGGGCAATCCTGACAGAGTTTTTGAATTTGCCTCAACGTCAAAAATCACTTTCCCGGGTGCGGGGGTTGCATGTTTTGCCTGCAGCGAAACAAGCATGGCTTATATGAAAAAGCTTTTGGCGGCACAGGTTATAAGCTTCGACAAGCTGAATCAGCTTCGCCATGTGCTTTATTTCAAAAATGCAGCCGGTGTGCTTGCACACATGAAAAAACATGCCGCGATTTTGAAACCCAAATTCGATATCGTCAACAAATGCCTCGAGGAAGAACTTGCTCCGCTCGGCATTGCGTCTTGGCACAAGCCCACGGGCGGCTATTTCGTGAGTCTTTTTGTTCAGCAAGGCTGTGCAAAGCGCGTGCATGAACTTTGCAGAAATGCAGGCGTTGTTATGACCGATGCGGGCGCAACCTATCCTTATAAAAATGACCCTGCGAACAGCAACCTCAGGATCGCTCCGAGTTTCCCGCCGCTTAACGAACTTGAACAGGCGATGCAGGTGCTTTGTGTATGCGTAAAGCTCGCAGCCGCAGAAAAGCTGCTCGGCAAATAATTTTAATCCTATTTAGGAGGAAAAAACAATGACAAAAATGATGGATGCTCTTGTAAAGACAGAAGCAGGAAAAGGTCTGAAACTGATGCAGGTTCCCGTGCCCGAACCCAAAATGGGCGAGGTCCTCATCAAAATTCGCAAAACCGCAATTTGCGGCACGGATGTTCATATATATAACTGGGATCCCTGGGCACAGCAGCATATCCATCCCGCAATGACGATAGGTCATGAATATGTCGGTGAAATTGCACAGCTCGGCGAAGGCGTAAAAGAACTCTATGTCGGCCAGCGTGTTTCCGGCGAAGGCCATATCGTTTGCGGTCACTGCCGCAACTGCCGCAGCGGCAACGGACAGTGGTGCGCACACACCAAGGGTGTCGGCGTTGATCGTGACGGTGCTTTTGCAGAATATCTCTGCATTCCCGCAACCAACGTTATTCCCATGGATAAAAACGATATTCCCGATGATCTCATCTCGTTCTTTGACGCATACGGCAACGCAACGCACACCGCACTGATGTTCGACGTCGTCGGTGAAGATGTTCTGATTACGGGTGCAGGTCCCATCGGCATGATGGCCGCCGGCATCTGCAAACACAACGGCGCCCGCAACGTTGTTATCACCGATGTAAACGAATACCGCCTTGAGCTTGCACGCAAAATGGGCGCAAATCGTCCCGTTAATGTTGCAAAGGAAAAGCTCGAGGATGTCATGAAGGAGCTCGGCATCGTCGAAGGTTTCGATGTTGCACTTGAAATGAGCGGCAACGGCGGAGCACTCAACCAGCTCATCCACTCCATGCGCAACGGCGGCAAGGTTGCTCTTCTCGGCATCGCCGGCCCCGGCACTGTTGTTGACTGGAACGAGATAATCTTCAAGGGTCTCAATATTCAGGGCATTTACGGCAGGAAAATGTTCGAAACTTGGTACAAGATGGGCGCAATGGTTCAGGCAGGTCTTGACCTCACCCCGATGGTAACTCACAGGTTCAACTATCGTGACTTTGAAAAGGGTTTTGAAGCAATGAACAGCGGCAGCAGCGGCAAGGTTCTTCTCGATTGGACAAAGTAACCGCCGCATTGCCGATTCGGACAATATTTATGTTTTAACTGATTTTTCGGAGGTAAAAAAATGAAAAAAGCATACGAAATCTTTCGCAGCGAACTTGATTCCATCAAAGAAGCGGGCACCTACAAGGATGAACGCATAATCACAACCCCTCAGAAGGCTCGCATCGACACTACCGTTGCAAAGGGCGTTCTCAACATGTGCGCAAACAACTACCTCGGCCTTTCCAACAATCCCGAGGTTATCGCAGCAGCAAAGGCAAGCTATGATGAGTGGGGCTTCGGTCTCTCCTCCGTACGTTTCATTTGCGGCACTCAGCTGATCCACAAGCAGCTCGAACGCAAAATCGCAGATTTTCTCGGCATGGATGACTGCATTCTGTACACTTCCTGCTTCGATGCAAACGGCGGTCTGTTCGAGACTCTTCTCGGTGCGGAAGACGCGATCATTTCCGATGAGCTGAACCATGCAAGCATCATCGACGGCGTTCGCCTTTGCAAAGCAAAGAGATTCCGCTATAAGAACAACAACATGGAAGACCTTAAGGCTCAGCTTGAAGCAGCAAAGGATTGCAGAATCAAAGTTATTGCAACCGACGGCGTTTTCTCCATGGACGGTTTCATTGCCAACCTGCCCGCAATCTGCGATCTCGCGGATGAATACGGCGCACTTGTAATGGTTGATGACAGCCATGCTGTCGGCTTCATGGGCGAACACGGCAAGGGCACTCACGAGCATTGTGGTGTTATGGGTCGTGTTGACATCATCACCGGCACCCTCGGCAAGGCACTCGGCGGCGCAAGCGGCGGTTACACGGCAGCTCGTCAGGAGGTTATTGACATGCTTCGTCAGAAGTCCCGTCCGTATCTGTTCTCCAACACGCTTTCACCCGCAATTTGTGCAGCATCCATCAAGGTATTCGATATGCTGAACGAATCCACTGCACTCCGCGACAAGGTTCACGAGAACACACGTTATTTCCGTGAGCAGCTCGGCAAGCTCGGTTTCGATGTTCCCGAAAGCACCCATCCCATCGTTCCCGTCATGCTCTATGATGCAAAGGTAGCACAGGAATTCGCAAGGCGCATGCTTGAAAAGGGAGTTTACGTTGTCGGCTTCTGCTATCCCGTTGTTCCCATGGGCAAAGCAAGGATCCGCACGCAGGTTTCCGCAGGTCACACAAAAGAAGACCTCGATTTCGCAGTAAAATGCTTCAAAGAGGTCAAAGAAGAAATGGGCATCTGACCATTTGCGAATAGCGGCCTGATTTTTGGGCAGAAATAAGATATGCTTCATCTGTAAACGATGTGAGCAGTTAGATTTGCCTGAATGATATATTTTAAACGGGCGGTTGCAATAACCGTCCGTTTATGTATAATTATAGAAATAAAAACAAGGAGGATTGGAATCATGGAAAAAAAGATTATCCTGAGCGGCATACAACCGAGCGGCATACCAACTTTGGGCAATTACGTCGGGGCGCTGCGCAATTGGAAGCTTCTTCAGAGTGATGACAAATTCTGCTATTATTGCGTTGCCAATATGCACGCTTTGACCGTCAGGCAGGATCCCAAGCTCCTGCTTGAGCGTTCCTTCGGGATGGCCGCATTGCTTATTGCATGCGGTGTTGATCCGACAACTTCGCCCGTTTTCATCCAGAGTGATGTGCATCAACATGCTGAGATGAATTGGGTGCTTGCCTGCAACACATATATGGGCGAGCTGAACAGGATGACTCAGTTCAAGGACAAGAGTGCAAAGCATGCCGACAATATCAATGCCGGTTTGTATACCTACCCGGTGCTGATGGCGGGGGATATTCTGCTTTATCAGGCGGATCTGGTTCCCGTCGGAAACGATCAGAAACAGCATGTTGAAATAACACGCGATATTGCCGCACGCTTCAATAATGCCTACGGCGAAACATTCAAACTTCCCGAGCCGTACATTCCGAAAGTGGGCGGCAGAGTAATGAGCCTTACCGATCCGGAAAAGAAAATGAGCAAATCGGACACTAACCCGAATTCGTATATTTCGATTCTCGATGAACCGGCGGTGATAACAAAGAAGTTTAAGCGCGCAGTTACGGACAGCGAAGGGCGAATTGCATATGAAGAAGGACGCCCCGGCATGAACAACCTGCTTTCCATTTACAGTGCGATGACAGGAAAAACAATAGAACAGACCGTTGCGGAATTTGAAGGCTGCGGTTACGGCACGCTTAAAACCGCCGTTGCGGATGCGGTTATTGCCGAGATTGAACCCGTGCAGACAGAGTACAGGCGCATACTGGCGGACAAGGCAGAGCTTGAGCGCATAACAAAGGACGGTGCACGCCGCGCTTCCGAAGCCGCAGAAAAAACGTTGGATCTTGTTTACAGGCGCGTCGGGTTGAGATGAATTCAAAAACAACAGAAGCTGTGTCAGCCGTTTTTGCTGTTGAACACTGAAAAAACAAAGGGAGCACTGCCGCATTGAGCAATGCTCTCTTTATTGTATACGGTTTAATTGTTTGGTGTACTCAAAAAAACAAACCGCGGACCCTCTTCCCCGATGGCACCCGTCGGCATAAAGCCGACGCGGAACAGTACACGCCGGGAAGCAGTGTTCTCCGGAGCAGTTTCGGCTTCGATTCGCTTTACACGCGGTTGGAGAACGGCCCATTTGCAGACGGCTTCAAGAGCTTCGGTCATGTATCCGCGTCCGCAGCAGCCGTCATACAGGCCGTATCCGATTTCAACCGTTCCGTCCGCATTCAACCCTTTGAAACAGAAATCACCGACAATGGTACGCGGAGAGTTTTTCAGCTCGATATACCATACAGCATACCATATCCGCTCGTTCGGGTTTTGAACACAACCCTGAAGCATTTCGGAGTAGGCTTGCTTCATTTCCGCATCGTGCTCCGCTGCAATAAGGAGCTCCATCGATTCATTTGCTGTCGGATAAAGAATCAAACGCTCGGTTTCAATTGCAAAGCCGTGCTCCCGGTTTGCAATGCAGTGATCATCATTAAATTCCAAGGCTTTTTACCCAGTTTGCAAGCTCTTCGGCTGTAACGTTCATTTTAAAGACTTTGCCGTCAAGCAGCTTTGCGCCGCGGCAGCTCGGTGCAAGCCCGGCGTTTGTTTTTCCCATTCCGCTTCCGCCTGAAGTTGCAAACGGAACAATTGTCTTTCCCGAAAGGTCAAAACTCTCGAGGAATGTATTGATTATTGTCGGAGCCACATACCACCAGATGGGGAAGCCGATGAATATGGTGTCATAAGATGAAACATCGAGTTTTTCGTTCACGATCTCGGGGCGCGATGCAGGGTCGGACATTTCAACTGAGCTGCGTGAGCTTTTGTTTGTCCAGTCCAAGTCAGCCTTTGTGTAAGCGATTTTCGGCTGAATACGGAAGCAGTCGGCATGTGCTGCGGACGCAAGCTTTCCGGCAACCTGTTCGGTAACGCCGGATGCGGAAAAATATGCAACGAGAGCTTTTTTCATTTTTAAAACATTCTCCTTTTCTTTTTTAAACACAGGGACATTGCGTGTGCAATGTCCCTGTGTTTGAATTACTGATTAAGCTGATTTAAATTCGGCTGAGCATAAATCAGCCTGCAACGAAAAATTATTCGTCGTCCTCGTCGTCCTTCTTTGCGGACTCGATAATCTTCTGAGCAACGTTTGCGGGAACATCTTCATAGCGAACAAACTCACTGGTGAAGGAACCGCGACCCTGAGTCATGCTGCGCAGGTCGGTTGCATACTTGAACATTTCGCTCAAGGGAGCTTCCGCAATAACAACGGTACCCTCGGAAGTGGGGTTGGTGCCGATGAGACGGCCGCGACGGCGGCTCATATCGCCCATGATATCGCCCATGTATTCGTTGGGAACGAGAACTTCGTAACGATAGATCGGTTCAATAAGCACGGGGGAAGCTTTTGCACAGGCAGCCTTGTAGGAAAGGCGGGCTGCGGATTTGAACGCAACTTCCTTGGAATCAACGGGATGGTATTTGCCATCGTAAAGAGTAGCTTTGATGCCAACCATGGGATAGCCTGCAAGAACACCCTTGACCATTGCTTCACGGAGACCCTTTTCAACTGCGGGGATGAATTCCTTGGGAACTACGCCGCCGACGATTGCGTTAACAAATTCAAATTCACCCGTGGGGGAGGGTTCGAAGCGCATCTGAACAACGCCGAACTGACCTGCACCGCCGGTCTGCTTTTTATGCTTACCTTCAGCCTCTGCCATGGTACGGATAGTCTCACGGTAGGGGATGCGGGGATCTGCAAGGCTTGCTTCAACCTTGAATTTGTTTTTGAGCTTTGCGCAGATAACGTCAATATGCATTTCGCCGAGACCTTTGATAAGAACATCGCCGGTTTCTGCATTCTTCTCGATCTCCATAGTGGGATCTTCTTCGGTGAGGCGGTTGATGCCTGCAAAGACTTTATCTTCTTCGCCCTGTTTCTTTGCGGAAACTGCAAGAGAAATGCAGGGAGCGGGGAACTCGATGGGTGCGAACTTGACAGGTTCTGCGGGGTCGGTCAGAGTATCGCCGGTGTTTGTGAACTGAAGCTTTGCCATTGCGCCGATGTCGCCTGCGCAGAGCTTGTCAACGTTGATGAGGTTCTTGCCGCGCATCATGTAAACCGCGCCGGATTTTTCACTCTTTTCGGCGTTGGGGTTGTATGCTGCAAAGGTTGCATCAATGGAGCCAGCATAAACCTTCATGATGGAGATCTTACCGACAAAGGGGTCAGCAACGGTCTTCATGATCTGAGCGGCAAACTTGCCGTCGCGCTTGATTTCAACGGCTTCGCCTGTGCGGGCGTTGACAGCGGGGCGGATGGGCGCCTTGTCAGCTGTGGGCATATAGTGAACAAGGTTGTTCATGAGGGTGTGAACGCCGGTGTTGAGCAGTGCGGAAACGCAGCAAACGGGAGTTACGGCACCTTCTGCAATACCGAGGTTGAGACCGCGAATGATCTCTTCCTGGCTGAGTTCCATTGTGTCAAGATAGGTCATCATGAGCTCTTCATCGCCTTCTGCGGCTGCTTCCATAAGAGCTTCGCGCAATTCTTCGGCACGGCCTGCGAGAGAAGCGGGAATGTCGATTTCCTTTTCGCCCTTGCCGTCGAATCTCTTTGCGGTCATGGTGGTCAGGTCAACGTAACCGACATATGCGCCTTTTTCGATAATGGGGAGCTGAATGGGAACGCAGGTAACGCCGAACTTGTCGTGCAGGCCTTCGATTGCCTTGTCAAAGTTTGCGTTTTCGCGATCCATCTGGTTGATGACGATCATGCGGGGCATATTTGCCTTTTTGCACATGCTCATTGCTTTTTCGGTGCCGACAACGGGACCGGAAACTGCGCTGCAAACGATAATTGCGGAATCGGCAAGAGCCATTGCTTCATATACTTCGCCATAGAAATCAAAGAAACCGGGAGCGTCAATAAGGTTTACTTTGGTTCCGTTCCACTCAAAGGGAGCAACAGCTGCGCTGATGGAAATGTGTCTTTTGGTTTCTTCGGGATCATAGTCGGAAACGGTCGTGCCGTCGTCAACCTTGCCCATGCGGTCGAGAAGCCCTGCATTGAAAAGCATTGCTTCAGTCAAAGTGGTTTTGCCTTCTCCGCCGTGGCCGAGGACGGCAATATTGCGGATGCTGTCAGCTTGATAGTTTTTCATATCGTTGTTTATTTCCCCTCTCGTGGTAATTAATAATTAAACATTTGTTTATCAATCCTGGCTGCGCTGTGCACGGAATCGGAAGCGAAACGCGCACAAGCGTACACACTATTCCTAATTATAGCATAAAAAATCAGCGTTGTAAACACATTGGTTTTCAGCATTTGCGTGTTTTGCAATATATTTGCGGATTATGCGTACCGAAGGATCCCCGTGCGGGAATCCTTCGGTGTTGTTAAGCGAATGCTGTTTGACGGGATATCATGCCCGGTCATGGCCTGTTTAAAGCTTAATGCTTAGGGCAAGATTACATGCTCTGCATTTCGGCAATGCGTGCTTCGAGTTTTGCAAGCATTTCCTTTGCCTTTTCAAGCTTTGAACGTTCTTCCTCAACAACCTTTTCGGGCGCTTTGGCAAGGAAACCTTGGTTATTCAGCTTGCCTTCGGCGCGGGAAACTTCGCTCTGCCAATGCTTCCTGTCCTTTGCAAGGCGGTCGAGTTCCTTTGCAATATCAATAAGCTCATTCATCGGCATAAATGCCTCACCGAGCGTTGAAACAACCGAAACTGCATTCCTGTCAATGCCGGACTTGTCGAGCTGTACGGAAACCGTGCTTGCACCGGCAAGCTTATTCAGATACGGTGCTGCTGCGCGGCATGCCGCCTCGTTTGCTGCATTTGTAACGATCGTTACATGCGCACGTTTTGCAGGGGGAACATTCATCTCTGCGCGAACGTTGCGGATTGCGCGAACCATATCCATAAGTCCGTCGGCAGCGGCGGCTTCGGCGGGGAAGCTGAATGCAGCATCAGCCTTCGGCCATGCGGAGAGCATAATGGTTTCCTCGCTGCCGGGCAGACGGGTGTAAATATCCTCGGTGATGAAAGGCATGAACGGATGCAGCAGCTTCATGCTGTTTTTGAGTACATGAACAAGGATGGCGCGAACATTTGCTTTTTGCGCTTCATCCTCGCCGTAAAGGCGCGGTTTCGCCATTTCGATGTACCAATCACAGAACTCCGTCCAAATGAAGCTGTAAATCTTGTCAACGGCAAGATTCAGATCAAACGAGTCGAGATTTGCCGTCACGGCTTCGGCAACTTCGTTCAGACGATGCAGGATCCATTTATCCGCAATGTCGGTTATGCTCATGTCAACGGGCTGCAGCTCACCGTCGCCGAGGTTCATCATCACGAAGCGGGAAGCGTTATAAACCTTGTTGCAGAAATTGCGTGCAGCCTCAACCTTTTTGGGCTGATAGCGCATATCGGTGCCCGCAGCAGTGCCGGAAGTCAGACTGAAACGCAGGGAATCGGCACCGTACTCTTTGATTATTTCCAACGGGTCGATTCCGTTGCCGAGGGACTTGCTCATTTTTCGTCCCTGCTCGTCGCGAACCATGCCGTGGATATAGACAGTGTCGAACGGAACATCGCCCATAACGTACAATCCGAACATTATCATTCTTGCAATCCAGAAGAAGATAAGGTCATAGCCGGTGGCAAGGGTGGATGTTGGGTAATAATACTTCAGCTCGGGGGTTTTATCCGGCCAGCCGAGAGTGGAGAACGGCCACATGCCCGAGGAGAACCATGTGTCAAGAACGTCATCATCCTGATGCAGGTTTGTACTGCCGCATTTCGGGCAGCGTTCGGGCGCGCTTTCTTCAACAATGGTTTCTCCGCAGCAGTCGCAATAATAAGCGGGAATGCGATGTCCCCACCAGAGCTGGCGGGAAATGCACCAGTCACGGATGTTGTACATCCAATTATAGTACGTTTGAGCATATCTTTCGGGAACAAAGCGAATTCGTCCGCTTTCAACCGCCTTAATGGCGGGCTCCGCAAGATCCTTTACGGCAACGAACCATTGCTTGGAGACCATGGGTTCGATAGTTGTGCCGCAGCGGTAGCATGTGCCGACGTTGTGGCTGTAGGGCTCGATTTTAACCAGTGCGCCGCATTGCCTGAGATCTTCAACAAATATTTTGCGGCATTCTTTGGTTGTAAGTCCGGCATATTTTCCGCCGAGTTCGTTGATATGCCCGTCCTCCGTGAACACACACATGCGGGGGAGCCCCGTGCGCTGACCGACTTCAAAATCGTTCGGATCATGACTCGGAGTGATTTTAACGGCGCCGGTGCCGAAGTCCATTTCAACATATTCATCCGCAACTATGGGAATTTCCCTGCCGATGATGGGCACAACAACGGTTTTGCCGACAATTTCCGTATAGCGCGGGTCATTGGGGTTAACGGCTATGCCTGTGTCGCCGAGGATGGTTTCCGGGCGGGTCGTTGCGCAGATGATGGAATAGCTGCCGTCCGGCGCATCATAGCGAACATGCCAAAGATTGCTGGGCTGTTCAACAAAATCAACCTCCGCATTGGAAATCGCCGTTTTGCAGTGCGGACACCAGTTGACGATGCGGTCGCCGCGGTAAATCAAACCTTTTTTATATAAATCAACAAAAACTTTCGTAACTGCTCTGCTGCATCCGTCATCCATTGTGAAGCGTTCGCGCTCCCAATCGCAGGAAGAACCGAGCTTGCGAAGCTGAGTAACTATGCGTCCGCCGTATTCTTTTTTCCATGCCCAAGCATGTTTAAGAAAACCCTCTCTGCCGATATCCGTTTTTGAAATGCCTTCGGCCGCAAGTTTGTTAACAACCTTAACTTCGGTTGCAATAGATGCATGATCCGTGCCAGGCAGCCAGAGTGTTTCAAAACCGCTCATACGCTTGTATCGAATCAGTATGTCCTGCATGGTTTCATCAAGTGCGTGTCCCATGTGGAGCTGACCCGTGATGTTGGGCGGGGGAATCACAATGGTGTAAGGTGGTTTATCGGGATTCGGCTCGGAATGAAAATATCCGCGCTCTTCCCATTTTTTGTACAGCCTTTCTTCAACCGAAGAAGGGTCGTAGGTTTTGGGCATTTCGTCGGGTGCAGCTGCGGTGTCTGCAATTCTCTCCGCGTTTTCAATGCCCTGATTGCTGCAATGATCGCACATTTTAAGTACCTCCGAAAAATAAAATCGCACCTCTCATCTTCAAAGGACGAGAGGTGCGCTCGCGGTACCACCTTTGTTGAACACAGCGGCCGGTCGGATGCGGGCAATCATCAAAAACAGAAAATCGCAGCGCAGAATGCCGAACGAATGCGTTCCACTTGAATCGCCGTAACGGGGCGTGCCGTTCGGGTTGCTACCCCCGAATGCTCAGAAGCGACCTTCACACACTGTCCCTGCAATTTTCCCTTTCAGCCGAGGGGAAAAATCTCTTTTGCCGACAGAATGCTACTCCTCTTCGTCAACGCAATATTAAACAAACTTAATTATAACCGATGCATAAGGCCGTGTCAACAGCAATGCGGTAATATATCAAAATCGTCAATTTTTTGCTCCGCAGTGCGGGCAAAATGCAGCAGCGGAATTCAACTCGGAACCGCATGCAGCGCAATAACGCTTTGCCGAACAATCGGGTTTTGCGGAGTCATCGGCGGGAAGCTTATTGCCGCAGCACGGGCAGAAAGCGGAAAGCTTGTCAATCTGCCGACCGCAGCTCGGGCACTTAATTGTGCCGTCAACGGCATGAAAATCTTCGCGGCTGCATTCATACTCATTTGCGGCATCACCGCTTTGAGCATCGGACGAATCCTCGGCGGAGGAATCATCCGAGCCGCAGCAACCGCAGCATTCTCCGTTGCTGTCGCTGCTGCCGTTAGTGTTAGTGTTGATTTTGGACTTAACGCTCGAAAGCTCTGCTGTAAGCTTTTCGATGGAAGCATGAATCTCGCGTATCCTGTCAAATACGGGAACAAGTTCTGCCGGTGGTTCGGCATCGTTTTGGTGTGCTTCCCAAACCAAAAGCCCAAGATGCTCATAAAGCTCTGAAAGCTTGCTCTTTTCTTCAGAAACCTTGTATGTTATTTTTGCGGAATCAACAAGACCCTTCGCCTTGTCGCCGATTTTATAAAAAAAAGCCATTTGAAACCTCCTTATTTATATTGTGCGCGTGTTACCGAACTCTTAATCGGTGCCTGCATAGTAATGCGCCGATTAAATCATTTATATACGTTTATGCGGGAAACACATTGTTTTGCGGGGTTGCCGAACAAAAACATAACGCCGTGGAGACCGTCGGCGCCCCGTGAACAATGCCCTTGGCAAATTATATGCCCAAGGAGGAACAAACAGAATCAACAATGTTTCCGATAAACGGAATATCCGATCTGTTGCCCATTGCAGCGCGGTAGGAGCAGTAAAGCGTGAACAGCGCAACAATTGTGCAGACGATCCAATGCACGGTTCTGAAGAATCCGAGCTTCCCGAGAAGAATTCCGAATATCAACGAGGATACAAATGTGACAATATGAAGAAAAATAACCTGAACACACGCTCTGCGCACGAATGAGTTCTTTTCAATGAAAATCAGCACAACAGCGCAGACAAACGTTACGAGGGCAAGAAAACCCCAGATGCCGTTCAGAATGCCGAACACGGCAGTGAAAAGATAAACCAACGAGGCCAGCGTGTTTGCCTTCATTGAAGGAATAAGTGATGAATTTCCGTTTCTCATATTTTTACCTCCGTATAAGTTGAACAGTATTGCGAACCAGTATATCCCAACCCAATAATTATATAACAACATGGCGCGGAATGCAACACAAAAAAGGACATAATCCGATCAATTTGTTGTCAATACATAGTCGCACGGCACAAAAATCCGCACAGAAAACAACCGGTTGCCAAAAGCTCCGTCGGCTGCATCAACGAAATGCGGCAACCGCAAGTCCTTTGGGAAAATGATTCTTAAGCACGCCGTCAACAGCCTTGCCGAAACCGAGTGTACAGCCGTCAACAGAAACCGCAGTAAAACCGCGCATATCGACCGGAACGGGTAAAGTATTTCCGGAAAGATATCGGCGAAGTTCATACGATTCCAGCAGAAAATCAATTTCATTGCGGAAGTGCAGCCCGTGGCACGCAACAAAAAACGAGTGGCAGGGTTTGAACCTGCCTTTAAGCAATTCACCGACTTCAACCCCGAGGGACAGTATGCGCAGCCTGAGCAGGTTTTCATGAAAGGTGAACGGTGCATAAACAATTCTGCCGTCAGACATACGGCGAATTTCATGAAGAAATTCATTTAACCTTGATTCATCACTGAAATCAAGAAAGGAATCCCTGAGGAACTCTGTAAGCGCCGCAATTTCGGCTTTATCCTTAATCCGCGGCACGGCAACAGCATCCGGTATGCAGTCGGAACGTTTTGCACGTCCGCTGCGCATCCCTGCTTTTTTTTGTGCGGTGCAGGCAGATTCCGCGGAAGCCGTGAATGCGGAAGTGCCTGGAAAGCTGCTGCGGTTCCTTTGCAGTCTTGCAGCAAAATGCCCTTCTCCGCAGCATGTATGCGGATAAAGCCTGTGCTGCATCTCAACAGTGAATTCCGGATGCATACGGCAAAACTCCTCAATTACATCTTCGTTTTCCTCGCGTGAGAATGTACATGTGGAGTAGATAAGCTTTCCGCCGGGCGCAACGCAGCGGCATGCACTTTCAAGAATTTGCTGCTGACGCTTGGCACATGCCGAAACATGTTCCGGTGACCATTCGGCAATTGCGGTCGGATCCTTTCGGAACATGCCTTCGCCGGAGCAGGGAGCGTCAACAACAACACGATCGAAATACTGCGGCAGGGCTTCCGCAACGGCATCCGGATGAGCGGATGTTACAACGGCATTCACGATTCCGAGCCGCTCAAGGTTGCGGGCAAGCAGTTTTGCGCGATTCGGGATAATTTCGTTTGAAACAAGAATTCCGCGGCCGCAAAGCCTTGCGGCGATTCCTCCGCTTTTGCCTCCGGGCGCGGCACAAAGGTCGAGCACGCGCATTCCGGGAGCTATTTCGGCAGCTTCGACAACGCTCATGGCGGAGGGCTCCTGCATATAAAAGAGCCCGGCGATATGATAAGGATGCGTTCCGATATGCTCCGGGTTTTCGGTAAGTATCAACCCTTCGTTAAGCAGCTCCGATTGCTTGGTTCGCCACGGGCAAAGGTCAAGAAAGCGTTCCTTTGAGATTTTAAGTGTGTTTATACGCATTGCGCGGATGGGTGCATCCGAATAACAGGCAATAAAACGCTCATACTCAGCCGTGGTTTCGAAATCGGTGCGCATTCTTTTGATGAATGCGTGAGGGAGTTTGCTTTCGATGCCGCTGCCGCTGCAAATCTTGTGCGGACATTGTGCGTCATGGGACAAATCGGAGAAAGTCTCGCTCGAAAATGTATTGTTTGAATCCAAAATTCGCATTCCTTTCAATATCTGAATCTGAAATTAAAAATCTGTTCGCAAAGATCAACCGGTGCGCTTTCGCTGCCGAGCAGTCAAAAAGCGGCGGTCAGGCACGGCTTGGGAATCCCCTGAATCAGGGCTTATCCTATGCCGTGCGCAAAACCGCCGCAGGGTTTGATTTCTCAAAGAGAAAATGCAGTGCGGCGATTACGCCGCAGCCATTATATCATGCAGTGCAGCCGTTCTGCAATGCCGTGTGTTTTATTTAAGCAGGCTCGCCGTGCTTGTTTCCGTGAACTGAGTGGTATAAAGATCATAGTAATAACCTTTGAGTTTCAACAGTTCGCGATGCGTGCCGGATTCGGTGATTCTTCCGTTGCGGATAACAAGGATTCTGTCCGCTGATCGGATTGTGGAAAGCCTGTGAGCAACAATGAAGCTTGTTCTGTTTTTCAGAACGGTCCGGATCGCACTCTGTATAAGCACTTCGGTTTCGGTATCGATGGAGCTCGTTGCTTCATCAAGAACGAAAATACGCGGGTCGGCGAGGATAACCCTTGCGAATGAAATCAGCTGCTTCTGACCTGTCGAAAGCCTTGCGCCGCCTTCGCCGACTTCGGTATCATAGCCGTTTTCGAGCTGTTCAATGAATTCATCGGCATGAACCGTTTTTGCGGCAGCACGAACTTCTTCATCGCTTGCATCCTTTTTGCCGTAACGGATATTGTCCCGTATGCTTCCGGAGAACAGATGCGGAGTTTGCAGCACATAGCCGAGCCTGTCCTGAAGCCAGAGTTGACTGCGCTTGCGGTAATCCGTACCGTCAATGAGAATGCTCCCTTCGGTCGGTTCATAGAACCTGCAAACAAGGTTCACAATTGTGCTCTTGCCGGCACCTGTTTCACCGACGAGTGCGATGGTTTCGCCCTGTTTAACCACAAGACTGAAATCTTTCAGCACTTTTTCGCCGCCGTTGTATGCAAAACTCACATTGCGAAATTCAATATCGCCGCGGATGTCCTCCCAGTTTTCGCGTTTGGGGTTCATGCAGTCACCGTATTTTGCAATAACTTCGGGAGTGTCCGTAATATCGCTTTCGGTGTCAAGCAGCGAAACAACGCGTTCGGCACTCGCCTGCGCACTTTGCATTTCCGCGAATATACCTGCAAGCTGCTGAATCGGGTCAAACAGGTTGGTGGTGTACGAAATGAAGGTTGAAAGCACACCGATGGTCATTGCCGCACCGAATACAGTGGGTGCGATAACGGTGCGCCCGCCGGCGTAAAGGGCCA
>FR879703.1:0-7639 GCA_000435055.1 Clostridium sp. CAG:138 | reverse complement strand
GCGGTTCCTACCGAACCCAAAGTCATAACGATGGGGGTAAACATTGCCGAAAGCACGGCAGCCCGGATCGAGGCTTTCCGCATTTTGCCGGATTCTGCTTTAAACTCTTCGAAATTGCGTTCTTCACGAACGAGCGTTTTCGTCGTGACCGCACCCATGATGCCCTCATTGAATGCACCTGTAATGCGGGAATTCTGTTTGCGTACGATTCGGTGCTGCTGAAGAATTCTTTTTTGAAACCATGCGCACAGAATCGCAATCGGCGGAACAACAATGAGCACGAGAAGGGCGAGCTTCCAATTCATTGAAAGCATCATGACGGTGCAGCCGATAACAAAGCCGCCGGACCAGAGAATATCCGTAAGACTCCATGCGATCATGTCGCTGAGGCGGGGAATATCGCCGATCATTCGTGCCATGATGTAGCCGACTGCGGTCTTATCATAGTATGAGAATGACAAATCCTGAAGCTTCTTGAATGCGTCCTGACGAATATCATAAGCGATCGCCATTTCAAGCTTTCCGGCGCGTGAAATAAACATCACAGTCCCGAAGGATTGAAGCGCAATGACAATAAAATACACGGCGGCGAACGGAATGAGCCGCTTAATATCACCCTGCATGATTATGCTGTCGATTGCGTATCTGCTCAGCTGCGGGTAAACAAGGTCGATAGCCGCAACTATGAACATGAACACGATCAGCGGAATCAGCAGTTTTTTTTGACGCAGTCCGTAAGCAAGCAGCCGCTTCCAGACCTTCATGTCAACTTTTTTATTAAACTCCTCTTCTTTAAGAGCAGTGGTGGTAAGTTCTTCTGACATTAGTTTTCCTCCTGTTCGGATCGGAGCTCATCTTCAAGCAGATTCTGAATATCCGCAATGCGTTTATACAGTCCGTCCTGCTTAAGCAGCTCCTCGTGTGTTCCCATCTGCACAAGCCTGCCGCCTTCAAGCACAAGAATTTTGTCTGCGCGGCAGAGCGTTGTGATACGGTGCGAAATGATGAATGTCGTGCAGCTGCTGCGGCGCGAATGCAGTGCATCGCGGATTGCCGCATCGGTTTCGGTATCAACCGCGCTCATCGAGTCGTCAAGCACGATGATTGGGGCTTTCTGCATCAGCATTCTTGCAATTGCAACGCGCTGCTTTTGTCCTCCGGACAATGTAACGCCCTTTTCGCCGACGACAGTGTCGTAACCGTTTTCGAAACTCTGAATAACGTCATGCACCGATGCAACGCGGGTGGCGTCAAACACCTCTTCATCGGCTGCGTCGGGGTTGACGATGCGAACGTTTTCCATGATCGTTCTGGAGTAAAGGAAGGGTTCCTGTAAAACGATGCCGATATTGCGGCGCAGATGATGCCGCTCTATGTCGTTGATATTCACGCCGTCGATAAGAATTTCACCGCTGCGGCATGTGTACAGCCTTTGCAGCAGCTGCACAAGGCTGGATTTGCCGGAACCGGTGGAGCCGAGAATAGCAACGGTTTCGCCGCGCTTTGCAGTGAAGGTGATGTCCTTAAGGACTTCCTGTCCGTCCTCGTAGCCGAAATCAACATGGCGGAACTCAATGTCGCCGTGAATTTCCGGAGTCAATGCTTTCCCGGGTTCCTTTTCGGTGGGGACTTCAAGAATCTCGTCGATTCTGCCGAGAGAGACGCTTGCCTTGCCAAGGTCGGCAAGGGTTCGCCCAAGCTGACGAACGGGCCAGACAAGCATTGATGTGTAGCTTGAGAAAACAAGCATTTCGCCAACCGAAATTTCTTTACGGAGAGCTAAAATGATGCCTGCAACAAGACTGATTCCGATTTGCAGATAGCCAAAGCCGTCAGTGCAGCCCCAGTAGTAGGCAAGCATCATAAGAAGCTTATCGTTCTTTTTGCGAAAATCAGCGTTCTTCTCCGTGAAGTTTTCAAATTCGCTGCGTTGCTGCCCGAACGCACGCACAACACGCATTCCGGAAACATTCTCTTGAATAACGGCAGAAAGCTTGCCTTCGGCCTCGTCCGAAAGAGTGAACTGATCCTTAACAAACTTGAAATACACGAACGATGCAACAGCAAGGAACGGCATTATCATTACAGAAAAAGCTGCAAGCTTCGGATTGAGCGTGAACATGATTATTGCAGCGGCAACGATCATGACGATTGTGCGAATGATTTCAAGCAGCTGATTTGTAACAAACCTGCGGATGGTGTCAACATCCGATGTGCAGCGCTGAATGATATCGCCGCTTGAAATATGCTTGTAATAGTCGTAAGGCACGTTCGCGAGGTGCGAATAGAGCCTGTTGCGCATGTTGTAGGACATTGTTTCCGCGCCGTAGGCAATCTGACTTCTGCGAATATAAACAGAAAGTGCGTTCACGCCTGTTGCAGCTATTAAAGCAATGCCCATGATATAGAGATGCTGTTCAAGAAAAGGGATTCCGCCGATTGAATCTATAAGGCGTTCGATCCAAGGGGCAACCGCAATACCGCCGCTGTACCCTTCTTCGGCATAGCCGATGAGAACATAGTCGATGGTAAAGCTTGTTATGAGCGGTATGCAGTATGCGGACAGAGCCGCAAAAACTATGCCGAGCGTTCCGAGAATGAAATGCCCCGCCGTGCCGCGGCAGAATTCCGAAACAAGCTTCCAATTGATTGCGCGGTGCTTGATCTTTTCTTTTTGTTTCTTAGTCTTTTTGTCCATAGTTCCTCCAAAACTGTCGGTTGAATCGAAAACATGCAGCCGCTGTTCCGGTTCGGATGTGCGCCTTGTGATGCCGCAGCGGGTGAAGAGCTTTTTCGTTCGGCACACATGAATCCCGCACGGAGCAAAAAGCGGAACTGCGGTGCATGCCGAAATAAACATTGATAAATTTGAAATGCAACGAAAGCATGTTCCGGAAAAGGTTAAAGGTATGCCTTTTCGGAAAAGCGGCTTTGAAGCAGATTTCGGTTTTGAAAAGAGCGTGCGAGCCTGCGTTTATTAAACAAGGCCGAGTAACGGAAATCGGCTTTGGGCTGTTCGCCGAAGTGAACTGCTGCGCTTAAATATATGAATTGCAATGATAAGGTCTATGGGCAAAAACCGTATCTGCCGACGCGCAAGCGTGTGTTCGAATGCTCTTTTCTGTTTTCAAGTTTCGAAAAAGCGTTGACTTGCAGCAATTGCGGCAAAAAAACGAGCCGCAATCGTGCTTGCGGCTCGGATAAGGCTGATAACATCAAATCCCTGTTATTTGCTCTTGCGGCAAAAGTCAGGAATTGAGGCACCGAAGGCGGCCGACTGCACAAACGGAAAACGGGTATACACCGAAGCCGTTGATTCCTGAGATAATCCTGTTCATGCTTTAACCTCCTTCATCTGATGGTACTCTGTTTACGGGTATCCGCCGCATGATCCGACGTGCCGCCTGCAATGTTGATTTTAAACAACGATGCGGCTGATCGGAACGGATGCCCGGCAACATGCTGTCATTATATTCCCATTTTTCAAAAAATGCAACACTAAATGCCCGGATAATGATTATATATTGCGTCAACCCCGTGACCGGGCTTGACAATGCGGAGCAGTTGAATATAATACCAATTATCGGTAATAATGATTATGTACACCGATCGGTTTAATGCGTGAGCAATCCTGCGGCATAGGCAAAGCCTGAGCTTCGGGGAATATCCCGGGTGCCGCGCTTCCTTACGGCAGACTGTGATTCTCATCCGACATTGAATTCGATTTCAACACAATGTTATTGCATTGCATCAAGTATGCATCAAACTTCGTACTGCTGCACGGTTTCTGCATCGGAACGGAGGCAGGGCAGTGCTTTTGCACAATTAGTTTCACACATACGGGTGCATCAGCATAACTGAAGTGTTATCCACATACAGGAGGTATTGTTATGAAAATCAGACCTTTATTCGACAGAGTTGTTATCAAGAGCTGCGAAGTTGAAGAAACCACCAAGAGCGGGCTCATCCTTACCGGAAACGCAAAAGAAAAGCCCCAGATGGCGGAAGTTATCGCAGTCGGCCCCGGCGGTGTTGTTGACGGCAAGGACGTCACGATGTCCGTAAACGTCGGCGACAAAGTTATCTATTCAAAGTATGCGGGCAATGAAGTCAAGCTTGACGGCGAAGAATACATCATTGTTCGCCAGAGCGATATTCTTGCCGTTGTTGAGTAACACGACAAGACGCTGAGCATAATTTGATTCGGGATGCACCCGTTTCTGTCTGCTCAGTGGTCGCAGCAACTTTTAAAATTTTACTGAAAGGAAGTATTTTTTATGGCAAAACAGATAAAACACGGAGAGGATGCACGCCGCGCTCTTGAAGCGGGCCTTGACACTCTTGCAAATACGGTTAAAATCACTCTCGGACCCAAGGGCTGCAATGTTGTTCTTGAAAAGAAATACGGCGCACCGCTTATCACAAATGACGGTGTTACCATTGCGAAAGAGATCGAGCTTGAAGACCCGTTCGAAAACATGGGTGCACAGCTCGTTCGCGAAGTGGCTGCAAAAACAAATGACGTTGCAGGCGACGGCACAACAACAGCAACAATTCTTGCTCAGGCGATCGTTCGCGAGGGCATGAAGAACGTTGCGGCAGGTGCAAATCCCATGGTTCTCCGCAAGGGCATTGAAGCAGCAGTTGAAGAAGCTGTTGCAGGCCTTAAGGAAATCAGCAAACCCGTTTCCGGCAAACAGGAGATCGCACAGGTTGCCTCAATCTCCGCTTCCGACGAAAGGGTCGGCGCACTTATTTCCGATGCAATGGAAAAAGTCGGCAACGACGGCGTTATCACCATCGAAGAAGGCAAAACAATGAAAACCGAACTCAACGTTGTTGAGGGTATGCAGTTTGACAGAGGCTATGCTTCTGCATACATGGTAACCGATTCCGACAAGATGGAAGCTGTTCTTGATGACCCCTATATTCTGATTACCGAGAAAAAAATCAGCAACATCCAGGAGATTTTGCCCGTGCTCGAACCTATCGCACAGCAGGGCAAAAAGCTGCTCATCATTGCGGAAGATGTTGAGGGAGATGCGCTTGCAACTCTCGTTGTGAACAAGCTTCGCGGCATCTTCACCTGCGTTGCGGTAAAAGCCCCCGGCTTCGGTGACAGGCGCAAGGAAATGCTCAAGGATATCGCAACCCTTACCGGCGGTGAGGTTATTTCCGAAGAACTCGGAATGGATCTTAAAGAAACCACGCTTAACCAGCTCGGCAGGGCACGCCAGGTTCGTGTCGACAAAGAGAACACCACCATTGTCGAGGGTGCAGGCAATCAGGAAGCTATTGCTGCACGCGTAAAGCAGATTCGTGCTCAGATTGCGGAAACCACTTCCGAATACGATAAAGAAAAACTCCAGGAACGCCTTGCAAAGCTTGCAGGCGGCGTTGCCGTCATTTCCGTCGGTGCTGCAACCGAACCCGAAATGAAGGAGATTAAAATGCGCATAGAGGACGCTCTTAACGCAACCCGCGCTGCGGTTGAAGAGGGCATCGTGCCCGGCGGCGGCATTGCGCTTCTCAGCGTTATCGACAGGGTTAAGGCGCTTGAGACAAAAAACGAAGGCGATTTCCGCACCGGCGTTGCAATTATCGTTCGCGCTCTGGAAGAACCCATCCGCCAGATCAGTGCAAATGCGGGTCTTGAAGGCAGCGTTATCGTTGCAAACGTCCGCAGTGCAGGCAAGCTCGGCTATGGCTACGATGCAGCGAAAAATGAATACGGCATGATGGTTGAAAAGGGCATTATCGATCCCACCAAGGTCACAAGGAGCGCACTCCAGAATGCTGCTTCCGTTGCGGCAATGGTTCTGACCACCGAAAGCATCGTTTGCGATATTCCCAAGCCCGAAGCACCCGAACCTCCCATGGGCGGCGCAGGAATGTATTAATCAGTTGAAAAGCTGAACGAATGAATAATCCGTAAAGCAAAAACCGACAGCGGAGGAAAACGTATCCGCCGGTATCGGTCGACAATATGTGTACGATTAACGCCGGCAGGATGCATTGATGTGTTTTACCGGCGTTTTGTTAATTTACACATAAAAAGAGGTTCGAAAACGTAAAGTCTGTTTTCGAACCTCAAAACTTAAATACAGAGTACTGAGCGGACAGTGCAAAAACTCACTCAGCCGCAGTCGATCTTTCGGCAGTTTCCTCGTTCAGTTCGAGTTTTTTCGTTGCACTGTCCATAGCATAGGATGCTGCAACACCGCCGGCAAAAAGAACAACAAGAACCACAATCCTTAGGAAACCGATGCCGGCTTGGTTGCGCATAACTTCCTGTATCACACAACCGACAATTGTTGCGAGCAGTATGCCGAACAGTGTATAGAAGGATTGACGATGGAAACGATTAAGCACCTTCCGAACAATCAGCAGCATCGGAATCGCAACAACAAGAATTCCGGCAATAGAGGATAGGCCGAGGACGATATTCTGCCCGGGATTGCTGAGAAACTTGGTGAATACTTCCATGAAACTCTTATAAACGTTCATGTTTATAAGAATGAATGATGTGCTCACGCCGGGAAGGACGGTGCCGATCATGATTATCCCGCCGCAAAGCGCAGCAAGCAGGGGAGTAAGTTCACGGCTTGCCGCGACTGCTCCGGTACCGGATTCGCCCGTAAAAAATCCAAGCAAAACAAGTGTTATTGCAAACGCAAAGCCAAGAATAATATAGAGCCAATTAGTTTTTTTAAACGGTTCGTCACCGTTTGCTTCTTTCAGAAAAGAGGGGATACTGCCGATTACAAGCCCCATAAAAAGGCAGACGACTTCTGTCTGATATTTTGCAAACAGACTGTCGATCAAAAACATGAAAACCGCAAAACCGATAACGCCGCCGATGCCGAGCGGAAGCAGAAAATTAAAATTCTTTTTCGGTGCTTTGAAAAAACCGGTGATTGCTTCAATCGTCGGCTGATACAAACCCATCGAAACGGCAAGAATTCCGCCGCTGAGTCCGGGAATGATTGCTCCCGCACCGATCACAAATCCTGCGAGAATTTTGCTGAGAAACAGATTCAAATTTTTCCTCCAATTTCGAATGCGGCCGAATACACTTCAGCATATTGACCGCTATTTCTTAGTAACAGCAACATTATACCATAAAGATACAGAAAGATAAACCGTTTTTATTTGCGGCAGCATAAATGTTCAAATTGATTCTTTTACAGCGGATGCACGCGGCATTCGAACAGTGGTGCAAAAATATACCAAAACATTTTTGAACAAGTTTGTATATTCGAGTCTTTTCGGGCGAATTTTTGCCTCGAAAAAGGGGTTGAATGATATATAACGCTCGCGGAGGAGTTGAAAATTTGCCTTTAAAATGTCCGAAAGTAATCTCAAATATGCGATTATACTGCAATTACTGCGTGTTAGAAAGTTTGTCAACCCCTCACTTGTAATAGTCATCTTTTACCATGCACTTCACAAAATCACCTAACATGGCTATAATTCATATCAAGCTCACGGCAGAACAGAGGATGAGCAAGTCCCGCCCGTGAGGAAATACAAGTAAAACAATGGAGGTTTTATATGGTTCTTTTATGGCAGTCTTCGGCGTTTTTGCTGCGATTGGGGTTCTTCCCCCAACACGCCGGGTTCGGGTATCTCGCATGTG
>FR879702.1:168257-173233 GCA_000435055.1 Clostridium sp. CAG:138 | reverse complement strand
GTTTTTCCCTGAACCGTTGTGTGAAAGCTCGCTGTCGGGAAAGGAGGAAGCTTTGGCTATCGGATTTTCGGGCAAAACAAAGCTTGCCGACAAAATCATTGACAGCAATGCCAAAAGCATGATTGTCGCAAGAAACAGACTGATGTACTTAAATAACCTTGAATGCTTCAATTCTTCTTACTCCTGCCTTTCTGTTTATCAGCTATTGATCGTCTTACGCGTTCCCGCCGTACCGACTTCGGCTCAAGCAGCCCGAGTTTGACCATGATGCCGGGCCAATTGCCGAGTCGTGACTTTATGTAACGATAACCGATAGTTTCTTCTTTTGTGGGTTTTCGGCCGAGCTTGCTTGCAATACTGCCGACATAGCTTAAAAGCTGTTCGTCAGTATCACTTGCGTGCTGTCTTGCAAACTCATCTTCGAGTTGACTGCGCTCGTCCGCATTGCTTCGGGGATTAATGCTGTGATTCATTGTTTTTTCCAATATCTATCTTTTTTGTTCGGCTTTTAGCATGACAGAGTGAGCGGAATTGCAGATAAGAAAAACGGCACAGCAACAAAGCTGCACCGTTTACACAACAAAAAAACATCCGCCAACCTCATAACTCGTGAGCCGCATAAGCAAAGGAGGATCCGACTCAAGCAGGTCTTCTGACTTGTGCCTCAACAGCGAATGTTTTGCCTTCTCAGTTTCCCAATGGCTGATTTGCATCAATAAAACATTGCCTACGCACCAACAGCGGCGGTACCGTTCGGGACTTTGACCCGATTGTCTATTCTCCCGAATTCACCGTAAAAAGGCTGAATTCAGGCACTTGAGCTGTATTCACTTTTTAAATGGATTTTAGCACGCGCAAACAGTAAAGTCAATAGACGGCAAATTTTATATCGCAATATATTGACGGACTTTTAAAAAGCCCGTGCCGAAACAGAGATTTGCAATCGGCACGGTAAATTTGTTTGGGAAGCATTGTCAGGAATTATGCTGCTTGACGCGCAAATGGTTTGTGGCCTTGGCAAAGGTCAGTTTTGAAAGCACATAGTCACGGTGGCCGAGTTTTTCGCGCAGCTTCAATGCGGCGGCTTCAGCTTGCTTACGCTCAGCCTCTGCATTGATTTCATCGGGGTGCAAAGCGGAGTCGCAAAGAACCCGAACACGGGCGGCGGAAACGTCGATCATTCCCTGTGTCACGGCGCAAGGGATTTTGCTGCCGTCGGGCAGGGTGAAAACAACTTCGCCGTCGGTGATTGCGGCGGTCATCGGAGTGTGGTTTGCCATTATTCCGAGCATTCCGTCGCTGACAGGCACGATCACCGAAATGCATTCGCCCCTGTAAAATGAACGTTCGGGCGTCAGAATTTCAAGTTGAAACGGTTTGGCCATTCATGCCCTCCTGTTTTTATTCTGCGGCTACCGTGCCGTCATCGGTCTTTTCGCATTTGCCGGAAAGCGACTGCGCTTTTTTACGGACATCATCAATGGTGCCGACATTGAAAAAGGCACTTTCGGGAAATTCATCGGCTTCACCGTCAACAATCGCGGCAAAGCTGCGTATCGTTTCACTGAGCGGCACATAAATTCCGGGAATACCTGTAAACTTTTCCGCAACGCTGAATGGTTGGGAAAGAAAACGCTGAATCTTTCTTGCTCTTCGCACTGTCAGCTTGTCTTCATCGCTCAGTTCGTCCATGCCGAGAATAGCAATAATATCTTGAAGTTCTTTATAGTGTTCAAGAATCTCCTGAACACGGCAGGCAACGCGATAGTGTTCCTCACCGACGATTTCGGGTTCGAGCATGCGCGACGAGGATTCGAGCGGTTCAACGGCGGGGTAGATACCCATTTCCGCAACACGGCGGCTGAGAACCGTCGTTGCATCAAGATGGGAGAATGTCGTTGCAGGTGCGGGATCGGTAAGATCATCCGCAGGAACATAAATAGCCTGCACCGAGGTTACGGAGCCGTTTTTTGTTGAAGCAATGCGTTCTTCAAGCTCACCCAAATCATTTGAAAGCGTGGGCTGGTAGCCGACGGCGGAGGGCATACGCCCGAGCAAAGTTGAAACCTCACTGCCGGCTTGTATAAAACGAAAAATATTATCGATAAAAAGAAGCACGTCCTTATGACTTACATCACGGAAGTATTCTGCCATTGTAAGCCCCGTGAGGCCAACGCGCATACGCACCCCCGGAGCTTCATTCATTTGCCCGAACACGAGTGCGGTTTTGTCAATAACGCCGCCGGAATGCATTTCTGTCCAAAGGTCATTGCCTTCGCGACTGCGTTCGCCGACACCTGTAAACACGGAATATCCTCCGTGTTCAGTTGCAATATTGTGAATCAGTTCCTGAATCAGAACCGTTTTACCGACACCCGCACCGCCGAAAAGGCCGATTTTTCCGCCTTTTGCATAAGGAGCAAGCAGGTCGATAACCTTAATACCGGTTTCAAGAATTTCTTCGGTTGTCTGTCTTTCGGCATAGGGTGGGGCAGGGCGGTAAATGCTTCTTCGTTCCGTTTCGGCAGGCAGCGGTTTTCCGCCGTCCATGCATTCTCCGAGAACATTGAAAAGCCTTCCGAGAACTGCATCTCCGACGGGAACCGAAATCGGCGAACCGGTGGAGAAGACTTCCAGCCCGCGGTAAAGCCCTTCGGCAGGTCCGAGCATGATGCAGCGGACAAGTCCGCCTCCGATATGCTGCGCAACTTCCATAACACGTTTTTTACCGTTAATTACAACAAATAACGCCTCGCGGATTCTCGGCAGGCTGTCTTTTTGAAAGGCAACGTCCACAACCGGACCGTTCACGCCTGAAATTTCGCCCTTGGGCAGAGCGGAGTTTGATGATTTTGTTTCTGCTGTGTTTGTCATTGGGCGTTGCCCCCTCCGGTTTTTGCTGTTTGCCTTGATTTCAGTTTTTTAAGCTTCAATGCACGCGCTCCCGAGGTGATTTCGATCATCTCGTTTGTAATTGCGGATTGACGCAGGCTGTTGTATTGCATTTGCAGCTGTTTTAGAATCTCTTCCGCATTTTTTCCTGCGGAACTCATTGCCGTCATTCGCGCTTCCTGCTCGCTGCAATAACTGTCAACAAGCGAGCTGTAGATAAATCCGGTAAGATAGCTCGGAATGATTCCGTCAAGAACCGTGTTTGCATCGGGATAGAATTCCTTTTGCTCGCGCGATTCTTCATTTCTCATCACGGATTCCCTTTCGGCAGAATAGAAACGGCTGCGCGCAAGCGGAAGAAGACAGTTCCGCTTGCATTCGCTTGGCTTTTTGCTTTGATAATCAGTGTATATGATGTCTATTTCATCCAAGAGATTATCGTTGTAATATTCCAACAAATCATAACATATATTACGTGCTTCCCAAACTGTCGGGAATGCCGCTGAGTAGTGGAACTCCTCAACAAAGCGTATGCCGTTGTCAATGCAATAGTGTCTTCCGCATTCGCCGACAATAAAGAGCTTTGCATCCGGATGAAGCGCAACATAATCTTCGGCGGCACGAATTGCGGTTTGATTGTAACTGCCCGCAAGTCCCTTATCGGAAGTGACAAGCAGCAATCCCCTGCGGCGAAAAGTCTGTCCTTCGGGAAGCAAAACGCGGAAGTAGCGGTTGTTTGTTTCCGGAATATAAAGAAACAGATCACTTATCTGCTCTTTGAGTGCATTGAAATAGGGTTCGGTGCTGATGACTTCGCGTTTTGCGCGCCGCATTTTCACGGAGGAGATCATATACATCGCATCCGTGACTTTTTTTGTTTGGCGAATGCTGCCGATTCGCGCCTTTATTTCTTCGGCACTGGCCATTGAACCAACTCCGTCCTTTCGCTGAAAATACTGAGCAGACAGCCTTAAAACAGGATACACGCCTGCGCCCGGCGCACGAGCTTATCAACGGCTGCCTGCATTAAGTGCGGTGAGATCATGCAGAATACGCGGCGAAAAAATCCTTTGCAGCGTTCACAACATCGGAATGCAGTTCTGCGCTGTATTTTTTTCCGTGTTCGATTCTGAGACAAAGCGAATTGCAGTTCGCGGAAAAATACATCAGAAGATCCTTCTGCGCCTGCTTGATTTTTTTTACGGGAACATCCAAAAACATTTGCTCCTGTGCACATATAAGCGTCACAACCTGCTCCCAAAGCGGCATTGCGGCTTGGTTCTTTTGCCGCAGCAGCTGCATGAGACCCTCTCCGTATTTCAAACGCTGTACGGTTTGCTCATCCAGTTCGCCGCCGAAACGGGAGAATACCTGCATTTCACGATATTGCGCAAGGTCAAGCCGTATTGAACCGACGGACTTGCGCATGACTTCGGATTGCGCAGCACCGCCGACACGGCTGACGGACAATCCGACGTTGACAGCCGGTCGCTGACCCGAATAGAACAACTCGCTTTCAAAGAAAATCTGCCCATCGGTAATCGAAATGATGTTTGTGGGGATATATGCGGAAACATCACCGGCCTGTGTTTCAACGATCGGAAGCGCAGTCATGCTGCCGCCGCCGAGGGAATCGGAAAGCTGAGCCGAACGCTCCAAAAGACGGGAATGCAGATAGAATACATCCCCGGGGTAAGCTTCACGCCCGGGGGCGCGTTCCAAAAGCAAACTCAGCGTGCGGTATGCAACCGCATGCTTGGATAAATCATCATACACAACAAGCGCATCACGTCCGCGATACATGAAGTATTCTGCAATGGCACAGCCTGCATACGGAGCAATGTATTGCAGCGACGCAGGATCATCCGCCGGGGAAGATACAATAACGGTGTAGTCAAGGGCGTCCGCTTTTTTCAACGTGGTGATAACCTTTGCGACGCTGCTCGCTTTTTGCCCGATTGCAACATAGATGCAAACGGTGTTTTTGCCCTTTTGGTTGATAATTGTGTCAATTGCAACGGTTGTTTTACCCGTTTGCCGGTCGCCTATCAGAAGTTCCCGCTGCCCTCTTCCGGTGGGGGACA
>FR879702.1:165861-168251 GCA_000435055.1 Clostridium sp. CAG:138 | reverse complement strand
CAGAAGTTCCCGCTCGCCTCTTCCGATGGGGAACATTGAGTCAACAGCAAGAAGACCCGTTTCAAGAGGGCGAAACACGGGTTTGCGTTCAAGAATGCCGGGAGCGGGCCGCTCAAGCGGAAAATACTCCTTTGCACCGATTTCGTCTCCGCCGTCAATGATCTGTCCGAGCGGATTTATCATTCTTCCGAGGATGTGGTTGCTTATCGGAATGCCTGCAGTGCGGCGTGTGCGAACGACGCGTGTACCTGCGGTGATTTCGCTGTCGCTGCCGAACAGAACAACGCCGGTTGTTCCGTCCGTGCGGATGTCCTGGACCATGCCTTTGATTCCGCAATCGAAAAGCACGATTTCGCCGTATGTTACATCGTGAAGCCCGTCAATGACAGCTATTCCGTCGCCGACGGAGAGTGCAAAGCCGACCTGCTGGTGGCCGTGATCAAGTCTGAAACCGGAAATATCCTCGCGCAGTAAAGAAATAATCTTTGAAGTGTCATATTCCTTTTTCAGCGACTGGAATGATTTCCGAAGCTGACGAATGCGCCCGAGAGTGGTCCAGTCGTAGTTATCGTCTCCGACAAAAATGTTGAATCCCCCGACAACTGACGGAACCCGCTTTATCGTGAGTTCAATTTCGCCTGCATTGTAGTCGCGGCTGATAATCTCCCGAATTCTCCGCAGCTGCTCTTCGGTGGGAGGGGTTACACAGTCAATTTCGACTTTGAGCGGTTTTGAATCGGCGGGATCAATGCTGTCGAAATCGGATTCCACAACATCGGCGGCGTCGTTGCGTTTTGATTTTTGAGGAGCAGCTGATTCGGAGTTATGAGACGCTCCGCTTTGCTTATTATCCTGCCCGAAGGCGTTCTTACGGTCGGTTGTGTTCATTGTTTTTTCCTGCCTGCGGAGTTGTTGGAGGATACGCCTGTTTTTTTGCTTTTATCAGGGCGCGCTGAGGGTTTGTGCCCCGGATCGTTTTCGGCAAGGCGGATGAACGCATCATAGAGTTCGCGGTCCCGCTCCGGGGTGACTGTTTCGCTGAGGAGCTTTTGCGCAGCGGAAATAACAAGCTCACCGATCTCGGTCTGTGCAGCGTCAAGGATATGCTGTTTCCTGTTTTCGGCTTCGGTTTCGGCTGCCTTGAGCAGTGCGGAAGCCTTGTCTTTTGCGTCGTTTATATAGCCTTCGGCGGCAGAAGCCATATCTTTTTCGGCATTTTGCTTCATTTCTGCTATCTCAGCTTCGGCATTGCTCAGCTTTTGCTCGTATTCGGCTTTTGCTTTCGCATTCGTTTCGGCACTTTCGGCATTGTCGCGCTCAAGCTTTTCAAAATGAGCCTTCCTGTTTTCGAGGAACTTATTTATGGGCTTAAAGAGCAGAAACGTAAGTCCGCCTGCAAGAATGACGAAGTTCAACATGTGCAGAAGCACTTGTAAAAAGTCAATGTTAAGCGGCATTTTTGCACCTCATTTCAATCAGAATAGTCGGTTTGGTTCAAACGGACTTTGCGCGGATCCGTTTGGATGGATTCGCGCAAAGCTTTTAAATCAGAGCACAAAGATGATAAGGATCGCAATAATCAAAGCATAAATGATTGCGGTCTCAATGAAAACAAGCCCAAGCATCATTGCGGAGTTGATTTTACCTGCTGCTTCGGGCTGACGTGCCATACCCGAAGTGCTTTTTGCGATCGAAATCGCCATTGCCGCAGCGCCTGCTGTGGCGACGATACCGACGACTGCAGCAGCAGCAACGGCTTTGGTTGAAACGGTTTTATCCTCCGCTGTTTCGGTCGGCGCAGAGAGCACTGCAGGTTCGGACGCTTGGTCACTCGGCTGAGAATCCGAAGCAAATGCCGGTGCGCAGAGCACGAACACAAGCACAAGTGACAGAGCGGCGAGAAGTATTGCGGAGATGATGTTCTTTTTCATTGTTGTTTCCTTCTTTCATCAGTTAGTTTTTGGTTATTTTTTAAAATTTTTGCGTGAATGTTTGCTTTTCTTTCGCGGTTCGACAGCTTCGCCGTAAAAAATCGAAACAAGCGTCGTAAGGACGTAAGTTTGTATTACGGCATGGAGCAATGTGAACAATACTCCGACGAACACGGGAAGAACGAAGCTGAGCGAAAAATAGTAGTAAACAAGTTCCGTGACCAACAGTCCGCTGAGCAGTGCACCGAAAAGCCTGAAACTCATGGAAATGGGGAGGGAGAAATCCTTCAGAACATTGAGAGCACCCTTTGCGCCTCCGCATATAATGCCTGCTCCGAGGATGACAATGTAGGAAAGCACGCCCATTGCAATTGCGGCATTAATGTCGGCGATTGGTGCGGGAAGTGCTATTGATGCGCCGTGTGTCGTGACGGCCTGGAAGCCGAGCAGTTCCAAGAA
>FR879702.1:157340-165855 GCA_000435055.1 Clostridium sp. CAG:138 | reverse complement strand
GCCTGAATGCCGAGCAGTTCGAACAAAGTGCTGAGAAATATGTAAATCCCCGCACTGAAAATGTAAGCTCCGGCAAAGCCACTTTTGTGCGGGCTGTTTGTTTTGGCCATTCCGGAAAAGAACTCAACGGGCATTTCAAGCAATGACTGAAATTTTCCCGGAATGAGCTTAAATTTCGGAATTGCAAATATCCTTATCAGCACTGCCGCAAGCAGAATGATGCCTGTCACGATATATGCCGACAGTACGGCGGGGTTGACTTCGATTCCCAAAAAATTGATTTTGTTGACTTCGTGAAGCACGCCGTCGCGCATGGCTTCTTTGACGCTTTCTGTATGTTCGGTGGGATTCAGCTTTGAAAGCACAGCAATTCCGACGAGAAGCAGAACGATAACCCCGAGCCATATAAGCAGGAAAAGTTTCCTGCCCGAGAGTTTCTTTCGGTTCATTTTGACCTCCTGCAGAACACTTCCCGCAACTGAACCGTGCAGGGAAATGCTGCTTGAACGAATTAATCCGCTGCTTAACGCTTTTCGAACCGTTGCCGAAAACTTCAGCGTTATCAACATGTTCGCAATGAATCACCCAATGCGCATGGCAGCATAAAGAATAAACATAAACCGGACACTGTCGGGAATACGCTGGGTATTCAGTCAATGTCCGGTATTGGTGCGAATGGGGGGATTTGAACCCCCAAGCTTTCGCCGGCGGATTTTAAGTCCGCTGTGTATGCCGTTCCACCACATTCGCATTTTTATGGTACAAAAAAATAATACCGCACCGTGCAGACGTTCAGCTTACCGCGAGCCTGTTTATCGAGCCTGTTTATTCGGTGCTTTTTAAATTATAAGCAAAACGGGAAGAATGTCAAGCATATAATGCAAACAATGCATTCGGCGGACGTGCAGGCACAACGGAAACGGTTTATTTTTCCGCCGAAAGTGCCGCCGGGATATCCCCCACACCGTTCAAAACAAGACGCGGGCGATAAGGATATTTTCTTATGTCACTGCGTGATGTTACACCGCTTAGAACAAGCACTGTATCAAGGCCGGTTTCAATTCCGGCGATCATGTCCGTGTCCATTCTGTCGCCGATCATAACGGCATCTTCGGAGTGAACGCCGAGAATGCGCAGCCCCGTCCGCATCATAAGGGGGTTGGGCTTGCCGACAAAATATGCATTTTGTCCGGTTGCCATTTCTATAGGTGCAATCATTGCACGGCAGGCAGGAATGATACCCTCCTCGGACGGTCCGGTGAGATCGCTGTTGGTTCCGATCAGTTTTGCACCCTTCATTACCAGCCGCACTGCCTTAAGTATGTTCTCATAATTGTAAGTGTTGCCCTCGCCGATAATGACATAGTCCGGATCAACATCATTCATAGTTATTCCTTCATCGTGCAGTGCCATGATAAGCCCCGCGCCGCCGATAGTGTAAACACTGCATCCCGGAGATTGGGAGCTTATAAAACGTGCTGTTGCAAGTGCGCTTGTATAAAAGTGGCTTTCATCAACATCGAGTCCCATACGTTTCAGCTTCTGCTGAAGTTCCTTCGGAGAGCGTTCCGATGAATTTGTAAGAAAAAGAAAGTTTTTATTCTCTTTGTACAGCCAGTCGACGAATTCAGGCACGCCGGGCAGCAATTTGTTTCCGTGGTAGATAACACCGTCCATATCGCAGATGAAGCCAAGTTTGTTTTTTAAGATTTCCATATCGTTCCTCCTTACCGAAAGCATGAAAGCGGGTTTGAAAGCAATCAGCCTGTTTTTAGCGTTATTATAAGCTCGCAATGTAAAATCCGCAACAGCAGGTTTGAAAACAACCTGTAAATAATGCTGAGGAGCAAATGGATGAACATGCGAATAATGCCGATATAAAAAGAAAAAAAGCAGACGAACAATCAACAGAAAAAATAAATATATAAATCGGAGGCGGTCCAGCTTATAAAAATGGTGGAAATTATTTCTTTCATATGATATAATTCTGCTGATGACGACCGTGCGCCGAACGGATATTTGAAGTGTTTCGATTTATTGCCGAGAATGCGCACGGGCAAACGGAGGTTGAACTACAGATGAAATGCAGATATTGCCTTGGCACTGAAAGCAGGGTTGTCGATTCCCGCCCGACAGAGGACGGAACAGCAATACGTCGTCGCCGCGAATGCTCCAATTGCGGTAAGCGCTTCACAACTTATGAAAAAATCGAAGATATTCCGATTTCCGTTGTAAAACGTGACGGAACGCGCGAGGCGTTCAACAGTGAAAAGATCCTTGCCGGTGTTCGCAAGGCATGCGAAAAGCGCCCCGTATCGGCAGCGGAGCAAAACACACTCGTGGACGATGTTACGAGAGAGATTTTCAATACCCTGGAGCAGGAGGTCACAACCATACGCATAGGCGAAATGGTAATGAAAAGACTTAAAGATCTTGATGAAGTTGCCTATGTGCGCTTCGCATCCGTCTACCGTTCTTTCAAGGATATAAATACCTTTATGGAGGAGCTTAAAAGCCTTCTCGGGGAAAGTGAAGAGAACAAGGACGATTCGGCAGAAAATCCGAAAGCCGATTGAACAATTGAATGAATAACAGCAAAGCTGCCTTATATCTAAACACGGCAGAGCTGAGATTTGCGTGTAAAACCATTGAAGAATACCGTGAACAATAAATACAACAACTGCAACTATAACATTATACGAAGCAACGGAACAGAACTCATTCAGTCAGATAAACTGCCGCAGGATGAAGTGTTCCATGGCTTTTCGACACGGAACGGGGGAGTGAGCCGTGAACCTTATGCATCACTCAATCTCGGATTGTCGCGCGATGAACCGAAAGAGAACATCCTGCGCAATTTTCGGATTCTCTGTGATGCGTTCGGACTCGATTTCGAAAAACTTGTGATCGTTAATCATGAACACGGTTCAAATGTTATCCGCGTTGATTCATCGCATTGCGGGCGCGGGCTGTATCGTGAACCGCTGCCTTTTTGCGACGGATTGATAACGGACGATCCAAACGTGGTTTTGGTCACTGCGCATGCGGATTGCGGAGCCGTTTTTCTTTACGACAAGAAAAGGCGTTCGATCGGGCTCGCCCATGCAGGCTGGAAAGGCACGCTGAAGCGGGTCGGAACGGAGTTGGTGCGTTCAATGCAGACGGCGTTCGGTACGAAAGCGGAAGATTTGATTGCGGCAACGGGTCCGTGTATCTGTTTCGACTGCTTTGAAGTCGGTATCGAAATCGGACGCCGGTTCGCCGAGGAATTTCGCAGTGAAGAGCTTGTGAAACCGGGCAAACCGGGCAAGGCATATGTTGATATTCGCGCTGCGATTGAAATACAGCTGGAGGAATGCGGAGTCCTGCCGCAGAATATTTCCGCCATGCCGCTGTGCACATTTGAACGAAGTGACTTGTTTTATTCTTACAGGCGCGACAGAACAAAAACCGGTGCAATGGTTTCTGTGCTGAAACTTATCTGATGTTCGGACATGTTCTCCGCACAGAGCGGAACAAAACAAAAAAACATCAAAGGAAGAATTATTCGGATACCCAATGCGGGGGACAAAAATGAAACTGAACTATAAACGCACAATTTTTGTTGGCTTTGCCTTTTTCCTGATTTGCACATTCTGGCAGGCGTACGACACGATAATCCCTAAAATACTGACGGATAAATTCGGCATGTCGCAGGCGGCTTCCGGGGTTGTTATGGCTCTGGATAATGTGCTTGCAATTTTTCTGCTGCCGCTGTTCGGTGCGATTTCAGATAAAACAAATACAAAACTCGGCAGGCGGACTCCGTTCATAATTGCCGGAACGCTTGCCGCCGCAATCGCATTCGTCGGCTTATCTTTTGTTGATAATGCGCAGGCAAGGGCCCTTAACGGTGTTGAAAAGTTCGAAACAGCCGTTTACGGCACCATTGCTGATGCTGATGCACAAAATGATGATATTAAAGGCATTTTTGATAATGCTGTGTCAACAGTGTTCAACAATTCCCTGAACAAAAAACTGATAACACCGAACGGTGTTGAGTTTGTTGTGATGAATGAGTTCGCGATTCCCGGCGACAATGACCAAAGCGAAACGGAAAAGATGATTTCTGTGCGTGATTATCTTGCAGGAGAGGCCGAGCAGACTGCGTTAAAAGTTGCGTCCGTTGCTGTGGACAGAGACTTTTTCTGTGCAATTGAAAACTATTATTCCCCCGTGGATGTTGACAACACGGACAACAGACTCGTTCAGCCTTCCCGATTGTATTCGGAGTTTTATGTTCCGGCAAGACAGGCATATGCCGAGGATATAAGCTCAGCGGGAACAGTGCGGACAGGGCTGTTTATAGCGGTGCTGCTTGTTGTGTTGATTTCAATGGCCTCGTTCCGCTCGCCGGCGGTTGCGTTGATGCCGGATGTAACAATAAAACCTTTGCGCTCAAAGGCAAATGCCGTAATTAACCTTATGGGTACGGCGGGCGGCATTATCGTTCTTGCTTTGGGAATGATTTTCGGCACCGGAAGCGTGAAAAACTCAATGATGAGCTACACCCCGTTCTTTGCAATTATTGCGGGCGTGATGCTTGCGGCATTGGGTTTATTCATGATCACGGTTCGGGAGCCGAAGTTTGCGGAGGAAATGCGGCAGCAAAGTAAACGATTGAACCTTGACGAGACAGACGAAGAAACAAGCGGGAAAAAGAGGCTTTCGAAAGGAGAAAAAACTTCACTCGTTCTGATACTTGCATCCGTTGCGCTTTGGTACATGGGGTATAATGCGGTAACATCGAAGTATTCGGTTTATGCGGGAAAAGTTTTGAATCTTGATTACAATTCGACTCTGATGATTGCAAACATCGCTGCAATTGTATCCTACATTCCGGTGGGGGCCGCAGCTTCGAAAATCGGACGCAAAAAAACTATTCTCGGCGGAGTCGTGATGCTTGCATCCGCATTTGGTGTTGCCGCATTCCTGCGTGAAGGCAGCAGTGCGCTCCTCATGAACTGTATGTTTGCGCTTGCCGGAATAGGCTGGGCAACAATAAATGTAAACAGTTTTCCGATGGTTGTTGAAATGTGCAGCGGCGGTGAAATCGGCAAATTCACCGGATATTACTACACTGCAAGTATGGCGGCGCAGGTCTTGACGCCTTACCTGAGCGGTCTGCTTATGGACAAAATCGGAATGACATCGCTGTTCCCGTACGCAACATGCTTTGTTGCACTTGCGTTCGCGGCAATGCTGTTTGTGAAACACGGCGACAGCCGTCCGCAGGCACGCTCCGGTATTGAAGCGTTAAATTATGAGGATTGACGAATGCGCCGTTAGGCGGTGAGCGCACAGCAGAACAAACAAAAATGAAACTAATGTGTATTGAGCATTAAGGAGAAAAATGATAGATATTCATTGCCATATACTGCCCGACGTTGACGACGGAGCCGTCGATATGACGGAATCCGTTGAAATGCTTCGCATCGCAGCGGAATGCGGAGTTACGGATATTATTGCAACGCCGCATTGCGCACCGGGCGAGTTTGATAATTATGCGGGAGAAAAACTTTTCGCTGCATTTTCGGAGCTTTGTGAAGCGCTCTCAAAGACAGGCGCGGAAATAGGTCTGCACCTCGGCACGGAAGTGTTTGCCTGCCCGGAAACGCTGAAACTGACAGACAGCGGAAAACTGCTGACGCTTGCTGATTCCGATTTCATGCTTGTGGAGTGTGCTTTCGATGAGGATCCTTGGTTTATGCTGGAAATGCTTCAAACTGTTGCCGCAAGCGGGAAAAAACCGGTGGTGGCACATCCTGAAAGATACTATTTTGTTCAGGATGATTTGCGCTATGCTTTGGAATGGGCTGAAGCGGGATACAGCCTGCAAATAAATACAGGAAGTTTAACGGGGTATTTCGGCAGAGATTGCAGGCGAACCGCATTTGAACTTTTAAGCAGCGGTGCAGTTACGCTTGCTGCAAGTGACGCTCACGGAGCAAAATCAAGAACTACGGATATGCGTAAGGCATATAAAACAGTCGTTTCCGAATTCTCGAAGGAATATGCTGATTTGATTCTTTCTGAAAATCCTGCTCGTTTGTTGAAAAATAAAACCCTGAAACCGATAGGACAGATACTTGCCGAAACTGCACGCGGTTCCGGTTTTTTGAGTGATGAAGAATACTGGGGCATATGATACTGCCCAAAAATCAAATTAAACAGTTTGCGCAGATGAAGGAAGCCTTTCAAAACGCTGAAAACAGCAGCGATAACGAAAAACAAAAAAACGTGAGCGAAGAACCGGTCGGAGCAGAAATACTCCGTAAAATCGATGCGCAGAGGCAAATGCTGCAAAAGAGAAACTGGAATGATGAAGCCGGGTTTTTTCGCGCCTGCATTGCTGCGGATGCAGAAACTGTTCATGCATCGGGCGGAATCGGCACTCTGTCGGAAAAGAAAATGCATTCCGTGATAAAATACTTTATTGAACCCGACGCTTCAAAGCATGAATCAAGGGTCGGAAACAGCATTGTTGATGTGAAAAACGAAAGCGGTGTTTTTGAGGTGCAGACAGCTTCATTCAATGTTCTCAGAAAAAAACTGCCGTCGCTTTTGATTTCGAATTGCGTCACCGTGGTGCACCCGATTCCGTTTGAAAAGCATATAGTCAAACTCAATGCTGTGACGGGAGAAATCGGCAAACGTCGCAAAAGTCCGAAACGCGGGTCGTTTTTTGATGCTTTTTTTGAGTTATACAAGCTTGCGGAGATTATTGAACACAACAACCTGAATATCCTGCTTTTGCTTGTTGATACGGATGAATACAGGCTTGAAAATGCACCGATAAAAAAGCGTGGACGCAGACGGCGCAGCACAACGGAGCGTTTTGAGCGCATTCCTATCGCGCTGCGCGGTTCGATTTTAATTTGCGGGCAGCAAGACTGGCAAATGCTGCTGCCGACAAGCCTCCAAACAGAGTTTACGTCGGCAGAACTTGCCGCCGAGGCACAAATACCTCGGAAAACGGCGCAAACAGCTCTTCGGGTGCTGTCAAGGGTCGGCGCCGTACATCTCACAGGGAAGCGCGGAAGAATGAACTTGTACGGCAGCAAGCCCGTACAGATGTCGGAATGAAGCCAAACTGTTTCGGCTTGCAGCCGAACCGAATAAACTGACAGTTAGGCGAATTTAGATGTCATGCTTGCCGTTGAGGCAGCTGTTCAGCTTTGCAAGAGCGCGTTTTTCAATGCGCGATACATATGAACGCGATATGCCGAGCTTTTTGCCTACTTCGCGCTGCGGCATGGCAATGCCGTTTGCGAAACCGTATCGCATTTCGATAACGATTCGTTCGCGTTCGTCCAGAATGCTTTGCGCAGCACTCCGCACGGCACGGCACGCTGAGTTATTGATTGCAGTATCGGCAACGGGGTTTTCGGCACTTGCAATAACATCCGCAAGCGTGATTTCGTTGCCGTCCCTGTCCGTGCCGAGCGGTTCGTCCAAAGAAACTTCGTTATTTTTTTTCTTTTCCGCACGAACGGACATAAGTATCTCGTTTTCAATGCATCTTGCTGCAAAGGCGGACAGTGTCCGACCCTTGTTTGCGTCAAAGCTTCCGACTGCTTTTATGAGTCCGATAGTCCCGATGGAGATAAGATCATCCGCATCACGGCCGCGTGTCGTGTACTTTTTTGCGATATGTGCAACGAGTCGAAGATTATGTTCAATGAGCTTGTCACGTGCGTCATCATCGCCCGCTGCAAGTTTTTTTAACAGTGCCTGTTCCTCTTCCGGCGTCAAGGCGGGGGGAAAGCTGCTTTTTGTTGTGACCATGCCCACAAACACAAACATATTTCTGAATATCTGCGCAATGAATTCAAACATAGCATCCGTTCCTTTCCGAATTTTCAGGGTTTACCGTCAGCACTGCCTGCGTGCATTTGCAATATCAACCAGTATCACATCATCGCCGATTTTTTGAATTTTGCAGAACGGGATAACAAGTTCTTCCGAATTGCGCAAAAGCCCCAAGAAACGTGACGGTCCGGGAACCACAATTGAACATATTGTGCCCGTACTGTCGTCAATTTCAAGGTCACATATGCACCCGAGCCGCGCACCGTCGCATATGTTGATTATTTCCTTTTCGCGCAGCTCACAAAAAGTTGTGTTTGCCATAATTCGCCTCCGTTCGACTGGAATGTCGAAAATATTCTCATAGAAGCATATGCAGGTAAATGCTCTAAAGAACGAATTGATCCTTAGTTTGTAAAAAAACAGTCAAGAGGTATAGATTCTTTTCAAGCTGCACAAGCTGACAGCATTAAGGCTAAGCAAACGCTGATAATAAATTGCGGAGCGGGAGGTTTTGCATGTCGATTGCGGCAATGACGGCAATAGTTTTGATTCTCTTGACATTAACGGGGGTGCTGCGGCATACCGTGGAGGAAACGGGGATAAAAAACACACATGTTATTTATTGGCTGATCTGTGTTATCTGTCTTAAAGCTTTTCTGCTGAA
>FR879702.1:156483-157309 GCA_000435055.1 Clostridium sp. CAG:138 | reverse complement strand
TGCTGAACCCAACGCCGGAAATTGAGCTGAATTTCGGGTTAGTTCCGATAATAATCGGTCCGGCCGTTTTTGCTGCCGCAAAGGGCACCGCAAACAGGGTCATTCCGTTTGCTTTTGTATTCGGAATTGTCTATATGTTGATAAATTTTTCGGTGCAAAATCCTGAAACGGCGAATTATTTATATGGTTCGGTCATTCTCACTGCGGCTTTGATTTTCGGGAGACGCTGCGATATTTCCGCATTTGCATGCGCAGCGGTTCTCGCACCTGTATTCGGAGGGTTGGCAGAATTTGCGATTGAATATACCAGCATTGGGTACGGAGCGGTGCAGCTGTCAACGGAAGTCTGTGATGCGCAGATGATAGGTATTGCGGCTTATGCGGCGGCGTGTGAGATCTGCGGCATTCTTGAATATGCCGTTCGAAGGCATATGGGACGGTTAAATAATAAATCATTGAGCGTCGGAAAGAAGAAATCCGCAACCCGATAGAACCGAACATGATACAACAGCTCTGTTTAAAAAGACGCGGCTATGTCTGCGTCTTTTTGTTTGCTTTTTTGCAGACTGCTCGTCGCCGAACGGTCATATCGATCGGAGCATGTACATACCATTTATCGAGAGCCGATGGGCTGAGCGGTCAGACAAAAACGCTCCGGTACATTAAAAAACGGACGGTTCGAAGGAAACTGAAGGAAGCGAGGGAAAACGATGGAAGCAAAGCCAAGAATAAGCACATTAACAACGGCTGAAAAAGAGATCGTACGCATTGTTCCGCAGCGATTTCGCGGTGCGGTTGAGCAGATTCTTGAGGGCGGAAGAGCGGA
>FR879702.1:151014-156460 GCA_000435055.1 Clostridium sp. CAG:138 | reverse complement strand
GAAGAGCGGATGAAATCAGGTTTATTATTGACAGACCGATGCAGGCGGCGGGCAGACGGGGTGAGCAAGTTTTTTTGCAGCTTAAACCGTTTACAAAATCAGAAGCATGTGAAATGCTGGAGGCAATATGCGGGCATTCGGTTTTTGCACGCGAACAGGAGCTGCTGCAGGGTTATGTGACGCTTGCAGGCGGGGCAAGGGTCGGCATATGCGGAAAACCTCTTTATGAAAACGGGAAAGTTACACGACTGACTGCGGTTACAAGTTTTAATATCAGAATTCCACGTGAAGTTATCGGCTGTGCAGAGCGTTTCATTGGGAGGTTCTTTGATGGCAGCATGCCCTTATCGGCAATTATTGCTGCTGCTCCGGGCGCAGGCAAGACGACATTTCTCAGAGATTGTGCGCGCTGCTTATCGGACGGAATAGGTGTTCCGCGCTCGCTGCGTGTTGCAGTTGCGGATGAACGCAATGAGCTTTCCGGAACAACGGAGGGACACGCCGCCATGAATCTCGGTATAAGGACGGATATTATGGAGGGAATACCGAAGGCTGCTGCAATCCCGATGCTTGTTCGCAGCATGGCACCTGATGTAATAATAACCGATGAACTGTCGGGTGCAATTGATACGGAGGCTGTTTCGGAAGCGGCAAAATACGGCATTGCGGTTATTGCATCGATTCATGCCGGAAATACGGCTCAATTGAGAAGCAAAGCTTGGCTCCGACACGCGGTTGAAGACGGGCTGTTTGCAAAAGTTTTTTTGCTGAGAAGAACATCGCGCGAAATATCATTGTACGAGACTGATATTTTAGACGAAAACAAACGGAGACGAATTACACGGTGCTGAAACTTTTACTTGCCGCCGCAGCGTTCTGCATCTGCATGGCAGCAGGAAGGGTTGCGGCCGAAAAATACAAACTCCGCCAAAAGACATTGTGCGGTTTCTTATCTGATTTAAAGGTGCTTGAGGCAGCATTGAAATATGAACGGACGGACGTTAAATCTCTTGCGTTATTGCTTGCGGCACGCGGAAGCCTGCGGGAATTCTGGAGAATAATGAGTGATGAACTTACAAATGGTGCAGGATTTGGTGAAGCATGGCGTCGGCATAGGTGCGAATTGATGCTGAACGAGGATATCGGAGCAATTGCTGACGGATTCGCGGAACATTTCGGTTCCAATGATGCCGAAACAGAGCTCAGGCGGCTTGAAGGCACGCTGAAGCAGCTGTCAGAAAAGGAAAAAATACAGTGTGCGATTTTTATGCAAAAAAGCAGACTGGCGGTATCCTTATCGGCTCTGCTGGGAGCAGCGGCGGCACTGATGATAATTTAGTCTTCGGATAATGCAGCGGCAGCCGAAAATGAACATTCCGAAGACGGAAATGTAAGTATTTACTGAATTAAACGAGGAAAAAAACGATGGGTATAGATATTGTTTTTCGCATTGCGGGTATAGGGATTCTTGTTGCGGTTGCATGCCAGCTTCTGAAGCAAACGGGGCGCGACGACATTGCAATGCTGACCGCACTTGCAGGGCTTGTGATTGTTTTGACGATGGTTATCGGTCTTATTGCAACGCTTTTCGGAAATGTTCGAAGTGTGTTTGAATTGTATTGATGAAAGCACCGAAACAGGAACGAAACGCAAATGGACACTTTTTCATTGATCGGTTTTGCGGTTGTGACAGCGATTTTGAGCTGCACTGTGCGTCAATTCAACAATGCGGCAGGAATGAATGTTGCGCTTGCGGGCGGTGCGTTCATATTGCTTTCAATTATTGCGAAAGTGAGCGGAGTTGCAGCGGCACTGAGCTCGGTTGCCGCATCCGGCGGCCTTGAAGGAGAATCCGTTGCCGTGATCGTGAAAGCCATCGGAATTGCGTATACAACCCAAATCGCTGCCTCACTGTGCAGGGATCTCGGAGAGACGGCACTTGCCGTAAAAACGGAGTTGGTCGGAAGAATAATGCTTATGACGCTCGCAGTGCCGCTTATTCTCAAAATCACGGAAATGCTGACGGAACTTGTTCGGAACAGTCTTACACAGTAAAAAGCAACGGCATACAACTGCTGAAAAAATACATACAAGAAGGCAACCGCTGTCCCGCGGAGTAAGTCTTCCAAAATGAGGTTATGGATATGATTAATCGTTTGTGCGGCGCAATGAAAGAAGGAGCATGGAGGGCAATTACCGGAAAGTGCGGATTCCGAACCACAAATGTTGTCAGAGGCTTTGCAGTGTGTGCGTTAATTGCGGTATGCATGGCTGTTCTCGCATTGCCGCGGAATGTTCGGGCAGACGAGCTGCCGGATGAAGGTATGCAGAATGTTGAAACAGAGTTGGAACGGCTTCTTAATGAATATGATTTTTCGGAATGGCAGCAATACTTTGACGAGACGAAGCAAACGGTGGGAAACATTACGGAATATGGTGATGTAAAAACTTTAATTGAAAAAGCTGCATCAAACGTTATTGAAGCCGATGAACCAACGAGCATTCTGTTGATTGTGAAAGACATTTTTGTGCCGAACCTGAGATTTGCACTTGTCCGCACGGCCGGCATCGCTGCCCTCGGTATTCTGACAGGATTGTGTGGAATTGCAATAGGGGATGAGTGCGCGGGAACGAAGAAAATGCTGCTGCTGTTTCTCTGTGCGGCAGCGATACTCAGCATCTCGGCAGTGTTTTCGGATCTCACAGGCACGGCTGCGGACGCAATCGGAAAGATGAGGTGTTTCAGTGAAACTGTCGAACCTATTATGATCGGGCTGCTTACAGCGATGGGGTGTGCAAAAACAGCAAAGCTGATGAATCCAATGCTTGTGTTTCTGATAAACGGAATAGTGTATGTAATTGAAAAAATAGTTTTGCCGATGCTTCTGGCTGCGGGTGTGCTGACAATAGTTGACGGATTATCGGACAAATTAAAAGTCGGAAGGACAGTGAAATTACTTCACAAAAGCGTGAAATGGCTGCTTGGCTTATTGACGACGGTGTATATTGCGGTAACTGTTGTTGGCGGAATGACAGCAGGTGCAGCGGACGGAATCTCTGTTCGGACGGCAAAATATGCGATAGATCGACTTGTTCCGGCAGCAGGAGGCATGGTTACCGGCGCGGCCGATGCGGTTCTCGGAAGTTCAGCCCTGCTTAAAAATTCGGCCGGAACGGTTGCGATTATTCTTGCTGCGGCGGTAATCGCAAAGCCGATGCTGACTGTTGCGGGCGGAATGTTCGCACTGCGTATAACATCGGCAATCTGCGAACCGTTTTCGGATGAACGGATACCAAAAATGCTTGACGGTATTGCAGAAACGGTTTCATATCTTTTTGCCGCTGTTGCTGCCGTTACGGGCATGTTTGTGATAAGTCTTGTTGTGATGCTTTTAACCGGCAACGCATTGGCGGTTTAGAATGCAAATCAACGGAAAACAGCACAGAGCTGCTCACCGTGTGACGAACAGAAATGCAGCGGACGGGAAGTCAATGCTCTTTGAAAACATTGGCGGATGGAGGGAAAATGCTGAATGTATTTCTTAAACTTATTGCTGCGGCAACAGCAGCGGCAATTGCCGAAGCTTTGCTGCCGGACGGCGGAGCAAAGGGCGGCATCGCGGGCGGAGCAATGAAACTTATCAGTTTTGCCCTTGCCGCGGCAATTGCGGCGGATGTTGCAGCAATTGTTGCATCATGGAGCACGGGATGAACGAAAAATGCCGTGAGAATACGTTTTGGACAGCAAAAAAATGTGCGGAAAGGCGAAAATAACAGTGCGGAGATATAGATGAAAAACGGAAATTCGATATTTGCGGTGCTTGCAGAAGCACTTGAAAAGAATAAGAAATTGAGAACGATCCTGTATGCGGTTCTTATAATACTTGCTCTTGCGATTTTTTTGACGTCCGGTTTGTTCGGCGGCGGAAAAAATACAAATAAATCCTCAGGAAGAACGGAAGAAGGACAGACCGGTGAGTTCTCGAACACCGAAGAGGCACGTATGCTTGAAGCAAGGCTGGAAGATATTCTTTCGCAAATGCAGAATGCGGGACAGGTGCGAGTGATGGTAACATTTGATAACGCACAGGAAAAGGTTATAGCTGCGGATGAGCAGAAAAGCAGCGGCAGCTCGGGTACATCCGAGGCATTGCGTCCGGTCAAAACATCCGGAAGCGGGGGAGAAAGCCCGATAATACTTACTGAGCGTATGCCAAAGATACGCGGAGTAATCGTAATCGCGGAAGGTGCAGCGGATATTTCCGTGCGATTCAGTCTTGCGGCGGCGGTCAGTACGGTGCTCGGCATTGACGAAAACAGCGTGGAGGTGTTTGCTATGCGCCGAAACGAATAAATACAAACCCTGCGGGAGAAGAGACGGCTCAAAATGCCGCAAAAGCTTAAAAAAAACCGACATCTGAATTAAACATGGAGGAAAGAAAATGAAAAAGAACGGATTCAAACTCACAAAAAAGGGCATTATCGCGCTTGCTGTGCTGATAATCCTGCTTGCGGGCGCAATTTGGCTGAATATAAGACTCAACGGAGAGAATCCCGCGGACGGCGGCAGCGCGGACGGAACATCTGCTCCCGGCAAAGACGGTGCATCGGGAACAAATGTTTCCACCGTCGGCGGCAATGCGAATATTTACAGCAGCTATTTCGCGAATTTTCGCGATGAGAGAAATCTTGTACGTGCACAGGAGATCGAATACCTGCGTATGATACTTGCAGAGGAGGGGTCAGATGCAGAAACGGTTCAAAACGCAAAAGAGAGACTGATGGAGCTTGTCAGCAACATGGAACAGGAATTTGCGATTGAGAGCCTTATACGGGCAAAAGGTTTTCTTGATGCAGCCGTAACTTTGAGAAGTGATGCAATCAGCGTTATCATCGATGGTGAGACACTGAGCGATGAAGAGGTTGCAAGGATTCTTGACATTGTTCAAACCGAAACCGGCGCGGAGGCATCAAAGATTAAAATATCTCTCAGCAGAGGCTGAATCGGAACGGCAAGAATTGCTTAAACCTCCGAAATTTGTTTTCTGTGTGGATTTCCTGCAGATTTTTTCAGAATAATTAACGTCAATTGTTTACATTCCCGAAGAAGTTTGGTATAATTATGTTGACTAATTATAAGGAGGAGTCCATATCATGGAAAATGAGAATACCGTAATGACCGACATTAAGGTCAACGAAACCGGCAAAGTGTCCTTTGCTCCCGACGTAATTGCAACGATTGCAAACCTTGCCGCATCGGATGTTGAAGGTGTAACCGGCCTCGGCGGAGGCTTTGCAGACAGCCTTACGGGAATCCTCGGGGGTAAGAAGAGCTACACAAAGGGTGTTCGCGTCGAAGTCGGCCAGGAAGAAGCTGCTGTTGACGTTGTAATCAATGTGAAATACGGCAGCAAAATCCAGCTCGTTTGTGCAGAAGTTCAGCAGG
>FR879702.1:134648-150986 GCA_000435055.1 Clostridium sp. CAG:138 | reverse complement strand
ACAGCAGGAAGTCAAGAAGGCGATCGAAATGATGACGGGACTGCGCGTTGTTGAAGTCAACGTTTGCGTTCAGTCTGTAACGTTCGAAAACGATAAGGACGAAAAGAAAAAGCCCGAAGAACCCAGGGTAAAGTAATTCCGTTGTACTTTATGACGGAAGCTGCACCGTGCATCCGAAGGGGCGACAGCTGCATTCCGCATCCGGAACGTGTTTTAAACACGGCCTGCATTTGTCGACTGCGCTGTTTTCCTGCGGATGCGCGGTGCGAAACTGTGTTATTATCAACAAAAGAAAGAGTGGTCTTAGTTTATGAAATCCGACGGTACGCGCAGAGCGATTATAATTGCTGTTCTCTGCCTGTTCAGCATTGCGATGCTGTTCATGACAGCGTCAGCGTGGGGACTTAAGGCATTTGCCCGTTTTGCAGAGTTCATGACGGGAGACAGGATTTTCCTGCGCATACTTGCAGGCATCGGTTTTGGCGGTCTTTCCGCAGCGGGTGTTTTCGCGCTTGTCTGCACAGCAAAGATCGGCAGAATCGGCAACTCGAAGTCAAGTCTGAACATGCTTTCGGGAGAGCCGAACGGAACGACCTATATCAGCAGCAGTGCGGTTGACGGCCTTGTTCAAAACTGCGTCAAAAAAGTTGCTTCAATAAAAAGCTGCGTAAGCACTATTTCGGCCGCAGACGGGCAGATCAATATCGATCTTAAACTTGTGGTTTTTCAGGACGAAAGTCTGCCCACACTTTGCGCTGCACTGCAGCGGGATGTCAAGTCGTACATCGAAAACGCAACCGGGATTCCCGTCAGCAATGTGCTTGTTGCGATTGTTGATGTTGCTGCTCCGCGGGATGACGGGAAGGCAGGAAACAGGCGGGTGAAATAATGACCTTTGAAAACATTATTGCTTTTATCAAAAAGCACAAAGCCATGCTGGGCTTGGGGGCGATTGGGCTTGAAATTGCGTTTTTGATGCTCGTTATAGGTTTTTTCAGAACGCTTCTTCTTGTTGTTCTGACACTCCTGTTCGGTGTGTACGGCTACTTTATCGATAAGCTTGGTTTCAGGGGTGCGAATAAGGCAATTGCGAACCTGTTCAGGCGCAAACGATGAATTTGCCGCAGGTGGACTTTGCAGACTACGGATTTTCAAAACAGAATAAGCTTTTTTCAAAAAACGTGTAATCGATTCAACACGGAAGAAAGGCTGTTCGGAATATTTAAGATACATAACATACAGCATACATAAAAGAAAGGAAAAGGGTGCGGGGGTTGCTGCTCAACGGAGTCGCCTGCCCCTTCCTGTGACCAATGAGCAGAAAAACAGCGCGTGAGGTGGCAATGATGCTCACCTATGAAAAAATCTTCGGGTGTGATGATACTTATCATGAGGTGCTCGAAAAGTCCGGCATCGCCGGAGAGCCCGTTAAGGCAGATGTTGCGTATGCAACCAATCTGGTTGACGGAGTTCAAAAACACATCGACAAAATTGATGAAACAATTTCGGAGGCGGCGATCGGGTGGACTTTGGAACGAATGTCAAAGGTCGATCTTTCAATCTTGCGCAATGCAACATATGAGATCCTTTTCGACAGAAACATTCCGAAAGCTGTCGCCATTAACGAAGCGGTTGAGCTTGCAAAGATTTACTGTGACGAAGGCTCTCCGCGCTTTATAAACGGCTGCCTCGGCAGAATTGCGAATTCTGCGGCAAAATGATGAGCTGCGGAAGCAAAAAAAGAATATTTCTCGGCATTGATACAAGCTGCTACACAACATCCGCAGCTTGTGTTTGCGTAAACGGAAATTCAGCGGAGATCGTTTGTGATGAAAGAACTCTTCTGAAAGTCGCAGCGGGTGAGCGCGGACTCAGGCAAAGCGATGCCGTGTTTCAGCATGTCCGCAATCTTGCCGAGATCCTGCCTAAAATCTTTAAGCAGATTGACAGAAAAGATGTTGCGGGTGTCGGCGTCAGCGTGTGTCCGAGCGGCAGGGAAGGCAGCTATATGCCTGTTTTCCTTGCGGGCAAATCACATGCACTGTCGGTTTCTGCGGCTTTGGGTGTGCCTGTGTACGAGTTCACACACCAGCAGGGACATATCCGTGCCGCGGCGTTCGACAACGAATCACTGCTCGGCAAGGATTTTTTTGCGTTTCATCTCAGCGGAGGAACAAGTGAACTGCTCCGTATCGACAGCTCACTTTCCGATATCAAAAAAATCGGCGGTACAACCGACATCAACGCAGGGCAGCTTGTGGACAGGCTCGGGGTCGCAATGGGTCTGCGATTTCCTGCGGGAAAAGAACTTGAAAAAATTGCGGCTGAGGCATTGAAAAACAAATCATATGCCGATAGCGGGTTCGTGCTTCCTTCAAGCGTAAAGAGCCTTTCCTGCTCGTTCTCAGGTGTTGAAACAAAAGCCGCGAACGCACTGAAAAACGGGGAGAAGCACGGGACAGTTGCTGCCGCCGTTTATGACTGCATTGCGCGAACGCTCGCAAAACTTGTAAAAAATGCAATTGAATTCGAAACGGAAAATGCAGCAAGAGAAGTATCCGTGGATTCAAAATGCAGCATAGGGGACGAAACTGCTTCAACAAAGAGTTTCCTTTTTGCCGGAGGAGTGGCGTCAAGCACAGTTTTGAGAGAAATGCTTGCTGACAGGCTGCATAAAACACCTGTTGAACTGCATTTTTCAAGGCCGGTTCTTTCAAGCGACAATGCTGTCGGAATTGCGGCATTAGCGGCGGAAGAAGATGCTTTCAACGGCCGGACTGCAACGCCGGGCGGAACATGAGTGTCGGCGCAGTTGTGCAGAAATCGCATACATTCAAGTTTAAATTGAAATAGTTTTAATCTCACGGAGGAAATAACAATGGCAATAATCATTGACGGAAAAAAGATTGCGGCTGAACTGAGAGCGGAATGCATTGCTCGGACAAATCGGCTGCTTGAAAAAGGAATTAAGCCCAGACTTGATGTTATAATTGTTGGCAGTGATCCTGCCTCACAGCAATATGTTAACAGCAGAGCTAAGGATTGCGCTGCTGTCGGAATGGAGAGCTGTGTTCATGCGCTCCCTGCGGAAACGGAGCAGGCGGAGCTTGTTGAATTGATTGAATTGCTCAATGCCAATAAAAATGTTCACGGTATTCTGCTTCAAATGCCGCTTCCGAAACACATGAATTCCGATGAAGTCATTTCACATATTTCGATGCACAAGGACGTTGACGGTTTCCACCTTCTGAATGTCGGCAGCCTTGTTTCCGGCAGACCGGCATTTGCACCCTGCACACCGAGCAGCATTATGCAGCTTATCAAAAGCACAGGTGTTAAAATCAGCGGAAAGAATGCGGTCGTTATCGGACGCAGCAATGTTGTAGGCCGTCCGGCGGCGATGCTTTTGCTCGGCGAGAGTGCAACGGTAACAATTTGCCATTCAAAAACATCAAACCTGAAGGAACATACTCTTAATGCGGATATTCTTGTTGCAGCAGTCGGCGTCCCCGGGCTTGTGACGGGTGACATGATTAAACCCGGCGCAATCGTGATAGATGCAGGCATAAACCGTGTTGAGGGAAAAACTGTCGGAGACGTTGATTTTGCATCTGCCGAACCTGTTGCGGGTTATATTTCCCCGGTTCCCGGCGGAGTAGGCCCTGTGACACGCACAATTCTTGTTGCAAACACGCTTACAGCGGCGGAGAAGCTGAATGGATTGGATTGACAGCGGATTTATCACGGGTGCGGCGGATGAATCGGCCGGATCCAATCGTCCGCAAAAGCCTGTTTGGACTGTAACTGCACTCAATACATATGTCAGCGGTCTGCTTGATAAGGATGTGCGCTTGCGCTCAATTGATGTTTCGGGCGAAATATCAGGATTTAAATGCTACAATAAATCCGGACATCTGTACTTTTCTGTCAAGGATGAAAGCTCCGCTGTGCCGTGTGTGATGTTCAGAAGCAGCGCGGAAAGGCTGAGGTTTGTACCTAAAGACGGTATGTCGGTTGTTTTGCACGGCAGTCCGTCACTTTATACGCGAGACGGAAAATTTCAGTTTTATGTTACGTCAATGCATGAAGCGGGAGAAGGCGAGCTGTTTCGGCGTTTTTTGGAGCTGAAATCAAAACTCGAAGCAGAAGGTCTTTTTTCGAGAAAGCGTACTTTGCCGTTTATGCCGAAATGCATTGGAATCATAACAAGTGAGTCCGGAGCGGCACTGCATGATATCATCACTGTTGCACGGCGTCGGTTCCCGTTGATGAACTTCATTTTTGCTCGTGCAAATGTACAGGGAAAAGATGCGCCGCAGTCACTTATTGCTGCACTGCGGCTGCTGAACGAAACAAAAAAGCCTGATGTTATCATAATCGGCAGGGGCGGAGGAAGCTTTGAAGATTTGAATTGCTTTAATGACGAAGGCCTTGCCCGTGCGATTTATTCAAGCGAGATCCCGGTTGTGAGTGCGGTCGGACATGAAATTGATTATACAATTGCTGATTTCGTTGCGGATTGCAGGGCAGCAACTCCTTCGGCAGCTGCCGAAATTTGTGTTCCGGAATTTGATTCACTGAAAAACATGCTTCTGCGGCAGCGTGAGACGATGCACAAAGCGTCAGATGATATGTTAACGGCAGCAAAAATGCGCATTGATGCTTGCCGGAACAGCCGCGCTCTGACATCTCCACTGCGTGTAACGGAACTGAAACGCCGTTCTGTGCAGGAGAAAACGGATTTGCTGCGACGTATTGTTTCGGGAATTGTGAATAATGCGGGAATGCGTATCGATTCGGCTGCACAGCGTTTGTCCTCACTGAACCCAAACGGAATTTTACGGCGCGGCTATGCAATTCTTAATGACGCTGACGGCAAAACGGTGGACAGTATTAAAAATGTCAGTATCGGACAGGAACTTACGGTTGCACTTTTCGGAGGAGTGTTAAAGGTTGCCGTAACGGGTATTCAGCCTGTCTTAAATGAAAAGCATACAACAGAAAATGGTTAAGAATTAAAAAGGCAACAACATGAACGATATCGATAATACGAATAAAAACTGCGGTGCCGCAGAAGTGTTTGGAGAACTGACATTTGAACAAGCGGCATCAAAACTTGAAGAGATAGTTGAAAAACTGGATTCCGGAGAAACACCTCTCGGCGAGACGGTAAAACTATATGAACAGGGAATCGCGCTCTCGGATTACTGCATGAAACTGCTTGCGGATTATGACGGCAGAATTGAAAAAGTTTCCCGCAGCACTGATGAAAACTGCGGCGAATAGGAAAAAGATATTTAAAAATGAATTCTCGACAGCGTATATGCTGCCCTGACTGCAACACAAGAATAGGCTTTTCTTGCGTAACACGAGGACCGAGGGTTAAATACAGCTGACTGAACAACAGGTTCAAAAACCTAATCGGCAACTGACGATTTAACTGTCGGTGCGACACAAAACCGGTGGAGGGACACATGATGGATTTTGATGCACGAACAAAAAAGTATTCAAACATTATTAACAACACACTGAATGATGCTTTTATAATGACAAATACACCCAAATTACTGCATGACGCAATGAAATACAGTATTGACGCGGGCGGGAAACGCATTCGCCCGTGCCTGACGCTCGGCGTGTGCGATATTCTGGGCGGCAACAGAAAATATGCAATTCGGCTCGGCAGCGGCATTGAAATGATTCATACGTATTCTTTGATTCACGATGATCTGCCCTGTATGGACAACGATGACATGCGGCGCGGAAAACCTTCGAATCACATGGTTTTCGGGGAAGCCCAGGCATTGCTTGCGGGTGACGGACTCCTAACGTATGCTTTTGAATGGATGCTTGAGGCGGGAATTGGATTCAATAATCTTAATTATTATCGTGCAGTTGCGGAAATCGCTAAACGTGCAGGCGTTTCCGGCATGGTTGCCGGACAATCCATTGACCTTATCAGCCAAACCGAAGGCATTAAGAATGAAGACGAGCTGAACTATATCCATCGGCACAAGACTGCCGATCTGCTTATTGCAAGTGTAATTGCAGGCGCACTATGCGCAAATCCGACAGATATACAGCTTAAGACGCTTGAAGGCTATGCGGAGAAAATTGGAATTCTTTTTCAGATCACGGATGATATCCTTGATGCAGAGGGCGATGAAACACTTGTCGGAAAGACTTTGCACAAGGACGAAACGGATAAAAAGCTTACATATGTGAGCCTTTACGGTGTGGAACGCTCCAAAAATATGGCACAGCAGATTGCGCAGGAAGCCGAACGGCTCCTCTTTACAACTTTCGGTGAAAACTGCAAATATCTTTACGATGTAATCTACTATATATTGAATAGGAACAAGTAATAATGGTGCAACACAGTGAAACAGCAGCGCAGACGGGAACAATAGTTGGGCTTGAGTCACCGCAAGAGCTGCAAAAGATGAGTATTGAACAGCTGAACGAGCTTGCGTCAAATATACGCAGCTATATCATTTCGGTTGTTTCGCAGAACGGCGGACATCTTTCGTCAAATCTCGGCGTTGTTGAGCTTACGATCGCGCTGCATTATTGCTTCGATTTCTCAAAGGACAGGCTTGTTTTTGACGTTGGTCATCAGAGCTATGTTCACAAATTGCTGACGGGACGCGCTCCGCAGTTCCCGACTCTTCGAACAAAGGGTGGAATATCCGGTTTTCCGAAACGCAGTGAGAGTGAATACGATGCATTTAATGTCGGCCATTCAAGCACAGCGATTTCTGCTGCACTCGGAATGCTCCGTGCAATGCGATTGAAAGGCGATTTTGAAAGCAGAGCGGTTGCACTCGTCGGTGACGGTGCTCTGACAGGCGGTCTTGCTTACGAAGCAATGGATGATGCAGGCGAAAAAGAACTGCCGCTTATTGTTGTTTTAAATGATAACAAAATGAGCATTGCAGGAAACGTCGGAGGCATGAGTGCACATCTTTCAAAACTGCGGACAAGCAAAAGCTATAAACGCTTCAAACGCAAGTTCTCGGGAAGACTTAAAAAAATCCCTCTTGTCGGCAAATGCATAAGCGACACGCTTGAACGATTTAAAAACAGGATTAAGTATTTTGTGCTTCCGAATGTGCTGTTTGAAGAAATCGGTTTTACATATGCAGGACCGTTCGATGGACATAAAATCGAAGACCTCATTGAGATCTTTGAACATGCAAAGCATAATGTTCAGGATAAACCGATCCTTATCCATGTTGTAACGCAGAAGGGCAGGGGATATGCGCCGGCTGAGAAGAATCCAGAAAAATTTCACGGTGTCGGAAAATTTAATGTTGCAGACGGCGCAACAAAAAGCGGGAATAACAATTCGCTTGTGTTTGCGAACGAGCTTTGCCGACTTGCCGAAAAGGATTCCCGCATTGTTGCTGTCACTGCTGCAATGACTTCCGGAACAGGGCTGACGGAGTTTAAAAAACGTTTTCCTGAAAGATTTTTTGATGTCGGTATCGCAGAGCAGCACGGGGTCACAATGTCCGCAGGCATGGCTGCAGAGGGGTTGAAACCTGTTTTTGCGGTGTACTCAACATTCCTTCAACGCGGTTATGATCAGCTGCTGCATGATGTATGCCTTCAAAAACTTCCCGTCGTGTTTGGAATCGACAGGGCAGGGCTGGTCGGTGCGGACGGGGAGACGCATCAAGGCGTTTACGACATTGCTTATTTTTCGACATTACCGCGAGGAATTAAGCTGTTTTCACCATCTTCAACGAACGAGCTTTGTGCAATGCTTGATTACGCATTGACCCTTGATATGCCGTGCGCAATTCGCTATAATCGAGGACTTTTGCCGAGCAGGGAATGCAGCCACGGTACTTCTCTTGAGGATTGGGAGATTATAAAACGGCCGAAATGCGTCACTGTTGCAGCGACGGGAAGACTGCTTCAGAATGCAGCGGCAGCATGTGAGGGATTGGACGTCGGTCTTGTGAACGCAAGACTTCTGTGTCCGATCGAAGAAAAACATATCGAATTATTCGAAAACACACGATGCCTGATTACTGTTGAAGATGGCAATGCCGACACCGGTTTCGGCGCACAAATGTCAAGGCTTGCAGCAGCACACGGGAAGATGCGTGTTGTTAATCTCGGCGTTCCGAACATCCCGATAGAGGCGGCAAGTATTGCCGAACAGGATGATTTTTGCGGACTGACAACTGAGAAACTGCGCAAGGTTATTCTTGAGGCTGTTGAATCGGTTCGCGGTGATTGATTAGTGAAATATTTATGTGGATGGAGAAATGAATTGGCAAACAGAGTTGACAGCAAAATGGTTGAATTAGGGCTTGCACAAAGCCGCGAAAGAGCGCGCGCACTGATTATCGAGGGCGTTGTGCTTTTGGACGGTGTTCGCGTTATGAAGCCGAGTGATACGATTCGCGACGGGCAAATTCTTTCACTGAAAGAGAATCCGATTCCGTTTGTCAGCCGCGGCGGGTTGAAATTGCAGAAAGCTATCGATACTTATCAAATTTCGCTTAAAGACCGCGTCTGCGTTGACATAGGGGCATCTACCGGCGGATTTACGGATTGTATGCTGATGCACGGCGCAAAGAAAGTTTTTGCAGTTGATGTCGGTTATGGGCAGCTTGACTGGAAATTGCGCAATGATGAGCGCGTTGTTTGCATGGAACGCCATAATGCAAGATTCATGAATTTGGATTGGTTCGATGAGCAGCCGAGTTTTGCTTCGATAGATGTATCCTTCATCTCTATCGGTCTTATTATTCCGCGCCTTAACGAATGCCTTTCCACAGGCGGAGCTGCGGCTGTTCTTGTTAAACCGCAGTTTGAAGCAGGACGCGATAAAATCGGCAAAAACGGCGTTGTGCGTGACAAAAAAACACATATTGAGGTTCTGACGAATGCAATCGAACATGTGCGGAGCAACGGCTTCAGCGTTCACGGAATTGAGTTTTCACCAATCACAGGACCGAAAGGTAATATCGAATTTCTCTTGTATCTCGGCCATGAGGAGAATGCGGCCGAATGCGGCATGGGCGAAACAGAGCTTGCGGAAGCGGTTGAAAAAACGGTAAGCGATGCGCATACGACTCTTAAATAACTTTGCATAAGCTTGACGGTGCGGCGGAGGATAAAAAATGAATCACAGAATTTTTTTCTATGTAAATGTTACAAAAACAGGTTCTGACGGTGTTCTGCGGAAGGCGACTGAAATTGCTGCACGCAGCGGGTATCAGTGCAAAGTATATGAAGATGCATCGTGCATGTTTGCCGACTGCATTGAAGAAGATGAGGATGAACCCGCCTGTATAGTTACAATAGGCGGTGACGGAACGACCCTCCGCGCCGTGTCCCATGCGGTGAATCAGGGGATCGAAATCATTACTCCGATTCTTGGAATCAACCTTGGCAAAATTGGGTTTTTCAGTGAAACCAGCATCGAGGGCTTTGAAGAGACCTTGAAGCAGTTTTCGGAGGGAGACTATACAATAGAAACGGACAGAATGCTCAAGGCAAGTTTTAAGGATGGCAGAGAGTTCTTTGCATTAAATGATTTTCTTGCATATAAAAGCGGATTTTCGTCCGTATCGCATATTGAACTCGGAGTTGACGGCGCGGATGTCGGAATGATACACGGGGATGGCATAATTGTTTCCTCACGTCTCGGCTCAACCGGCTATTCAATTTCTGCCGGAGGTCCCGTGGTTGCGCCGAATCTTGATGTGATTCTCGTAACCCCCGTTTGTCCGCATTCGCTGACTGTCCGTCCGATTGCAGCTGCATTTGATTCCGTAATTGAAATCAATGCGCAAAGCGACTGTGTTATGTATGCAGACGGAATCAGCACTGTTCAGGTTCCGGCGGGAACGGGGTTCACTGTGTCCGGATGCAATAAACAAGTTGGATTCATCAGAACAAAAAAGAGAAATGTTTTTCGCCTCATCAGAGAGAGGCTGAATTGAACCGGCTCGGGAGGAAGGCAATATGCTGGAACGGTTGATAATTCGAAATATTGCGCTTATTGAGCATCTTGACTTTGAGCTCGGTGCCGGACTGAACGTCTTAACAGGTGAGACCGGTGCGGGAAAGTCGATTATTGTTGACAGTGTTAACCTTATTCTCGGTGAAAGGGCAAATCGCGAGCTGATTTCATCAGGCAGCCAAAAGGCAAGAGTGGAAGCCTTCTTCAACATTAACGGACAGGATGGAGTAAAAAAACAACTTGACGCGCTCGGCATCGAATATGAAGATGATACGCTTGTTGTGATGCGTGAGATAACCGCTTCGGGAAAAAGCACTTGCAGACTGAACGGTGAAATAGTTCCGCTTGCAACACTGAAAACCGTGACGGATACGCTTGTTGATGTTCACGGCCAGCACGAACATCAGTCGCTTCTTTCGCAAAAGAAACATATAGGAATGCTTGACAATTATGCGGGTTTGCCGGTTGCGGAGCTCAAAGAAAAAACGGAAAATCTTTATCGACAGCATTCTGAGGTCGTTCACAAGCTGAATTCGGGCTTCCTGTCAGAGGCGGAGCGTGAAAGAAGAATCGATATACTTTCATATCAAATAAACGAAATAGACGCAGCTGCGCTGACTGTCGGAGAGGAAGCGACGATTCAAGAGGAACTGAACATGCTTTCCAATGCCGAAAAGATTAATTCAGCTCTCGAAAACAGCGGTGAAAACATATCGGGCGACGGCGGCGCATTGGAAAAACTCGGCTCTGCCGTGAATTCGCTTGCTCAGATTGCTGAAATTTCTTCAAAATACGCTGAGCTGTATGAACTTTTGAATAATACCTATTATGAGCTTGAGGATGGAGCATATCAGCTTCGCGAATTGCGGCTGGGATATGAGTATTCTCCGGAACGGCTTGACGAACTGGAGACAAGGCTCGATCTTATCAATTCGTTGAAAAGAAAATACGGAAGGACTATTGAAGATATCCTTAAATACCGCAGCGAAGCTTCGGCCGAGTTGGCCGAGCTCACCGGTTCACAGGAACTGAGGGATAAGCTGACTGCGGAGCGGAACAGGCTTGCAGCGGATTACTGCAAAACAGCAGCGAAACTGACTGAAAAACGCAAAGAAGCCGCTGAAGATCTGTGCCGAAGAATAACCGAACAGCTGCAGGAACTTGGAATGGCAAAGGCTGCGTTCGGCATTGTATTCCTGCCGGAAGATGGAAAACTCCACGCAAACGGCAATGATGATGTTGAATTCATGCTGTCTGCAAACAAGGGAGAACCGCTTAAGCCTCTTTCAAAGGTGGCTTCCGGCGGCGAACTTTCCCGCGTGATGCTGGCGATCAAAACTGTTTGTGCCGGCGCGGACGGAACGCCTACACTGATATTCGATGAAGTTGATACGGGCATAAGCGGAAGAACGGCCGTGATTGTCGGCGAACGGCTGTACAGCGTTGCGCGTTCAAGGCAGGTGCTTTCAATCACTCATCTTCCGCAAATCGCGGCTTTTGCCGATTGCCATTTGTTTGTTGAAAAGCATTCCGACAGCGAAAAAACGAAAACATCGCTCCGTGAATTGAACGATGCGGAACGCAGCGCAGAACTTGCACGAATTATGGGTGCATCGGCGGCGGATGAATCCGCACAGAAGTACGCAAGTGAACTTATCGAATCTGCCAACAGGTTCAAATTAAAAGTCAGTGAGCTTGACTGACGACGCCTGCAATTCATCTTAAAACAAAAACCGACATGAGAATATCATGTCGGTTTTTGTGAACAAAGCCTCATTTATGCGGCACATATTGTTCCGAAGCCTGCACCAAGCGCACGGTTCTCCGCGAATAATCGACAACCAACATACAAACAATAACCCTGCTGATGTTCGGCAAATGATAAATTGGGGTGTTGTACGTATGGGTAAGGAAAGAAGGCATTGTTCTATAATTAAAGGAATAGAGATATCGAAAAAAGAAGAATGTTTAGATAATATCATGGTGAAGAACTGCTGCGCACACAGAACAGGCGAAAATAATTCCGTGCGCAGCAATACGGATATAGGGCCGCGGGGGAATATCGGCATTAAAATTTTCGGCATCATACTTTCTGCGCTGGTTGTTTTTTTTAACTATTCTCCGCGTATGCGTGCGGTGAGGGCTCTGCCGAAGGCTGTTTTCATAAACAGCGTAAGCACATTGAATGATGCTGAAAAGGGGGGAGCTCAATGCTTGGATTATTTAAAAAGCACTCTTTCAATATTTGAATCGGAATCAACGGCGCATGGGAAGGAAGGCGCACTGAATGTCACGGAATCGGGGGACGAAACACTCGGAGCAAAACGGATCTCGGTGCGTTTGTTTAATCTGTTCGAACTCGCAAACGTGCCGATATATAACCAAGAACGTGCAATGCTGTATCCCGGCGGACGTGCTGTCGGGATATCGATTAATCTTCGGGGACTGCTTATTGTCGGCAGCGGTTCGTTCCGAAACAGAGACGGACGGGAATGCTGCCCGGCAAAACGGGCGGGATTTCGTGCAGGTGACGTTATTTTAAGCATTAACGGCACTGCGGTGTCAACAAGCGAAGAGATGCAGCTTGCATTGAACGCAAATCCGGACAGTGCACAAATAGTTTTTGAACGAAACAACCGACGGCAGACATTAACCGTAAAACCCGAAATGGGTACAGACGGCAAGGCGAAAATCGGCGCATGGGTGCGCGACAGCACGGTCGGCATCGGAACGCTGTCGTTTGTTACGGAAAAAGAAAAAGCTTCGGCTGCACTCGGCCATGCGGTTTTGGATGCGGATACCGGCAGTTTGCTGAATGTCAGGAAAGGTGAAATGGTCGAAGCGGATGTTCTCGGAGTTACAAAGGGTTCGAGCGGTTTTCCGGGCGAGCTGCGCGGGGCATTCGGTGCGAAAAGCCTGCGCATAGGAAGCATTGATGTTAATACGGAACTCGGAATTTTCGGCATTGCGGATTCTGCGGATTATACATGCGAAGCGGGAGAGACCTTGCCGATAGCTTTTCCGAACGAAGTGCATAAGGGAGAAGCTTATATTATAACTCAGATTGACGGTGAGAAACCTCAGCCGTACAGTTGCAAAATTATAAAAAATGCAGCGCAATCCGTGCCGAGTCAGAAAGGGCTTGTTATTGAAATAACCGATGATCGACTGCTTAACAAAACAGGTGGGATCGTGCAGGGGATGAGCGGAAGCCCGATCGTCCAAGACGGCAGGATTGCGGCCGTTGTAACCCATGTTTTTGTTAATGAACCTAACAGAGGTTACGGTGTTTATGCGTTTTGGATGTATTCTGTAGCCTGCGGTGAGAATTAACAGCGAGCTTTAAACAGAAAAAACACAAATATATTACCTACAACCGTCCGAATTGTATTGACAATACATACATGAAGGTATATAATCTCGGAAATATCAGAAAAGGAGATAAAGCGATGCAAAAGCGCATCAAAAAGCAGCAGAATACTCTCATCAATTCCGTGCTTAAAGCAGTCATCGGAATGGTTTTTGCCGTACCCGAACTTTTGCACAGTCAAGCATCGCCTCTTCAATATCGCTGCAAAGCTCACTGAGCAGCGGTTAACCTTATAAGGATGAATTCAAGCGGTGCAGAGGAGAATCTGTACCGCTTGTTTGCATATATAACGCATCAGCAGCAAAGGAGAATTCAAAAAAAATGCTTACGCACAAAGGAACAAAAGAATTGACAACAAAACGCTTAAAACTTCGCAGATTCACCGTTGATGATGTGCAGGATATGTTCAACAATTGGGCGAGTGATGCGGAGGTAACGAAATTCGTGAGCTGGCTTCCGCATTCGACACCCGATTTAACCCGCGAACTTCTCGGCAAATGGGTTGAGGAGTACGAAAAACCCGATTATTACAGCTGGGCCATTGAATACAACGGCAGACTGATCGGAAGTATCGGTGCACCAAGCATAACGGAGCGCGATGAACGCACTGAAATCGGTTATTGCATTGCACGGGATTGCTGGAACAAAGGCATAACAACCGAAGCACTTGAAGCGGTTTGCAACTACCTCTTTGATGAGGTTGGATTCAACAGGCTTGAAATCCGTCATGCAACCGAAAACCCTGCTTCAGGAAAAGTGGCGCAGAAATGCGGCTTTATACCCGAAGGAATAATGCGGGAGAGTTTTCGCTCGTCAAGGGGAGTTTTCTGTGATCTTGTAATGCTCGGGCGTTTAAAAAGCGACAGAAACTGAGCAGACGCGGCGAATCACATTTTGTTGTGGGCTGTTGATTGCACGCAAAACAAAAAGCCGACTCCCGAGACAAAAATCGGAAGTCGGCTTGAACTGTATCCAATGCTCTATGACTGTTCGGGGTTATTTGCCCGAATAAGCTTTGATACCTTTTTCTTTATTCGCGTTAATGCATTGTCAACTGTTTTTGTGCTTCTGCCAATGCTTTCGGCGATCTGCGCATAGCTTTTTCCGGAGATATAAAGCCGTAAAACACTCAACTCAAGTTCCGTAAGCTCTGCTTTGAGCCCGTGCAGGATGTGAAGTTCCGCCTCGCGGTCAATGGCAAGCTCCTCCGGGTCGATTGTGGCAGCAAGCAGGATCGAGTCGCCGAGACAGCGCGCCTCGTCATCGGGATTATCGAAAAAAACCGGCTTGTCGAGCGAAATATAGCTGTTCAGCGGAAAGTGCTTTTTGCGTGTTGCGCGTTTTATTGCAGCAATAATGTTGTTGCCTATACAAACCTCTGCATAGGTTCGGAAGCTTGTATGCTTTTCGCAGTCATAATCACGAATCGCGCTGAACAGGCCGATTGAACCTTCCTGAACAAGATCGGAATGATCCGCACCGATAAGAAAATAGGGACGCGCCTTTATACGCACAAGAGGCATAAAACGAACAACAAGTGTATGCTCGGCATCACTGCTGCCGTTCTGGGCAAGTCGAGCCAATGCCTCATCGTTCAGGCTGTCAAGATTCTCAATATTGGCGGAAACTCCGTCGCTCGGGAGAGTTTTCATTTTTAATTCACGCTGTCCTGTCTGTTCTTTTCAAACATGATGATAGCTGCCGCAACCGATGCATTAAGAGAATCGATCTTGCCTTTTATCGGTACGGAAACAAGGAAATCACATTTTTCCTTTACAAGTTTGCTGAGCCCGCTGCCTTCACTGCCGATAACGAGTGCAAAGCCGCCCTTCATGTCCGCTTCATACATACTGTTGCCCGCCATGTCCGCGCCGGCAATCCAAAGGCCTTCCTTTTTCAGTGTTTCAATTGCAGAAACAAGGTTCACAACACGGGCGATTCGCATGTGTTCCGCCGCTCCGGCAGAGGTCTTCACAACCGTTGCCGTTACGGGTGCACTGCGACGCTTTGTTATAACAACTCCGTGTGCGCCGGCGCACTCCGCACTGCGGATGATTGAGCCGAGATTATGCGGATCTTCAACGCCGTCAAGAAGAATAACAAAGGGTTTTTCATCGCGAACGCGGGCATAGTCAAGTATATCCTCGAGTTCGGCATATTCAACACCCGGGATTTCTGCAACGATGCCCTGATGGTTTCCGGGTTTGCCGTTATGGCCGAAGGGCATGCAGATTTCGTCCAGCTTGGAACGATCTACTTCTCGAATAACAAGATTCTCGTCACGGGCAAGACCGATGATTTCGCCCAAAGAACCATCGTGTTCCTTTGTTACAAGGATACGGTCGATGCTTCGTCCGCTTTTGATTGCTTCCTTGACGGGATTTCTGCCCATGATTATGCTGGGCAGATCACGCTCCTGCTCGTCATTTTCAACGATTTCGGGAGAAGGAAATGCATTGAATTCAACATCAAGTACTTCATCTTCAAAGAAGTCTGACTCGAAAGGCTTTCTGTCGCTGTCAAAGCGGGGCTTTCTGTCATCATTGAAGCGAGGCTTTCTGTCACCGTCGAAGCGGGGTTTTCTGTCGCCGTCAAAGCGGGGCTTCCTGTCGCTGTCAAAGCGAGGTTTCCTGTCGCCGTCGAAGCGGGGCTTCCTGTCATCATTGAAGCGGGGCTTCCTGTCGTCAGAATAACGGGAACCATCGCTGTTCTTTCGATTGGGACGCTTGTAATCATCGCTGCGCCTGCCGCCGCGATCGTTGTAATTTGCCATCTTTTTCTCCTGTTAATTAATCTTCTTCTATTTCTCTGCCTGTTCTGCAATCTCAGCTGTATCGTGCAGCGCAATACGCATAAGCTGCGAAAGCCGCTCATCTTTGCCGGACAGATAGAGGTATCCGACAAGAGCTTCCATTCCTGTTGCAATCCTGTAGTCAATGATCGCTGCATTTTTCGGCACAGACCCCATATGCGCATTCCTGCC
>FR879702.1:84596-134630 GCA_000435055.1 Clostridium sp. CAG:138 | reverse complement strand
CCCATTCCTGCCGCGTCGAAAAACTGCGGATTCATCATCCGTTAACAGCGCCTCGATACGGCGAAATGCTGCGGCCTGTGCCTTGGCACAAACGCGTTTTGCTGCGCCTATGTGCAGCCCGTGTGCCGTAAGCGTTGTTGAATCAACTAATTCCGTGCGCACAAAAAGGTCATATATCGTGTCGCCGATATATGCAAGCACAAGCGGTCCCAATTGCTTTGGATCCTTCGGATACTTTGGATCCTTTGCTCCGGTGCATTTCGTCGCTTGACGTACCCCGGAAATCAGATCGGTGTTGTTGTCACAATTCGCATAATTCATCACAATACATTATAACGCCGAATTCGAAAAATTCAATAGGCTTTGGAAAATATTTTTGATGATTGTGTTCCGACCGTTCGTGCGGGCACAGTCACGGTTTTTGCTCTAAACAGAAAGCGGACAGGCCGCAAAGACAGTGTTTACGGCCTATCCGTTTTTAAATTGGGGCAAACTGATGCAGCAGCAATTCAATCTGTGCGGAGATTAACGCTCCCGCAGTTTTTGCAGCAATTGGGGAAAAGGCGAAAGTGAACGCCGCAGAATTCCGTGCATTTGAGCGATCGCAATGCCGTAATTTGTAATGCTGACACCTGCTTTTTCAGCTTTTTCAAGTCTTGAATGAACCTCACGCTCGTTAAGCATACATGCGCCGCAGTGAACAACCAAGGCATATTTACGAAGCTCATCAAGACTCGGAAAGTCTCCGCCGGATGTGAAATCAAAGAACAACTCCTTTTTTGCATACTCTTTTATCCATCCCGGCATTTTAACCGTTCCGATATCGTTGCACTGCCTGTGATGAGTGCAGCCCTCTGAAATCAGCACCCTGTCGCCGTCTGCGAGCATGTTGAGTTTTGCTGCGCCTGCCGTGAAAGATTCAAGCTCACCTTTATAACGGGCAAACAGGATTGAGAACGACGTCAGCAATATGTCTTCGGGAACGATTTTGCTGACCTTTCCGAACGCTTGAGAATCGGTGATAACAAGTTTAGGCTTGCGTGCGATTGCGGCGAGAGCAGCTTCAAGCTCCGTGTCCTTAACAACAATGTTGACAGCGGCTGCATCAAGTATGCTGCGTATCATCTGCTGCTGCGGGAGAATAAGTCGTCCCTTCGGCGCAGATTCATCAATCGGCGTTACGAGAACAACAATGTCATTCGGCGATACCAAGTCTCCGATGAGCATTCTTTCGTGTTTGGCGGAAGGCAGAAGTGACCCGAGTCGATTTTTTAACTCGTCAATTCCAAACCCTGTTTTTGCGCTTACGTAAAGGCTGTTACTTTTGCTCTTCGGAATCGCGCTCAAAAGGTCACACTTGTTGAAGGCAATGACGAACGGAATTTTCTTATCGGTAAAAATGCGCATAAGCCTGCCTTCGTGTTCGCCAAGACCCGCAGCGGCATCCGCAACAAGGACGGCAATATCAGTTTTTTGCAGCATTTTTTCAGCACGCTCAACACGCATTGAGCCAAGCTCACCTTCATCATCAATGCCGGGCGTGTCAATGATGACAACGGGACCTATCGGCAGCAGCTCCATAGTTTTTTGAACAGGATCGGTTGTAGTCCCTTTTATATCGGAAACAAGTGCAAGATTCTGTCCCGTGACAGCATTCACAAGGCTGGATTTTCCCGCATTGCGTAACCCGAAAAAGCCGATATGCACCCGTTCGGCGGCGGGCTTATCGTTTAAACTCATTTTCCCCTCCGAATATATCTTGACAGTTTTAAAATCAGAACCTGAAATCACGCCTGTTGGATGAACGAATGTCTGCAACATGCTGCCTTGTAAGTTCGCGGACCTTCTCGTTGGGAATCTTTTCAATTTCACGTGAAATCATTTCGTATCCAATGTTTCGCGTTTCGTCTGAAGCATAGTCAACAAGGAACTCTGTCAGTGTCATGAGTGCATTGGGGTGACAGCAATTCAGAATCTGTCCGTTTTTGCACAAACTCATGAACCTGTCGCCTGTGCGACCTTCGCGATAACATGCCGTGCAGAATGACGGGATGTGATCCAGTTCCATAAGCCAGCGGACAACCTCATCAAGTGTGCGCTGATCTGAAACATCGAACTGCTCGGAGTCATGCGGACGCTCTTTTTCCGTGTATCCGCCGACGGAAGTGCGTGATGCACCGCTGATCTGCGAAATGCCGTAATCAAGCACCTTGCCGCGTATCGTCTCGCTTTCACGTGTGGATATTATCATGCCGGTATACGGCACGGCGATGCGGATACATGCAATGATCTTTGCAAAGAGTTCATCGGAAAGGCTGTTGTCAAAAACATTAGGATCGATATCATCCGCATGTTTGATTCGCGGAACGCTGATTGTGTGCGGCCCGACGCCGTGAACTGCTTCAAGATGCTCGGCATGCATCAGCAGCCCTGCAAATTCATATTGATAACCCTCCAATCCAAACAAAACACCGAGTCCGACGTCATCAATGCCGCCTTCCATTGCTCTGTCCATTGCCTCGGTATGGTAATCATAGTCGTGCTTCGGTCCCGTCGGATGAAGTTCAAGATAGCTCTTTTTATTGTATGTTTCCTGAAACAGGATGTACGTTCCGATGCCGGCATCCTTAAGTTTCCGATAGTTTTCAACCGTGGTTGCGGCAATGTTCACGTTCACCCTGCGAATATCTCCGTTTTTGTGGTGAACGGAATAGATAGTTTTTATGCATTCGAGTATGTACTCTATCGGGTTGTGGACAGGATCTTCGCCTGCTTCGATCGCAAGGCGTTTATGCCCCATATCCTGCAAAGCGATTACTTCCTGACGCACTTGTTCCTGCGTCAGCTTAATACGGGCGATATGTTTGTTTTTGAGGTGATACGGACAGTATACGCAGCCGTTCACGCAGTAATCTGAAAGATAAAGCGGAGCGAACATTACGATTCTGTTTCCGTAAAAAGCAAGCTTTATGTCGTTTGCAAGCTTGTACATGCGTTCGGTAACTTCGGGAATATCGCATGCAAGCAGAACGGATGCTTCCCTGTGGGTGAGTCCCGCGCAGGTTACGCCGTTTCCGCTGCGCTTCGGTGCGGCCTTTTCGAGCAGACTGTTGATTAGCTCGATATTGTGCTTATTTGCTTCCGCATAAGCAATGGTTTCGCGGATTTCCTCATCGTTGATGAACTCCTCCGCACGGAGGGATTTGGGATCAAAAATAGCCATATTATTCCTTTCTTGTCGGTCGGATTACTCTTTCCGTCAGATAAAATTATCGTAACAATGCTGTTGCCCGGAGATCTTCCCGGCGAGTGCCGCCACACACCGCTTAATGTTGAAACAAACTTCGCAAGCATCAGCAAGCTGCGGCGGTGCATCTTCATTTTTTATTCAAAAAGCTTCAGATTATTCAGCGCTTGATATCTCCCCGTGAAGTGACGGTTTGAAAGCCGATCGCGTTCAACCTGCCGTTCAGGCATTTAAGGCACTGTGCAGATTCATCACCTGTGCATATTTTGTTGTCATAAAGCGAATATTTCTTTCGCACGGCAATGGGGGACAGGTTCGGCATCACGACATTGGCTCCAGCAAGAATGCCTTTTTCACGTCCGTTCGGGTCAATCGTGCCGAGTGCTGTGGTGGAGGGCAAAAGAATATTCGGCTTTATGAGCCTTATCAGTGAGAGAAGAAAACAGGTCTGCTCAACACTTCCTGCCGGGAATTTTGCAAACGGCGTGTCTTTATGCGGAATAAACGGGCCGATGCCGCACATATCCGGGGAGAATTCTTCAATGAATTTCAAATCTTTTGCAAGCGCTGCCGTTGTTTGCATCGGTGAACCGACCATGAACCCGCAGCCCACCTGAAAACCGATTTCCTTAAGATCTTTCAAACAGCGCATTCGATTTTCAAAGGACATTTCCAAAGGGTGCAGCTTTCGATAATGCACGGAATCGGCCGTTTCATGCCTCAAAAGGTAGCGATCTGCGCCGGATTCAAACATTTTCAGATAATCACTGCGAGGATATTCGCCGAGCGACAGCGTTATTGCACAATCCGGAAAACAGCTGCGTATTTTTTTTACTGTGCGGCAGATTTTTCCGACAGGAAGCATGCCTTCACCGCCCTGAAGCACAAAAGTACGAAAGCCAAGCGCATAACCCTCCCGACAACAGTCAAGGATCTGCTCTTCCGTTAAAACATAGCGTTCTGCATTGACGTTTGATTTTCGAATTCCGCAATACAGACAGTCATTTTTGCAGCAGCTGCCGACTTCGATAAGTCCGCGAATGAAAACATCCGTTCCGTAAATTTGCTTTCGGAAAAAATCAGCTTTTTTTGCTGCATAAGCTGCCGTTTCGCTGTTTTGTGCAGAAATAAGCTGTTCATATTCTTCAAGTTCGAGTGTGTGTACGGCTGCAAGTCTGTCAACGAGACTTTTTGCGTATTCAATGCCGGTGTTTTTTTCAGCTTCCAACTTTTTTCTCCCTTCGAATCGGAATCAAATACCAAAATATAGGCAAAATCAGCTAATCACTGATTACGTTTGAATATGCTGTTTTGACGCTTATTCCGACAATATTGCCGAGCCTGCCTGCAAGTGCCGAAATAACATCCTGCGGCGCATCAATTGCAACGGAAAGGATATTAACATGCCGCGCCCTGTACGGCAGCCCCATTCGCCCGATAATGTATTCTCCGAATTCGTGCAGAACGGCATTCAGTTTTTCAACCGAATCCGCCTTATCAACGATGATAGCCATCACAGCCACTCTTGTTTGCATAGCTTTGCCCCCTCCTTATTTTTGCGTTTGAATCTGCTGCTGCCGTATGCGGTTCAAATCGCAGCGAAAAACGTTTATATAAACAAAAAACGCCGTACCCGCAGGAAATGGGTACAGCTGAAAACGCCCGGCATACACACCCGCTGTGAATTCATAAAATGCTGCGGAGTGTTTTAAAAGTGGGAACCGGTATCAACTTGTGACCCCTTTCCGTCGGAACGAAGCAGGTTTCGTTCCTGTTGTCAGGTTTCACCTACATTATAACCGAATCGGTGAAAGATAGCAAGCCCTGTCACTGAATGATTTCGGAATATTTTTTAAACAGAGTCATGTATTATATTTCAACTGTATTTATTCAGGGTGACAGAACAGCCGAGTTCGGCGGGCTTGACTGCTCATGCGAAAACGAATATAATAAACTATGCCGCAGTTGCGCAGAAAATTTTTGCGGCAGTATTTTGCAGTTGATGGCAGCAGGGGAAGGTTATGACAGAAAAAAACAATCCTTGGGACATATTTGAAAACGGTGCAGACGGTTCAGCCTCACACTTAAAACGGTCGTGCGGAATACTCATGCCCGTATTCTCACTGCCGTCTCCGCACGGTATCGGAACATTTGGAGCGGCGGCATACGAGTTTGCAGATTTTCTTGCAGCTTCGGGACAAAGCTATTGGCAGGTTCTGCCGCTTAATCCGACGGGCTTCGGAGATTCTCCCTATCAATGCTTCTCTTCCGCTGCGGGCAATCCGTATTTTATTGACCTTGACATGTTGGTTGATGACGGACTGTTGACCGCTGATGAAGTGCAAAAAAGTGATTTCAGCGGTGAACTGCGCCGCATTGACTATGGCAAACTCTTCTCCTTACGTCTTCCGCTGCTGCGGCTTGCGGCAGAGCGAAATATACGCCGCAATGCAGCGGAGGTTGAGCAGTTTTCACGCTGCTGCTCAACGCAGATTTATGATTACGCCGTCTTCACTGCATTGAAAACACATTTTGGCATGAAACCATGGACGGAGTGGAATGCGGGCAAAGCAATGCCGAAGCAGCTTGTTCCAGCCGAGTTTGTCGAATCACAAGCCGATGAGATTCGCTTGCAATTATCGATTCAGCAGCTTTTCTTTAAGCAATGGAACCGGCTGAAAAACTATGTGAATCAACTCGGTATAGGAATTATCGGAGATGTTCCGATTTATGTTGCGCTTGATTCTGCGGACTGCTGGGCAAACAGCAGACATTTTATGTTGGATGAATCATTCGTGCCGACTGATGTTGCGGGGGTACCACCGGATTACTTCAGTCCCACCGGGCAGCTTTGGGGCAATCCTCTTTACAATTGGGAAATTCACGCTTCCGAAAACTATGCATGGTGGGCGGAACGTTTGCAATGCGCACAAAAGCTTTACGATGTTGTCCGTATTGATCATTTTCGCGGGTTTGAAAGCTTTTGGGCCGTTCCGTTCGGTGAAACCACGGCGGAAAACGGCAGGTGGCTTCCCGCGCCCGGAATGGATTTTGTCAATGCAGTAAAGAAAAGGCTGCCGGGATTATCGTTCATTGCGGAAGATCTCGGTTTCCTGACACCGGAGGTACATGAGCTTGTTAAAAACTCGGGCTTCCCCGGCATGAGCATTCTTCAGTTCGGGTTCAACCCCGATGCAAACAGCGATTACCTGCCGCACAGAGTGGCAGAAAACAGGGTATATTATACCGGTACGCACGACAATGCACCGATTATGCAATGGTTTGCAGAGGCCTCGGAGTCCGAACGCAGATTTGCAGAGCAGTATCTTGCGCTGAACGCCGCCGAGGGCATCAACTGGGGTATGATTCGCGGAGGCATGTGTTCGCCTGCCGGAATCTTTATCGCGCAAATGCAGGATGTTCTCGGGCTTTCGGCGGAAGGGAGGGTCAACACTCCGGGCGTTGCTTCCGGAAACTGGCAGTGGCGGATGCTGCCGCACGAATGCAGTGCCGCGCTTGCGGAAAAGCTGCGGGAGTATACGCGAATGTACGGAAGACTGCACGACTGCGGCGAGATAAACTTTGAACACAATAGCGTTGTTCCGCATGAGTACTGCGGCAAAAATGCCGACACACAAAAACGGTACAAATTGCTTGTTCGGGCTGCTGCGGAATATCTCGATTCAGTCGATAACTGAGTGACAGAATAAAATTATACTATTTCATAATAATGAACTAAGCTTACTCGGCGAGGCTGAGTATGATTCCGCCTGTCATTCCCGCAAGAAGACACATCAGCGCATCGACAGCTGTTGAACTTCCGATGGAAAATTCACCTGAAGCCAAACCGAAAACTGCAAGTGAAATCACAATATAGACAACGCCGCAGAGCGCACCCGTGAGCCAACGGCGTTTTTTCTGCTTACGTGCGCCGAGCAATGCTGCGAAAAGTGCGCAAAACGCCTTCACGGCAGGATTGAGTATTCGCGTGCTTTCTATCGGCAGAACCTGCTTTTGCATCAATAGAGCCGCAAGTGCGACAAGGCCGAGACTCATTGCGAGTGCGCCAAATACGCCTTCCAAAACGTATACAAGGGGTTTGGACTGTTTTTTATTGCCTGTTTTTTTCTTCAATGCCATAACTGCCTCCGCATTCGGTGTGTTGATAATAACCAATATGCAAAGACAGAGGAGATTATGATTTGAAACATGTCCAAGATCGGAACGCGCTGCCGAAAAAGCAGTTACATGCGGCTTATTTTTTTCGAACAGCGGCAATAAGTTTCACTTCCGCATTAAAGTCAGTTAATTTTGTGTTGATGTAAAAATGAATATCACCAAGGTATCTGTCGTAGGTTTTCATGCTTTTGTATGCCGAAACGGTACCGGAGATGATTTTTTCAAGATCTACGCTGTTATATTCTTCTTTATCAGCAAAAAGTTCTGCAAGCGAGCGGATGAAACCGTCAATCAGCTCTGCGTCGTATTTTTCGCGCAATTCATACTGCTCCTTAAGAGTTCTTGCAACGGCATCAGTTTCGGGGTCATCGAGAATTTCAGCATAAATATAATTGAATTCAAGAATGCATTCGGCAGTTTCTCCGTTTGGATCGGGCTTCACGACCAGTCGGCCATCACCGGAAATGCGATCAAGCATCACGCTGCATTCAAGTGAACCATCGGTAAGCGTGCTGCGCTGCGTAATTACACAATCCAAATCGGCAGATTGCAGACCCGATACCAATTCTTGCGGGGAGAGCTTCGGAATCGGGCTTGGCGTAACGTTGGCTGTTTCGGTTTGAACGGCAGCCGCACTCGGGTTCGGACTTGCTGCTGCTTCAATGCTGCGCTGCTTTTTACCGTAGAGAAGAAACACGAAAATGCAAAAAAGAACCAACACGGCGTAAATTAGAATCTTGATTATTCCCGCCGTTCGGTTCCCGCCGGTTTTTTGCTTTTTGCTCATTGAAATCCTCGCTTTGCCGCCCGGCGCGGAAACGGCACCGGGCAGCGTAATGCAGATAACAAGTGTTTCGAGTTAAGCTTCGGTCAATCTCAGATTACAAAATTGCCGTTCTCAAAGACCTTGATTTCTTTTCCGTCGTGCGTTGTGCCGACGATGGAAAGATCCTTCGAGCCGACCATGAAGTCAACATGGGTCATGCTGTCGTTCAGTCCATGTGCCTTGAGCTCTTCTTTGGTCATTTTGTCTCCGTCCTTGATGCAGGCGTAGGAATCGCCGAAAGCAAAGTGGCAGGAGGCGTTTTCGTCAAACAGAGTGTTGTAAAACAGCACGCCGCTGTTGGAAATCGGTGAATCATACGGCACAAGGGCGACCTCGCCGAATCTTGATGCGCCCTCATCAAGAGTTATAGCCTTTTTAAGGAACTCCTCCCCGACTTCTGCGTGAACTTCGGTTATGACACCGTCCTTCAGGATCATGTGGAAGCCGTCAATAATATTGCCGCTGTCCACAAGCGGTTTTGTTGCAACGATTTTGCCGTTTACGCCGTCGCGCAGCGGAGCGGTGAAAATTTCCTCTGTTGGCATGTTTGCAACAAACTCGACTCCGCCCTTGCTGAATTCGGACCCGGCCATCCAAATATGATTTTCCGGCAGTTCAACAGTAAGATCCGTTCCGAGAGAATTTGTATAGTGGAGAGATTTGAAATTGTAAGCATTGAGCTTTTCGCGCTTTTCTTCAAGAACTTTGCAATGCTCGCGCCAACGATCAACGGCATCGCCGCAGCCGGTTATGCGAACCGCTTTGAAGATCTCTTCCCACAGTTTCTCCATTGCCTGTTCTTCCGAAAGGTCGGGGAAGACCTTCTTTGCCCATGACGAGACGGGAATGGACGCAACGCACCACTGAACGGCACTGTTCATCATTTCAATGCTGAATTCCTCATTGGCCTTGCCGCTTGCAATGTTTGCACGTGCGATACGCTCAGGGTCAACACCCTTAAGATTTTCGGGATCCCTCGCAGCAATGGTAAGGAAGCATGCGCCTTTTTTCAAAAGACCGATAGGACGCTCGGCTTCCCACGGGAAAACCTGATCAAATACTTCGTCAGCTGCATTAAGATAGTACTGACGAGTCGCAAAATCATCATTCCAGTTCATGATAACCTGCTTTGCTCCGGCTTCATATGCGGCGGCAATGCACATTCTTGCAAAATATGCACAGTCAACCTGCGAACTTATAACAACATATTGATCTTTTTGAACGTTCAAACCAACATTGATAAGCAGTTGAGCGTATTCCTGAAGTTTATTAGTCATTGAATTCTTTCTCCTTTTCAATACTTTCACCGTTGCAGCGCAATCAGCATATACAGGATAGCATATTTGACAGAAAACGTCAATCGTTTTTTGCGGTTTTATCTAAATCCGCATATGAATTGATGCAGGAATAAAGGACGGGCGAGTTTTGCACATTATTCTTGTTCTGCGCCAACCTATACCTTGAGCAGCCTTTCCGCCTGCGGAACGTACAGCGTAAGCTTCCTCTGCGCTTCGTCTCGTCAGGGGAATCAGATGCTTGTCATGCGGTCCGCTCCCTTGGTGAGTTTTTCATGGTATAGCCAATCGCATTAAGCAGCTTGTGCTTGCCTTAACTTTTGGCGGGATTGAGCAAATAACCCTTTAGTTTTCTCCGCAATACCAGCTCTTCCTTATGGTTTGGCTTATGATTTTTATCGCAACGCCCGAAATATGAAGGCGGGGGCTCTCCGTCTAAGTGTTTCTCCTTAGCATCGGAACTTCCGATCAGGTCAATTCTTTTTCCTTGACCTGTTCGAACTGTTTTGGTCGTTTTTTTGCTTATCATCTTTTCTCCTCCTTACGCATCCGTTTATGTATTTACTTGGCTTTAAATTATCAATTCTTGAAGTTTCAGTCATACCTTTTACAGTAAGGTTTAACCGTCTGTCAATATTCACTCGATCTCCGGTTTGCGGATCCACATAAACAATTTTACTGTTTTGATGTTTGGCAATGAACATATGCGTTTTTCTTTCCTTTCCAGACACATACACAACGACTCTTGAACCATATCCGCATTATACCACACCACTCAATCTTTTGCCGGCGTTGACACGCACCTGAAACGCCGGTATTCAAAAAAACAGATTTAAAATAAGTGAATTTCACTGAGGCGGATCCTTAGGGTTAAATCGTCTGTTTAAGTATTACAATTAAAGCATTGCAAACGGATGCAAACAGTGGTAGAATACACTTGTTTGGGGATGTGGCTCAGCTGGTTAGCGCGCTTCGCTCACATCGAAGAGGTCGGGGGTTCGAGTCCCTTCATCCCCACCAAACACAGAGGCACCCGGCGGGTGCCTCTGTGTTTGGTTATGTCTACGGGACTCGAAACGGGGGGAAACGGGGCTGTTGCATCAGCCTCAAAACAATACCGGGCAGCTCACAATGTGTTGTCCGGGTTTTTGCATATACCTGATTTGCTCGAAAACTGACAGACAGCGTTGCAGCGGCACAATGAAAACGAACAAGAACAAATCGCAATGACAATAAATGCGGCAATTATCAATTCGAAAAAAATTCATGATAAACTATTGACAACAGATGCAAACAGGTATAAAATAGTGTTAGCACTCAAGAGGAACGAGTGCTGACAGACGAACTTAATTCGATTATACAGCAATTTCGATATGTTCGCCAAACAGGAACGATTATAATTAACGAGGTGATATAAATGTCAAAGAAACAGTTTAAAACGGAATCCAAGCGGCTGCTTGATCTGATGATCAACTCTGTTTACACAAACAAGGAGATTTTTCTTCGCGAGTTGATTTCGAATGCAAGCGATGCACTTGATAAGCTTTATTTCAAAACTCTTACTGACAATTCCGATATCAAGCGCGGAGATCTCGAGATCCGCATCGCCGCAGACAAAACGGCACGCACATTGACGATTTCCGATAATGGCATCGGCATGACAAAGGAAGAGTTGGAATCAAACCTTGGCACAATTGCCAAGAGCGGCACGCTTGCATTCAAAAACGCCAACGAGCTCGACAAAGAGGATATGGATGTTATCGGCCAGTTTGGTGTTGGATTCTATTCGGCGTTCATGGTCAGCAAAAAGATTACCGTTCTCAGTCGGGCATACGGCAGCGACGAGGCATGGCAATGGGAGTCCGAAGGACTTGACGGCTACACAGTTGAACCCGCACAGAAGGACTCCTACGGAACAGTTATTACGCTGTACCTGAAGGACAATACTGACGACGAAAGGTATGACAGCTATCTTGAAACATATACCATTCGTGAACTTGTAAGGAAGTATTCCGACTATATTCGCTATCCTATCAGGATGCTTGTTGAGACTCAACGCGAAAAGACGCATGAATGCACCTGCAATCACGATGCCGAAGGCAAGTGCACCTGCGATCACGACCATGATGACGAATGTACCTGCGAACACGATTCCGAAGGCGAATGCAGCTGCGGCCATGAACATGATGAACCGGAGTATGAAACCGTTGAAGAAGATCAAACGCTCAACAGCATGGTTCCGCTTTGGCGCAGAAGTAAAAGCGAGCTTACCGATGAGGATTACAACAGCTTCTATATGGATAAATTCCATGATTACGAAGCTCCGTTGCTCCATATTCACACAAAAGCGGAGGGTACCCTCAGCTATAATTCGATCCTGTTCGTACCCGCACAGGCACCTTACAATCTGTACTCAAAGAGCTATAAGCGCGGATTGCAGCTTTACAGCAACGGTGTTATGATTATGGATTCCTGCGAGGAACTTCTTCCGGAATACTTCGGGTTCGTGAAAGGACTTGTTGATTCCGCTGATATTTCCTTGAATATTTCTCGTGAGATGCTTCAGCAGAACCGTCAGCTTCGTGCGATTGCAAACGGCCTTAAGAAAAAAATCAAATCCGAACTTGAAAAACTCCTTAAGGATAAACGCGAGGATTATGAAAAGTTTTTCAAGGCGTTCGGACTTTCACTTAAGTACGGTATATACGAATCGTACGGTATGGAAGCGGAATTCCTGAAAGATTTGCTGCTGTATCATTCTGCAAAACAGGATAAGCTTATAACGCTTCGTGAGTATGTTGATACGCTTTGCGAGAATCAAACCGAAATTTATTATGCCTGCGGTGAAAGCATTGAGGCTATACGGACGCTCCCGCAGTACAAATATCTGATCGATAAGGGCTTTGATGTTTTGTTCATGACGGAGAATGTTGACGAATTCATGGTCAAAATGATGAACGGTTATGACGGCAAACCCTTCAAGTCAATTACCGATAACGACATTCATGCCGCAACCGCGGATGAGAAAAAGGCAATGGAAGAGAAGCAGGAGGAGAATAAGGACCTGCTTGATGCAATCAAGGCGGCTTTGGGCGACAGTGTGAAGGAAGTGCGTCTTTCCGCAAGGCTTGCTGATGCACCGGCGGGCTTGACAAGCGAAGGTCCGCTCTCACTTGAAATGGAGAAGGTTCTCAGCGCAATGCCTCTCGGCGGCGAAACAAAAGCGGAGCGTATTCTCGAGCTCAATCCCGATCATCCTGTTTTCGACGCTCTTAAACGTGCGATGCAGGCAGGCGGGGAAGACCTTGCGGTTTACTCGAAGCTTGTTTACAACCAGGCTTTGCTTGCAGCAGGCCTAAAGATAGATAACCCTGTTGAATTTACCGACTGCATAACAAAAATTCTGACAAAGTAAACTGCGTCAGTTTGATATTCACGCAGCATAATTAAACGTGAATCATCGTGCGGCGCACCGCTGAAATCGTAACTTCAATAAAAAGTGCCCCTCGGAAAAGAATTTCGGGGGAGCATTTTTTTATGCAAGGCCAGCTTTACAGCACGGGCCGCAACAGTATCAGTAACCGTATTTTTTCTTTTTTGCGGCAACAAACCCGATTGAAAGCAAAAATGCAAAGAGTTCCGCAACGATTGTTGCCCACCATATGCCGTCAAGCTTGAACAGCAGCGGCAGGATGAGAACGGCTGCAAGTTTGAAAACGAATGTTCTCAAAAAGGATATGGCGGCCGAAACTCCGCCGTTATTCAGTGCTGTAAAGAATGATGAAGCAAAGATGTTTATGCTTGCAAGGGGGAACATGAGTGAAAAAACCCGGAAACCGTGAACGGTCATTTCAAGCAGCTTTTCATCGTAACCAACGAAAATATGCGCAAGCGGGAAGGCAAGAGCTTCGGAAATTATCAGCATTGCAACCCCGGCCAGCGACATTAGAATCAAACTCTTTTTCAACATGTTTTTCAGCTCGGCGTGGTTGTCGGCACCGAAATGATAACTGATTATCGGTGCACTTCCGATCGCGTACCCGATAAAAGCCGAAATAAAGATGAATTCCACATACATAAGTGTGCCATAGGCTGCGACGCCGTCTTCGCCGGCGTACTTCAGCAGCTGATAATTATAAAGCATACCTACTATGGAGGCTGTTACGTTTGAAACAAGCTCGGATGCCCCGTTTGCAGATGCATCGATAACGGGACGAAACTCAATTTTGGTTTTTACAAACCGGAGCAGACTGTTATTCGGTCGTAAAAAATAGATGAAAGGAAGCAGCCCGCCGACACACTGGCTTAAACCTGTTGCAATTGCTGCGCCGGCCACACCCCATTTGAAAACGCCGACAAACAGAGCATCAAGCACCATATTGGTAACACCTGCTGCAACGGTGACCCAAAGACCGAGTTTGGGTTTTTCGGCCGTGATAAGAAAACTCTGAAAGAGATTCTGAAGCATAAATGCCGTGTTGAACCCAATTATAATGCGTCCGTATATCACACAATGTTCGATTGTTTCGTTTTCTGCACCGAGAAATATTGCAATCGGACGCATGAAAATCATGCCGACAATTGAAATGATTATGCCGACAACAAGAGTCACAAGCGACATCATTGTGAAATAGCGGTTGGCGTTCTCCGAGTCTTTCAATCCGAGTGTTTTTGCAACGAGTGCACTGCCGCCGGTGCCGAACATGAAGCCGATTCCTCCGAAAATCATTATGAACGGCATAACAAGGTTAATTGCCGCGAATGCAGTTTTTCCGACGTAATTCGAAACAAATAATCCGTCAACCACACCGTAGATGGATGTAAAAACCATCATAATTATCGGCGACAGACAGAATCGCAGCAGTTTCTTATAGGTGAAATGATCCGACAATTTAATGTTCATCCTGTTTTTCCATTTCTCCGATATTTTTTCGGCAAAGCAGCATTACTGATTTACAGCGTTAGGGCGCATTGTAGCATAATCATGCAATTATGTCAACATCATCCAAAAGAGTTTATTTAGCTTAAAAACAGCGCTGACCGTCCGCCTCAAAGGCATGTCGATAAAGCATAAGCAACAAAAAGCCCGACCCGCAGGAATCGGACTTTTTCCGCCGCATTAACAGCAGGTTTAATGTTGAGAAGAGCTGAAGCTCAGCCTATCCTCCTATCAACTCAAAAAACTCTGATTCGCTCAGAATACGCACTCCGAGCTCCTTGGCTTTTTCAAGCTTGCTTCCTGCTTTTTCGCCTGCAACAACGTAATCGGTTTTTTTGCTGACGCTGCCGGATGCGCGCCCGCCCATTGACGCAATAAGATCTTCAATTTCTTTCCGCCCCATTTTTTCAAGCGTACCGGTAACAACAAATGTTTTGCCGGCAGCAAATGCGTTTTCGGCAGAGGCTTCTGCTTCTCGCGGAGTCACACCAAGCTCAAGCAGTTTATCTATCTGAGTTGAAATATGCTCATCCGAAAAGAAACCGATTATCTCATCCGCAACAGTTTCACCTATTCCGGGAATCTCGGTTAAGCTTTCGAATGCCGCATTCCTGACAGCATCAAACGTTTTGAATCGATTGGCAAGATCTTTGGCTGTTTTAATGCCGACATTCGGAATTCCAAGCGCATAAATAAATGCATCAAGCTTGCAGTCTTTGCTTTTTTCAATTGCGGAAAGAATATTTCCAGTTCGTTTTTCTCCGAAACCCGCCAGACCCGAAAAGCTTGCAGGCGTAAGCTCATAGAGGTCGGGAATTTTTGAAATTCCGATTTCATTTACGAGCAGAAGTGCTGTTTTTTCGGAAAAGCCTTCTATATCCATTGCATCACGAGAGGCGAAATGTTCAAGCCGTCCGACGATTTGCGGCGTACACGAAAGGGAATTGGTGCAGAAAATATGCACGCCGTCCCGTTCGACCCGCGCTCCGCAGGCGGGGCAGCAAGTCGGGATTGTGACCGGGTTTGCAGGTTCTCCGTCATCAACGCTTTTCAGTATTTCGGGAATGACATCATTGCTGCGTCGAATTAAAACACGGGAACCTATTCCAACGCGCTTACGCAGAATATCATCATAATTATTGAGTGTAGCGCGTTTGACAGTGACTCCCATGAAATCAACCGGCTCAAGATGCGCAAGAGGTGTGAGCTTTCCTGTTCGACCGACTTCCCAAGTTATATCAAGCACGGTGGTTATAAGCTCTTCCGCAGCAAATTTGTATGCAATTTCTCCGCGGGGGAATTTGTCCGTACAGCCCATTTTCTCAAAGAGGCCGACATCATTAAGCTTGATTACCATTCCGTCGATAAGAAAATCAAGACTGCTCCTTCGCTCCGCCGCTTTTTCAATTTCAGAGATAACACCGTTAATATCACCAAAGTATATAAAATCACTCATTGGCAGTCCGTTGTCACGCATGAAACTGTACATTTCACGTCTTGAGGAGAATTTCATTCCTTCAATGTATCCGATATTGTAGCATACACAATCGAGCTTTCGCTTGGCAGTTATCTGCGGGTCAAGGTTGCGGATCGCACCGGCTGCTGCATTTCGTGCATTTTTCAGGCTTTCCTCACCGCTGTCATTCAGCTCTTTAAGAACGGAAAGGCGCATATAACATTCGCCGCGAACTTCAAATTTGCCTTTATACGGCACGGTAAGCGGAATCGAGCGAATTGTTTTTGCCTGTGCAAGTATACCTTCGCCTGTAATGCCGTTTCCGCGTGTTGCGGCCTGAACGAGAATCCCTTTATCGTATGTCAGGTTGATCGTTAACCCGTCGAACTTATATTCCAGCACAAATTCGGGATTTTCCACACTGCCGTTTTCCGTATTTCCTGCGGCACGACGGCATTTTTGGCTAAAATCCAGCAATTCCTGAGTTGTTTTGACTTTGTCGAGACTCCAAAGCCGCGCGATGTGCGTGTGCGGCTCAAAGGCAGTAACAGCATCTCCGCCTACCCGATGGGTCGGCGAATCGGGCAGGACGATTCCGGAAGCTTGTTCGAGTTGACTCAATTCCTCCATCAACGCATCGAATTCAGCATCGCTTATCAACGGTTCACTGCCGAAATAGTATGCATTCGAGTAAGTGTTCAGCGCATCAACAAGCTGCTGCATACGCGTTGTTGATATCGGTTTATCTGCTTCAACTTCAATTCGAGTGCCGTCCTGCTGCATGTTTGAGGGAACCGCAGCATTGTTTTGTTTATCACGCATTTCGCTCATGGTTTACACTCCTTTATGATTCGCTCCGTTTCATTCCTCTGTAATCACTTTAAGCGGAGCATATGCCGCTGCAAGTTTCCTGACGCCGTTTGTGTCAAACTTAACGGTAACAATTCCCGAACCTTCATCAACGGCAGCAACAGTTCCTTTTCCGAATTGCGGGTGCGAAACACGTTGTCCGCTGCAGAGACAAACTCTTGGTTTGCTTTTGTTGGAAGAAAAGCCCGTTGACCCGGAAGAAACCGATTGTCGGGCGTGTGGGCGAACGGTGTCGGGCTTTTGGGCGAGACCGTTGATTCGACGTATTTCCGACAATACATCTTCTGAAACGCGCGGAGTTTGACCTCCGCTCACATAGCCGTTCTGTTTTGCGTATTTTACAGCATTCTGAACGGAACCGCCGTCACGGAAAAATGAGGAAGCACTGCCGAATGAATTGCGGCGCATCGGCACGGTCTCGGGATCGATAAGTTCCATTTCTTCAAGAAAAATTGAAGGGTCGTTCCGTTGAATTGAGCCGTACAGATGCCGTTCGCGTGCCGCATACAAATACAGCTTTTCCATCGCTCTTGTAACACCGACATAGCACAGCCGACGCTCTTCTTCAACACGAGTCGGGTCGTTTTTTGAACGCGACGAAGGGAAGATATCCTGTTCCATGCCCGGAATAAATACAACCGGGAACTCCAAGCCTTTTGCGCAATGCAGCGTCATGAGCTTTACCGTTCCATCACTTTCATCAATGTTATCCGTTTCGGTGTTGAGTGCAGCGATTTCAAGAAAACTCTGAAGAGCATCGTCGCCGTCGTTCGACTGCTGCTCATGTTCACGCATTGCACCGATAAGCTCCTCGATATTCTCTTGCCGGTCATCCGATTTGTCATCATCCTGAGCAGTGATATACTCAATGTAGCCTGTTTTGTCAATGATAAACTCCATCAAGCTGTCAAGACCCAATTCATATCTTTTTGCAAAAAACTCTCGCATAAGGTCGATGAACGGCTTGATTTTTGAACTCACTCTGGGGGGGAGCATTCCCTCAGCGGCACAAATCATGAACATTGACATATCATGTGTCGATGCAGCCATTTCAATCGTTTTAATTGTTGTATCGCCGATGCCGCGCTTGGGAACATTGATGATTCGCTTAAAGGAAACATCGTCGTTCGGATTTGCAATCAGCTTAATGTAACATAAAAGATCCTTGACTTCGCGGCGTGAATAGAAACGCGTACCTCCGATTACGGTAAGCGGAATTCCGAACCCGGTTGCAAGCACCGATTCAATGATTCGGCTTTGGGCATGGGTGCGATAGAGTATTGCAAAATCATTGTAGCTGCGTTTTTCGAAACGATGCTGTTCGGAAATAGTCCGTGCAATGCTGTATGCTTCATCGCGTTCGTTATCAACCAACTTAAACTCAACGGGCTGACCTCCGGGCTTAGCTGTCCAAAGGTTTTTGCCCTTTCGGCCCGTATTATGGACGATTATCTTGTTTGCACAATCCAGTATCGCTTTTGTCGAACGATAGTTCTGTTCAAGACGAATAACCTTTGCGGACTTAAAGTCCTTCTCAAATTCAAGAATATTGCGGATATCCGCACCGCGCCAACCGTAAATGCTTTGATCGTCGTCGCCCACTACGCAAATATTTTGATGCTCTTTGCAAATAAGCTGAACGATTCTGTACTGCGGGTGGTTTGTGTCCTGATACTCGTCAACAAGCACATATCTGAATTTGCGTCGATATTTTTGCAGGACATCAGGACATTTTTCGAGCAATTCAAGTCCTTTAAAAAGCAAATCGTCAAAATCGAGAGCGTTGCACTCTTTTAAGCGTTTTTGATAAGCCCGATATAAATCAATGAGTTTATCACTCCCGTCACCTGATTGCAGTATGTATGTTTCAGGAGCTTCGGACGAGTTCTTGGCTTCGCTGATTTTCGCTTTTATTGCACCCTTCGGAAGCTTTTTTTCGTCTATGTTGCAGGACTTCATGAGGTCGGTTATCAATGAAGTCTGATCCTGCTCATCGTAAATCACAAAACGGTTGTCATATCCGAGTTTATCAATATCAAAACGAAGTATTTTTGCACAGAACGAATGAAAAGTCGTGACCCACATATCAGAGGAATCTTCGGACAGAAGGCTTTCGATACGCTCCCTCATTTCGCGTGCGGCTTTATTTGTGAATGTGAGTGCAAGAATTGCCCAAGGCGGAACACCATGGTTTTCAACAAGGTTGGCAATTCGGTATGTCAATACGCGGGTTTTGCCGCTGCCCGCACCTGCAAGCACGAGCAACGGTCCTTCGGTAGTTTGAACAGCTTCAAGCTGTTCTTTGTTTAACAGGTTTAAATTAAGCATTTTGGGAACAGTGAATGGTTGATTTGCTTACGCTTTCAAAAAGGCTTTTTAAAAGCGAACAATCTTCATTGCTTGGATTGCAGCGAAAGCACGGCGGCTTTAAGCCTTTCAAGTGCAGCCTTGAGTTCATTTTGAGGCAATGCAAGATTCCAACGCTCGAATCCGCTGCCGCCGGTGCCAAAGATATAACCCTCATCCAACGCAAGGTAATTCTTAAGCATTAACTCTTCAAGTGCGGAATCCGACAGTCCGAGGCTGCGCATATCAATCCATGCAAGGTATGTGCCCTCTGCCCGAATTGCATTCAGCATCGGAAGTTCGGTTCGGAGAAAAGAATACAGCAAATTGAAATTTGATTCGATAACACCGTTCAGTTCATTAAGCCACTGTTCTGCCTTCGTGTATGCAGCGATTGTCGCTGCACGCGCAAAATAAGGAACGCAGCTTGTGTTTTCGCGTTCGGCGGCTGCTTTGAATCTGTCTGCAATTGTGTCGTTGGAAATAAGGATATTTGAACACGCAAGACCTGCAAGGTTAAATGTTTTGCTTACAGCCGTACATGTGACCGTAAAGTCGGCAAAATCACCAAGCGATGCAAATACAGTGTGCTCGGCGCCGTTATGAATGAGATCGTTATGTATCTCGTCTGCAAGAACGATTACGTTGTTGCGTTTGCAGATTTCGCCGAGTCGGAGCAATTCCTGCTTTGTCCATACTCTGCCGACAGGATTATGCGGACTGCAGAGTATGAGCATCTTTACATTTTGAGGACGTGTTTTTGAATCCAAATCATCAAAATCGATCTCATAGGTATTGCTGCGCAGAATAAGCGGGTTTTCAACGAGAATACGGTTATTCTTGCGTACTGTGCCTGCAAACGGGGGATAAACGGGCGGTTGAATCACAATCCCGTCTCCCTCGGTCGTCAATGCACGCACAGCAATGCCGAGAGCGGTAACAACGCCGTTCACCGTGAAGAGTTTGTGCTTTGAAATGTTCCAGTTGTGCCTGCGGAGCATCCACGAGTTAACTGCGCTGCGGTACTCCGAATCGGCATAGGTGTAACCGTAAATGCCGGGGGCAGCGGCCTTGCAGACAGCGTCTGAAATTTCCGGAGCAACTGCAAATTCCTGATCTGCGATTGTCAACGGCACAAGACCCGAGCCCTTTACGGGCTCGGGTGCCATGTCAATCTTTATGGAGCCGGTACAGGCTCTGTTAATTGAACTTGTGACATCGTACATAGTTTTATTTGGGCTGCTGTCAGCAGTGCCCGTGATAAAAGCCAACTCAGATGCCGTAACCGCGATCAAAGGCCTTGATATTGATTTCAAGGAATTTGGGCTTTACGCATTGTTCGATTGCTTTGTGCCATTCCTCAACGGGGAAGGGAAGCATCTTTGCAACAACACCCATCAAAACGACGTTTGCAGCCTTGTAGGTTCCGCATTCGTGTGCAATTTCAACAGCGTTGAGCTTGATCGTCTTGCAGGCGTTTTCAACCCTTTCAAGGCAATCTTCGGGATACTTTGCGGCACCGGTAATAACGGGCATGGGCAGTATCTTCTGTGTGTTGACAACCATCGTGCCTTCCGACTTGAGATAAGGGAGTGCGCGCAGAGCTTCGAGATCCTCGAATGCAAGGACGATATCAGCCTGGTCCTGTTCAACAATGGAGGAATAGAGCGGCTGATCATTGCTGATACGAACATAAGTCACAACGCTGCCGCCGCGCTGGCTCATACCGTGAACCTCGCTGACGCGAACCTCGTAGCCGTTGTTCATTGCAAGCTGGCCGAGAATTTTGCTGGCAAGCAGTGTGCCCTGCCCACCGACGCCGACGATAACAATGTTAAACATATAATTAACCCTCCTTAAGCTTCGGTGTGGAGTGCGCCAAAGTGACAAAGCTGTTCGCAAAGTCCGCAGCCAACGCACTGTGTGGGATCAACGGCAACGCCGGTTTCCGTTTTGCGAATGGCGGGGCAGCCGATTTTCATACACATACCGCAGTTTTTGCACTTTGTTGTGTCGCAGATGAACGGCGTGCCGGGCTGCTTAACAATAAGCGCACAGGGACGGCGGGAGATAATAACGGAAAGCTCTTCACGCTCGGTCTCTTCGCGGACAACCTTTTCGAGTTCTTTAACGTCGAACGGATCGACAATGCGAACATGCTTGATGCCCATTGCATCGCAGAGCTTGAGAATATCAAGGCTTGTTGTGGGTTCGCCGTGGATGTCGTAGCCGTTTGCGGGGTTGTTCTGGTGACCGGTCATGCCGGTGATGGAGTTATCGGCAATGATAACCGTGCCGACGGCGCGATTGTATGCCATGTTGAGAAGTCCGGTGAGGCCGCTGTGGCAGAAGGTGGAGTCGCCGAGAACTGCAACTGTTTTCTTTGCCTGCTCATGACCGCGTGCCTTTTCCATGCCGTGTGCCATTCCGATGGATGCACCCATACATACGCATGTGTCAACTCCGCTGAGAGGAGGCAGCGCACCGAGAGTGTAGCAGCCGATATCGGAACATACCGTGAGCTTGAGCTTGCCGAGTACGTAATAAAGACCCCTGTGAGGGCAGCCGGGGCAGAGTACGGGGGGACGCATGGGAATGCCCTGAGTGTTCATGGGACCTGCTTCCGCTTCGCCATTAAACTTGTTTGCAATCTTGCGTGCAAAAAGCTCACCCTGAACGCCGGTGCGGTCTTTGCCGCTGCACTTGATGCCCCAAGACTTGATGGTGTCCTCATAGAAGGGCTCCATATCCTCGATTACATAGAGAGTGTCAACGCCTGCTGCGAACTCTTCGATGAGTTTGCGGGGCATGGGGTATGCAAGACCGAGCTTCAGCACGGATGCTGTGGGCATTGCTTCTTTTACGTAGTTATATGCCGCACCGCTTGTGATGACGCCGATTTTCCTGTCCGCCCATTCGATACGGTTGATGGGAAGAGTGTTTGCATCTTCGGCAAGCTTCTTTTCGCGCTCTTCAACATAGAGATGACGGGCGATCATGTTTGCGGGCATTGAAACGTATTTCTTGATGTCACGTTTGTATTCGCGAAGGGGAACTTCGACACGTTCGTCGAGTTCAACAAGGGTTCTTGCATGTGCAATGCGGGTGGTGACACGGAGAATGACGGGAGTGTCGTATTTTTCGCTGATTTCGTAAGCAAGCTTGAGAAAGTCCTTGCATTCCTGACTGTTGGAAGGGTCAAGAACCGGTGCGTGGGATGCGCGTGCAAGCATACGGGTATCCTGCTCGTTTTGGGATGAATGCATGCCGGGATCGTCGGCAACAACAACGACCATGCCTGCATTAACGCCGGTGTAGGTTGCGGTGAAGAACGGATCGGCTGCAACATTCAAGCCGACGTGTTTCATACATGCAAGGCTGCGTGCACCGCTTACGGCTGCACCGAGAGCAACCTCTACGGCAACCTTTTCGTTGGGGGCCCATTCGGAGTAAATCTCGGGATAAGTCGCAACGTTTTCGTTGATTTCGGTGCTGGGCGTGCCGGGATATGCGCTTGAAACGCGAACGCCTGCTTCGTAAGCACCTCTTGCAATAGCTTCATTGCCAAGCAAAAGTTTTTTCAATTCTTTTTCCTCCTTCGGAATATGTTTAGAACAATTCTTATCCAGTCAGCGGCTGTTTGAAACATCATGACAACATCCGGAAAGACCGAAATTGCTCAATCTTTTTTGTTCAAACCCTATTATAGTTGATTTTCGTCCGCAAATAAAGTGGAATCGGCCAATATATTGACAGTAATATTATATATTACGTTTGCGGCGATATTTTTTCTTTTGCATCAAACATTTTTTATAAAAAGTTTCCCTGCAAAAGCAAACACATCATGCACCTGCACATGCAAGCCGCCGAATTGCTCATCCGTTAGACTTTCCCTGCATAATCAGGAAATGAAACAGGTCTCGAAAAAAACAGCCGGAATAAAGTGTTGCACGGCAAATGCCCCAAAACGGATTTTTCCGAATATATGTGTTCTTTGCATGTTGCCAAGCAAAGAATTTTCAGCTATAATACCCGCAGTAAAATAAATGTGCCGGAGGATGATTATGAAGTCACTCAACACAAAAGTCCTGACGACTTACGCGCTGTTTCTTGCCATTATGCTTATCATGGCATTTGTACCCGGGCTGGGGTTTATCCCGACAAGCGTTGCGGCGATCGTCATCATTCAGGTTCCCGTTATCATTGCGTCCTACTTTCTTGGGTTTAAGGGCGGAATGTTTTTCGGCCTCGTTTTCGGATTGACATCCGTCATTAAATGCTTCACCGAACCCGATGCGTTTGCAATGATAATCATGAATGCCGGCGGACTAAAAACTGTAGGGCTTATGATTATATGCCTTATTGTACCGAGAATCATGATCGGAGTTACGTCCCGTACGGTGTACACGCTTTTTAACAAGTTTGACAAGACTCGAATTTCAAGCATGGCGGTCGCCGCCTTTGTCGGAACCATTACGAACACGATCCTCTTCCTCGGAGCTTTCTATCTGTTTGCAAAAGATGCATGTATGGCACAGTTCGGAGCAGCAACAGCGGATGCTCTGTTCAAGATGATGCTCGGTGTCGTGACTTTGAACGGAATCATCGAGGCTGTAGCATCCGTTATAATCTGCACTGCTGTAGGTCAGGCATTGTACAACTTTATTTTCAAAAAACGTCTGGTCCCAACTGATATGCCTGCAGAAAAAGACCGCGCTTGCGATGTTCACGAGTAAAGCCCGGCAAGCATAAGTATCCTGAATAATAATGCATCGGGGACTGTCCGCGCAGCGGTCGGTCCCTTTGCAATTGCTGCCTTGCCAAACAAGCTTCGGGCAAACAAATCAACGCAATCGTTGCAGCGGATTGCTTCTTCAGCAATCTCACCGAATGCCTGCTCAGAATACTGTCAGCCGATAATACCGAAATACACAGCTATGTATGCAAGCGAAAGAATCGCTTGTCCGAAAAAAAGCAAGCGGCAGACGGCGGCTTTCCCTTTGTCACAGCGCTGCTTAAACAGTTGAACACCTATAAGCGGAACAAGCGGAATGATTCCCGCCCATATAACAAACAACACTTCCATTCTGAACCTCCGCAACATTTTAATATGCCGTACAGAAAGATTAACAGTTTTTGTTGATAATTTCAAACGAAATGTTTTCCTGCAATGCCGGAATATGCTTTTGTATCAGACTGCGCACTGCTGTTGTGTGCACAGCTGAAGCATTTGCTTTGAAAATAAAGTTTTAATCATTTCGATTAGGTATTTCACATTTAAAATTCTTGTGGTATAATCATAGTGCGGTTAGCCGACCGTGTACATAATCCGGTTCGGCGGATTGAGCAAAAGGAGTTTATACTATGGCAGAATTTAAAGTTGTTTCGCCCTTTGAACCGCAGGGCGATCAGCCTCAGGCAATCGATACGCTTGCAAACGGCGTGCTTTCGGGTGACAAGCTTCAGGTTCTTTTGGGCGTTACAGGCTCAGGAAAAACATTCACAATGGCAAAGCTTATCGAACGCGTACAGAAGCCGACAATTGTCATTGCGCATAACAAGACGCTTGCGGCACAGCTTTGTTCGGAATTTCGTGAGTTCTTTCCGAATAATGCAGTTGAATACTTTGTTTCATATTATGACTACTACCAGCCGGAAGCTTATATTGCTTCTTCCGATACATACATTGAAAAAACGGCGGACATAAATCAGGAAATCGACCGCTTGCGCCACAGTGCGACGTGTTCACTTAATGAACGCAAGGATGTTATTATCGTTGCATCAGTTTCCTGCATCTATGCTTTGGGCAGTCCGGAAGAATACATGCGAATGAGCATATCACTGCGCAAAGGTGCGGTATTTCCCCGCGAAGAATTGATAAAAAGACTTGTAGACATTCAATATCAGCGCAATGACTATGAATTCAGTCGCGGCATTTTTCGTGTTCGCGGTGATATTGTTGAGATATTCCCGATGAATGCGTATGACAGAGCTGTTCGGGTTGAGTATTTCGACGATGAAATTGAATCCTTAAGCGAGGTTAACGCCGTTACGGGAATTCCTGCGGCGGCTCTTGCTCATGCGGTGATTTTTCCTGCAACACACTATGCGACCGGAAAAGAAAAGATTGAATCTGCACTTGAACAGATCGAGCAGGATATGAAAAATCGCGTTGATGAGCTGAAGGCGCAAAACAAGCTCGTTGAGGCGCAGCGGCTTGAGCAGCGTACGCTTTATGACATGGAAATGATGCGGGAAATAGGCTATTGCTCGGGCATAGAAAACTACTCAAGGTACTTTGACGGGCGAAAACCCGGACAGCCGCCGTTTACGCTGCTTGATTTTATGGGCAATGATTTCCTGACAATTATCGATGAGTCCCATGTTACAATTCCGCAGATAAGGGCAATGTACAGAGGAGACCTTGCACGCAAGACCGAACTTGTCGATTACGGATTCCGTATTCCAAGCGCTTTTGACAATCGTCCGCTGAAGTTCGAAGAGTTTGAAGAACGCATAAAACAGCTTGTGTGCGTCAGCGCGACTCCTGCCGAATACGAACTTGCAAGAGCAGCAAACATTGCTGAGCAGATAATCAGGCCGACAGGGCTGCTTGATCCGGAGATTTACATTCGTCCCGTCAAGGGGCAGATTGATGATTTGATTTCCGAAGTGAATAAAAATGCAGCCAAGGGCTATCGCACGCTTGTTACAACGCTCACGAAACGCATGGCGGAAATGCTGACGGAACATCTTGATTCAATCGGCATCAAAGTGCGCTATATGCATTCAGATATTGACACAATGGAGCGCATGGAAATCATTCGGGATCTTCGACTCGGAGAATTCGATGTTCTCGTAGGCATAAACCTGTTGCGAGAGGGACTGGATCTTCCGGAAGTCGGGCTTGTTGCTATACTTGACGCTGACAAGGAAGGCTTTCTGCGGTCGTCAACGTCGCTGATTCAGACTGTCGGCAGAGCAGCACGCAATGTTGACGGATATGTTATCATGTATGCAGACACGATAACGGACTCAATGCAAAGCACGATTGATGAAACAAACCGCAGGCGAACCAAGCAGCAGGCGTTTAACATTGAACACGGAATAACTCCCAAGAGCATTAAGAAGGCTGTTCACGGCATAATAGAAATATCAGGCGCGGTTGAAGATGCTGCTGCGGGAATGAACGAGGACGAAAAAGCCGAAAAGATTGCTTTGCTGACCGAACAGATGCAGCGTGCCGCCATGGAGCTTGAGTTTGAAACTGCCGCAAAGCTTCGCGATGAACTGTACAGATTGCAGGGCAGGTCGGATGGAGCATCGGATTCCGCACCAACGCCCGGAACAAAACGCGGAGCAAAGCCCGGAACTCCCGGCAGTCGAAAAAAGGCACGCGGAAGAACAAGAAAATAACTCGTATTTTGAATGAATCACGCAAGAAAAGAGATATGACAAAAAATGAAGGATTGCATAACAATAAAAGGCGCACGGGAGAATAACCTGAAAAACATAGATTTAACTGTTCCGAGAGATAAACTGATTGTTTTTACCGGACTTTCGGGTTCCGGAAAATCTTCACTTGCGTTTGAAACGATTTTTGCAGAAGGGCAGCGGCGATATGTCGAGTCTCTTTCGACATATGCCCGCCAGTTTTTGGGCCAAATGGACAAACCCGATGTTGATTACATCGAAGGGCTTTCACCTGCGGTTTCAATTGACCAGAAAAGCACATCAAACAACCCGAGGTCAACAGTCGGTACCGTTACGGAGATTTATGACTATCTGAGGCTTTTTTTTGCGCGTGTCGGCGTTCCGCATTGTCCCAAATGCGGAAGGGAAATTGCGCGCCAAAGCATAGACCAGGTGGTTGATAAAGTTAAACTGCTCCCGTTACGTTCAAGGATACTCATCGTTGCGCCTGTAATACGTGCAAAAAAAGGCGAACATGTTAAGCTGCTTGAACAGATACGTAAAGACGGCTATGTGCGCGTTAAGATTGACGGCACGGTTTACGATATCAATGATGTTCCCAAACTTGACAAAAAGCTCAAACACAGCATCGATGTCGTTATCGATCGTCTTGTTATCAAGGAAGGCATTGATTCAAGACTTACCGATTCGTTGGAAACAGCATTTGCGCTCGGCGACGGGCTCGCAAAGGTTGATATCCTGCCCGACAGGGATGCGGCAGAGGAGAATATTCCCGCTGAAAAAAAGGCCGCAAACGGGGGAATCATCGTTGAAGACGGTGTGGAGGAGCTGCTTTTTTCTCAGAATTTTGCCTGTCATGAGTGCGGTATCAGCATTGAAGAAATGTCACCGCGAATGTTCTCGTTCAACAGTCCGTTCGGTGCCTGCCCGGACTGCACCGGCCTTGGTTATCAGGAAAAAATCGATCCGCTGCTTGTTGTTCCGGATGATTCGCTGTCTTTGAACAAAGGTGCGATTGCCGCAATGGGATGGAATTCCGCAAACGGAATTGCAAGCATGTATTTAAAAGCACTCGCTGACGAATACGGTTTTTCGCCGGATACGCCGTGGCGCGAACTGCCCGAAGAAATCCGCAAGGTTATTCTTTACGGTACGGGCGGAAAGAGAATTCATGTTGAGTACGAAAGAGATTACGGCGGCGGTTTTTTCGAAACGGAATTCGAAGGCGTTATACCCACTCTTGAAAGACGTTATCACGAAACTCAATCCGATTCCATGAAGGAAGCTTACGAAGCATTTATGAGCAAAATAACCTGTCCGACATGCGGAGGAAAGCGACTTAAGCCCGAAGTGCTTGCAGTTACAATCGGGAATAAGTCGATTGCGGACGTGTGCGGCATGTCCATAACCGACGTTCTTGCTTTTATAGACGGGCTTGTTCTTTCGGAATCAGAAAAGATTATTGCCTCCCGAATTTACAAGGAGCTGAAGGCCAGACTGCGCTTTCTTGTCAACGTCGGGTTGGAATATCTCACACTTTCACGCTCGGCATCAGGCCTTTCCGGAGGAGAGGCACAGCGCATTCGGCTTGCAACTCAAATAGGCTCGGGCCTTGTCGGCGTTCTCTATATTTTGGATGAACCGAGCATAGGGCTGCATCAGCGCGATAATGACCGCCTGCTTGCAACGCTGAAAGGACTCCGAGACCTCGGCAATACTCTTATTGTTGTCGAACATGACGAAGATACCATGCGCAGTGCGGATTACATTGTAGATATCGGCCCCGGTCCCGGCGTGCACGGCGGGTATGTTGTTGCACAGGGCAGCGTTGAGGATATAATGAATGCTCCGGAATCCATAACCGGGCAGTTTCTGAGCGGTAAGCGTTTTATTCCCATTCCGGAGGAACGCCGAAAACCGTCCGATGAACGTTGGCTGTGCGTTGAGGGTTGTCGTGAAAACAATCTTAAAAATATCACGGTGAAAATTCCGCTCGGTGTATTCACATGTGTAACCGGCGTCTCCGGTTCGGGAAAATCAAGCCTTGTGAACGGAATAATTCGAAATACATTGCTGCGAATGCTCAATCGGGCACGGACAAAATCGGGCGAGTTTGACAGTATAAGCGGAGTTCAGTATCTTGATAAGGTAATCGATATCGACCAATCACCTATCGGCAGGACGCCGCGAAGCAATCCCGCAACCTATGTGGGCGTTTTTGACCTTATCCGTGAAGTGTTCGCAATGACGCCCGATGCAAAAATGCACGGATATACAAACGGTAGATTCAGCTTTAACGTTAAAGGCGGACGTTGCGAATCCTGCCGCGGTGATGGTATAATAAAGATAGAGATGCATTTTTTGCCCGATGTGTATGTTCCATGCGAGGTATGCAAGGGCAAACGGTATAATCGTGAAACTCTGGAAGTTCGATACCGCGGCAAAACAATTGCGGACGTACTTGATATGACGGTTGAGCAGGCATTGGAGTTCTTTTCGGCGCATCCCAAAATTGCGAAGAAATTGCAGACGCTTTTTGATGTCGGGCTGGGCTATATAAAACTCGGACAGTCCTCAACAACGCTTTCCGGCGGCGAAGCGCAGCGCGTCAAGCTTGCGAATGAGCTTGCTCGGCGCGATACAGGCAGAACACTGTATATTCTCGATGAGCCGACGACAGGATTGCATGTTGCTGATGTTGAACGATTGCTTTCCATTCTTGAACGCCTTTGCGACAGCGGCAGCAGTGTCCTTGTTATTGAACACAATCTCGACGTAATTAAAACGGCGGATTATATCATTGATCTCGGACCTGAGGGTGGAGATCGCGGCGGCAGCATTGTGGCTTGCGGAACACCGGAGCAGGTTGCGCTTGTTGAGAACAGCTACACCGGTCAGTATCTCAAGAAGATTTTGTTTAATAAATAATTCTAATGAAAACGGGGGAGTGTACATCATTATGAATGATATGACTTTAAATTGGTATAAATCAATAAAAAACAGGACATCCGTACGTGAGTTTTCAGATACGGTGGATCAAAAAACTTTCACTGAACTGAAAAAATTCGCAGCAGGGCTCAACAACGATGAAGCACGGCTTGTTTTGCGTTCAAAGGACGGGGTTCTGAAATCCATTTTTTTGGCTTACGGCAGAGTTGCAGGAACAAAAGGTTTTGCGGCAGTCATAACAAAGAAGGGCAGCAAATACATGGGCGGTTATATCGGCGAGGCATTTGTTCTTGAATGCACTGCCCGCGGAATTGCAACATGCTGGCTCGGCGCGTCATATAAAAAGTCAAAGGTTCGTGAATTTGTGGACATTAAGGAAGATGAAACGCTTGCCTGCATTATCGCATTTGGCTTTTATGACGGAAAAGTTAAACACACAAAGAAGAAAAGCATCGAACAGCTTACAGGATTGAATGCCGCAGCGTTTTCAGCGCTTCCGGCATGGCAGCAGGAGGCTGTCAACTGCGCACGGCTTTCGCCTTCGGCTCTCAATAAGCAGCCGTGGGAGCTTGATATAAAGGAAGACAGCATTGAACTCATAAACAATTCAAACAATTGGGGGTTCGGCGGGGTTGACTGCGGCATTGCCATGCTGCATCTTGAACTCGGAGCAGAGTTTCGCGGTGTTTTCGGAGAATGGAAGTTTAAGGACGGTGCGCCCGTGTTTATTCCGCTTCCGCAATCCGCAAATTGTCATGACGAATCCGAAGCATATGATGAAGAGGATGCATACAATGATGAATTCCGATATGAGGGTTCGTCATCCGCGGATGACGCTGCCGATTCGGATATTCCGAATGTTGAAGTTGAATCATCGTACAATTTCAACATCGGGTAATCAAAGTATGATGTGTAAATCAATTCAGCACAGGAACTGATTTTAATGAAGCGAGTTGTAATTTATACTGACGGTGCATGCTCAGGAAATCCGGGAGTCGGCGGCTGGGGTGCGGTGCTTATATACGGCGAAGCAAAAAAAGAAATAAGCGGAGCCGAAAAAATGACAACGAACAACCGCATGGAGCTTACAGCGGCAATTAAAGCACTCGAACTGCTTAGGGAGCCGTGTGAAGTCGAGTTATATACGGACAGCGCATATCTGTGCAACGGGTTTAATAACGGCTGGATATGGAATTGGCTGAAAAACGGCTGGAAAACAGCCTCCGGAAAGCCTGTTGAAAACCGAGAACTTTGGGAAAGACTTTTGGAATTGCAGCGGGTTCACAAACTTGATTGGCGCAAAGTTAAGGGGCATGCGGATAATCCATACAACAACCGGTGCGATAAGCTTGCAACAACTGCAGCTGCAAACCTCAAAAAGCAGAACTGACATAACAAGTCTGGCGTATGTTTTAAAATGCAAGGAAGTGTAAACGGAAGCCATTAAAGCTGTTTATGAATGTGTTTCTTCCCAACTATTCGCAAAACATGCATTTTGCGAATAGTTGGGAGGAACAGAAACAGTGTTTTTCCCCGCTTTTCAGTTTCAATACGTTCGGCTGTTACGATGCAAGTATTACTTTAAGTATAAAATATGAGTGAAGACTATTCAAATGAAAGAACCCGCGTGTATACGCTCAAACTGCGCGCATTGCTCGAAGATTTGCCGCCGATTTGCGCGGAGTTTTTCCGCGGCATCGAACCGTCAACAAGCGTTCTCACACGGTACGGATATGCTCTTGACCTGAAGCTTTTTTTTAAGTTTTTGATCAGCGACAGCTTATGCTCGCGATTACTGAGCATACGTGATATTGACTGTTCGATTCTTGAAAACGTTTCAATCGATCACATCGAACGCTACCTCGAATACGTTGCTATGTATCCTGCGGAAACCGATTCTGAAGATTACGAAAAAGAAGAATATATTACAAACGGTGAACGAGCCAAGGCGCGTAAACTCTCTTCTGTACGCTCTTTTTTTAAGTATCTTTATAAAAAAGGAAGAATAACGCGCAACGTCGCAGCTTTGGCGGACACACCCAAGGTGCATGAAAAGCCGATAGTCAAGCTTGAACCGGATGAAATTGATGCACTGCTGACAGTTGTTGAAAGCGGCGAAGGGCTGTCCCCCGCTCAGAAAAAATATCACAAACAGACACAGGTTCGTGACACTGCGATAGTGACACTTTTTTTGGGTACGGGAATGCGCATCAGTGAACTTGTCGGGATTAATATCGATGATTTAAACTTTATGTCAAACGAAGTGCGAATCGTCCGCAAGGGCGGCAACCAGGATGTGCTTGTTTTCGGGAGCGAGGTTCGAGAGGCTTTGCTGAATTATATGCTCCGTCGAGAAAACATGACTGCGCAGCCGGGTCACGAAAAGGCTTTGTTTCTTTCAATGCAGAACAAACGCATGACGGTTCGCGCAATCGAAAACCTTGTGAAAAAATATGCTGCGCTTGCTGCTCCGCTGAAAAGAATCTCCCCGCATAAGCTGCGCAGCACATACGGAACCATGCTGTACCGTGAATCCGGAGATATTTACCTTGTTGCGGATGTTTTAGGCCAAAAAGACGTCAATACAACGCGAAAACACTATGTTCCTCAGGCAGAGGACAGACGGCGTTTTGCTGCCGAGGTTATCAGCCTTAAAGGGAAAAAAAGCGGCACTGCTGATGCGGACACAAAAAACGGAAACGAGCCGGACGAAACCGAATAACGGTTGACATCCGATCCGACCTTGCAAAAAAATTTACGGCAATGAACAGCGGATAAGCCTTGCTGCACATTGCCGTATCTTAAAATACTTCGAGTTATTTGCGGAACGGAGCAATACTCCCCCGTCACTTTCGTTCGCGGCGTTTGCGCACGGCGTAAAGACCTTTCGGAGCATCATCCGAAGCCGCTTCCCGCCGAGCATCCTCGCGAAAAGATTCTGCGAGTCGCCGCTCCCATTCGGCGGCAAGCGCAGGGTCGATTTGAATAGGATCCGGAACGTCGAGCTCTATAGGTTCATCGAGGAATTCGTCAAAATCTGCGGAATTCAATTCTTCACCGTTTTCGTGATGATCACATTCGCATCCGCATTCGCACTCATTCTCGTCTTCCGCCGGATAACGATAAATTATGCTGTTGAATTCATCGCTGCCTCTTTGAAGGCATTTTCCGCAATTGTCGCAAATTTTGCCGGGATCAAGGTCGCAGCGATTGCATTCACCACAGTCATTGCAAACTTTTCCGTCATAAAGAACACATTTTTTCATTCTACACCTCAGTTTCAGTCGGTTAACACATTCGTGCCGCAGCCTTTTTTATCAAGCAGAGAAGTCAAAACCCTCATCACGGCAAGCCGACCGTGAGAATAGTTTAATGCACCCTGAACGTATGCTGTGTACGGCTTGCAGATCGGCGCATCGGCGGAAAGTTCAATGGATGCGCCCTGGATAAAAGTGCCCGCCGCCATAATAACATCGTGGCTGTACCCCGGCATTGCCCACGGCTCGGGAACAACATACCCGTCAACAGGCGCAACTGCCTGGATGCATGCACAGAAATCAATGAGTTCTTCCTTGGTATCAAAACGCAGCGACTGCACGATATCGGAACGCACAGCATCACTCGGAGGCATCGTGGGCAGTTTCAGATATTCAAAAGCCTTTGCAAACAGCGCCGAAGTCTTGAGGCTTTGCGCAACAACATGCGGAGCACTGAAAAAGCCCTGATAAAACGGAAGATAGCTTCCGAAATACGACCCCGCTTCCCTGCCTATGCCGGGAACAGTCATTGAGTTTGCTATTCTGTCCACAGCAGATTTCTTTCCTGCGAAGTATCCGCCGGTGGGAGCAAGTCCGCCGCCCGGGTTTTTGATAAGGGAACCCACAATGATATCCGCACCGACAGCCAAAGGTTCACAATTGCAGGTGAATTCACCGTAACAATTGTCAACAACGATTATTGAGTTCGGAGATATTCGTTTCACTTCATCGAAAACCGGCTGCATTGCCTGCGGATGAACAGCTTCCCGCCATGCATATCCGCGTGAACGCTGAACGTAAACAACCCTCGGATGTTCCCGTACGATACATTCAATAATGCTTTCAAGCCGAAAACTCCCGTCATCGTTTAAATCTATCTGTAAATAACGCACACCGCGCTCCTTGAGTGAGCATTCGACGGTGTTTGCAGCCTCGGCTTCATCGTCTTCGGCATCGGAAACGCCTATCGCATCAACCAAAGTATCATATGGCTTTCCGGAAACGGCAAGGAGCAGATCGCCGTGCCGAAGCAGCCCTGAAAGAACAGTAAAAATCGCATGAGTTCCGGAAATAAGCTGCGGACTGACAATTGCACTTTCAGCACCGAACGCGTCCGCAAATACTTTGTCAAGATTATCTCTGCCGATGTCATCATAACCATAACCGGTTGTCGGATTAAAATAATGCGCTGCAACACGGTTCTTATGGAAAGCCGCAAGAACTTTTGCTTCATTCTCGCATTCAATTGATTCAATCCGCCGAAAAACGGGAGCAAGCTCTTCTTCAAGTCTGCAAACCGTGTTGAAAGCGTTTTCACTTATTAATAAGTTGCTGTATGCTTTTCCGTACATAATTCAGGTTTGTTCTCCTTCCTGTTCTGTTTCGGGTGCATCTCCCTGAAACAGCTCCGGGTTCATAAAGTATTCATACAGGCTTTGTACAAGCCCATCAGCGGTTTCTTTATCCGCAAAGAAACTGTGTATACGCTTATCACGTTTGAACCAGCTGATCTGCCTTTTTGCAAATCGGCGTGTGTCGCGTTTTATAAGCTCAATTGCCTCATCAAAGCTGCATTCGCCGTCAAGGTACATCAAAAGCTGTTTATACCCAAGCCCTTGGAGTGCAGGCAAACTTCGGTCATAACCCTTTTCCGCAACGGCTTTAACTTCATCAATCAATCCGTTTTCGATCATAAGGTCAACTCTGCGCTCAATGCGTTCATAGAGCTTCGCTCTGTCGGAAAAACAGAGTGCGGCAATTATGGGTTCAAATTCAATTTCTTCACCGCGGGCGTTTGAAAAATCTCCGCCGTGCGCGGATGCGGTCTGCCCCGTCTGTTCAAAGATTTCAATGGCACGGATTATGCGTTTTCTGTCATTAACATGCAATCTTTGGGCAGTTGCGGGATCAATGGCGCTAAGCATTTTGTGGAGGCACCCGGGGTCGGCATCCTCCATTTTGCTCAGCTCTTCACGCCGCTCGATATTCGGTTCAGCGGATGAGAAGTTCAGCGGATAAGTCAAAGCATTGATGTAAAGGCCTGTTCCTCCGACAACAAGCGCATTTTTTCCTCGAGAGGCGATTTCGCGTATTTTTTCGGAGGCACGTTCCCGAAACATTGCAACATTAAAACTCCTGTCTTCGATGTCAACACAGTCAATCAGATGGTGCGGAACGCCGCATTGTTCCTGAACGGATGGCTTTGCAGAGCCGATATCGAGTCCGCGGTAAATTTGAATCGAATCCGCAGAGACGATTTCTGCGTTCATTCGCTTTGCAACACCTATCGCCGCTGCTGTTTTTCCGCTTGCGGTTGGGCCTGCAATTATATAAATCCTCTGTTTCATCACAACACCCTTTTAAACTGTTTTTCAAGGTCGGATTTTTTTACGCTGATTATCACAGGTCGGCCGTGCGGGCAAGTCAGCGGAACATTGCCGCCGCAATATGATTGAACAAGCGCCTTCACCTGCTGTTCATCCAGCATATCTCCGCCTTTCACAGCGTGCTTACACGAAGCCTTTATGAGCTTTGAACGAACAAGTTCCGTTTCGTCCACACTGCCGTTTTCTTCAATGATCGCAATTGCCTCGTTAAGAAAACTTTCAATTCCGCGGCCGTTTTGGGTGCGGCCGTTCACAATGTTAAAATTCAGAATATCCGGCACGGCATAAATTCTGATTGTGAGTTCACCGCACAACTCGACAGAAAAACCAAGTTCCTCTATTCGCTCAAGATTATCCTCAAGGCAAGAATACGCAACGGGATCAAGCCTTAGATAATCCGGCATGACGAGCAGCTGTGAACAGAAACGAAGCTCCCCTGCGACAAGCTTTTCATAAAGAAGTCTTTCGTGAGCCGCGTGCTGGTCGATATAGTAAACCGCATCATTTTGCTGCACAATGATATATGTATTGAATACCGTACCGATAATGTTACACGAATCGGCATCGAGTCGAATCTGCTCAGGCTTTTCGAGCTTTTGTGTCGGCACAGCATTGCTTGAATAAAACGGTATCGAACCAAAATTCCTTTCGAAATGTGTGTCCGGCATAAAATCGGGTATTGAAGCGGCTCCGCTGTCCCGAAGCATCCACTTTGACGGTTTATTAAGACTCCAATCAATATTTTCGGCGGCAGTTTCCACACCGCAGCTGTCTCCGCTGACGGTTGAAAATTCTTCACTTACAGCTTCCGCTCGAACGAGAGCTGATTCGTTCGACTGTACATTCTTGGTTGATTCCGCATAATCATCGATGTTGTCATATCGACCGGTTCCTGCGTTTGGTTGACCCGTTGTTGAAATAATATGAGCGGAGGCACTGTCAGAATCGGAATCTTTGATTGTACACGGCGCTTGTTCAGCGGCGCATGCAGGAAACGGATAGGCCGTCGACACGCTGTTCAGTGCTTCCGCAATCGCGCGGGTTACGGAAAGAGCCACACGTTCATCGTCGCGAAAACGGACGGATAGTTTGTTTGGGTGAACATTAACATCGATTTCTCTGCTCGAAATTGTAATATCAAGCACGAAAAACGGAAACCTTCCGCTCATCAGCCTTGTATCGAATGCGCGCTGAGCAGCATTGCTGATAAGTGAAGATTTAATGTATCGCCGATTTACGAATATGCTCTGTTTTGCACGGTTCTTCCCCGCAATGCTCTCACTGCCGACATAGCCGCCGACTCGAATGTAACCGTTGTCGAATTCAACAGGGTACAAAGAGTTCGAAATTGCGTTCCCATAGACGCAGAACAATGCATTTTCAAGGCTGCCGTCACCGGTGCTGTGGTAAACGGTCTTTCCGTTATTAATGAATTTTATCGCCGTATCAGTGTTTGCAAGTATTAAACGCACGACATAATCACCGATAAATGCGGCTTCGCTTCGCGGAGACTTAAGAAATTTCAACCTTGCCGGAACGTTGAAAAAGAGCTCGTTGACTTCGACTGTTGTGCCTGTCGGGCAGCCGCACGGTTCGAAACACGTTTCGACACCGCCCTCAATTGCAACATAAGTCCCGGATTCATCATCTTCGGTTCTCGTTCGCATTGAAACTTTTGAAACGGCCGCAACAGAGGCAAGCGCTTCTCCGCGGAATCCGAAAGTTTCAATATGGGTTAACTCTTCCGCAGAAGAGAGCTTGCTTGTTGCATGGCGGAGAAAAGCCGTGCGGACATCATAACTCGGTATGCCGCTGCCGTTATCGGTTATTCTGATATAGTCGATTCCGCCGTTGCGTATCTCCACGGTTACGGCGCTGCTGCCTGCATCGAGAGCGTTTTCAACAAGCTCCTTAACGATGCTTGCAGGGCGTTCAACAACCTCGCCGGCAGCAATTTTGTTAGCCGTATTCGGTTCAAGTATAATAATTCGTTTATTCATGCTGCATAATACCGAAAATCAAATGAATTTGGTGCTGAAGAAAGGCGTCCCGTTTCAGCTTTTTGCAATTTTAACGCGAGAGCTCAGCTCATAAAGCTTGCTTAACGCTTCCATGGGAGTCATTCTGTCCGCATCCATTTTTGCAAGTTCTGCAATAACGCCGGCGCATACCTCATCGGCATCGGCACCTGTTTCACCGATCAAACTCATTTGCGTCGGCTTATCTTCTGCTTTTACGCGCCGTGATGCGTTATTGATATCCGAAGCTTCAAGTTCGGACAAAATATTTTTTGCCCTTTCAATAAGCGCAGCGGGAAGCCCCGCAAGCTTTGCAACCTGGATTCCAAAGCTTTTATCCGCACCGCCGCGTACAATTTTTCGGAGAAAAATAATGTTGTCACCGATCTCTTTGACGGAAATTCGATAGTTTTTGACTCCTGACAGCCTGCCTTCAAGTTCGGTAAGCTCATGATAATGAGTTGCAAAAAGAGCTTTCGCTCCGCATTTTTCGGGATTTGAGATGTACTCCAGTACTGCCCATGCAATGCTCAATCCGTCAAAAGTGCTTGTTCCTCTGCCGATTTCATCAATAATGAGCAGACTTCTCGAAGTCGCATTGTTCAAAATGTTTGCCATTTCGCTCATTTCAACCATGAATGTGCTCTGGCCTGTTGAAAGGCTGTCCGACGCGCCGACACGGGTAAAGATTCTGTCCGTAATGCAGATATTAGCCGCTTTTGCCGGAACGAATGACCCTAAATGTGCCATCAGTGTTATCAGCGCAACTTGGCGCATATATGTGCTTTTCCCCGCCATGTTCGGGCCTGTCAGAATGATTAAGCGATCGTTCTGCATGTTCATATCCGTTGAATTCGGAACAAATGCATCTTTCATGCCCGGTTCAACAACGGGATGCCTTCCGTCGGTGATTGAAATTCTGCCTTTGGTATTAATGCGCGGACGGACATACCCGTTTGCAACCGCAGCTTTGGCAAACGAACAGAATGCATCAAGTTCAGCAATAACGGCGGAATTGAGCTTGAGCGCGCTGAGGCAATCGGAAAGTTTTTCGCGAATCTCGGTAAACAGTCTGTACTCAAGCTGGATACAGTTTTCCTTTGCGCTCAGAATCTTTTCCTCGGCTTCTTTGAGCTGCGGAGTTATATAACGCTCTGAGTTTGCAAGGGTTTGCTTGCGCTGATATTCCAGCGGTACGCTTCCGGCGTACGATTTTGAAACTTCAATGTAATACCCAAATACGCGATTGTAGCTGACTTTAAGTGTCTTTATGCCTGTTCGTGTTTTTTCGGCAGATTCAAAGTCACGAAGCCATTTGCCTCCGTTTTCAGCAAGACTGCGTAACTCGTCAACTTCGGCATTGTAGCCGCTTTTTATAATATTTCCGTCCTTTACGGATATCCCCGCATCATCATTTATTGCGGATTTGAGCAGCTCTGCAATCTCGGTCATAGGATCAATGCGTGCGGCAAGTGATTGAAGTTTTGAACAGGCAAAGCTGTTTGCGGCAGCATAAATCAAGGGCAATGCAGCAAGCGTTGAGCACAGTGAAAGACAGTCTTTTGGGGTGACCGTTCCGTATGCAATTCTGCTGCACAAGCGTTCGATGTCATAAACATCGGAAAGTGCAGCCGCGAGAACTTCCCGTTCGCGTGCGGCGTCCGAGATTGCCTCCACGGCATCGAGCCGTTCATTGATCTGTTCTTCAATCTGAAGGGGGCGTTCGATCCATTTGCGCAGCAGCCGACCGCCCATTGCAGTCTCTGTTTTGTCGAGAACATACAACAGGGTGTTTTTCTTGCTGCCGTCAAACCTCAGCGGTTCTGTTAATTCAAGGTTGCGCCTTGTCGCCGCGTCGATACCCATAAACTCGCTGCGTCGAATTTTCGTTATCCGGGTTATATGCGTCAGTGCGTTCTTTTGAGTATCTTCAAGATATCCGAGCAAAGCACCGGCGGCGGCAATATCCGGTGAGTCATTGCGTATGCCGAATCCCTGCAGCGTTGCAACACCAAAATGCCTGCAAAGCTTTTCGGTGCCGCGTTTAATGTCGAATGCCCTCTGCTCTGCCTGCTCGGTGTAGAATCTTGCCTTTATGCGTTTAAGCAGCAGTTCGTCCTCGAACATTTCCGAATTTGCAATGAGCTCACGCGGCGATATTCCGACAAGCTCATTGAAAAGATCCGATGAGATATCGCTGCCTTCAAATGAAGTTACACAGAATTCACCCGTTGAAACATCGCTGTATGCAATTGAGCAGGATGGGTTTTTCCCGGCACGTTTCAGGTACACGGCGGCAATATAGTTATTTTCCTTGTCGTTGAGCATCTGAGTTTCAATAACCGTTCCCGGAGTGATAACTCGAATAACGTCACGTTCAACAAGTCCCTGCGAAAGAGCAGGATCCGTAAGCTGTTCGCAAATTGCAACCTTGTATCCTTTGTCGATAAGTTTCGTTATGTATGTGTTAACCGAATGGTACGGCACGCCGCACATCGGTGCGCGCTCTTCAAGCCCGCAATCGCGTCCTGTGAGTGTAAGTTCAAGTTCGCGGGATGCTGTTTTTGCATCGTCAAAAAACATCTCATAAAAATCGCCGAGTCTGAAAAACAGAAGGCAATCGCTGTATTTCTCTTTAAGCTGCAAATACTGCCGCATCATTGGGGTCATGCTTGCCATTGAGTCCTCTCCTGCTGATTAAACTTTGGTGCCTGTTTAAGGGTGGGTATGCGGCCGTTTGTTCATTCTATGATATGACCCTGCAGCGAGTTGAAACGCAAACCGTCGACCTTAACGGGAACAACGGTTCCGACAAGGCTTTCGTCGCCCTTAACATACACCATTTTAAAGTTGGAAAGCTTGCCGAAAAGCAGCGGTTCGCCGCGATGATCGACTCCTTCAACGAGAATATCGCCTTCATAGCCGATATACTTCTCGTTTCCCGCCGGAAGAGTTTCCGCGAGAACAGCGTTAAGCGCGTTCAGTCTGCGTTTTTTCTCTTCGAGAGGGATTTGTCCGTCCATGCGTGCTGCAACGGTGCCTTCGCGTGGGGAATATGCAAACGTATATGCGTTGCTGTAGCCGACATTGCGAACAAGTGCGCATGTTGCATTAAAATCTTCCTCTGTTTCCTGCGGAAAACCCACAATTATATCGGTGGTTATTTCAACATCCTTAACACGGGTCCGAAGTTTATCGACAAGAGCATAATAATCCGCACTCGTGTATTTTCTGTTCATAAGTCGGAGAATTCGGTCGCTTCCGGACTGTACCGGCAAATGAATATGCTTGCATACTTTGTCAAGCGACGCCATTGCATCGATGAGTTCATCCGAGAGATCCTTCGGATGAGATGTCATAAACCTGAGCCGTTTCAGTCCTCTAACCTCATCATTGACGCGCTTTAACAGTTCCGGGAAGCGAACTCCGTCATAATTGTATGAATTTACGTTCTGGCCAAGCAGTGTGACTTCGATGTAACCGTCGTTCACAACTTGCCGGACCTCCGCAATGATGTTCTCGGGACTGCGGGAACGTTCCCTTCCGCGAACATAGGGCACTATGCAGTACGTGCAAAAATTGTCACAGCCGTACATAATGTTCACGAATGTGGAGAATCCGGGTTCGCGTTCGGCCGGAAGACCTTCTATGACTTCGCCTGCTGAATCGTCAACACGGAGGATACGTCTGTTGTTAAATACCTGTTCCAACAGCAGCGGAAAATTCTTGAGCTCGTGTGTTCCGAACACCATGTCAACAAACGGGAAACGATCAAACAACTTTTTCGCGACCTGCTTCTGCTGCATCATGCAGCCGCAAACGCCGAGAATCAAACGCGGATTCTTTTGTTTAAGCTCTTTTACAAAACCGACATTGCCGAAAGTTCGAAGTTCGGCATGCTCCCGAACGCAGCATGTATTGAAAAGTATAAAATCAGCCGTTTCTTTGCAATCAGCTTTTGTGTAGCCGCACCGAACAAGCATACCCGCAATGTTTTCGGAGTCATGCTCGTTCATTTGGCAGCCATAAGTCTCGATATAGTAGGTAAGACCCTTGTCGGATATCGCACTGTGAATCCGCTTGACAGCATCAGATGCCTCTTTAAGTTCAACAGCAGCATTGATTGCGGTCGTGTTTTCCGGTTGGTTTGTTTCTTTGCAGTTGTTACACATATTCTTTTTATCCTTCTGTGCATATTTATCCATATTATACACTCAAGCGGGGCATTTCGCAATAATTTTCGCAAGTTCCGAAGTCAATGCAGAATCGCAAATAACAAAACAGACTCCGTATGCTGCAAGTTTAACCTTGTGAATGATTCAAATTTGATGAAACAGCTCCCGCTTTTTCGTTTGTTTTTTAATCTTCGCTGCAGTTTTACGACAAAAAACTCACGCCATATATAAGTAAATACGGCGTGAGCCTTTCAGCAGCTATATAATGTCAATAACAGAATAAGTGCCAATTATTCTTCAGTCATGATCTTCAGTATTTCCCTGTCTGTTTCACGCATTCCGTCCCGGCCCAAACGTCCGACATTGCGAATCGTGTTTTCAACGCCCTTTGAAACAATACCGTCACCGGCCCAAAATTGAGATCCGTTCAAATACATATTGTAACCAAGGATGCCGGCGTTTACAGCAGCTGCGATCTTGCCTGCACACGATGCTTTTGCTCCGTCGCATACAATGCCGGACACAATGGCAAGGGAATTAACCAGTGTGTGCGCAATTGTGTCGTAATCCCCGCCGAGGAGATACGCGATTCCGGCTGCTGCACCGCAGCCTGCACTTATTGCACCGCAAAAAGCGGAAAGACGGCCTATTTTTGACTTTTGGTGAATGGTGATAAGGTCGGAAAGAATGACTGCCCGAATAAGTTCCTCTTCCGTTTTGTTGTATTCCTTGGCATACTCAACAACGGGAAGCGACGCAGTCATTCCCTGGTTGCCGCTTCCGGAAACTATGATGACGGGCAGCTCGCAGCCGCTCATGCGCGCATCGCTCCCGGCTGCGGGAGCCGCCATTGCACGAATTTTAACATCGTTGCCGTATGTTTTCAGCAGAATCCTGCCGACGTTTGCACCGTAATCGTGCGCAAGGCCGGCGGCGGAAATTGCGGAATTATACTGAATTTGTCTGCGGATGGTGTCGCCGATGTCCGAGAGATCAACCGTATCGGCAAAATCAACGATTTCGGCAATCGTCATTGCATCTTTTTCAGTAACGAGTGCATTTTCGGATTTTTCAAAAGTAACGCTCTCGGGCGCATAAACAACTTCGCCGTTTTTTTCAATCAGCACGATGTTTGTGTGATAATCAATAATTCGAATGCGAACGCTGTCGCTGCCCGCAAAAACCGTAAGATCTATGTCGAAAACAAGATCATTGTCGGCCGGACGAACGATGATGTTATGCAGCTCGAGAAAATCCAATATGCGCTGTTTGCCGTTTTCGTCAACATCGGCAATTACTTCGAGAACTTTTGAAGCATCGCCCGCAGCAATGCCTGCTGCCGCCGCCGCTTCGATTCCGCGCAGCCCGCCCGTGTTCGGAACAACAACGCTTTTAACATTTTTTATGATGTTTCCGCTGACGTAAATCACAACCTTTTCGGGCAGCTTTCCAAGCACCGAGTGTGCCTTTGCGGCAGCAAACGCAATTGCGATAGGTTCAGTGCAGCCTGCCGCAGGAACCAACTCGGATTTCAGCACTTCGATGTATGAAGTGTATTTCTGATCACTTTTTAGCATTATAATATCGTTACCTTTACCGTATTGCGCCGTTTCAAGCACGGCTCCGCATATATTATAACAGAAAAGGACAGCTTTCGGCAACAGGAAAATTCGCATTGCAATCCCGTCCCTTTTTCGCCGTTTTGCGTACTCGTTTTGATATTTATTGAAAAACAGAAAATTCAGCCTTTTATTTTCTCACGAAAAGTTGTATAATGATACGGATAATATTAAGGAGGCATAAACTATGTGCGGCATAGTCGGCTATATAGGAGAAAAGAAAGCAACTCCCATCCTTTTGGACGCTTTGGAAAAGCTTGAATACCGCGGTTACGATTCGGCGGGAATAGCTCTCGTGTCCGGAAAAGGAATAAACATTTTTAAAACACGCGGCAGAATTGCTGATTTACGAAAAATAATCGATGCTGCTCCGGCAGATGATTCCTGCGTCGGCATAGGTCATACCCGTTGGGCAACGCACGGCGAACCGTCCGATTTGAATGCTCATCCGCACAGATCGAAGAGCGGCAGAGTTGCGGTTGTTCACAACGGTATTGTTGAAAACTATCTTGAACTTCGGCAGTTTTTGATCGAACACGGGCACAGCTTCTCAACCGAGACAGATTCGGAAGTTGTTTCCGAACTTATTGACTACTGCTATAACGGCGACCCTGTTGCAGCTGTCCGCATTGCCGAAAGCAAGATAAAGGGCTCATATTCGTTCGGGATACTGTTCAAGGATTATCCTTGGCAGATTATCGCCATGCGCAAGGACAGCCCGCTTATTATAGGCGCAGGCAGAGGCGAGAACTTTATTGCGTCCGATGTTCCCGCAATTCTTAAGCATACACGCGATGTATACAGGCTTGGAGAGCGTGAGCTCGCAATACTCACAAAGGACGGCGTTACCGTCATTAATTCTTACGGCGAACGTGTAAATTGCGTTTACAAACACATTGACTGGGATGCAAGTGCAGCCGAAAAGTGCGGATATCCGCACTTTATGATTAAAGAAATCATGGAACAGCCGGAAGCCATTGCAAAAACAATTGCTCCGCGCATTTCGAACGGCAGAATCGAGCTCGGCTTTAAACATATTACTGCCGAAATGCTTAAAAAGGTGAATTCGATTAAGATCATCGGCTGCGGTTCGGCTTACCATGTCGGCTTTGTTGCCGGTTATTTCATGCGTGCTGCTCTGCGCATTCCCGTTGAATCTGTTCTCGCTTCCGAGTTCCGTTATGACGATCCGATAGTTGACGAGAACACGCTTGCCATTGTTATCAGCCAATCGGGCGAAACTTTGGATACGCTTTACGGACTGCGCGAAGCAAAAAAACACGGAGCAAAGACCATTGCAATTGTGAACGTTGTCGGCAGCACAATTGCAAACGAAAGCGAAGATGTCCTTTACACTTGGGCCGGTCCCGAAATTGCCGTTGCCACAACAAAGGCGTACAGCACGCAGCTTGTGCTTATCCATCTTTTGATGCTGTGCATTGCGCAAGCTCAAGGCAAGATGTCCGAACAACAGATCGCGCATGAAATCGAATGCCTTGAAAGAATACCCGAGCAGCTTAAATTCATGCTCTCGAACGTTAAGCAGGTTCAGTTCCTTGCATCGCAGTTTTTCAACGGGCGTGATATGTTCTTCATCGGGAGAAATGTCGATTACGCACTTTCCCTTGAAGCATCGCTGAAGCTTAAAGAAATTTCTTATATTCATTCCGAAGCGTATGCTGCGGGAGAGCTGAAGCACGGGACCATTTCACTCATTGAGAACGGTACGCTCGTTATCGCACTGTGTACATACAGGCCGCTGCTCGAAAAAATGATCTCAAACATCAAGGAAGTCAAAGCACGCGGGGCAAGTGTCATTGCCGTCATCAACGAAGACGATGCACAGACTGAAACCGCTGCGGACTATGTGATAAGAATTCCCGAATGCGAAAGCATTGCAACACCGTCGCTGACAATTGTGCCGCTGCAGTTGTTTGCATATTACATTGCTTCGCTCAAAGGGTGCGATATCGATAAGCCCCGGAACCTTGCGAAATCCGTAACCGTTGAATAAAAAGCACTTTTTCTGCAATACGGCGCGGCCGCATACGTTTTGAAGCTGTGCCGATGTAAAAGAATTCCGATAGGGAGCTGCCAATATGATTATTACAGAAATAATTGAAAAGAAGCGCGACGGACAGGTGCTCAAACCGGAAGAAATCGACTTCATGATAAACGGACTCGTAAACGATGAAGTTGCGGACTATCAAATGACTTCATTCATGATGGCGGTCTGCTGCCGTGGCATGAACGAAACCGAGACTGCCGCTTTGACAAAAGCAATGATTGATTCCGGCAACACGATTGATTTGTCCGATGTTCCGGGTATCAAAGTTGACAAGCATTCCACCGGCGGAGTCGGAGACACTACAACTCTTGTTGTTGCGCCGCTTGTTGCAGCCTGCGGAGGCACGGTTGCAAAAATGTCCGGCAGAGGGCTTGCCCACTCCGGAGGCACTCTCGACAAACTTGAATCAGTTCCCGGAGTTTGTGTTGAACAGCCGCTTGAACGATTCAAACAGATTGTTCGCGATATCGGTCTTTGTGTTATCGGTCAATCTGCCGATCTTGATCCTGCGGATAAAAGGATGTATGCGCTGCGTGATGTCAGCGGAACGGTAAAAAGCATTCCGCTCATTGCCTCAAGCATTATGAGCAAGAAGCTTGCTTCGGGAACGGATGCGATCGTTCTTGACGTCAAAACCGGCAACGGCGCATTCATGGAAAAAATTGAAGAGGCGGTTGAACTTGCCTCCGAAATGGTTGCAATCGGAAAAAACATGAACAAAAGAACCGTCGCGCTCATCACAGACATGAGTCGCCCGCTCGGAATGGCTGTCGGAAACGGTCTCGAGATGCGGGAAGCAATTCAGGTTCTTCGCGGCGAGGTTCCGGTGGATGACCAGCTTGTTCGCGTTTGTTTTTCGCTTGCGGGAAACATGCTTAAGCTTTCGGGTCTTACAGACAGTGTCGAAACCGCCGTTCCGAAATTGCAGGCCGCGATAAAATCGGGAGCCGCACTGAATAAGCTTCGTGAGATGATCGAACGGCTCGGCGGCGATACTTCTTACATTGACGAACCTGATAAATTGGTCAATACACGCCGCATTGTTCCTGTACTCGCTCCACGCTCGGGCTACATCGGTGCGATGAATGCAAAGCAAATCGGACTTGCTTCGCTGCTCATTGGCGCAGGAAGGGAACATGTTTCCGACAGTATCGACCCTGCTGTCGGAATTCTGATGCACAAGCGGTACGGCGACAAGGTTTCCTGCGGAGAAGCGTTTGCAAGCATGTATGTCAATGATGAGAGAAATCTCGCCCAAGCACTGGATATGCTGGTTTCGGCAGTTGAAATATCGATGCTCCAACCGCCTGAAATGAAGTTGATTTACAAAACAATTGAATGAGCTGAATACGAATTCGTGATCGGAATATTCAGGTTCTTTTCGCGGGTTCAAGTGAGGAATTAACGATTGAAAACGAGTGATTTTTACTATGATTTACCGAAGGAACTGATTGCTCAGTCTCCCGCAGAGTGCCGCAGCGCATCACGTCTTTTGGTTTACAACCGTGCGACAAAAAGCATTGAAGACAAGGTCTTTTCAGACATTATAGACTATCTCAATCCCGGGGATGTTCTTGTTCGCAACACAACGCGGGTTATTCCTGCAAGGCTTTACGGCACACGTCCCGAAACAGGCGGAAAAATGGAGTTTTTGCTGCTTCGCAGAATCGATGAAAAACATTGGGAATGCCTTGTGAAACCCGGAAGACGTGCAAAAGTTGGGTTGACGTTCAAAATCAGCGATGAACTTTCGGCAACCGTTACGGAAATGCGTGAAGACGGGAACAGAATTATCAGGCTGAATTACGACGGAATTTTCGAAGAAATTCTCGATCGAGCGGGCGAGATGCCGCTTCCGCCGTACATTACGGAAAGACTGAATGATAAAACCCGTTATCAGACGGTTTACGCAAAAGAAAACGGATCTGCTGCTGCTCCGACTGCCGGGCTGCACTTTACCGATGAGCTGCTTTCGCGCATATCTGAAAAAGGGATTGATATTGTTGATGTTCTTCTGCATGTGGGACTTGGCACATTTCGCCCGGTTTCCGTCGAAAACGTTGAGGAACATCATATGCACTCGGAACACTACGAGTGCACACAGGATGCGGCGGACAGAATCAATCGCGCACGCGCAAACGGCGGAAGGATAATTGCGGTCGGAACAACAAGCTGCCGCACGCTCGAGAGCATTACCGACAAAAACGGAATTGTTCATCCCGGAAGCGGATCAACCGACATATTCATAACCCCGGGATACAGATTCAAGGCCGTGGATGCACTTATAACAAATTTTCACCTTCCGGAGTCAACGCTTCTGATGCTCATCAGTGCGTTTTCATCCCGTGAAGAGGTGATGCGGATTTATAAACATGCCGTTGAAGAACGTTATCGCTTTTTCTCGTTCGGAGACGCATCATTCTTCATTTAAAAAAGCTTACGCTGAAGTAATTGCAGACTTGATTTTTTATAAATAAACGACAGATAATAATGCCTGGTATATTTCCGGCATTCTTCAACAGGAGTGAAATTAATGGACCAACTCGTAAGATATGAACTTGTAAAAACAGACAGCCGCACCGGCGCACGCCTCGGCAAGCTGCACACGCCTCACGGCGTTATTGATACTCCGTGTTTCATGTGTGTCGGAACGCAGGCGACCGTCAAGGCAATGACGCCCAGAGACTTGAAGGAAATAGGTGCCGGAATCATGCTTTCCAATACCTATCATCTGCACCTTCGTCCGGGTCATGAACTGGTGCGCGAAGCAGGCGGACTGCACGAGTTTTCCCAGTGGCACGGACCAATGTTGACCGACAGCGGTGGATTTCAGGTTTTCAGTCTTGCTTCAATGAACAAAATTCATGAGGAGGGAGTCGAATTCAGCTCTCATATTGACGGCCATAAAATGTTTTTCACACCTGAGTATGTAATGGAAATTGAACAGGCTCTCGGTGCGGATATTGCAATGGCGTTTGATGAATGCGCACCTGCTGACTGTGACCGCAGCTATACAATAGCTGCCATGAACAGAACACATCGCTGGGCAAAGCGCTGCAAGGAAAGTCACACGCGCGAGGATCAGGCTCTGTTCGGAATCGTGCAGGGAGGCATGTTCGCCGACCTTCGTATTGAAAGCGCAAAGGTATTGAGCGATATGGATTTTCCGGGGTACGGAATCGGAGGACTTTCTGTCGGAGAGCCTAAACCTGTTATGTACGAAATGCTTGAACAGCTTATGCCGCATATGCCGGCAAATAAACCCCATTACCTGATGGGAGTCGGAAGCCCGGATTGCCTGGTTGAAGGTGCAATGCGCGGAATCGACATGTTTGACTGCGTTTTGCAGACCCGCTCCGCCCGTAACGGACTTGCATTCACTTTTAACGGCAAAAAAATGCTTCGCAATGCAGAGTTTGCCCATGATTTCCGCCCTATCGAAGATGAGTGTGATTGTTATGCCTGCCGTAATTTCAGCCGTGCATATATACGGCATCTCGTTAAGGCCGGGGAGATCCTTGCTGCGCAGCTTATCACAACGCATAATTTGCGGTTTACATATCGTTTGATGGAAAAAATACGCGAGGCAATTCGTGAAGACAGGCTCACTGAGCTTCGAAACGAACTGCTGTTAAGAGGTACATTCAATTGAGCAGCGAAAAAAACTCTGCTTCGTTAAAAACGGAGCAATCCGAAGAAGTACGGAAACTTCAGTTTAAGATTTGTTCGGAAAATGAGATGCTGAAATTCGGGCAAACAGTCGCCAAGGAACTCTTCCCGGGGGCGTTTATTGCGATGTTCGGTGATCTCGGAGCCGGAAAAACCACATTTGTGCGCGGCATCGCTGCTGAGCTTCAAATTGACGATATTGCGAGTCCGACGTTTACCATCGTTCGAAGTCACAGAGGCTCCGTGCTTTCACTCGACCATTTTGATGCTTATCGATTGGAAAACTTTGATGAACTGTTTGCCATAGGCTACCAGGACTACCTTGATTCCGAAAGCGTTATTGTTATGGAATGGTGTGAGAACGTTCCGGAAGCTTTGCCTCGTGAACGGCTCGAACTCCATTTGTCCGGCAGCGGTTCTGAGCCGCGCAGCGTTGAGGCGCTTGCTTTCGGTGAGAGATATGAAGATTTACTGGGCAAGGTTGCCAATACATACGGGAAAGGTTGATATGATTATTCTTGCTGTTTCAACATCCGCAAAATATCCGTCTGCGGCTCTATGCTCGGACTCCGATTCGAGTCGCAGAACCATAATTGTGCAGACAGATGAAAGCGGAAAGCCGCACTCTGTGACGCTTATGCCGCTGATTGACAGTATGCTCGAAAAAGCCGGTTTACAGCTGTCGGACATTGATCTTTTTGCTGTTGATGCGGGCCCCGGCTCATTTACCGGTGTTCGTATCGGCGTTACAACCGTGAATGCATTTGCATATGCCGAAAAAAAGCCTATTGCAGCTGTCAGCTCGCTTGCCGCACTCCGCCATGCGGCGCAGGGGCGGTTCGGCAACAGGATTCTTTGTATGCTGGATGCGCGGAACGGCAACGGTTATGCTGCAGTTTATGAGGGGGAGGACTGCACCGTTCCTCCTTGCGCGTGTGTTCAAAAAGAAATGCTCGATTCACTGTCCGGCACCGAATATATCGTAGTCGGTGATTGCTGTGGTAATCACGACAGCGTCAATGCAGGGCTCGTGATTGCTGAGGTCCTTGCCCGACGTGCTGACGACAGTCTCAAAACCTGCAGTTACGCCGCCCCCATGTATCTGCGCCCGTCCCAAGCCGAGCGCATGGCAAACAGAGCAAACATGTGATACATTGTTAGTAATTTAAACCGTAAGAGAAGCTGCACGCATATGCACGCGGCTTCTCTTGCTTTTTGCAAAGTTTATATGCCGATCATGCACCGGCAGCTTCATCATCATGGTGGTATTTCAAATAGGTTGCACGTCCGCCGCGTATGT
>FR879702.1:68471-84581 GCA_000435055.1 Clostridium sp. CAG:138 | reverse complement strand
TGCACGTCCGCCGCGTCTGTGACGCTCTTCGCGGTTTACTTCAAGCACGGCGGCAACCTTTTCAGCCAGTGCTTTATTGATTGTGCGAAGTCGTTCGGTTATATCTTTATGAACGGTTGATTTAGATACGCCGAAAACACCTGCCGCAGCGCGGACAGTCGCACCGGTTTCAATGATATAGTCTGCAATGTTCAGCACCCTTGTTTCTATATAAAGATTCAAATCTCTGCCCTCCGGTTGCTTTTTGATTCCATATTAAGGTATGCAGTTTTACAGTGAAACATACGTTTTTGATTTATTCAGCAGAAACGGCTGACTTCGGGGTGGCAAGAGGCGGTGCGAAATGCGTAAAAGCATTCAAAAGAACAAAAAACGGCATCCGCCGTTTAAGGCGAATACCGTTTTTGAATTGAGCAAGCCGTAAGCCGAGTTCTGTTTGTGTGACCATCTATCTGGATGTGCAGTTACCTGCACACTCAAGCGATTACGGGGAGCGTGACGGACAGCCATTAAATGCTCCCATTTCAATCTTGCTCCGAGTGGGGTTTACATGGCATACCGCGTTACCGAGGTATCGGTGGGCTCTTACCCCGCCTTTCCATCCTTACCGCATTACCGTGCGGCAATACGGCGGTTTATTTCTGTTGCACTTTCCTTGAAGTCGCCTTCACCGGGTGTTACCCGGCACCCTGTCCTGCGGAGCTCGGACTTTCCTCGCGGGCAAATGCCTGCGCGGTCACTTGTCTTACTCAATAATAGTATTATAATGCAAACTCAATGCTGTGTAAAGAACAAAATGAGTCTTTATTCTTCGAAAGCATTCCTATGGTATCAGTATCTATAACACAAAAGCTTACATGGTAAGGATTCGTCCGCAGTTCTCGCATTCAACAACGCTTGTTTTTCCGGCAACTCTTTTAACAACGGCTGACGGAAGCATCATATAGCATCCGCTGCATTGATTATTGGCAACCTTTGCAACAGGATTGACATAATTCTTTTTGAGTGCAAGATATTTGGACATAAGTTCATCCGGAACATCTCCGCGTTTTTCGGCAATCAAGGCTTCTGCGGCGTCAAGCCTGGGTTTGAATGCATCCTTTTCCGCATCGCAAACGGCACGAACGGCATCATAGTCCTTTTTTGCGCGTCCCGCCTTGGAGTATGCGGAAGAAATAGCCTCGGAAGCTTGATTCAACCATGTTATCATCTCGGCAAGCTCTTTGTGCAAAGCATTTATTTCTTCAAGCAGCTTTTCAATGGATTTTTTTGCTTCCGTTAACTCCGCAGCAGTGCTTTCTTCATCATTTTCCATGATGTCAAGTTCGGATTTTTCAAGATCATAACGTTTTAAAAGCGCGTCAAGCTTTGATGAACATGTTGCAAGTGAACCGTCCTTTGCCCGCATATCCGCATTTATTTTTTCGATGCTCGCTTGCTGTTCTGCAAGAAAGTTATGCAGCTTTGTGCGTTTTTGATATGACGGCGAGGATTTCATTTCCCTCTTCAGTCGTGCGAGAGCAAGCTCTGCCTGCTGATACTCCCAAAGTGCATCCAGTTTATTCATAACAGTTTCATCCTTTCAATAAACTTACCATCCAAAGCCAGTTTTCAGCAATTAATAATCGCTTACTCGGCACACCGCCCGCAAGTGCGGAAAGTCGGCGTGTTTACTTTGGATATCATGTATTCAACGCCTTCCGTATTGCTGCGAAGGTATGCAGCAAGAGGAATAAGCACAGGGTTTTCTGTTTGGTAATGCCCCGCGGCAATAATGTTTAAGTTGAGAACGGAGGCGGCAATTGCATCCGAATGTTTGCATTCTCCGGTTACAAGCACCTGCGCTCCGGCTTCGTGTGCCTGCTCATATTCCGCACCTCCGGAACCTCCGATAACGGCGATGCGGCTGACAGGGGTGTTGCTGCCGGATATGCGCGCAACCGTGTTGAGCTTCTTTTGAACCATTGCCGCAAAATCATCCAGCATCATGGTTTCAGGGAGATTGCCGACTCGCATAATGCTGTCTTCTCCGACGGAAATCGTATCTTGCAGCCCGAACAGACGACAAAGCTCTGTATTTACTCCACCTTCCGCTGCATCAAGGTTTGTATGTGCGGAAAAGAGTGCAATACCGTTGCGGATAAGGGTATAAACAGCCGCCGTTTGAGGGCATTCGGGAGATATACGCTTAACTGCCGAAAAAAGCAGCGGGTGATGCGTTAAAACAAGATCCGCGCCGATTTCGACCGCTTCGAGTGCAACGGCAAGGGTGCAGTCAAGCGCAACAAGCACACGTTTTATCTGCTTTCTGTCCGTGCCGATTATTAATCCGACATTGTCAAACCCAAGCGCCGTCTCTTGCGGCGCGAGCTTATTCATTATATCTATAAAATCATTAAGCAGCATGTTTTGCTCCTTTAATCAATCAGTGTGTTTCGCCGAACAGTCATCATTCCGCCCGTTTAAAAACTCAGAAATCAATCTTGCTGTACTTTCTGCTTCAAAAATGAGTCGCTTCGGTCTGCCGCCCGATAAAGCTGCCCGCTGCAGCTTTTTTTCAATGATGCAAAGATACCGCTGCATCAGCGGCAAAAGCATTGGGTCACGCTTATTAAATGCTTCGGCACCGAATTGAAAAAAACCTTTTTCAAAGCAGTCGGGAAGTTGGCGCGGCGCTCCGTTTTTTGCCGAAATCAGCTGATAGTATCTCCCGCTGTCAAAAACAACCGCTTCATCAATTATGCGATAATTGTTTGAGTAAAGATAGCTCCGAAGTTCGGCTTCCCCGCGCATAGGCTGCATAACAATGCACTCAAGCGAACGCGCGAATGAATCAGAGCGTGAAAGTATGGAACGGATAACCTCGCCGCCCATTCCGAGTATAACAGCCTTGTCAGTCTCACCGGCAGAGTATGCCGAAAAACCGTTCGAAATACGGCATTCCATCTTGCTTGAAAGTCCGCACACATTCGCAAGCTGTTCGGCTTTTTTGAGGGACGGAGCACTTATGTCGGATGCAATAACTTTTTCAGCAATACCGCGTTGAAGCATTGCAGCCGAAAATCTGCCGTGATCACACCCGATATCAGCAAGTACAGATGTTTTGCCGAGAAGAGCAGCTGCAGCTTCCAGCCTCGGATGCAGCGAAACACTTCGTTTAGTGCTTGGCGATTCCACACATCCACAAAGAGCAGCTGAGTCAAATTCCATAAAACTCCTTTCGCAAACAGCAGGATCCGCATATTAAATGTGAACCCTGCTGAGAAAAAAATGATTCAATAATGACTTTGTTCGGTGCGCTGCAAAATCAGGAATCGGATTCCTCCTCGAAACCGGTTGATGAACATAACGGCATATGACAGATTCCGCAAACGGGATTATCGCTTTCCATCAGTGTGGAAAGCGGAACCCGCGCATCGCAATATGGGCAGGTAATGCAGCAATCATCATCTCTGCCGTCGCAATTACAATCCTCGCAGTCTTCGTCGCAATAGCAATCATCGCACTCGCCGGGGCAAGAGCAGCCAAAGCATTTGCTGTCATCATCATCGTCATCGCAAGCGAAAAGATCATCATCGTCGTTGATGTCGATTTCGTCATCGTCGTCATCAATGCCGAAAACCAATTCTGCAAAAGCATCCAATGAATCGGAACAGGAATCAACTTCGTCATCAAGCTCACAAATGAGATCGGTGTTGTCGTTGACCTGTACCGCAATACTGTCTATGCAGTCAATCATCGCAAGCAAAAGCTTTGAGGTATCGTCGGAATTCGCCGAAAGCTTCATTCCATCAGCAAGTCCGCGCAGGTAAGCGGACTTTTGAATGATATTTGTTTCGTTTGCCATAGAATTTGAACCTATAACCACCCTGTTAAGCAGAGGCGCGGAGTCTGTTAAGAGCAGTTAACTCAGCAGCGCTCCATGTATTCACCGGTGCGGGTATCAACGCGAATGCGATCGCCTTCGTTAACAAACAGGGGAACAGCAATTTTGTAACCCGTTTCGAGTACGGCGGGCTTGGTGGTTCCGGTCGCGGTGTCACCCTTGAAGCCGGGTTCGGTCTCCGTAACAGTCAGCTCAACAAAATTGGGAGCTGCAACGGAGAATGCATTGCCTTTGTAGAAACGGATGGTGACGTTGGAGTTTTCAACAACGAAGTCGATTGCATCTTCAACCTGCTCATGATTGAGTGCGAGCTGTTCATAGGACTCATTATCCATGAAATAATACAAATCTCCGTCAGTATAGAGATACTGCATTTCGCGGGTTTCGATGTGTGCAGTGGGATACTTGTCGGTGGGGCTGAAGGTTCTTTCGAGAACCGCACCTGTCATGACGTTTTTCAGCCTTGTGCGAACAAATGCCGCACCTTTGCCGGGCTTGACATGCTGAAAATCTGCAATGCTCCAAACCTGTCCGTCTATTTCAACGGTAATGCCTTTTCTGAAATCGCCAGCTAAAATCATGGGAATACCTCCGTGATATAAATTTATAAAGTATGATTGCAATAAACAGGTCCACTCGGAACCTTATCGACCGCCTGCAGGGCGCATACTGCGCTGTTTTGCAGGCGGAAAAAATTAACTTAGAACATCAAAAGAAGCTTTTACAAGGCTTTTTTGACCTTATCAGAGGATGATGAGCTCCTTTGTGGTTGAACAGAGATTGATGTAACCGGTTTCGGTCAGAACGCAGCAATCTTCGATTCTGACACCGCCGAGTCCTTCAACGTAAATGCCGGGTTCAACGGTGATTGTGCTTCCGGGGACAAGAATATCTGCGGAACGCGGGCTTGCATAGGGACTTTCGTGGATTTCAAGACCGAACCCGTGGCCGAGGCTGTGACCGAAGCACTCGCCGTAACCGTGCGCTGTGATGATATCCCGCGCTGTCTTGTCAAGATCTGCGGCGTTCATATTGGGACGAAGCACTTCAAGGCACTTGAGCTGAGCTTCAAGAACAATGTTGTAAATCTTCACGAGCTCATCGCAGGGTTTGCCGACTGCGAACGTGCGGGTCATATCCGAACAATAACCGTTTACGCGTGCGCCAAAGTCCATAACAACGAAATCACCGTTCTGAATCTTGCGCGGACCGGGATACGCATGGCAAAGCGCACCGTTGGGACCGGAACCGACGATGGTATCGAATGAATTGTCATCCCCGCCGAACTTGCGAATGAGATAATCGAATTCATTGCGAAGTTCAATCTCGGTCATGCCAACCTTTACGTGTTTCAGAACTTCTGCAAAAGCTGCATCCGCAACATTCTGAGCCTTTTGAAGCTCTGCTATTTCCGCAGCATCCTTAACGATTCTGCAATCCGAGATAAGCTTTGATTCGGGCAAAAGTTCAAAGGGCATGCTCTTGAACATGTTAAATTCGGCAACGGTCAGAGCTGCATCTTCATAGGCAACGCGTTTTGCGTCAAATTCTTTAAGAACTTCTTCAACATCGCCCGAACCTATTCCGCGGTTAACCTGACGAACTTCGCAAACTCCGGCGCACTGCTGATTTGCCTGAATGGTATAACGGAAGTCAGTAAGAAGAACGCGACCGTTTTCTGTTACAATAACAACACCGTTGCTGCCGGTGAAGCCGGAGAAATACCTGCGGTTAACAGGTGAGGTGATTATTGCTGCATCGATGTTTTTTTCACGAAGCTTAGCAATGAGTTTGTCGCATCTTTTTTTCATGATGATTTTTCCTTTCTATAAAGAGTATCGCTCGACTCTGCGCAAAGCATACTCCAATCAGGCTGATTGCATAAGAGCCGAACCGCCATGGTAAATACAAGCTACACTGTATTGTACCACAACAATGGGTGAATAAACAAGACTTGAGTGCCAAAAAAAAGAAAAAAAGTCCGAAATCCGGCTGCAAAGCCGCTCTCGGCATCAAATATATCGCTATTCACCGTGTTACTCCGTTTATATTCAGACACTCCGTACGGAATTGAGCACAAAGTGTTATCGAAAAGCAATGCAGACTTTTGCGGAATGCGGAGCAATAAAGGGCTGTTGATGAAGATACACAGGATTGCCCCGAGAATTTGCATATATGCCTGAATTTGTGTGTTGTATAATTTTCAAACAACGTGTATAATTCTCCAAAAAGAAGCCGATGACTGATACACCCTCACGGCAAAAAAACAACAAAACACGAGGAAATGAAATTTGGCTATTAAGTACTATGAAAAAATGCCCGTTGTGCCTCTGCGCGGCTTGGTTGTAATGCCCTACACACTGCTGAGCTTTGATGCAGGCAGGGACAAGAGCGTTGCCGCGATTGAAACCGCCGCCGAAAACGACGGGTTGGTGTTTCTTACCGCGCAAAAAGATCCGAAACTTACCGATATAACCGCAAAGCAGCTGTATGAGATCGGCTGCATTTGCAAAATCAAGCAGGTAATTAAACTGCCCGGAGATACTGTCCGCGTCATGGCGGAAGGTGTATGCCGTGCGCTTGTTGACGGTTTCACGGGCGAGGAGCCCTTTTTCAGCGCGAACCTTTACAGTTGCGACGATGAAGAGCAAACCGACCCGGAAGCTTCGTCGCTCCGTCCGCTCGTTTCGAAAAAATGCCGCGATTACCTTGAACTGATCGGAGTAAACAGCCTTTCCGAAGCATTTGAGGTTATTGAGAAAAGCTCCGATGATACTGCATATATATTCAGGCTTGCAAACATAACCTTGAAAAAATACGAGGATCGGCAGTGTTTTCTTGAACAGGAGGACAGTGCCTCGCGCTGCATAACGCTTTTGAACATTATTGCACGCGAGCAGGAGTTCACAAAGCTCAGCAAACGCATTGAGGCGAGTGTCAAGCAGCAAATAGAAAAGAATCAAAAGGAATACTTCCTCCGCGAACAGATAAAGGCAATTCGAAAAGAATTGGGTGAGAACGAGGAGACGGAAGCCGATGAGTTTCGTGCAAGACTGAAGAAACGCACGTTTCCCGATGAAATTCGCATCCGACTCGAAAAAGAAATCGACAGGTTCGCAACCCTTCCTGCCGGTTCACACGAAACACCGTCCCTGCGAACTTTCATCGATTGTCTGTTGGACATGCCTTATACCGAGATGAGCGAGGACAATCTTGATATTCAAAATGCACGCAGGATACTTGACGAGGACCATTACGGGCTTGAAAAAGTCAAACAGCGTATTCTTGAGTATCTTGCAGTTGCGAAACTTACCGGAAAGGTGAACGGTCAGATTATTTGCTTTGCGGGCCCTCCGGGTGTAGGCAAAACATCCATTTCCGCATCAATTGCAAAGGCTTTGGACCGCAGCTTTGTTCGAATGAGTCTCGGCGGAATCAAGGATGAAGCGGAGATTCGCGGACACAGGCGCACTTATATCGGAGCTATGCCGGGTCGCATTATTTCTGCAATGCGGCAGGCGGGAACCGTAAATCCGGTCATTCTTTTTGATGAAATTGATAAATTATCCCGAGATTATAACGGTGATCCGGCCGCCGCAATTCTTGAAGTGCTTGACGGAGCACAAAACTTTGCTTTCCGCGATCACTTTTTGGAGATGCCGTATGATTTGTCCAAGGTTCTGTTCATAACAACAGCAAACAACCTTGCCGATATCCCCCGCCCGCTTCTGGACAGAATGGAAGTTATAGAGGTTCCGAGTTATCTTGCGACCGAAAAGATCGAAATTGCAAGACAGTATTTGATTCCGAAGCAGCTCGAAAAGCACGGACTGAAGAAGAGCATGCTGACCATCGGGGATGAGGAAATTTCCGAAATTGTCAATTGCTACACACGCGAGGCAGGCGTTCGCAGCCTTGAACGCTGCATTGCCGCAGTTTGCCGAAAGGCTGCCGTTGATATTGCAAACGGAAAAAAACGGATTCGGCTCAGCAAATCGAAAATAAAGGAATATCTCGGTGTGTCTCGGTACAGCTTTGAGCCTGCGGATAAGGAGCCTGAAATCGGACTGGTGAACGGACTTGCGTGGACAAGCGTTGGCGGTGAGCTGTTAGAAATTGAGGTTGAAGCGTTGAAAGGCACGGGTCAGCTTCAGCTTACCGGAAGTCTCGGCGATGTTATGCAGGAAAGCGCACGCACTGCTATTACGTGCATCCGCGCACACGCTTCCGAACTGGGACTGAGCGATGATTTCAATCAACATACGGATATACATATTCATGTTCCGGAAGGTGCAGTTCCAAAGGATGGTCCGTCCGCAGGGATCTCACTCATGACGGCTGTTGCGAGTGCACTGACAGGCATTCCGGTGCGCGCAAGACTTGCAATGACAGGCGAAATCACTCTCAGGGGCCGAGTGCTTGCAATCGGAGGTTTGCGTGAAAAACTGCTTGCTGCAGCACGCGCAGGCATCACAACGGTGCTGCTTCCGGAGCAAAACCGCAAGGATATTGCCGAAGTTCCCAAGGATATTATTGATGCACTGCAAATTGTATTTGTGCATAACGCCGAGGAGGTGCTGAATCAAGCTCTCGTCCGTATGCCCGACAGCAAAAAAATCCTTCCCGTGCATGAAGCAATGTTGGTCGGTGCACCTGCGTAAACATACGGACAATATCTAAGTTATCCGCTTTCAAACTGTGAAAAAAGCTCGTTTTCCACACCGGAAAACGAGCTTTATTATTGCACAAATAAAAAATATTTACACATGTTTAATTTGAATCATAGCGCTCACTTGGGCAATGCAAAACTTGCACAACAGGCAGCGGAAAAAACTCAATCCGATGTGTTGCCCGTACGGGCGATATTGTTCTTGGTGTTAATGCTGCGGTTAACGCTAAGCAACAAGCATTTCGCCCAAAAGGCCGAATGCTATGCCGAGAGCAGCGGCAATCAAAATCATTAATATTGGATGAAGTTTTTTTCGGCAGGCAAAGAGTGCAAGCACAAAAACCAATGCGGAACTCACGGTTCGAAACCAGTCCGATGCGGTGGCGGGAAAGCCTGTCGGAGTTGCCGAATTCAAAAAAACGGTTTTGCCGACTGTTAACACGGCGGCTGCAATAAGCCCGATCACCGCCGGCTTCAAGCCGGACATCAGTCCCGCAACTATTTTGCTGCTCTTAAACTTTTTATAGCATCGCGCAATCGCAAGAATAATCAGAAACGACGGAAGCACAACTCCGAGCGTTGCAAAAGCTGCCCCTGCTGCCCCGCCGCGGACAGAACCGATATAAGTTGCAATATTTACTGCGAACGGCCCGGGTGTGCTTTCGCTCACGGCAATGAAATTCACAATTTCCTCCGCCGTCAGCCAGCCCTTGCTGAGAACCTCAGTTCTGATAAGCGGGAGCATTGCATATCCGCCGCCGACAGTAAACAAGCCAATCTTGAAAAATGTGAAGAATAATTCGATGAAAATCATTTGCCTTCCCCCGCCTTTCCGTTTTTTGTATTAAATACCAAATGTACAGCAAGGCCGACCACAGCACAGCCGAGTATGATAAAAATCGTGTTGATGCTTGTAAATGCTGCAACAAAAAAAGCAGCTGCCGCAATAATGTATGACAGGGGCGACTTCGGACATTCTTTATACATTGTCGCAAGTGCGCGGATAATGAGCGCAAGAACTGCGGCGCGAATACCCGTAAATGCATACTGAACGATTTTTATGTGTTCAAACTGTGCAATAGCAAACGACACGGCAAGTATGGTTATAAATGACGGAAGAACAACTCCGAGCGTTGCAAAAAGAGCGCCAAAGAAGCCGTCGATTTTGCTGCCGATAAATGTCGCAGCATTCACGGCAATGGGACCGGGTGTTGATTCGGCAATTGCAATTATATCAAGCAAATCTTCATTTGTTGCCCATTGTTTTTTATCTACGATTTCACGTTGTATCAGCGGTATCATTGCATATCCTCCGCCGAAAGTGAAAGCTCCGATTTTGAAAAATGTTGCAAACAAGCCTAAAGCTTTTTTTTTCACAAATTCACCCTCCGTTTTTTAAGATTAACTTATTTATTCAGACACGGCATAAGTTATTCAGGCTTTGCCATGCGTATTTTATCATGCGGCAGAGTTAAAATCAATGCTTTGAATCATACAGTAAAATCTTTATCGAACCGTAGGCGAAATTGTCATTTGGTTATTTGTGCAGACGGCGGCCCGCCGTACTGCGAACCGCTGTTTTTGACAGGTTTTGTTTTTACTTTTGATACTGCGGCCGTGCTGCCGAATTTAAAAATCAGCCGATAAGTGCAGCTCGAAGTATCATTATCGCATCGGTAACATTAACGGAACCGTCACCATCCATATCGCCAAGCGTAAGCTGCTGCGGGGTAAGAGTTACAATTTCCATTCCGCACCGCAATGCAAGCAATGCATCCGAAACAGAAACTATGCCGTCCATATCTATATCACCCTGCTGATACTCCGGTTCATCCGTCGGAACATAGCAAAGGCCTGCAACACTCTGATATGTTATGTAATCGCCGCCGGGATAGCCGATATAAACAAGCGTTCCGTTTGCGAGATTGACCTCGAAAAATACGCCTCCGTTATCATCAGATTTCATCCAATACATTTTGCCGTTTGAAGGACAGAACACCATGGACTGTTCATGGTTGATATCCGAAACGGTTGTATGTGCAATTTTTGTGCAGTTTGCATTGGTTTTGTCAACGGAGCAGAAATAGCCGAACATATCGATTCCGTAAAGTCTGCCGTCCGCCGTGCATTCAAGAACCGAAAGGTATCGGTTTGTTTCACCGACAAGGTTGATGCTCAGAGTTTGTGGGTTTACCGTATAAATCCCGAAATACAATGAGTAAATAGTTGCGTTGGTTGCCATCATGCAGTAAATCAGTCCGGTTTCGGGATCATAGGTCATATCGCGGCAATAGTAACATGACCAAATGTTTGTCGTCCGTCTTTCGAAGGTTTCGCCGTCGATAATAACGAAATCATATCCCGTGTTTTCGGTTTCACTCTTTGCGAAACCGTAAAAATCGCCTTCCACATAACACATTGCGGTGAGTGGTTCAAGTCCCGTTTGTGCATCCACAAGGTTGAAGTCGGAAACATCATCCGCCGAAAAATTAACGATGCCGTTTGCACTTGAGTACATTCTGTAACCGTACAGGACGGGCACTGCGGGATTTGCACTTGCGACCGTCACGGTGCAGGTATCGCTGAATTCGCCCGTTCCGTCGTAAACGGTTATCTGCGCAGTTCCTTCACTGCCTGTGATAAGTGTGCCGTCGGGATTGATGCGTGCAACGGACAAATCCGAAGACGTGTATGTAACGTTTTGAATGGTTGCATTTGACGGGAAAACCTGCGGATGGAATGTGTGAGTGCTTCCAAGGTCAAGCTCCAGTGCATCAATTCCGATGCTGACGCCCGTCGTCGGTACGAATCCGGTCATATCCCGACGCTCATAAAGGCGTATATTGCATTGCTGATAAGCGTTGAAGCAATCGAAATAAGTCTCATCGCCGTTTACGCGATAGAGGATGTAGCCCACACCGGTGGTCACATTGTGCATGACAGGTTCATCGCCGATGCTGCTGTCATCGTTGGTATGAATTATGTGCTCCCAGCGATGCTGAGTTGCTGCGCTTGTTTTAAGCGTGTTCGAAAGCTTTGCAAGGTATTCGCCCGACTCAGTATTGCGAACGGTGAAGCCCGATTCGGAACTGCCGTTAAACTGCCAAAGCACGGAATCGTTCACTCCGCTTACAACATAGTCACCTGCAACTCCGACTTCAACAGGCACCAAGCCTTCCCCGTCGGGCATCGCTGTTCCGGAAACAGCAAAATTGCTGCCGGACTGTCGGCTTATCATAAGGTAAACCCCGCCGTCGGTGGGTTGGTCAACAAGCACGTAAGTGTGCCCGCTGTCGTTTGCGGCAGGCTGTGCAATGACTTGCAAACAAGCGAAAAGCATGGTTGCTGCAACAAAAAAAGCTGCAAAACGTGTCAAAGATTTGTTTCTCATTTGTTTTCTCCGCATCATGATATTATCCGTTATATTATACACGGATTTTCGATTGTTATTGTAGCTTTAAAATTGGCAAATGTCAAGCAAGAATTTGTCAGAATAATGTTGGTTCAGTTTTCAAATGATAGCAATATACTTTGTTGAATGCCTTGACAGTCGCCTGCGAGCCTGATAAAATAACTCCAATCTTTAAGGCGATCCCGTGAGGTCGCGTTGACACCTTGATGTCGGCAAGATTTGCAACTCAATATTCTCTGCGTTTTCAGCGTGAATTCGTGGGTTTTAATTGTGCTGTCCTGCCGCATGCGGCAGGATTTATTCTTGCAGAAACCGAAGGAGGCACACCAAATGCTGTCTGAAAACAAAACTGTGCGAAAAAACGCCGAATATCCAAACAACAGAATTGACCGTTGCTGCCTTTCCGATTTGAAATCGGATACATATTCGAATTCATTTTCCCCTTCCGATATTTATTCAGAAAAAATTACCAATATTTCTTCGGATATTGTTCTTGTTCCCGGATTCGTTGATGTTCATGTTCATCTTCGCGAACCGGGTTTTTCATATAAAGAAACTATCAAAACGGGAACGCTTGCCGCCGCAAACGGAGGGTATGCTGCGATTTGCACCATGCCGAACCTTGATCCGGTGCCTGACAGCATCGAACACCTTGAAAGGCAGCTTGAAATCATTCGCCGTGATGCCTGCATTCCCGTTTATCCGTACGGTGCAATAACAATCGGTGAAAACGGTCGGGAACTTTCCGATATGGACGCACTTGCCCCGTATGTCGTTGCGTTTTCGGATGACGGAAAAGGCGTTCAGAATGAAGAAATTATGCTTGCAGCAATGAAAAAGGCAAAAAAACTTCACAAGATCATTGCTGCTCACTGCGAAGACAACAGTCTTGTTCGCGGTGGATGCATTCATGACGGGAACTACGCCGACAGGCATTCCCTGCCCGGAATATGCAGTGAAAGCGAATGGCGCCCTATTGCACGCGATATTGAGCTTGTCCGTAAGAGCGGATGTCCATACCATGTTTGCCATGTTTCGACAAAGGAGTCCGTTAATCTTATCCGTAAGGCAAAATCTGAAGGCCTCGACATAACATGTGAAACTGCACCGCATTATCTTGTTCTGTGTGATGAAGATCTTGTTGACAGCGGAAGCTTCAAAATGAACCCTCCGATTCGTTCCGAAGCGGACAGAGATGCACTCATTGAAGGCATACTTGACGGCACGATTGACATGATCGCAACCGATCATGCTCCGCATTCGGAAAAAGAAAAGTCAGGCGGACTGCGCAGCAGTCTGAATGGAATTGTGGGACTTGAAACCGCCTTTCCGGTGTTGTACACTCGGCTCGTGCGCAGAGGAATACTGTCGCTTAATAGACTTATTGAACTGATGAGCACCGCGCCCGCCCGCAGATTCGGCATAGATATTGGAAACAGAACTGCCGAATTTGAAATCTCCACCCCCTATATCGTTGATTCCGCCGAATTTCTGTCTCTCGGGAAAGCATCCCCCTTTGTCGGCATGCAGGTTTTCGGCAAATGTATAAAAACAACCCGCAATGGGAAAACAGTTAAGGAAGATAAGGTTAATTGAGGAGTAATTTGCTTTTGCGCGACGGCCTGATTAATCGGCGACAATACGATTAATGAACACTGAATATAGGAAAGGAACTTGAACATGATTCAATCACTGTTTCAGATTGTTTCAAACGAGTGCATAGCACGTAATACGTATAAAATGGTGCTTTCGGGTGATGTATCGTCAATAAATCGACCCGGACAATTTGTGAACATAAAGCTTAAAGGCTTTTTCCTGCGGCGTCCGATTTCCGTCTGCGATATTGACCGGAATGAAAACACGCTGACGATTGTTTACAAAGTTGTCGGCAAAGGCACGGAGTTCATGAGCCGCCTGCCGATGAATGAACAGCTGGATGTTTTGGCCGGTCTCGGAAACGGTTATGATACTTCACTCTGCGGCGAGCACCCGCTCCTTATAGGCGGCGGAGCAGGCGTCCCTCCGATGTTCCTGCTTGCTAAGCAGCTGATTTCGGAAGGAAAAATACCGATGGTTATAGCGGGTTTCAACACGGTTGACGAATGTTTTTTTGAAGATGAATTTAAAAAAATCGGAGCAAGGATAATTGTTGCAACAGCGGACGGAAGCTGCGGAGTGAAAGGGTTTGTTACCGATGCAATGCGCTGCTTTAATGCCGAAAGCAATGACGGCATCACTGCTTACACTGATTACTGTGCGTGCGGTCCTGAACCGATGCTGAAGGCAGTGTTTGATATTGCGGAAACAAGTGGACAATTGAGTTTTGAGGAGCGCATGGGCTGCGGCTTCGGTGCATGTATGGGTTGCAGCTGCAAAACAAAATACGGTTCGAAGAGAATCTGCAAAGACGGACCCGTTTTGGTCTCCGAGGAGGTAATATGGTGATGAGCAGCAAAATGCAGGATGGAATGAATATAAGTTTTAACAAATCCCTTGTAATGAATGAGCTTCCGAGCGGTGATGCGCTCAAAGTTCATCTCGGAAATTGGCTGCTTGACAACCCTGTCATTCCCGCAAGCGGAACATTCGGCTACGGTTACGAGTTTGCGGAGCTTTACGACATCAATTGTCTCGGCACGTTTTCATTTAAAGGGACAACACTTGAACCGCGTTTCGGCAACCCCACTCCGCGAATTGCAGAATGTCCGGCGGGCATAATCAACTCCATAGGCTTGCAAAATCCGGGAGTTGACGCAGTAATAAACAACGAGCTTCCGCGGCTCAAAAGATGCTTTTCGAAACAGGTGATAGCAAATGTCAGCGGATTTTCAATCCATGAGTATACGGAGGTCGCGGCACGTTTCAACGAATGTGAGCAAGTCGGCATTATCGAAGTCAATATCAGCTGCCCGAATGTTCACAACGGCGGAATGAGCTTCGGAACAACATGCGACGCTGCTGCCGAGGTTACAAGAGCCGTCAAATCGGTTGTGCAAAAGCCGATATTTATTAAGCTCAGTCCGAATGTTACGGATATTGTGTCCATTGCAAAAGCCTGCGAGGATGCCGGTGCGGACGGACTCAGCCTTATCAACACACTCATGGGGATGCGAATCGATTTGCACAGGCGAACACCTGTAATTGCAAACAAAAAAGGCGGGTTTTCGGGCAGTGCTATTTTTCCAGTTGCATTGAAAACGGTTTATGATGTTTATGAAGCGGTGAAAATCCCGATAATGGGTATAGGCGGGGTATCAAGCGCAGATGATGCGCTTGAAATGATGCTTGCAGGTGCCGCCGCAGTTCAAATCGGTGCAGCCAACCTTATCGAACCTTATATATGCCGCGATATAATTCGTGAGTTGCCGTCAACAATGAAAAAATACGGAATAAATAAACTTGAAGATATCATCGGAGGAGCACATAATGGGTAAAGACGTAATCATTGCCTGCGATTTTGCAGAAAAAACGGAAGTGCTGGATTTCCTTTCCGCATTTACGGACAGAAAGCCTTTTATTAAAATCGGTATGGAACTCTTTTATGCCGAAGGCGCGGATATAGTTCGCGAGCTTAAACGGCGTGGACACAAGATTTTCCTTGATCTTAAACTTCACGATATTCCAAACACCGTCAAAAAAACAATGCGTGTTCTGTCCGCCCTTGATATTGACATGTGCAATGTTCATGCAGGCGGCACGATTGCAATGATGCAGGCGGCAAAAGAAGGTTTGACACGCGAAGACGGAACACGCCCGCTTTTGATTGCGGTAACTCAGCTTACTTCAACCGACTCGAACAGTTTAAAAAAAGAATTGCTTATTGATAAACCTATGGATGAGGTTGTGGCATGTTATGCAAAAAATGCTGAAATTGCGGGGTTGGATGGGGTTGTTTGTTCTCCGCTTGAATCAGGAAGAATTCACGCTGTTTGCGGAAATGGTTTTCTGACAGTAACTCCCGGAGTGCGCTTTGCGGATGGCGCGGTCGGAGATCAAAAGCGTGTTGCAACCCCCGCGGATGCCAAAGCACTCGGATCGGATTACATTGTTGTGGGTCGGCCGATTACAGCCGCAGCGGATCCGGTTGCTGCATATGAACGCTGCCTGAACGATTTTGTCGGTTTAACTGATGCTTTATAAGTT
>FR879702.1:49702-68432 GCA_000435055.1 Clostridium sp. CAG:138 | reverse complement strand
ATTACTCTTAAAATCAGTATACACTAACAGGAAAGGACAGTTTATACACATGGATAAAAAAACGGATTGCACAAACAGGGCAGCTGTTGTTGCGGACGAGCTGCTTTCGATCGGAGCAGTTTTTCTGAGTCCGGACAAGCCGTTCACATGGGCAAGCGGAATTAAAAGCCCGATTTATTGCGATAACAGATTGACTTTAACAGCGCCCGATGTTCGAAACAACATTGAAAACTCTCTTGCAGAAATAATTCGCACCGACTATCCCGAGGCAGAGGTTCTCATGGGAACAAGCACGGCCGGAATTGCACACGCTGCAATAACGGGGCATATTCTGGGATTGCCCATGGGCTACGTTCGCAATTCCGCCAAGGATCACGGCAGGGGTAATCAAATTGAGGGCAAGCTTGAAGCAGGACAAAAGGTTGTTGTGGTTGAAGATCTGATTTCAACAGGCGGCAGCGTTATTGATGTTGTTGAAGCTTTGCGCGAAGCGGGAGCGGAGGTGCTCGGCATTGTCAGTATTTTTACATACGGAATGCAAAAATCAATTGACAGGCTTGCAGATGCAAAAGTTAAAAACATCAGCCTTACTGATTTCGATACTGTCGTCCATGTTGCGGCAGAAAAAAACATCATTAAACCCGGGGATATTGCAAGGCTTATTGCTTTTCGCAATAACCCGTCAGATATTTCATGGATAAACGGAGGAAATAACTAATATGAAAAACCTTATCGACATTCTCGATCTTTCCACTGCGGAAATTGATGAAATGATTGCAGTTGCAAACAACATCATTGAACACCCTGAGCTTTATCGTGAAGCCTGCAAATATAAGACTCTTGCAACTCTGTTCTTTGAACCCAGCACACGCACCCGTCTTTCCTTTGAAGCTGCAATGCTTGAACTCGGCGGAAGGGTTCTCGGTTTCTCCGAAGCAAGCTCGAGTTCCGCTGCAAAAGGTGAAAGCGTCGGTGACACCGTTGCGGTTGTGAGCGGTTATTCCGATATAATTGCAATGCGTCACCCGAAAGAAGGCGCACCTCTTGTTGCAGCAGCGAAAGCCTCCGTCCCGATTATCAATGCAGGTGACGGCGGGCACAACCATCCGACACAAACTCTCACCGACCTTTTGACAATTAAGCGTGAAAAGGGTCATTTTGATAATCTCACAATAGGTGTATGCGGTGATTTGAAGTTTGGACGTACGGTGCATTCACTGATTGCTGCAATGAGCCGCTATGAGGGAATCAAGTTCGTCTTGATTTCTCCGGAAGAGTTGAAAGTTCCAAGCTACGTAAAAAATGCATATATCAAAAACAAAGGTATTCCGTATGAGCAAACCACAACTCTTGACGGTGTTATGGACAAGCTTGATGTTCTTTATATGACGAGAGTCCAACGTGAACGATTCTTCAATGAGGAGGACTACCTGCGACTTAAGGATTGCTACATTCTTACACCGGAAAAAATGGCTCTTGCGAAGCAGGACCTTATAGTTTTGCATCCCCTGCCCCGTGTCAATGAGATTTCCGTCGCGGTTGATGACGACCCGCGCGCGTGTTATTTCCGTCAGGCACGCTACGGCAAATTTATCCGTATGGCACTCATCATGAAACTGCTTGACATCGCCGTCGAAGTTTGAACAATGAAAAAATGGATTTTGAAAGGAGCAAACAATGAATATTGACGCAATCAGAAACGGTATCGTTATCGACCACATTACTGCCGGCAAAGCTATGCAGGTTTACAACATGTTGAATCTGGACAAGCTTGATTGTCAGGTCGCGATTATACGCAATGCTGCAAGCACGCGCACGGGAACAAAAGACATTATCAAAATTGCATCCGACAAGGATCTCGATCTCGGTGTTCTGAGCTTCGTTTGTCCCACGGCAACGATAAATGTAATCCGTGACGGAAGAGTTCTTGAAAAACGCAATGTTGAACTGCCCGAAAAAATCGTTGACATTCTTAAATGCAAAAACCCGCGCTGCATTACCACCACCGAACAGGAAATTCATCACGTTTTTGTGCTTACAGATGCGGAAAAAGGCGAGTATCGCTGCATGTACTGCGACACGAAAGCTTCCAATTAACTGTTAATCATCGAAAGTTTGAACCGTGTTAATACTAATCACGGTGAATAAGTGAACAAAAGACTGCAAAACTCATCACATGGTTCTGCAGTCTTTTGTTGTTTACGATCGTTTCCGAAATTCTATCAATGGCTGTTGCGAATTAACCTTCAATCAAAGGTCAAACAGATAACAATCGGTTGTTCGAGGTCGGTTTTCATTTCATTCCCCCGGCTCTTCCGGCGTCACGGGAGGTTCGGTGGGAGCTTCCGTCGGTTCGGGTGCGGGTTCTTCCGTCGGAGGTTCGGGTTCATCGGTCGGCACATCCGTCACAACAGGTTCATCGGTCGGCGAATCCGTTATGGGTTCCGTCGGTTCGTCTCCGGGTGTGGGGCGAACGATCGGTTCATCTGTTGAAGGTGCCGTTGTCGGTGTTGCGGGCGGATTTGTCGGTCTGCCGCCTCCGCCGGGCGTTGTTGTGGCCGGTGCGGGTATCTGCGTTTTGGGTGCATCGGTAACCGGTGCCGAAGTAGGCGCGCCGGAAACAGGTGCGGACGTGCGGAAATCTCCGGGGCCCGGTGTGCCGTTAGGATTTTTTGTTATCCCGGGCTGAGCCGTTGAATCCGTGTCTTTTCCGTCGATCCGCGGAGTCGGCGTGCCGCCTTCCGGAATAGCGGTACCGCTCAAGGTCGGCTGCTCGCTCGGTGTCGGGTTCGAATCATGTTTGTGATTTACAGCAGCTGTTTTGGCCATTGAAACAAGACTTACAACAAGCAGAACACCTGCTATTGCAAACAGAATCACGCCGACAGTTCGACGCGAAAACGGAACGAACAGGCTGCGGATTTTTCCGCCGAAACCGACTGCATTTGAATCACCCTGATTTTTGGATTCAACGGTGTCGGGATCATCATAGTCGCGATCATAATCCGCGATGTCGCTTTCGAATGCATCCAAAAGCACGTCACTGTAGTTACTTCCGACAGTTCCGGATTTGTCGGATGTATACTGCTGTTCGGTCGATTCGGCATTTCGGCTCTCGACGGAATCGAAAAATGCGTTCATTTTTTTGTCCAACTCGGCGGATGGTGTTATCTCAACCGAAGGATCTTCGGCTATTGCACCTTCGTTTGCAGCTTTTTGCAAAGCCTGTTTCAATGTTTTGTCTTGTTCTTTCATTTGTCGGAACCTCCGTCATTGTTGATTGCATATCTGAGTGCGGCAAGTGCATAACGGATTTTTGCCGACATCTCGGGTTGAGTCACCCGGAACAATTCGGCTGTATCCTGAACAGGCAATTCACAGCAATACCTCAAAAAAAGGATCTCACGTTGTGAATCATCGAGTTTTGATACCGCAGCCGCTGCCCTGTCGACCGAAAACTCATCAAAGTCAAGTTCCGATGCACTCAAAACTCCGAGATCGTTCACTGCATTCATACTGTCGATGTGTGCTGTGCTGCCGTCATTGTATCTTTCTGCGATGTTGGCTGCGCAATGCTTTGCGCAAACGGCAATATAGCTCCGTAAAACTTCGTCGGAATCAATGCGGCACAAGGAATCCGCCGTGCGGTATATGAAGCGGAAAGTTTCCTGTACTGCAAGCTCGGAATCATGTCTGCTGCGCAAAATATCGTAGCAAATCCCAAGCACAGTTCTGCCGTATTTATCATACAGCTCTTTCAGCAGGCTGCGATTTTCCGATGAGCCTGCATTTGTTGAACAAATAAGCATTTAAGTTCGTTTCCCTTGCTCTTTTTTTTGCACATGAAGCGCATGCAAATGTACCGAAATAAATTCTATCATTTTTTTCGCCGGGACGCAAGGGAATATGCGGTTTTTTTTAATTATTTTTCAGCTTCCTGTTTCAACTCGTCCTGAACGATATTGGTGACCCATTTCCCGCTTTTCAGCAGAATATAGCCGAATACACATTTTATCAATTCCAATCCGTTGCAGATTGCAAAAAGAGCAAGCACGGGCAAATCCGTGAAACGGCTGAGCACGTAAGCCACAGGTATGCTTATGCACCACATATAACAGCTGTCAAACAACAGTGTAATCTTTGTTTGTCCGCCTGAGCGCAGAGTGAAATAACATGCGTGCGTGAATGCGCTGAACGGCATGATGCAGGCTGATACGAGAAGGAATGACGTTGAAAGCTGCTTTACTTCATGTGTTGTGTTATAGAGTTCGGGTATAAAACGCGATGCCAGCGCGAGCAAGCCGCCGAAAACAAAACAGCTCACAACACTCAGCGCAATAATCTTCCGATCCGTATCCTTGGCTTCTTCCAGCTTATTCGCTCCAAGCAGGTTGCCGACGATGATTCCGATGGAGCTGCCGATGGACATAAATACTACATTAAAAAGGTTTGAAACCGTTGAAGTTATGTTGACTGCTGCAACAGCCGCAAGTCCGCGAACGGAATAACGCTGGTTCATTACCGAAACACCTGCCGACCACAAAGCCTCGTTTGCAAGCAGAGGAGTTCCTTTAAAAACTATGTCTTTTGCAAGTCGTTTCGGCAAATACAAAGACCGATACACGCCCTTGAAAAACGGGAATCGGGCAGTGTGTGTATGCGCCCAAAGCATCATAATTGCAAGCTCGACAAAGCGCGAAAGCACGGTTGCAATTGCCGCACCTTCAACACCAAGCTTCGGGAAACCCAGCTTTCCGAAAATCAGAAGCCAGTTAAACACAAGGTTTACAAGCACAGCCGCACCGCTGCCAATCATGGGAACTACGGTTTCGCCTGTTTCACGTAAACTTGACGCATAACATTGCGAAAGGGCATACGGAACAAGGCCGAAAAGCATAACTCTGATATATGTTCTTCCGCTTGCGAGCGTCAGAGCCAGATCGCCTTCCTCGCTGCCCTCGTGTAAAAACAGATTTATCAGCGGTGCATCCAAGAAGCTCAGCAGAGCAACGGACAAACAGCAAACGATGATGCAGACAATGAGCTTGAAGCGAAAGACATAACGAATACCGTCATTATCTCTTTTCCCCGCGAACTGCGCGCCGAAAATACCTGCCCCGGACAGACCTCCGAATATGCAGAGATTAAAAACGAATATCAATTGGTTGGCAATCGCAACACCGCTCATTTGCTCCGTGCCTATTCTTCCGACCATTAAGTTGTCCAGCACGCCTACAAATTGGGTGATTCCGTTCTGCGCCATTACCGGCAGGGCAATCGCAAGAACTGCGGCATAGAATGCTTTGTTGCCCACAAAACGTTTAATGAATGATGATTTTTCTTTCAATTTAAACTCCTTTCACAATAACTGTCCGCCGTATTCAACGAACACGGCTGAAAATGCCGGCAAAGTCGCCCGTACGGACAACAGCGTCATTCAGCAATTCGATCGGAACAAAAACTCGTCCGCCGGTTGACGAACGAGTTCTGTATGCAATTACGATGGTGTCGCCCATATGCACGACAATATTGCCGTGCGAACATCGTATGTCGTCCGTACGGGCGAGCAGCGAGTCAATTTGCTGAAATCATTTGCACCCGTAAATCAATTCTCAGCATTTGTTTGCAGCAATAACCGATTCAACTTTAGCTGCAACATTGGCAGCCGTAAATCCGAAATGCTTGAACAGAACATCGCCGGGAGCAGAAGCTCCAAAGCCTTCCATTGAAACAATTTCTCCATCCAAACCGACAAGCTTGTACATGCTCATGCCGCCGAGTGCTTCAACCGCAACTCTTGAACGTACTGCTTTGGGGAGTACTGTTTCGCGATAGGCTTCATCCTGTTCAAAAAACAGCTCCATGCAGGGCATCGAAACAACACGTACATTCTTCCCTTCTGCTTCAAGCAGTTTTTTTGCTTCAAGCGCAGTATCAACTTCGCTGCCGGAAGCAATCAGAATTGCATCAAGATTCTTTTCTGCATATTCGTGACCGATTACATATCCGCCCTTCATTGCCGATTTGCCGGAACCATCGAGTTGCGGCAAATTCTGGCGGGAAAGCGTAATAACGGAGGGAGCCGCCAACCTAAGCGCACTGAGGTATGCTGCCGCTGTCTCTCTGCCGTCCGCAGGACGGAAAACATATGTGTTCGGTTCTGCGCGGAACATATCCAGCTGTTCTATCGGCTGATGTGTGGGACCGTCTTCTCCGACGCCGATGCTGTCATGTGTCATGATGTAAAGCACACGCTGCTTCATCAGTGCGGAAAGACGCACTGCGGGCTTGAGGTAATCGGAAAAAACAAGGAAGGTTGCGCAGAACGGCAACAAACCGCCGTAAAGCGAAATGCCGTTGCAGATTGCTGCCATAGCAAATTCACGAACACCAAAGTGGATATTCTTTCCCTGCGGTGTTTCTCTGCCGAAAAACTCGAATCCTTTCAGTTCTGTATTGTTGGACGGTGCAAGATCCGCACTGCCGCCGAACATGGACGGGAAATACTTCACAAGTCTGTTGAGCACAGTACCGGAGCAGGACCGTGTCGCTGTTTTTTTGTTTTCGAACTCGAAAATGCTATCATCGTTATAAAGTTCTTCCGGCAATTCTGCGGAGTTCCAGCGGAGCAGCTCGGCATAGAGTTCCGGGTAACGACGCTCATATTCTGCAATCATCGAATTGTAGGCATTTTCACGCTCGCGATTATTTGCCGCAAAGTCGGCAAGATAGTCATAAACCTCGGCAGGCACAGTGAAAGGTTCATAATCCCAACCGATGGATTTTTTCCATTCGGAAATATTCTCTTCGCCCAAAGGTGAACCGTGAGAAGAGGCACTTCCCTGCTTGGGTGTGCCCTGCGCAATGTTCGTCCTGACAATGATGAGCGAGGGCTTTTTGTTTTCATTCTTTGCGCTTTCAAGAGCATCGGCGATAAGCGTCATGTTTTCACCGTCATCAACGCTGATTACCTGCCAACCGTAGCTCTCAAAACGTTTACGGACGTCTTCGCAGAAAGTAATGTCCGTGCTGCCTTCAATAGTTATCCTGTTGCTGTCATAAAGCGCAATCAGCTTGCCAAGCTCCAGCGTCCCCGCAAGAGATGCTGCTTCCGAAGCAACGCCTTCCATCATGCAGCCGTCACCCATGAGCACGTATGTGTTATTGTCATATACACGGAATTCATCGCGGTTGAATACCGAAGCGAGATGCTTCTCTGCCATCGCCATGCCGACAGCCATTGCAAATCCCTGTCCGAGCGGGCCGGTTGTGGCTTCGATTCCCGCAATGTTGCCGTACTCGGGATGCCCTGCCGTTTTGCTGCCGAGCTGACGGAAATTCTTGATGTCGTCAATTGATACATCATAGCCGAAAAGGTGAAGAAGCGAATACTCAAGCATGGATGCATGACCTGCACTCAAAACAAATCTGTCACGGCCGCGCCATGAAGGATTTGCGGGGTTGTGCCGCATTTGCTTGAAAACGGAAAGAGCCATCGGTGCTGCACCGATAGCAAGTCCCGGATGTCCGCTGTTCGCTTTTTGAACAGCATCTGCAACGAGAGTGCGGATTGTGTTTACTGTAAGCCTGTCAAAGTTAGTACTCATGCTTTCGTGTCTCCGTGTCATGTTTTTACGTCGCATTCTGCGGCAATTATAATTATACAGCCGTTTTCGCGCCTTTACAACCGAATTTGCGATATATTTATTTGAATATCGAACGCATTACAGTCAAAGTACGTATATATTTCAAAGATAAATGTCTTAAAGATTTATGTGACCGTTAATTCCGACTTTAACGGAAAGAACATTATTCAGCTTCCTTTGCGCAGGCTCGGATTTCTCATGGAAAAAAGTCTTGTTTTGTTGTATAATAGAAACAGTCAAACAAAAGATTCGGGGTGAATCCGTGAAATGAAAAAAAACAGGGGCTCAAATCACTCTTTGCAGAAAAAAGCTTCCGCGGCTGTCGGCAGCTGCCTTCGGTCGGTGCGCCTTCCCGCACTGCTTGTTCTGTTTTTAATACTGTTTTCATTTATTTTTATAAATACAAATTATCGGAATCTTGATGTTTCGGCATTGCGGAACGCGGTTGCAAGTCCCGACAATGACCTTTCGTTTTTCGATACGATGCCTGCAACGCCTGCACCAAACAATGCGGGTTCGGTGTGTCAAAGCAAATACGAAATAGTTCCGGGCAAGGTATACAAACTCGGAGATTGTGACAAACATGTAAACGATATGCAGCAAAGACTTATGCTACTTGGGTATCTGCCTTCCGATGAACCTTCGGATGTTTTTAACAAACCGCTCGAACAAGCCGTTAAACTTTTCCAGCGTGCGAATCATTTGGCACAAAGTGGTGAGGTTGATGAGACTCTTCTCCGTCTGCTGTATTCGGATGCACCTGTCGAATATGTTATTGAATACGGCAACGTTGGAAACGATGTTCGCATGCTTCAGGAACGTCTGATGCAGCTCGGATACTATTCCGAAAAAATCAACGGTTATTTCGGAATGGCAACGCGGACTGCTGTTGAGCAATTCCGGCTGAGCAATAACCTGCCCGAAAGCAGCGTTGTGGACACCGAAGCTTTTAATCTGATTTTTTCCGCTTATGCTGTGGATGACGGCAATCTTCCTTTCGAGACCGGTGAACCGTATTATACCGTTTCCCCCGCTCCCTCCCCGGTGCCGTCATCATTGCCGATGCCTGCTGCTTCTCCGACACCCACACTGCCGCCCGCGCCGACATCAACGCCGTCGCCGAAACCAACTGCAATTGCAACTGCGTCCGCCGCACCGACAGCAGCCCCGACACCGTCACCGAGACCCACACCGACGCCAAAGCCGACGCCGACACCAAGTCCGACACAGTCGCCTGCACCGACCCCGACAACAGCGCCCGCACCGTCACAAGGGCTTGAACAATTCATAGATGCGTTGTATTCGCAACTTGGCAAGCCGTATGTGTTCGGCAGCTCAGGTCCTGATTTGTTTGACTGTTCCGGGCTTGTTTACTACTGTCTGCGTCAGGCAGGACTGAACATAGGCAGACTTAACGCCGCCGGTTATTCAAACTATGCCGGATGGCAGCGAATCGACGGCAAAGAAAACCTTATTCGCGGAGATCTCGTTTTCTTTTACGATGATGCTTATTCCCGAATTTCGCATGTAGGCGTTTATCTCGGAAACAACAGTTTTCTCCATGCTTCCGCAACAGCGGGTTCGGTTGTGATTTCCAATGCAGGCAATTGGTTCAATACCCATTTGGCATGGGGCAGACGGGTTTTTTAAGTTCCGGCAGTTGTTCCGCAACTGCAACACCGACAGGCAAAAAACAATCCCTCCTCGGCGTGAAATGAATGTTCGGGGGTTGATTAAAATCAAAGAAGATGTTATACTTGCTTAAAGAAGCACACAGACAGCTTCTGTCTGTTTTTTGTGTGCATAACGTTGATGAGGAATATTTAATATCGGAGGTATTCATGAACACGGCATTCACCGAAAAAGAACTCAATGAAAACTATCTTTTCCTTACCCAACTTGCAAAAACTTTCCCGACAGTCGAATACGCAATGACCGAGATCGTTAACCTGAGCTCAATTCTTGCGCTGCCGAAACCGACGGAGCATTTCATGAGCGATCTTCATGGTCAGGGTGATGCATTCGAACATATTTTGAACAATGCATCGGGCGTTATTCGTCGTGAAATTGAACGACTTTTTGTTGACAGGCTCAGCTTTGACGAGCGTGAAACTCTTGCAACAATCGTATACTATCCAAAGCAAAAAATTAAGCTCGAACTGGAAAACGTTGAGGATACCGACGCATGGTACAAAGCAACGCTGCGCAACCTCATCGTTCTCGGGCGCAAAATCAGCAGCAAGTATACCCGTTCGAGGCTGCGTAAAACGCTTGATCCCCGATTTTCTTATATCATCGAAGAACTTCTCACTGCCCGCGTAAATTTCCACGATCTTGACGGCTACTACGACGAGATTTTTGACTCCATCATCCGCCACGATTATGCGGAGCGTGTAATTGTTGCTCTTACAGATGCCATCAAAAAGCTTGCTGTAGATAAACTTCATATAGTGGGAGATATTTACGACCGCGGAACAGAACCTCATCGTATCCTCGACCTGCTTTTAAAGCATCCGTCCGTTGATATTCAGTGGGGTAACCATGATATCCTTTGGATGGGCGCAGCGCTCGGCGAAAAAACATGTATTGCCGGCGTGTTGACGAACAGTTTCCGCCACGGCAATCTGGACCTTATCGAGAACGTCTACGGAATCAATCTGCGTCACCTGCTGATGTTTGCACAAAGCACATATAAGAGCGCGCTGCATTTTCGTCCGCGCAAGACTTCATCGGAAGCATACTACGATAATCCCGAAGTCAATATCCGCGCAAAGCTGCATAAGGCGATTTTCGTTATCATGCATAAACTCGAAGGACAGCTCATAATGCGGAATCCGAACTATAAGCTTGACCATCGCCTGTTTTTGGACACGATCGACAGAGTGAACAGCACAGTAACGATTGACGGCATCACCTATCCCATAAAGGATGCCGATTTCCCGACAATCAACCCGGATGATCCGTATACCCTGTCCGATGAAGAGGAAACCATAATCAACGAGCTGCGCGATTCTTTCCTCAACAGTCCGACCCTGCAAAAACACATCAAGTTCTTTATCGACAAAGGCGAACTCTATCGCATTGAGAACAACAACCTGATGTTCCACGCACTTGTTCCGCTTAATGAGGACGGCAGTTTTAAAGCTGTCGATTTCGGCGACGGCGTTCCCCGCAGCGGCAAGCAGATGTTCGATTATATTGATGCTGAGGTAAAGCGGCTTTACTTTGCCGAACCTTCAATGCGGAAAACCCATGAGCTTGATCTGATGTGGTATCTCTGGTGCGGACCCGATTCCCCGCTGTTCGGCAAAAACAAAATGACAACTTTCGAACGTGTTGAGATCGACGACAGTAAGTCCCACAAAGAAAAGCGCAATGCTTACTACAAATATCAGGACACTAAGGATCTTGCAATTCGAATTCTTAACGAGTTCGGCATCACGGATACGGATCGTGCCGTAATTGTCAACGGACATATTCCGGTTGAAAAAATCAACGGCGAGAATCCGATTAAAGCGGGCGGAAGCCTTATCGTCATTGACGGCGGCTTCTCAAAGTACTATCAAAAAACCACAGGCATCGCCGGCTACACCCTCGTTTATGATTCACGCGGGCTGTATATCGTTGCGCATGAACCCTTTGTAAGCTTTGAAAAAGCCATTCGTGAAAACATGGATATCCACTCAACCACCGAGGTTGAAAACATCCTTGCAACAAAGGGTCAAATGCGTGTCAGCGACTGTGACAAAGGTGTTGAACTTCGCGAACAGATTCGACAGTTGGAAATGCTGATAGCCGCTTTCGAATGCGGACTCATAAAAGAAAACAACCGCTATCGAATGGTCAAGGTGCCGCTGAATAACAGGTAACTGAAATTACAAAATACTACCCATCGGGAATGCCCAATCGGCATTCCCGAGTTTGGAAAGGAACCTCATGTTTACCAACGACAGCATTCTGCATATTGCCATGCAGCAATCTGCAATTGAGTACAATTGCGCTATCGATGCTTTTATGCAGCAGCAAAGCGTTATAACCCTGCCCTGCGCATCAACTTCCGCAAGAAAATACCTCGACGTGCCGTTCCGCTGCTCGCTCGTTTCATACGGAAAAAACGTTGTAGCTTGTGCGGAAAAAGTGCTGCATAATGAGCTCAGGCAATACCTCGACGGGCATAAGTTCTATCGTTGCCTTACAAGCCCCGCCGTTTTTGAACTGAACGAAATCCTTGCCTCTGCCGGATTAAAGGTCGGATACATGAGCGAGTATTTCCTGCCCGATGTTTCCAAAATGCAAGCTTTTTTGCCCGTTGATGACAAATTTGAATTGCGTCGGCTCGGACAAGCGGATTTTGCTTCTTTGTATCTCCCCCAATGGAGTCATGCTCTTTGCAGCGAACGCAAAGAACTTGATATCCTCGGCATGGCCGCGTATGATTTGAATACCTTCGATAAAACAACCGGTGAGCCAAAGCTTATCGGTTTAGCAGCCTGTTCCATGGATTGTGAAGACATGTGGCAAATAGGTATTGATATTCTTCCCGAATACCGCGGATTGAAACTTGCCCCCGCATTAACAAGCCGGCTTTCGGGCGAAATATTCAAATGCGGAAAGATACCGTTCTATTGCGCTTCATGGGCAAATCTTCCGTCCGTCAGAAATGCTGCCGCAAGCGGGTTCCGCCCGGCGTGGACGGAGCTTTCAACTTTGCCGATACCCGAAACCGTTTAAAAGCCGTTATTTTATTCAACAATTAAAGCCGACACGGGATTTTCCCGGGTCGGCTTTTGAAAAATCAATGTGGTTTCCGAATTCCTTTGCTGAAATAAATCATTCAGATTGCTTAAGTTATCATCACGCCCTGCGCCTTCTGCGTCGTCCGCCTGTGGACCGGAACGTCGAAGCTCTGCGGCGCCTGCCGCGACGTCCTCCGCCTATACGCTGTGCAAGAATGCGGATGAAAATTATTATCACAAGCAGCAGGACGAACACAAGAATCCAGAAAATGACACCGCTGCCTGCCTTACGGGACAGATATTTCGAACCGTTGCTTATGTAATATCCGTTGCTTTGACTGTTAAACTGCCAGACCATCTTGTCTGTAACACCGGCTGTTATCGTATCATTTGCACCGATTTGAACAGCAACAGCCGAGCGCGTTCCGTCGCGGCTGTCCGAACAAAGGGCCATGCCGTCCGAAACAACAACATATGATGCACCATCCGTTACAAAGTCAGTTAATACATAATAAGCAGAACCGTTGCTGTCGTAAAAACGACGGTAAAGATCGATGCGTGAAGTTGTGTCCGCAGTTGCTGCAGCACGAAAAACCCCATTGTCACAGTACAGATAATGCCACTCAATGCTATTCATTGTGTATAATGTGTGATCGTAATAAACCCAAACACTGTATTGATCGCTGCCCGGCGTGCGCTGAAAACTGAGATTGCAGTTTTTGCCGCTTCCCGGCGGAGGTGTTGATGAAATAAACGCCGTGACATGCGGTTCAATTGTTGTTTCCGATGAAGCTGCAACATCACGCATTGCAACAAGATCAACTTTTATTGGATTCTGTGCGTAAAAAAGGTATTCAACCGATCCCACAACATCGCCTGCTTTAATCGGAGCAACGGCCTTATCGGTGTTTATTTTGACAATAACGCCGGACGGATCGCTTTTTATTGCGTCAAGGTACTGTTTGGAGCCTTTAATCATTAAACCGCTGAGATCAGCTGTTGCTTTCAATTTGCCGTAGTCCGAGTCAAACGGTGAAAAACCGGCCGTTTGAATTTCGAACTCTGATTGCAGCCCGAATTCCGTTACGGGCACTGCACAATAATTCTCATATCCCCAATCATAAAGTTTTTTTGCAACTTCGTAACGATAAAATTTGCTTGTGCTGTTGTTGCTGTCACCAAATTGAACGGCAATCAGTGTAATATCATCCTTTCGGCATGCACTGACAAGGCAATAACCCGCATAGTTGGTCTCGCCTGTTTTGCCCCCGATGCAGTATTGATAAAGAAAGCTCTGATTATCGCCTGTTTTGTTTGAAATCAGTCTGTTGGAGTTTTCAAAGTGCATCCCCTGCGGATGTTGGTTCGTGGGAGCAACATCGTACTCGGCCGTGGCAATTACCTTTGCAAAAACAGGGTTTTGCAGTGCATAACGCATCAATACCGCAAAGTCATATGCCGTTGTGTAATGATTATCATCATGGCGGCCGTCAACAGTAACAAAATGCGTTGAATTCATGCCGAGTTCCGCTGCCTTTTGATTCATAAGGTCAACGAATTTCGGAATCAACTCAGACGGTTCGGTATCCTGCCCGAAAACCTCATATGAAGTCTCCATTGCAAGCGCTTTTGCGGCATCATTGCCCGAACGCATCATCAAGCCGTAAAGAATATCCATAAGCGGAATGGTTTCATTCGCTTTAAGTCCCATTAAGGAGCTTGTTGGGCCAAAGCCCGAAACCGGACGCCAGCCGAGTGTAACAACACGGTTCATGTCTTTGATGTTTTCAAGCGCAACAATCGCGGTCATAACTTTTGTTGTGCTTGCAGGGAAAGCACGCGAATAGGCATCCCGCTGATACAACAAGGCACCTGTTTCGGCTTCCATAAGCGCAATGTAGGGCGTTGACACATCCGCAAAAGCATCCTCTACTGTGACAGGAACCGGAGTTGCCTCGGGTTCATCTGTTGCGGAGGGTTCCGACGTCGGTGTCGGTGCGATTGTTGCTGTCGGTACATCCGTTGCCGTCGGCTCATCTGTTGATGCTGCAGTCGAAAACATCGGCAAAGCAAAAACAGCTGAGATAATCATTGCAAAGCTAAGAAAAACACAAAAAAAACGCTTCATCGAATTTGTATTTGATTTTCACTTCCGTTCACAGCGCAGAGAACAGAAGAATTCCTTTCAATTTAATTCGTTTTTTGGAATCCGATATGCAGTACAAATGCGCATATCATTTTCCTTCGGGCATATAAAGCAATTATACCATTTAAAAAGCTTTTTGTACAGACCCAATCCGCCTTGTTTCGATATAAATTGCATGGATTCGGCAGTAAGATCCGAAGCAAAGCCCCCGCGCGCCATTCCGAAGTCTATACAGGTTCTGCTTTTTTGAACCGAGCGGATAATATTACGGCGTAAATATACCTTTTTCTGCTTGACAACGGTAAACCGGCGGCATAAAATCATGTTGCGTGTCCGACCAGCAAAAATGCCGTAAATCAGCTGAGCGTTCGATTTATCTGAGCTGCGGCTCGGAATTTTCGCAAAAAGCGGATTCTTCAGCAGAATCTCTCTATCGGCGCAAGATTAAATGATGAGGAGGGTTTTAATAACCGAAATGGATTCATCTTCAGTTAATGCGGCAGCATCGTCTGCCGAAAAAGAGTATCTTTTTACAGCAATGCCTGTCAACAGAGCTGTCATTTCGCTTGCCGTTCCGACAGTTATAAGTCAGATTATAACCGTAGTTTACAACATGGCGGATACATTTTTCATTGGCCAGATGAACGATCCGAATCAGGTTGCGGCAGCAACGATATCCATGCCCCTGTTTATATTCATGACCGCGCTTGCAAACCTTTTCGGCATCGGCGGCGCAAGCCTGATTTCACGCAGTCTCGGCATTGGAAACAGAAAAAAAGCTGCATCATGCTCTTCATTCTGCATTTGGACGGCGGCAGGTGCCGCTTTGCTCTACGGAATTGCAATACTCTTTCTTCGTCCCTGTTTGCTGCCCGTAATCGGAGCTGATTCAAAAACATGGAATTATTGTTCTGACTATATCTTTTGGACAATATGCATCGGTGCAGTGCCCACGGTTCTGAACCCCGCACTTGCGCACCTCATCCGTTCGGAAGGTTATTCGAAACAGGCAAGCCTCGGGGTTGCTTTCGGAGGTATTCTGAACATTTTGCTCGACCCGTTATTTATCTTTGTTTTTGACATGGAAATTCAAGGCGCGGCAATTGCAACCATGCTTTCGAATACGGCTGCATCCATCTATTTTATTCTGTTTATTTGCAAAAAAGGCGATGGACTCTCAATTCGCCTTTCACCCAAATGCTATACCTTAACGCAGCACATTCCGGCGGATGTGCTTTCCGTCGGCCTGCCGAGCTTTATGATTTCAATGATGGCAACGGTTTCGAACACAGCCCTCAACCGAATCATTGCCACATATTCCACAGAGGCTGTTGCGGGAATGGGCATTGCCAAAAAAATCGATATGCTTGCGTTTGCAATGGGTCAAGGCATGTCCCAAGGCGCACTCCCGCTCATCGGATATAACTTTTCTTCCGGGAATCGCACAAGGATGAAATCTGCTCTGCGCGCATTGCTCATTGACTGTCTTGTCGTCTCGGCTGCGGGCACCGCGCTGCTGTTTTTCGGAGCAAATGCAATAACAAAATGCTTCATTGATAACGCTGCCACCGTTCATCACGGATGTGTTTTCCTGAAGATTATCTGTTTTACTTGCCTGACAACAACTCTCAATTTCTTTGTGATAACCTTGTTTCAGGCAACCGGAAAAAGGATTCCGCCAATTATCCTTTCCCTGCTGCGCAAGGGAATAATCGACATTCCGCTTATGATTCTGTTCAATTCGATTTGGGGTGTCGACGGCATTGCGGTTGCAATTCCGGTTTCGGATTTTATTGCCCTTGTCGTTGCAGTGATTCTTGTCCTGCCCTATCTGAAGGAAATATCCGGCACGGCACTGCCGCTCGATGAAACGGCGGGAAACTTGCCGCATCGGAACTAAATCATCATTCGCAGCATGACAAAAAGCGGAGAGGTTCACACTGAACACTCTCCGCCTTTCTCACTTGAGATAGTATTACCGGTCATGCATTCACTGTTTTAACGGCTGCATATTACGCGTCGCCGTCATCCTGCATGAATGCGGGACGGCTGCGCTTGCGGAACAACATGGTTATGCCCCAGATTCCGGCAAGCCCGACCAGCGTGTAAATGATTCTTGAAACAACGCCGCTCATGCCGCCGAATATTGCAGCAACAAGGTCGAATTGAAAAATACCGACAAGTCCCCAGTTCAGCGCGCCGATGACAATCAAAATCAATGACAACGTATCCATTTTGCTTTTACTCCCTTTCTGTGCTCTTTATTGCGCACGAATTTTGAGCAGCCTGCGGATGCTCACACATAGTATTTGCTTATGTCTCACCGATATACGCGCTGCAATGCAGCATGGTTTTCAATGCGGTTTTCCTTTTTCAAGAAAAGCTTGACATCAAGCGCAAGCGGGATTATACTTCAACCCGTTCAAATATCTTGAGGTCGTGTATTCGATGAAGTGTGCAAAAATGCCGTCTTAATATTTATTTGATTTGTTTGTAACCGAATCAAATAAATATACAGAAAGGACGGTCCGAAACAGAGTTTTCGGCTTTATTATGAATAAAAAAATGAATCATCGGCACAAATTCGCAGATTGCTATGATATGGTCTGCCTGTTTGGAGGCCTTGTGTTTTTTGCACCCGTCGCACTTCTTGTCAGAACACAGGCAGGAGTAAGCGAATCTGAGTTTTTCCTGCTTCAAGCTTTGCTGTCATGCATAACGGCATTGGGCGAAGTTCCGTTCGGACACATAACCGATAAAATCGGGTATAAAAATTCGTTGATTTTGTATCAAGCTCTGCTCCTTATCGCAAGAACGCTGCTTTTTGCTGCATTCCTGTCACGCTCACTTCTTCTTTTTGTTGTTGAAGCTGTTGTTGAAGGTGCGGCCTTTTGCTTTGCTTCCGGAACAAGCAGCGCATATCTTTACGAGCTGCACGGAGAAGAAGGTTATCTTGCAAAAAGCACTCGTGCAGGTAATTTTTCGACTGCGGGCTTTATTATCAGCACTCTGTCCTATGTTCTCATATACGACAGTTTGGGATTACAAGGTTTGTTGGCTGCAACTGTAATTTCGGGTGCAATCTGCTTCACGCTTTCCTTCTTTACAGAGCGTGAACCGCAAAAAACACGCAATACCGGCGAACATGCCGCGGCAGATACAGAAAAGCCTTTGCCGTTTACAAAAACCATTGCTGTGATTTTTAAAAACAAGCATGCTTTACTGTACGCATGCATGCTCTCACTGTTCGGCATCGCATGGCTCCTGGTAAACTTTTTCTACGCCGACAAGCTTATCAAAAGCAATGTTCCCATCGAATGGCTCTCAGCAATCATCATTGCATATTCCGCAATTCAAATGCTGGCCGAACCGATTATCAATCGAGCCGTTCGCCCCGGTGCAAAGCTGTCAAGGCTGCATCTGACAGTTCTTTCCGGCATTATCTGCGGTGCTGCATTCGCGATTTTCGGAGCATTGTCCTCCGTTGTTCTTGTGATCTCGGCGATGCTCCTGATCCCGTTAATGCTCAGCATTCCGGAATATTTTATCAGAGAACTTGAAAACAAAATCATTGATCAGCTTGAACTGAAAGACAACCGCGCCGCATCACTTTCCGTGATGAACATCGGTGTAAATCTCGTTCAGGTGGTTTCACTCTTTGCCGCTTCGGCATTGACAAAGATCGGAATCGGTTGGTGTTTTGCTTTTTGCGGGATATCTATCATTGCATGTTCTCTTGCAATGCTTTTGAACCGCAGAAAAAGCACAGCGGACATGAAAGAACAAAACTAATCGGTCGGATGTTCGATTTCGCATAACTCGATAAGGCTTTTGCCTCTTAACCAAAGCTGAAGGCTTGTTCTGCCGCAAGCAGGGTTTTGAGGCATTTTTTATGTCTCTGCCGAACGTTTATTGCAACCGGCTGTGGCAAAAAGTATTTCTCTTAAAAGCAAAAAACGGATAATTAACACCTTCCGCATGTCAAAAAAGACGGGGTTCGGTTTCTTTCATCCGTTCTCGATTAAACTGTGAACGCAGAATCATCCTTACTGCGTTTCTGAACAGTGATGTGCTTATAGAAAAGCTGCCGGTCAGTACGTACAAACATCAAAAGGCTCCGGTTGAAGCTTCCTCAGCCAATTGCAGTCATCACGGAGAACCTTTATCATGCTGAGCGGTTCTGCCTTTTCACTGCACGGAAT
>FR879702.1:2538-49693 GCA_000435055.1 Clostridium sp. CAG:138 | reverse complement strand
CGGTTCAGCCTTTTCACTGCACGGAATTCCGGGTATGCTGCGGTCACACGGGAGCTCAACAAGGAATTCGGAGTGTTTTGCAGTTATTCTCTCAAGCAGAAGAAGGGCGTCACGCGCGTTTTCGAAAGCGAATTCGTGTAAAGTAAGTTCTCCTTCTTTTGGATACCAAAACGCATAAGCTCTGCCCGCACAAAGGCTGCATGCTCCCGAAAGCATGAATTCATGTGCAAGTGCTTCACACCGTTCGATGCTGCGCTGCAAAACGCCGTTTCGCTGTCCGAAATACGTATTGTAAACGGTGTTTATCAGCGCCGCATCAGGACGGGTAAATGAAATGCTTTTGTTTTGCTCGTTGCCTGTCAGCTTAAGTTCGGAATAAGCTTGTTCGATTGCTTTTTCATTAATAACGGCTGTTCTGCGTTTTGAGAACACTTCGTACCCCAGTTTCTTGTAGAAATCAAAATCAAAGGGCTGAAGCAGTGCGGCCGCAAATCCCTCACAAATCAAGTCCGCATCAAGCTTGCTCATCAGTGTGCGGACAATACCGCGGTTTCGATAAGCCGGATCCGTGCTTACTCCGGAAACAAAACAAACGGGAACAAGCTCTCCGTTTGCAAACATCATGCGGCTGTCACGGCAGAGCATACTTACTAAATTTGCATTATCAAACGCGCCGAAAACACAATTGGCGGCAGTACGCTCGGCAAAGTAGTAATCAATGAACTCCTCGTCATCTTCGGGGAAGCATATTGCCCAAAGTTTTTTTGCCTGCGGCAATTCAGCTTCTGTAAGATAGCGATACGTCAATTTATTGCAAAAGTCAGACATATAAATCGCGGCATTCGCTCCGTGCCTTCATCCCAAAAGTTTAACACCGTTGCTTGTTCCGAGTCGGGTTGCGCCTGCGGCAATAAACTTTTCCGCATCCTCGGGAGTGCGCACACCTCCGGAAGCCTTGACGCCAAGCTTATCTCCGACCACGCCGCGCATCAGGGCAACATCATGCTCCGTTGCGCCTCCGGTTGAAAAACCTGTCGAAGTTTTCACAAAGTCCGCACCGGCAGCCATTGCGCATCGGCAGGCCTTTTCTTTTTCCTCATCAGTCAAAAGGCAGGTTTCAATAATAACCTTGACAGCGGCTTTTCCCTTTGCAGCGGCAACAACAGCGGCAATGTCGCTTTCAACAAGTTCCCAATTTCCGTCCTTGGCTGCACCGATATTAATTACCATATCGACTTCCTTCGCGCCGTTTGCAATCGCGGTTTCAGCTTCAAAGGCTTTCACTTTTGAAAACGTTGCACCCAGCGGAAAACCGACAACGCAACAGGGCAGAACACCGGTTCCTTCAAGCTGCTTTGCGGCAAAGGCAATCCGTGCGGGATTTACGCAAACGCTTTTAAAGCCATGTTCAATGGCTTCTGCGCATACTTTTCCGATTGCAGCTTCCGTTGCATCAGGTTTAAGCAATGTGTGGTCAATATATTTTTCGATATTCTTCATTTCAATACCTCCGATGTCTTTTTAATGCCGTGCAATGAGCCGTTTGACTGCTAATCGGTAAAAATCTTCGGCAATGCTTTAAGCGGCGCAACTTCATCAATCGGGCCTCCCCCGAGGCATACATCGCCGTCATAAAGCACGACCCACTGCCCCGGTGTTACTGCACGTTCCGGCGAATCAAAGTCAATGGTTGCACCATCGCCGTGCATTGTGACCGTGACCCCTCTGTCCGGTTGACGGTAACGGAATTTAGCAGTGCAGCGGAACTGTTTTGCCGGAGCGCAGCCTGAAATAAAGCTGAGTTTATCGGCTGTTAATGCCGTTGAAAAAAGTTCCTCATGCTCCCCCTGCTGAACAACAAGTCTGTTGCGCTTTAAATCCTTTCCCACAACAAACCAGCTCTCGCCGGTGCCCTCATTCATTCCGCCTATACCCAGTCCGCGACGCTGACCGAGCGTGTAATACATCAAACCATCATGTTTGCCTATCACACGACCGCTGAGATCAACAGTGTCGCCGCGCCGTGCCGGTAAAAACTGCATCAGGAATTGCTTAAAATTCCGTTCGCCTATGAAACAGATTCCTGTCGAGTCCTTTTTCTTTGCGGTTACAAGACCGTTTTCCTGAGCGATTGCACGAACCGCCTTTTTGTCCATATCTCCGATAGGGAACAAGGCGCGCTTCAGCTGTTCCGAAGTCAGGCCCGCAAGGAAATAAGTCTGATCCTTGCCTGCATCATGTGCACGAAGCAGCTTTACCCCATTACTTTTGTCAAGCCGCGCGTAATGTCCGGTTGCAAGGAGCGATGCATCCATATTCATTGCAAGATTCAAAAACGCTTTGAACTTTATTTCCGTGTTGCAGAGAATATCCGGATTGGGTGTTCGGCCGAGTTTGTACTCCGAGAGGAAGTATGAAAAAACGCGGTCATAGTATTCTTTTGAAAAGTTAACGGAATAGAACGGAATGCCTATCTGTTCCGCAATACGCTTTGCATCCCCGTAATCCTGTTCCGCAGTGCAGCAGCCGTTTTCGTCCTGTTCCTCCCAATTTTTCATGAAGACGCCCACAACGTCAAGCCCCTGCTTTTTAAGCAGCAAAGCCGCAACCGATGAATCCACTCCGCCGGACAAGCCGATAACAACGCGCCCGCTGTCCGAACCTTCATTGCGTGCAAAAGGCAAGCCCATGTTGCTCCCGTCAGCACTGTTATTGCTTGAAAAAGCAGAGTTCATTTTGTAACCCGCCGCTCCGTTCACTGTGCTTTTATTGAAATAACATCAAAGCCGAGATCTTCAATCGCATTGCGAAGGTCGTTCTCGTTTCCGTTGAAATCAACAGCAATATCGTTAAGTTTTACGTAAATGATTGCTGCATTCAAAGTCTGCATTGCAGCGGTAACGCGCTTGATGCAGTGTTCACAGCCCATGCCTTCGGTTGTAATTATATATTTCATGTTTCCTCCGTCTGCCGCATTCGGCGGCACATTATTCGCTTCCTTTATTATACCAGATTCCAACGAAAAAATAAACGCTTCTTCCTCCCCCGCTTCTGACGTCTGCAAAATCCCGAACGCTCTCAGCGGGCATGTATTCAATTATTACAGTCGCTACAGTATTCGTTCCATCGGAAGATAGCTGAATTCACCGTTCGGATACTCTTCACCTGTAAATGCAAAACCGTTTTTAAGCCAAAACGCCTTGCTTTGCGGATTGCCTTTATCGATGGCAAGCCTCAACTTTTTGTATCCGTTTCTTTTCAAAAAATATGCACACTCGGATACAATGCGTGAGCCTGCGCCTTTGCCCTGCAAGGCTTTGTCCATCATAAACAAACCGATAAATGCAACATTTTCAGCCGGATAATCAACCACAAGATCCATTAATGCCGTCAGTTTTTGTCCGTCAAAATATCAGTAAAAGAACTTATCGCCGGCATCTTTTCCGGTTGGAAGCGCAGACATATCTTCAACAATGCTTTCGACCGTGACGAACGGCGGATGAAAGCGGTAGTATTGCTCATTATTCGAACAAAGAGCGAAAATTGATTGTATATCCGTCTCCCCGAGCAACCGAGCAGTATACGTGTACGAAATGCCGCCAAGCAGCTCATCGACTGAAAACTTCTTTATGTCCGGCCTCCGATAAACACTTATCCTTTCCCTATATTATAATCGATGAATCGGTTATGTCAACTCCCCGCCTTCATTCTGCGATATATGCGGCACAGCAATGCATTTGCAATAAGCAGTGATTTTTCGGCAATTGCTTTTTCTGCAAATATAAGTATAATTAAAGAAAATGAAAGGAATCGGTGATTGATTTATGAAAACAAAGCATTTAGCCTGCTGCGGTTTCGACTGCGGCAATTGTCCGTTTTTTATTTATACGGAAACAAGGGATGCAGAGCTCGGGAAGAAGCTGATTGAAAAGTTTTCCACCCCGCAAAAAACTTTTACAACGGATGACCTGATTTGCTTCGGCTGCCATGCTGATACTGCATCGGCACACAAATTTTGTGCCGAATGCGCAATCCGCTTATGTTCCATCGGACGCGGGCTGCAAAGCTGCGGACAGTGCAAAGATTTTCCCTGTCCAACATTGACAAGAAGCATTCATTCCGACACTCCGAGCTATGAATTACTTCTAAAAATCCATGCAGAAAATGCAAAAACATGAACTGAGCGTCCACACTTTTCAGAAGACCTTAGGGCGGCACCGGGAAATTTGTATATGGACTAAATTGCCGCAAAATTGTTTCGAAGGCATTGAAACGCTCCGAACCGTATGATATAATATCATCAAGGTAAGGGCGTATGAGGAATGCTGTTACCCCAAAAATCAGAAAGTGAAGGTAAATGTAAATGAAGAAACTTCTCTCCGTTCTGCTTGCTGTAATCTTTGCAGCATGCTCCCTTTCCCTCGTGTCCGCCGAACCGAAAGCGACAGATCCCACTCGCGAACCCGGTGTCGGCATGAACGTCAGCAATTTTAACACCGTTGACCTTGACGGCAACACCGTCACCGGTGACATTCTGCAAAATGCTGATCTCACATTCATCAACTATTGGGCAACATGGTGCGGTCCGTGCAGATCCGAAATGCCCCACATTCAGGCAATGCACGAGTATTACTCCTCCACTCCCGAGGCGGATGTTCAGTTCATCGGCGTCATCAGTGAAGGCAACGGCTGTACCCCCGCGACCGCAAAGGAATTCCTTCAGAACAACGGCTACACTTGGGTAAACCTCCGTGCTGACAGCGTTCTTCGCTCCGTGTTCAACACCAGCGGCTATATACCCCAGACCATCATCGTCGGCCGTGACGGTGTTGTTCGCGATCAACTCATCGGCGGCTTCACAAACCAGAACGAGCTGCGCAACTTCATCGAAATGTGGCATGATGCAATGACAATTCATGCGAACGAAACCTGCACCGTTACCTATGTCAACGGTGTAACCGGCGAAACCATCGACACTGCCGAAGTTGCATATGCGGCAGTTATCCCCGCTCCCGGAACCGCTCCCGACGTTGAAGGATATGAGTTTAAGGAATGGGTTTATTCCGGAAATGTATACGAATCCGGTTATGAGCAGGTTTTGTACATGGCCATGGGCGATGTTACCGTGACTGCAACTTACAAAGCGATTAAGCATAAAGTCAAGTTCTACGACGGTGTGAACGGAAACCTTATCACCATCAAGCAGGTTGAACACGGTCAGGCCGCAGTCCCCCCCGTTCATCCCGAGCATGAAGGATATATCTTCCAGGGCTGGGACACCGATTTCAGCTGCGTAGTTGAGGATCTTATCGTAACCGGTATATGCACTCCCGCTGATGAACCTACTCCAGAGCCTACTCCCGAACCTACTCCCGAGCCTACTCCCGAGCCTCCTGTAGGAATGCCCGGTGACATGGACGGTGACGGCGTGCTGAGCATTGCCGATGCTCTCCAAATTGCCCGTGTTGCGTTGGAGTTGCTTGACGGCGATATCAGCATTGCCGACTTTAACAACGACGGCGTTGTTACCATGGCCGATGCCCTGCTCGTCATGCGTGCAGCATTGCAACTTGGCTGATTGTCGAATAAACGTGCTTTTAAGCTGATTATTCGATAATAAATTAACAAACAAAGAACGTTTCTGTGCCTTGTGAGGTTCCACTGAACCTCGCAGGGCATGTTGGATACTTTGGCAGCATTCGCTCTGCCAAAGCTCCCATATCCATCCCTTGCTTGAATTTGAAAGGAACGGAAACCAATGAAAAGAACAAAACTGCTGCCTGCGATTTGCGTTCTTACTGCGCTGATGCTGCTTTTGTCCGGCTGTGCGCATCCTTGGCGAATCGCAAGCAATCCCAACCCCGCAACTCCAATGCCCGACAACGGCACGGATGCCCCTTCAACCGATGTTATAACTTCCGGCGAACCGGCCGACAGTGCCGTTCCCACCGAAACTTTAACGAGTGAACCGGATACTGCGGCTCCCACGGACGGTATCACCGCAGAACCCGCAACAGACTCTCCTTCCGGCAGTCCGACGGACAAGCCCACGGAGAAACCGACCGACAAGCCCACCGCAAAACCCACGGAAAAGCCGACTCCGAAACCCACTGCGACCCCCAAACCTGATATTCCTGCGTTTTCAACAAAGGCTATCAACAACGGAAGCACCTATGACAACAGTATGTTCTCAAAAGCAAAGGTAACCATGGTCAATGTTTGGGCAACGACTTGCGGCCCCTGCATTCAGGAAATGCCCCATATTCAGCAGCTTGCAAACAACTATGCAGGCCGCGGACTGAAAGTCGTCACTGTTCTCGGCGATTCCGAAACCCCCGGATGTATTAACACCGCACTCGCCATTATCGGAGGCATTCAGGGCTTTAATCTGCCCGTGCTGCGCAACAACAGTTCTGTGGCCGCTGCATTCCCTGCGGGAGCTTACCCCACCACATATTTCATAGACAGCAACGGCAACATCCTTAAAGTTGTCACGACTTCAAACTCCTATGACCAGTGGTGTTCCATCATCGATAATCTTCTTTGAGCCGGGAGGTCAAGATGCACAACAAAAGAGTTAAATTAACCCAAACGCTTGACGTAACCCTCAGAATCATCCTGCCCGTTTGCCTTATGGTTATCGCGGCTGCATTCATTGTATACGGGATATTCGACGGCGAAATCAATGCGGTTCTTTCAAAAGCCACGGCTCTTTGCCGAGAATGCGTAGGTATCGGCTGATGGAAACAAAAACCAAGTTGAACTCAAAACCAAAGAAAACAATAATGCAGGTTCGCAAAGCGGTTGAACGCAGGAGGTTTGCAATTCAGGCGGTTTTCAGCCTGCTTACGAACAGCTATGTTGTCGGCTTTCTAACCGGAACGATTTACAAAGGTCCGCTTAAGCAGATTTGTGTTCCGGGTATGAATTGCTACTCCTGCCCCGGCGCGCTCGGAGCATGTCCTATCGGCTCGCTGCAGGCCATTTTCAATCAGTCTGACTTTTCAAAAGGCGTCTGGTCGGACAGCAACGGCTATCTGGTCACGAAACCGCTGTACTATTTTGCGTTTTACGTTGTCGGCTTTCTCATGCTCGTCGGCGCACTTTGCGGAAGGCTCGTTTGCGGTTTTCTTTGCCCGTTCGGACTGATTCAGGATCTGCTGCACAAGATTCCGCTCCCCAAGAAGCTTAAGATTCGCACTTTCCCCGGCGATAAGCAGCTGCGTTACCTCAAGTATTTCTTCCTTGTTGTATTCGTTATCGTTCTGCCTCTGCTGTATGAGTCGAATCCTTTCTTCTGCAAATACATCTGCCCTTCCGGAATGCTCCTCGGCGGTATTCCGCTTATGACCTACGGCAGCCTTGCGGGCAACACTGCGGCCGGCACAGGCACAGGCATCACAAGCTGGGCGGAAGCCGGCGGATTGACTTCACTGAAGCTTGGAATTCTTGCGGCAACCATTCTGTTGTCCATCATGATCTATCGTCCGTTCTGCAAATACATTTGCCCGCTCGGCGCGATTTACTCATTCTTCAACAGGATTTCACTCTACCGCTACAGCGTTGATGAATCCAAATGTACCCACTGCGGCGTTTGCAAAAACGTTTGCCGTATGGGTGTGGACATGTCAACAACGCCCAACAGCCCCGAATGCATTCGCTGCGGCGACTGCAAAGCGGCCTGCCCCCACCATGCAATCTGTGCAGGGTTCGGCAAAAAGGCTGCTTCCACCCAAACCTTAACTGCCGATCCGGGCGAATCGTGCTGATCGCAGTTTTGGAATAAAACAAAAAATAAGGAGAAACAGAACCATGAAAAAGATTTTTGCTCTTGTTATTGCAATCGCGCTCACTCTTGCGCTTGCAGTACCTGCACTTGCCGACGGTGAAGATGCCGCAGTTTTCGGCACCGAACTGAACCTTGTTGCAAATGATCCCACAGTTGAATACGATGAGTGGGATGTTCCTTACAATGTTTGGAACGTTATCCCTGCCGACACAAAGCTCAATGTCGGTGACACGGTTACCCTTGCTCTCAGCTACACCGTTCCCGCAGCGGTAGAAGGCTACAGCGAGCGTATGCTTTCAAGCATCGAGTACCTCACAAGCGTTGAAGGCATTGACGGGCTGACACTTGTTGAAGCCCAGGGCTGCCCCGGCAAAATGCAGTGTGACTATGAACACGGTTATTGCATGCCCATCCCCGGTGAATACTCCAACATTGCTGTTGAAGGAAATGTATGCACCGTTATGGCTGAGCTTGATTCCGATGTTACCGTTATCCTTCGCGGCACGCTTACCGCTGAAACGGTTGTCGGCAGCACTTCCGTCACGATCGGCCAGTATCGCTTCCCCGCTCAGTTTTCCCTCGGTACCGTTGACAAGAGTGAGGCTAACGGTCTTCCCGCATACAACATGCACCGTTCAGACTTTGATCTCGTTCAGAAGCGTGCGGTTGAGGTTCGTGCTGATGAAACCGGCAGCTATGCGATCTTTGCAGGGCTGAACAACCATTACTATCGCGTTGTTGCAAACGATTCCGCAATCGAAGCATTCATTCCGGTCGATGAGGACTTTGCAGACAACGGCGAAGCAGTTGCGGATGAGGAGCGCGTCGCAACTCTCACCTCCATCGTTGATGAATACAAGGATTTCTTCGGTTTCACTTACACGCAGACCGAATTCACCGATGCAACTTTCATCGGCGACGGAACACATGACACCTTTGAGCTGAGTTTCACCCTCGGCGGCAACGGCGAGCCCGCACCTTCCGCTGAACCCTCCTCCGAACCCACACCCAACCCCAATCCCGTTCCCGCAACCGGTGCGGTCAGCATTGCGGTTGCAGGTATCATCTCCATGGTCGGCGGCGCAGCAGCTCTGCTCAACCGTAAACGCAAATAATCGGATCGATGCTTGTTATCCGATAATTAAGTAGTCGCAATTTAAACCAAAGCGAATCGCCGGGAAGCATTCTCGGCGGTTCGCTTTGTTGTATTTGCAGTCCCGACGGCTTCATTTGTGCTGAAATTCCGTCGCGTTCCGCGCGTTGAACAAACGCACAGATGAACAAAAAAGGAACGGCTGCAAATGTGCCGTTCCATCATAGAGAAGAATTTGATTGCCCTTAAATTCAGTTAATATCAGAATCCGAATTTGCTTCCGCCGTATGCATCATCAAGAATTTCGCTTCCGATCGAATTCAGGTCACCGACAGTGATTATGCATTCATAATACTCGCCGTCTCGCCAATATCGAATTTTGACCGTGTCACCTACCGCCTTGCGGCGCAGATAGTCAACAAAAGAATCGTTGTCAGTGGCTGCTGTTCCGTCGTACTCAGTGATTATATCGTCTGCATACAAGCCCGCTTTGTGCCCGGGACCGTCTTTTGTTACAGTATAAACAAGCAATCCCTGCGGTATGTTGTACTTTTCTGCGCGTGCTTCGTCCACCGCAACAACCGAAACGCCGATACCCGGACGCTGCACACTGCCGTTTTCAATAAGCTGTTTTGCTGTTCGCATTGCCTCGTTTATCGGAAGAGAAAAACCAAGACCTTCAGCGGAAATCGGCTGACCGTATTCATCAACGCTTGCTGTCACGGTTTTTGCTGAGTTTACGCCTATAACGTTGCCATCCATTGAAAACAGCGGGCCGCCGCTGTTGCCGGGATTAATCGCAGCATCGATTTGAATGAAACGATTGCGCACACCGTCAATCACAATTGCGCGATCCACTGCGCCCACCATGCCGAAAGTGGCGGTGAAGCTCAATTCCTCGCCCGTCGGGTGACCGATTGCAAACACGAAATCGCCTGTTTTTACGGTTGAAGAATCGCCTATCGGAAGCGGCAAAAGTTCCTTGTTCACCGATATTTTCAACACGGCGATATCGGTTCCGACATCCGAACCTATAAGTTCCGCTTTTACCCTGGTTGAGTCGTGAAGAGTTATCCAAACCGCTTTTGCATCGGATACGACATGCGCATTTGTAAGAATGTAGCCATCTTTTGAAATAATAAAGCCTGTGCCTATTCCCGCAAGATTGCTGTCCGTCGGTTTTTGAGTGTCACGGGAATGGTTTTCAACAATAACTACACCGTCCACAGAGTTATCATACAGCTCCGAAAGTGAACTGCTGCCGGTCATCGGCAGCTGTTGATTCCGATTTCCGTTCGGTTCAACAGTCACCAGAGGCATGTTTGACGTCGGTTCGTTCGGAACGGGTGTAAATTCTGCTTCGTGCCCGGGTGACTGGGTCGCTCGAGTTTCGGCCGAACCTGTTATTGCACTCATAATCGTTTTAATCTCCGTAAAGCGGGCAAGGAAAACGATGCTTGCAATGAACACTCCTATAACGGTAAACGTGAATGCAGTCAACAGAATTACACCCGCCGACGGAACTCGCTTATGGATCACCGTTGTTTGCACATGCGTCGTATCGCCGTCCTGCCATGACACAGTTATCGGCTTTTTCTCTTTCTCTTCATGTTCGTTCAGATTGCTGTTCATTAATTGCCTCCTTAACTTTTGTATTTGTTAAAGTTTGTTTTATGATTATTTTGCACTCACTCCGCCGCAGGCTGTCGTCTCGGCGGAGGAAGAGCCTGTTTCAGGCTGAAGGTAAAAACCGTTCCGTTTTCCGATGACTCAGCTTTGATTTCACCATGATGTTGGTCGATAACCAACTTCACAATTGAAAGCCCGAGCCCTGTTCCGGATCCGTTTTTGTAGGTATGTGCTTTTTCAGCTTTATAGAAACGGTCAAAGATATGCGCAATATCTTCTTTTGGAATACCCGGACCGTTATCGCAAACGCTGACATAAACTTTATGTTTGCTGACGACCGATTTTATTGTGAGCAAACCGTCATTTTCAGGCATGAACTTAATTGCATTATCAATCAGATTGTGAAGAACCTGCCCGATTCTGTCCCTGTCCGCTTCAACAAACACCGGTTCGTAATCAAGCTGAGCATCAACATCGGCATGTTTCGCCGTGATACGTGCTTCAAAGGTTATCAGCACGCGGCCTATCAGATCGTTTATGTCGAAAACTGACAAATTAAGCTTGTATTGACCGGATTCAATTCGGGCAATATCAAGCAAATCATTGACCATTCCGGACATCCGACGGGTCTCGTCAAGAACGATTTCGATATATTTTTCATGTTCGTCCGTCGGAATCGTGCCATCCTCCATTGCTTCGAGAAAGCCGCGAATTGATGAAAGCGGCGACCGCAGCTCATGAGATACATTTGCAACAAAATCGCGCCGCATTTTTTCAAGTTCCGAGACTTTGTCCGCCATATCGTTGAAACTGATGCCAAGCTCACCAAGCTCATCCATTCTTCCGACTTTAACTCTGCTGTCGTAGTTCCCCCGCGAAAAAGCCGTTACGGCATCGTTTATCTGAGATACCGGCTTTGTTATATACTTCGAAATTATGAACGCAATAGGAATCGTTATCAGCACTGCACCCGCTACAGCGGCGAAAACATCAATGTACAGTTTGTTCAGCGATGCGTATATTCCGTCCATATCGTAATGCAGCATCAATGCTCCGACAGTGATATTCTCGGCGGTGCTTATCGGACATGTCACCGTGAGTGTTCGAACGGTTGTGTATCCGTCTAAAAGGTCGTAAGCATAGCCGCATTCGAAATTGGTTTGAGAAACAATGTTTTTTGCAAGGGTCTCAACATCGAATTCTTCGCTCGCCTGCCATTTTGATGCATTTTTTTCATCGTAGAAGCTTCTTATTCCAAGCGAAGGGTCAATGAAGCAAAGCTGCAGCAATGCTTCATATTGACGTACTATTGCGAACAATTTTTCTTTTGCAACGGGGCGTTTTGCGTCGTCCATGTATTCTTCAAGGACTATGCGGCAAATCGCATCTGCCTCACGTACAAGTTCGGACTTGATTTTTTCTATATAGTGATCGTGAAAAATGCTGCTTGCCATGAACCCAAGCGCAATCAACACAATGATGATAACGGAAAGATATGCCGCCAACATCCTTGAAAACAGCGTTCTGAGCATTTTTCCTCCTGCTGCACCGCCCTCGCGGTCAATGCCGCCTTTGAATTTGGGCAAGTTCGTGTTTATAATCCGAAGCAAATGATTTATTTGTCCGCATCGTCCATCAGTAAATCAAAGCGTTCGAATTTATAGCCGACCCGCCACACGGTTCGAATTGACCAAAAATCGCTCTGTCCAATTTTATCACGCAGACGCTTGACGTGAACATCAACCGTTCTGCTGTCTCCATAGAACTCAAAGCCCCAAACATCATCCAGCAGCTGTCCTCGTGTAAGCACTTTACCGTTATTGTGGATAAAATAACAAAGCAAATCGAACTCCTTCGGTGCAAGCTCGATTCTGTTGCCGTCAACATACACAACACGATTGTTTGTGTCGACATCAAGGCTGCCGATTTTGATATGTTTTTCAATCTCTTCCGGCTGTCCGGACCTTCTCATCACGGCTCGTATCCGTGCAATAAGCTCCTTTGAATCAAATGGTTTGACAACATAATCATCTGCACCGCAATCAAGCCCCTGAACCCTGTCTGTTGTGTCACCCTTTGCGGTAAGCATGATCACCGGTGCATTGCTGATCTTTCGGATTCGTTTGAGTATCTCCCAACCGTCCATCCCGGGAAGCATAACATCCAACAGAACGAGATCCGGACTGAATTCTTCAAAACTTGTAATTGCTTTGCTGCCGCTTTGACAGGTGAACACTTCGTATCCCTTGCTGCGAAGATAGAGCGACAGTATCTGGCAGATTTTCTCATCATCATCAACAACAAGTATTTTTTCGCTCATGAGCGTTCTATCGTTTTCCATAACGTTCGTCACTCCTCCGTTTGAACGTGAATGCCGTTCCTTTCAAGCAGTGCAGCCGTAACCCCGTATCCCGGACGGAGTTCTCCGCGAAAGCATCCGTTGTAAATTCTCCCGCAGCCGCAGGACGGACTCTTTGCTTTTAAAATCGCACTTTTTGCACCGCATTCTTTTGCAAGTGCAAGCACGGCATTTGCACCCGCAATAAACTCGGCGGTTTTATCCGCTCCATCCTCGGTTTGAACATATGCTTTGCCGTCAAGCACATCACTGCCGTCTCCGCCGATTATCTCGCACGGTTTGCGCGGAGTTGGAAGTCCGCCCAGTTCCTCCGCGCAAACAGGAAGTGCAACGCCTTCACGCACCATGCGCATAATCTTTTCATTCGGCTTTGCCGTGCCGTCATACCTGCACGGCCTGCCTGCAAGACAGCCTGAAACAATAATCACTTGCTTATCTCCTCGATAAATATGTGCATGCGAATTCGCCCTTTGCTCATTTCAAAGTGACAACGGTAACGCCGTAATCACCCTCTCCGTAGTTGCCGTTGCGGAACGCTTTGCAATGCGGGTGGTTCTTGAGGTACTGCTGTATTCCGGCGCGAAGCGCACCCGTACCCTTTCCGTGAATGATATTAACCTCACTCAACCCCTGCAGGTGTGCATCGAGCAGGTATTTGTCAACTATAGGCTTTGCCTCGTCAACGAGCATACCGCGAATATCCAACTCCAATCCGACAGTGTTTGCAGGGTTATATTCAACCTTGACATTTGTCTTCTTTTCGGTTTTTTCGTTTGAAAGCCTGATATCGTCCAATCGAACGGAAAGTTTGATTATTCCAACCTGAACCTGAACCTCGCCGTTCTTATCCGGTTTTGAGAGCACTGTTGCGTTCTTTCCAAGGCTTACGACACTTACAGTCTGCCCGGGCACGACCATTTTCGGAGGTTTTCCGTCACCGGTTTTCAGTTTCGGCAGGTCCTCGGCAAGTTCATTCTCCGCCTTGCGCACAGCGTCTCTTCCCTGTTGGATAATCCTGTCAGCGGCACGCTGATCAATGGTTTTAACAGCACGGATCTGCATGATTATCTGTTCCATCTCGCGGCGGGAAGCGTCAACTATTTTTCGTGCTTCTTCCTTTGCCTTGGCGCGAAGCTCCGCCTTTTCACATTCAAGTTTTTCCCGCTCCGCTTTCAGCTCCTCGGCAAGCCTGTCATGCTCTGCACGCGCCTGTTCCGCAAGCTCCATTTCTTCCTCAGCGCGGCGTTTCTTCATTTCTGCATCTGACAGAATTGCTTCAAAATCCGTATCCTCTTTTTTGATGAATGCTTTTGCGTTATCAAGTATATATTCATCGATACCAAGCCGACGGCTTATTTCAAACGCATTTGATTTGCCCGGGATGCCGATAAAAAGCCGATACGTCGGGCAGAGTTTATCAACATCAAACTCCATGGATGCGTTTTCCATTCCGGGTCGTGTCAGTGCAAACGCCTTAATCTCGCTGTAATGCGTTGTTGCAATTGTGAAACAGCCGCGGGAATGCAGTTCCTCAAGTATGCTCATTGCGAGTGCCGCGCCCTCGATCGGGTCGGTTCCCGCTCCCAGTTCGTCCAAAAGCACAAGGGATCTGTCGTCCGCAGCTTCAAGGATGCCGACAATATTTCGAATGTGGCTCGAAAACGTTGAAAGCGACTGCTCAATGCTCTGTTCGTCTCCGATATCAGCAAAAATACTTTCAAAAACAGCAATTTCCGTGCCGACATTTGCAGGCACGAACATGCCTGACTGAGCCATCAAAGTGAACAGCCCGGTGGTTTTAAGCGTTACGGTTTTGCCGCCCGTGTTAGGACCTGTAACGATAAGCGTCGTGAAATCCGTCCCGAGTCTTATGTCAATCGGAACAACCGAATAATTCGGAATAAGCGGATGCCTGCCCCGAACGATTTTAATTCGTCCCTCAGCGTTTGTTTTCGGGCAAACCGCCTTCATTTCTTTGGCAAGCTTCGCCTTTGCAAAGCAAAGATCAATAATGCCAAGGGTTTGAAGGTCGGTGTATATGTCATTTGCCGACGGTTTTACAAGCGCAGTCAACTCAGTAAGAATTCGTTCGATTTCAGCTTGTTCTTCAATTACAAGCTTTTTATACTCGTTTCCGAGTTCCACAACTGCGGCAGGTTCAACAAACAGCGTTTGCCCGCTTCCGGACTGGTCGTGAATAAGCCCCGGAATCTGTTGCCGATATTCCTGCTTAACAGGAACAACAAAACGCCCGTTGCGAATCGTTATTAGCGGATCCTGCAAATACTTTGAATACGTTGAAGAACGGATTATGCTGTTCAGCTTTTCGCGAACCCGTTCATTTGCAATGCGTTTATTGCGTCGAATTCTGGCAAGTGCAGGTGAAGCTCCGTCAAAAAGTTCATCCTCGCTCAAAATACAGCGGTTCAATTCATCCTCGATATATTTATGCGCAACAAGCCCGCACGCAAGATTTGCAAGCGCGCACGGAATTTCATCCGTTGAATTGTCACCATCATTCGCTGCGGTCAGTGACGTGAGCTGTTCGCGCGCAACTCGAACAGCCTTTAGTGCTTTTGCGATGTTCAGCAATTCTTCACAGCTTAAATAAAGGGCCGCATTCATGCGTTTAAGTGTTGAACGAATATCCGGGAAATCATCAATCGGTGAATAACCCGTGCGCAGAAAGTATGTTTCCGCCTCGCTTGTAAGGCGAAGTTCTGCATTAACATCATCAAATTCCGTCTTCGGCCGAAGCTCATCTGCAAGCTCACGACTCACGCAGCAGCCGCAATGCATATGCAGTTTCTTAAGAATTTTATCATATTCAAGTGTTTTCAGCACTTTATCCGTAATCATTTTTATCCTTTCAGACATACAGTCTATCTCGTCTTCATTCCACCTTCCGCACCCAATGACCGCGAGTCGAGTTGGGATACTGCGTTTGTCGTTTTCCGTTCTTTGCTTCGTTTGCAGCAGCAATTCGTTCGGTAACTTCGTCAATCTGTTCCCCGACGAAGTTGAGTACATATCCTGCCGTTTGAGGAATTTTGTCAAACAAATCTATCAAATCTGTCGTGCGGCAATTCAGCATTCGAACAAGGCAGTTATCGGGATAACGAATGTTTACCAACGGGAAAACCCTTCCCGCTTCATCCGTGACGGCGCCCGCAATTCCCATGCAGTTTTGACAGCCTTTGTGCTCCTTTATCGGGCAATGCAGCAGCTGCATAAGCGGAGTTCTGCCGTGTATGCCGATAAGCATTCTGTCGGCAAGAGCAGAATGCTCTGCAATTGACGCAAGCTGCACCCCGGTCAGTTCGGGCGAAGGCATTATATAATCATATCCCAACTCTGTCAGACATTTCATTGTAAAGCTGTTCATTGCATTCATGCCGATGCCTGCGATTCGAATTAATCCGCCGCCAAGCGGAGCGTGTGTTTTGCAGTTTTTTTCGTTTTGCATTGCATCAAACTCCGCCGAATCGTTTTTAAAATAATCGAAGAAGGCGATTTGACCGATATTATTTGTTTCAATGCCGTCAAAAGCACCTGATTCGGCAAACAACCTGAAGCATTGATGCTGTTTTTCGGTGATAATGACATTCGGAAGCGCAAGAAGCAGCCTCTGCCCGTTTGCAAACTTTTCTCTGAGCTTCAAAAGCCCGTTTATCTGCGTTGCGTTGTCATCAAATGTACATGGTTCAAATGCAATAAACTCCGCTCCCGCTTTTGCCGCAGCTTCGGCAGCCATAACATTTGACACCCTTGCATACAGGAATCCCGCTGAATATACTTGCCTGTCCGCCGTAATACGGATATTCCGCACATCTGCTGCCGCCGTTTCATCAAATACCGGAACCGTGTTGCGTACATGATGCATGTTGAGCATTTCGTTTATACATTCCCTGCGCAACGCATTCAACTCCGCGGCCGAAATATAGCAATCGGGATTCATCCGAACGGTGCATTTTTGTGCAACGAACGGGGTATTCCCGAGTTTTTTCAATCGTTCCGCGTACAATTCCGCCTGCTGCGGCTTGCTTGCCGTCTGCACAACAGCACCCGACATTGAAACAGCATGTTCTCCATCGGCAATGTTCAGCTGTGCCGCGCTTCCGACGGATAGTGTAAGCGTCATGTCAACCTCGCGCCTGCGATTCTCTCCCTGTATGCTTTGTCTGGCGGCAGCCAAGGCAGCTTTATCCGGTTTGCTGTTTCCGACTCGATCCGTTTTAACCGAGTCGCGGTACAGATGCGATGTGTTAAAGTCGCCTCTGTTAAAAAAAGCAAAGAGTTCCTGCTTCAGCCTTGCGATTGTTGATGCATCGGCCCCGTCAAGTGCCGCACGATAACAGCGCGTTACCGCTGCAACATATTCAGGCTTTTTCATCCTGCCTTCAATTTTGACACATGCCACGCCCGCTCTTTGCAATGCATTCAGGTGCTCAATCATGCATATATCGTTCGGTGACAAGCAAAAATCTTTATCGGACGGTCGACCGAAAATGCTTGCGTTCTTTCGACAAGGCTGAGCGCATGTGCCTCTGTTGCCGCTGCGCTCACCGGACATCGAGGAATACAGACAGCTTCCGGAAAAGCTCATGCACAGTGCACCGTGCGCGAAGGTCTCAAGTTCAATATCGCAGTTATTCGAAAGGTATTTTATCTGAGCAAGGCTTGTTTCGCGTGCAAGCACCGCACGGGTCAGCCCTATGCGTTTGCAGTATTGAAGCCCGCCTAAGTCATGAATACCCATTTGAGTGCTTGCGTGAAGCGTAAGCTCCGGCAGATTACGGCGAATGAGCCCGGCAAGCCCCAGATCCTGCACAAGCACGGCATCAACTCCGATTCGATAAAGCTGCTCTGCAAAAACAAGTGCATCACAAAGCTCACGATTGAATACGAGCGTATTTAATGTAATATAAGCACGCACTCCGCGTTCGTGACAGTAATCGACGGCGGAAATAATCCCGTCACCTTCAAAATTGTCTGCAAAACGTCGTGCATTAAAGCTGCCGCCGCCAAAATAGACTGCATCAGCTCCGTTTTGTACTGCCGCAGTCAGTGCTTCCCTGCTGCCGGCGGGTGAAAGCAATTCCATCTTTACTAAAACAATCCTTTTACAGCCGCATGTTATTCAGTATTAGCGGCACATCAATTAATTAATGCAAAAACGTCCGCTGTCTCAGCCGCCGACAAGCGTGCCGGATTCCGCTGCTGTTTCGGCAGTGTTTTCAATTGTGCTGCCTGTGCTGCTGTGAGCAGGCACTGTGGGCAGATTTCTTTCTGCATTTGGCATCTGCTGTCCGCTTCGCGCCGATGTCATCCTTGCGGCGGGCGTATTAATACGCGGCATGTTGCGCAGCTGAGAAATCTTTGCATCCAAAGCCTCGTAGTTTTCCTTGGCTCTTGCAAGCTCATCCTCTAATTCAAGCATTGCAAGCAATGTGCAGCGCGTTGCGCTCATTTGAGGATAACGCTTTTTATAGCTTTCAATCCTTGAGTTGATTCTCTTTTCAAGTTGTTTGACGTAATCAACGTCATCATCAGTTACTATCCGAAAACTCTGTCCCGAAAGGCAGAGGTTTATGTGATTCTTATCCATACCAATTCTCCTACCGATAGAGTTAGTCAAGATAGATTATACAGCATATTTGCCCGATTTGCAAGGACAAGAGTTCGATAGTTTTAATCCCGTCTTTATGATATTTTCAGCATTCGTAATGCATTATTATGTCGATATAGAATAATATTTTCATATTCATACAACCACCTGCTCACGTTGTACATAAATCCAATATTGACAGATACATCGGATTGCTGCAGCGTTCACGGTTTGATGTTTTAATATTTTTAACGTTTATTGCTTATTTTTCACATTCTTCGTTGCACCGGCCACAGCCGACCGCACAACATTCAATTAAGAAAGCACGAACCGGATAAATAAACAATCTGTATATCAGTTTCCGAGAGCAATATAGAATATTCTGTCCGTTATACGCTCCGGGAGTACTGACAGCGGCGTTACCCAAAAATTATGGTTGCAGGAATAAACCCGTTTCGGTTTCTTTGCTTAGATTGCCTTCGGCACTGCTCCCGCCATGATTTCCGGTTGCTTTGCGTCGCGTTTGCCGATCATTCATAAGCGGCTCCGTGCGTTCGAGAATCTTTCTGCAATGGTTTGAATTACTCTTCGTATTATTTTTACAGCTTCGGTACGCAAAGAATTAAAGAAACCTCTCTTGCCGTGCAAAAGAGGTTCGTCTGGCGTACCCGATGGGATTCGAACCCATGACCTACAGAGTCGGAGTCTGTCACTCTATCCAGCTGGGCTACGGGTACACGCTTGATACGGTTCATTGTAGCACATTGGAGCAAAATGAGCAATACCCCAAAACTAATATATCAAGCTGATCGCGTTGACGATGAGTCACGCTTTTCTTTTTCAAACAGATAAATCCCATTTAAGTCAAATTACGTCAAGGATTTTATACCGCCGCTTTGTAAAAAGCATCCGAATCTGTTGTTCAAAGTGTCAAAACCTGTTATCAGGCTTTCGGTAACCGGTTTCAGCATCAACTGCATTTAAAATCGGCTTTCCGTCGAGCAGGCTTCGAATATTTGCCGCTGCAATCTCAATTATTCTGTCATGCGTCTGTTTAAGATGATAATAACCGGAAATATGCGGCGTTATCAATGCCCCGGGACAGTTCCAAAGCGGATGCCCCTGAGGGAGCGGTTCGGGATCGGTAACATCCAACCCGGCTTTAATTCGACCGCTGTTCAAAACGCGGACAAGGGCATCGGTATCCACGGCATTGCCCCTTCCGACATTGAGCAGTATCGCACCGCGCTTCATTTTGAGCAGCCGCTCTTCGTTCATCAATCCGCGGCTTTCTGCACTGTTCGGCAAAGCAAGCGCAACAACGTCCGCATCCGAAAGCAGGTTATCCAGTGCTTCAAGAGTGTGCAGCTCATTCACAAAATCCGGTTTTACAGCTTTGCTGCGGCGTATTCCGATGCAGTACGCACCGAGTTTTTTGCATCGCAGTGCAAATTCTCCTCCGATATCGCCAAGCCCGACAACAAGAACTTTTGCATTTTCTATGCTTTCAACGTTTCCTTCATCGCGCCAAAGTCCCTTGTTCTGATTGTCGCGATAGACATCAAGCTTTTTAATCAACATCAAAAGCATTCCAAGCATATGTTCACTGATTGCAAGTCCGTATGCACCGCTTGCGTTTGCAAGTTCAGCTCCCGCAGGAAGTTTACCCGCATAGGCGTCCGACCCGGCCATGTTAAGCTGCAAAAGCTTCAGCCGTGTGCATTCCGGAAGAATATCGACAGGGATATTGCCGACAACAACATCTGCGGACTTAATCATTTCGCGGTCCAATTCAAACGGGTCTTTTGCGCATCTTTCATCGGCTCCGTTCAACACTCGGGCGAATTTGAAATTGCCTTCCGGGCAGGAAGCCTTAAGTGTATTGACATGTTCCTGCGTAACAGGCATTGCAACATAAATATTCATAAAAACATGATTCCTTTCGAACCGAGTCATTCACTCTTCTCAGTGTATTTTACTCGATTGCTGCGGAAAGTCAATATGTTGCCGAACAATGTATATATTTACAAAATGGGGTTGTAAATATCCTGTTGCAGTGTTAAAATGCTTTAGCTGTACAGTGGGATGAAAATTCATCCTTCCGAAAACATCAAAAACAACGGAGGACTGTGTTCAAATGAGTGAAAAAAAAGCTGAAAAGCTTAAAATCGACCCCAAAACATTGCTTATCGATGTTCTGTATGACATAATCGGCAGCGTTCTTTACGGTGCAGGCATGTATACTTTTGCCGTTTCTTCAAATTTTGCACCCGGCGGCGTTTCGGGTCTTGCAATTCTTGTCAATTATATAACGGGCGGCAAAATTCCGATCGGACTTTGCACTGTCATTATCAATATTCCGATCATTCTTATCTGCATTCGAACTCTCGGCAAGATGTTCTTCCTGCGGTCGGTAAAGACGATTCTTATTTCTGCCGTTATCGTGGACTATATTATGCCGCTCCTGCCGACATACACGGGAGAGCCGATTTTGGCTGCAATTTTCGGCGGCATACTCGCAGGCGCCGGGCTTGCATTCATTTATATGCGCGATTCTTCAACCGGCGGTTCAGACTTTGTCATTCTTGCAATTCGCAAAAAGAATCCCCAGCTTTCAATAGGGAGCATATCCCTCGCTGTTGACGGTGTTATCATTATGCTCGGTTGGATCGTTTACGGCAACATAAACGCCGTCCTGTACGGCATGATAATGACTATCGGATACAGCCTGATAGTCGACAAGCTGATGTATGGTATCGATTCCCGCAAACTTCTTATCATCGTCACTTCCAACGGAGACAATGTTGCAAGGCGCATCGGCGAAGAGATTGAACGCGGAGTCACCGTTGCAGACGGCAAAGGCGCATACACCGGCAACAGTAAGCAGATCCTGTTCTGCACGTGTTCAAAAGCCGAAGTTTTCAGCATTAAGCGTATTGCGCATGAATGTGACAGCAAGGCTTTTGTCATGATAACATCCGTTGATGCCGCATACGGCGAAGGATTCAAGGAGCACGACGACTGATTCCCTGCCCGGCATTCTCTTTTAATTACTCTCCGAATCCGGTTGAAAAAGCACCGCCGCAGGGGTATAATACCGTTGGAATCATTTTTGAAAGGATGCCGTCCGCCATGATATGAGCGCGGCACAATGAGGTATAAAAATGGATTTTTCAATCGAAACCCTTAAGCAGGAAACCGCAGCAGTTATGGAAGAACTCTTCCGCAATTGCAGTGAAGGACATTACACGCTCCGTAAGGGAGACATACTCGTCATCGGATGCAGCACGAGCAAGGTGATGGGTTTCCATATGGGAACCCATTCAACAGAGGATGCGGCGCGAGCAATTATGGAAACAGTCCTCCCCTATGTTCACGGCAAGGGCCTTTTTCTCGCGTGTCAATGCTGCGAGCATCTCAACAGAGCAATTGTTGTTGAACGCGAATGCATGGAAAAGTATGATTTTGAACAGGTTTCGGTGAAGCCTGCGCTTCACGCCGGCGGAGCGTGGAGCGTTCAGGCAATGCAGCAGTTTACCGATCCGGTCGTTGTTGAGGATATTAAGATGCGCGCCCGTGCAGGAATAGATATCGGCGGCGTTTTCATCGGAATGCATATGCGTTCGGTCTGCGTTCCGATTCATAATGAAAACACAAAAATCGGCTGCGCAAATGTCACCATGGCACGCAACCGCCCCAAGCTCATCGGAGGCGAAAGAGCACAGTACTAAAAATCCTGCAAAAAGTATAAACGTATTTGCACATAAAAGAGCAGTGCTGCATCGGTCAAACCGATAATCTTTGATTCAATTATCAAAAACAAGTGTCAGCCCTGCTCTTTTTGTTATCAAAAAAAGTGTTAAGCATCCGAGAATCAGAGCTTTTGAATCTGTTTATATATGCGCTGCATTCGTACGTCTATTGCTGCAATTTCATCTGCGCAGTTGAACATTTCGCGGCTTATGTCTTCCGGAATGTTCTTGGTTGATTTATAACGCAAATCGTGCTCAAGGCTTGCCCAAAAATCCATTGCCACAGTTCGGAGCTGAATTTCCGCACGAGCGTACTCGGTTTTTGAGGACAGGTACACAGGGATCTCAACATCAAGATGAAGACTGCGATATCCGTTAAAATTAGGATTTTTTATATAATCCGTGCGTTCAATGAGCCTAACATCCGATTGACGCAGAAGCATATCTTCCATATCATAAACATCGTCAATATAGCAGCACACAACGCGCACACCTGCAATGTCGTTAAGGTTCTTCTTTGCAGATTCAATGCTCGTGGGGAAGCCGCGCTGAACAAGTTTGTTGTACATACTTCGGGTCGATTTAAGTCTGCTCTCAATATGATGAATCGGATTGCGATGATGATGAACCCTGAACTCACTGTTGAGGATTTCAAATTTCAGCCGCAGCTGCATCATGGCAGCAGTGTGTATATGCTGCAATTCGCGCAGTTCGCCGATATTTGCAAAGATGTTGTCAAAGGATTCCGGTTCCGGCAGCCGTTCTGAGGAGTTATCATCAATGTAGTTAATTTGCATATGTTTTTCTCACCCGACAATCACGAGTGTCCTTTCATTTCAGCTGCAAAAGCAAAGCAAGCTTTTCTTAGATTGAATTATACTATGCCGCGAATATAATATCAATACCCAAATTCGAATCAACGGTGACAAAAAAAGAATATGCTCATTTGCAGAATCCGTTCTAATATATTTTATTATGCACTTGCGCAGCAGGTTCAAGAATGATATAATAGATTGAAGTAAAAAGATGCTTTGAATTTTGCAATGCAGCTTTTTGTGTGCCTGATACTGCCCTTTCGGGCAGCAGGTTTTCAACTTACCTTTCAGATCAGATACGGAGGTTACCATGAATCGACTTTTCAAACTGTCTATTGTGCTCGTTTTAAGTGCTGCAATGCTTCTTTCATCGTTTTCCGCGTTTGCGGCAACGGATGACGAACTCACCCTTGATATCCGTCTTATGCAGGAATTCTATTCACAACCTTACCACAATGGGGATATCAGCAACGGCACCAAGATACTGTCCACATTCTATCAGCATCCGACAGAATATGATCCCGACAGCATCGAACAGCTCATGCTGATGAACAACATGACGTGGGAAAACAATTATTTGCACACATTTACTAACTATGTTACACCATACATTCCGAATCCCTGCTTTATCGGTGCGGACGTTTTCCTCGGGGGAAATCTGATTCTTTCCGAAACGCAGGTGAGCGAAGTTCGTCTGTTCATGGCGGGAACTCCGTCCATACATGCAAATAATTGTCCGAATCTTACTGCATTCAGCTTTATTACTCCCGTGTGCCGCGCAAACGATATTGAAATCGTCGGCGGAGCTCCCGTTACCGGGTTCGATGTCAAAGCAAGAATTTCATCCGTTCGTGTTGACCTTGCCGGTTTTGAAAACACATTTACCGTCAAGTGTCTCGGACGCGGCTATCTCGATATGGAACGTGCGGGCCGCAGTGTCGTTTTCCGTTCGTCAACCTACAGCGACTCAACAATGCACAGGTATTTTTGCAGCGGTGAGTTGATCGGCTCTAATGCCGGAGGTGATTTCGTCATTGGTGCGGAGGACGGCATTTCGAACGTCACTATGGTTTGCGGCGGCGACGTCAACGCCGACGGAAGCATTTCACTTCCCGATGCATTGACAATAATGCGCTCCGCAATGGGCATTATACCTCAGCTTGAGCTTGATGATGCGGATATGGATGCAGATGACGCCGTTCGGCTTGATGATGCGATTTTACTTGCCCGTCTTTGCCTCGGCATAGAATAGAGCATCGACCTGCCTGCATTAATGTGCCGCACGGAAACGATGTTTTCTCCGTGCGGACAAAAATATTAGGTTAAAGGTTTTATACTTTTATGAGCCCCCTCAGCCACGGCGTCGGGGCTTTTTGCATCGAATGCCGAATCACATGCCTCCCGAGAGGAAAGCACTTATATATTAGTCATTATTCCTGCAAAAAACATGCATATCGGCTTTACAGTTGCAGCAGGTTGTGCTACAATTACAGAGGTATTATATTTCTTTATTTTTTGGAGTTATTTTATGGTCAAAATTTGCTGTGACAGCACGGCGGACCTTTTGAACGAGGTTCACGGAACAAATCTGTACAGTCAGCGCGGCGTTACCGTTATGCCGCTTTATGTGCAGATAGGCGACGAGGAGTATCGCGACGGTGTGGATATCACAATGCGCGAGCTGCTCAAACGGTGCGGCGAAGCAAAAACGCTTCCCAAGACAGCTGCTCCGAGCGTTGAAGCTCTGCAAAAGACATTTGCGGAGATGACAGCGGACGGGAGCGATGTTGTTTTTATCACAATCAGCTCTCACTTTTCATCAAGCTACAGCAATGCATGCATTGCTGCAGAAGGCAACGATAAGGTCTTTGTTGTTGATTCCCTCAACCTTTCAAGCGGCGTTGGACACGTTGTGCTCGAAGCCTGCGACATGGCCGAAAAGGGTCTTAACGGTGCAGAGATTAAAAAGACACTTGATGCAGACATCATCCCGAATGTTGAAACCAGCTTCGTTTTAGACAGGCTGGACTACATGGTTCGCGGCGGACGCTGCTCGGCTGTATCCGCTCTCGGGGCAAACCTTCTGCAGCTGCATCCCGGTATTGAAGTCGCAAACGGCAAGATGCGTGTTGCTAAAAAATACCGCGGGTCATGGGAACGCTGCCTCAAAAACTATATCAAAGAGCGCCTTGAAGGGCGCAATGATATCCGCAGCCATCGCATATTCATTACTTACACGGAAACTCCCGACGAAATTGTTCAGGAGTGTGTAAAGCTTGTGCGTGAAATTGCGGACTTTGATGAAGTCATTCTGACAACGGCCGGTTGTACCGTTGCAAGCCACTGCGGCCCCAGGACGCTCGGGATTCTCTTCATCAGGAAATAAAACCGTTCAAAAAAAGCGATTGATGCTGAAAGGAGCATGAATATGAAAGCATATCTTGAACAAATGGGCATTCTTAACCCCAAGGCTGTTTATCGCAACCTCGCACCTGCTGAACTTGTTGAACATGCACTCGAAAGAGGCGAAGGCAAGCTTTGCAGCACCGGTGCATTTGTTATCAACACCGGAAAATACACGGGTCGTTCCCCCGATGATCGTTTCATCGTTGATGAACCTTCCGTGCATAATCTTATTGACTGGGGCAAGGTGAATGTGCCGATCAGCAGTGAGAAAGCAGATGCAATCTATGTTAAAATGTGTGCATATATGCAAAACCGCGAAGTTTTTGTTGTTGATGGCTTTGTCGGTGCAGATCCGCAATATGCGCTTCCCGTTCGTGTTGTCTGCGAAAACGCAGCAAGCGCATTGTTTGCAACTCAGGCATTTGTTCGCCCCTCAAAGGAGCAGCTCGATACTTTCGTTCCCGGTTTCACCGTTCTCTGCACACCCGGATTCAAGTGTTCCCCCGCTGCTGACGGTGTGAATTCCGAAGCGGCAATCATACTTGATTTCGAAAAGCATCGTGTAACAGTCGCCTGCTCGCTTTACAGCGGCGAAATCAAAAAAGGCATGTTCTCCGTTATGAATTTTCTCATGCCGCAAAGGGGTGTTTTCCCCATGCACTGCTCTGCAAACATCGGCGACGACGGCGATGCTGCGCTGTTCTTCGGACTCAGCGGAACCGGCAAAACAACGCTTTCCGCCGATCCCGATCGTTGGCTGATCGGCGATGACGAACACGGTTGGTCCGATAACGGCGTTTTCAATTTTGAAGGCGGCTGCTATGCAAAATGTATCAACCTTTCAAAGGAAAACGAACCCGAGATTTGGGATGCAATAAAGTTCGGTACGCTTGTCGAAAACGTCATTATGGACGATGCCCGCAAACTCGACTTTGCGGATTCCTCAATAACCGAAAATACACGTGCCGCCTATCCGGTTGAGTATATTCCCAACTGTGTGATTCCCGGCATGGGCAATCACCCCAAAACCGTCATATTCCTGACAGCTGACGCCTTCGGTGTTTTGCCGCCGATTTCAAAGCTTACAAAAGATATGGCAAAGTACCACTTTGTTTCCGGTTACACAAGCAAGCTTGCGGGAACCGAACGCGGCATTAAGGAACCGCAGGCGACCTTCTCAACCTGCTTCGGTGCGCCTTTCCTTCCGATGCATCCTTCCGTATATGCAGAAATGCTTGGTAAGAAAATCGATGAACATAACGCAAACGTGTTCCTTATCAACACAGGCTGGTCCGGCGGCCCTTACGGTGTCGGCAGCCGCATGAAGATAAAATACACACGCGCAATGGTCACTGCCGCACTTGAAGGCAAACTGAACGATGTTGAATATAAGCTTCACCCCATCTTTAACGTACTCGTTCCCCAAACTTGCCCCAACGTTCCCGCCGAGGTTCTTAACCCGCGCGACATGTGGGCCGATAAGGATGCCTACGATGAACAGGCCAAAAAACTTGCTGCAATGTTCATAAAGAATTTCAGCAAATATAACAACATGCCCGAAAACATCATTAATGCAGGCCCCAAACAGATGTTGGATTAATTACTGACTGCTTTTGATTTATCATTCAGCATTTAAATGCCCGTTTATCCGTTGCATAAGCAGATAAACGGGCATTCGCATCTTCCGGCTTGTTTTATACTGCTGAAAACATGAACGAAAGGGGTCGTTTTTTCGCAGTAAAAAGGCTGCTGACAACAAAACACTGTCGACAGCAACCTAATCATGTTCATTCCGTTATTTATGAGCTTAACGCTCAATATGGTTCAGCTATTGTAATCAGTCCTGGACGTAAGGAAGCAGAGCGACCTGACGTGCAGATTTGATTGCGGATGCGAGCGCCCTCTGGTGCTCTGCGCATACACCGCTCATACGGCGGGGCATGATTTTACCGCGCTCAGTGATGAACTTGCGGAGTTTTGCAGCGTCTTTGTAGTCGATATGTTCAACCTTATCAACGCAGAACTGACAGACTTTGCGCCTGCCCTTCCTGGGACGGGGCTTCATTTTGCGGTCTTCCATTGAAATTTACTCCTTTCGCAAAATTAAAACGGTAAATCCGAATCGGAAATCTCAGTAAAGCCATCAGTTGCACTGCCGGAGCTGTTTGCGGAATCAAAAGAATTTGCCGCGAAACCGTCACGCGCAGACTGCTGCACCCTCCCGTCCTGCCAACTGTTTTGACGGGAAGCGGAGAAATTGCCGCCGTCCTGTGCGGATTGATAATCCTGAGGCGGATAATTTCTGTTGTAGCCCTGCTGGTTGGATTGATATCCCTGCTGCGGATAACTCTGACCGCCTGCTGCATCGCGCGGAGAAAGGAATTCGATCTCCTCGGCCGTGACTTCGAGAGAAACTCGGGTTGCTCCGTCCTTCCCCTCATATGTACGCGGCACAAACTCGCCGACAACAGCGATCTTTTTGCCCTTGCTCAAGAACCTTGAACAAGTTTCGCCAAGCTGTCTCCATGCAGTCACGCGATAAAAGTCTGTCTGACGTTCTTCGCGATTGCCCGAAAAACGTCGATTGACGGCAAGATTCATCGTGCATACGGTTATGCCGTTCGGCGTTGTGCGCAGTTCGGGATCACCCGTGAGATTGCCAATAAGAAATATCTTGTTCATTCTAAATCCTTTCTCAAGGTTTATGCATGATGGCGGGTCACTTTGTAGCGCATGATCTTTTCATCATTCTTCATGTTACGCTCAAGTTCTGCGGGCAGCTCGGCGGGTGCGTCGAACACAACGAGAACATAGTAGCCTTCGGTCTTGTAGTCGATGGTGTATGCAAGACGACGCTTACCCCATTCATCAACATTTTCGATCATGCCGCCGTTTGCGGTGATAACACCGTTGAACTTTTCGATTACGGACTTGGTTTCCTCCTCATTAAGCTCAGGCACGATAGCATACAGACATTCGTACTTATTCACTTAATTCACCTCCTTATGGTCATATGGCACCGCACTTGCTGCGGCGCAAGGTGTTGGCATAATATTATAACATTTTCCTTACAGGCTTGCAAGGAGTTTTTTCATGTTTTTTTGCAATATCCTATATATTTATCGCATCATAAAGAAAAGGACGCACCGCATGTTGGGTACGGCTCGTCCCGTTCTTTTGTTCCCTTCCTGTTTGGGAATCACGCATGAGTTGCGGCCAAGGACACCGCAATCATCAAGATAATTGCATTTTCTGTTCGGGCAGAGTTAAGACCGACACTGTCCTTCGGATAATTGCCGACAACAAAGCATTTTCGAGAACAGTTGTTGGCTCTGTCCGCTGCAATGCTTTGTCGGCAAGCTTGCGTTCATGATGCTTCAGCGAGCACAGATTGCAAGGCGCAGGATCGTAAGCGCATCAGCTGTTGAAACCGCACCGTCGCCGTCCATGTCAGCCGCGCGAAGCTGAGAAGCATCAAGGTTGATAAGACCGAGCGCGCAGCGCATGGCGGTCAGCGCATCGTCTGTCATAACCTGTCCGTCGCCGTTTACATCGCCGGGAACAAATGCCGAACCGTTGCTCTCGTATGCAATCCAAAGGTTATTGAGGCTCTGGTGGTAGTTGATGTGGGCCTCATATGTGGGCTCGGTGGAGAACTCTCCGTTATTATAAACGAAGCCTACGCGAGTGTACCCCTCAACCTCGTCCGTCGTTTCTACATTATAGTACGGATACGGAGACCAGCTGTTATCCGTGAAATAGAGACTCGTTCTTCCGTCAATGGTGTAATACTCCGGTTCTGCAACCATTGCTGCAAATTCGGGTGCAGCGACGACATTGCCGTTTTCATCAATTGGCTGTCCCTCGGAATTTACAAGGTAGTGATGTTTAAGAACAAAACCGCCGGAAACATCCGCCTGCGGCACATCGAATTCCGCAGAACCCTGCTCTCCGTTTTCGTTATAAACAAACCGCGGACCTTCATCGGTGCCGGTTGTTGTGAACAGTCTTCCGCCCTCGTCAAGGAACTGATTGAGCAGCTGGAAGTTGGCATAGTAATAGTCCTGAATATCGATTCTGAACTTCATCGTTATGACATCACCGGGGTTGATTTCACCGAGATTCCAAACGATTGCAGGCTGTTCGCCGCCGGAATAATTTGCGTTTCCCCGGCTCGCATAGATGTCGTAACGGACCGCAGTATTCTCATAGTTGTATACACCGAGATCATTCGTGCAAACCGGATTCTTGATGCAGGAATAAACGGTTTCCATCGGATTGAAAACCATACATTCGGTTGCTGAAAGACTGATGCTGCGGATTCGAAGCGTGATTTCCCACGTCCAACCGCTGCCCATGGATGCTGAATCCTCCGAATAGGTCAGGAGCTGAAAGCTCTCGGTGTTGGTCCGTGTTTCACTCTCCGCCGCAAATGCGGGCATGCAACATGCAAGAAGCATAATTGCTGCCGTCATAAGGCCGATGAGCTTCATTCCGAAACTGCGTTTTGAACATCTGTTCATTTTCTTCCTCCAATGTTTTTCTTTTTTGCTTTGCGTCACATCGCGGCCCCGCGGAATTCATTCAACGGTTGACTTTTTATACATTGCCGTCTTCGGAAAAATCACGGGTGATACCGCCTCAGCCGCAAAACATTGTGTTCTATGAGTATAGCATATTCCTCGCCTATCGTCAATGTTTATCGATTACTTTTTCGGAAGATCATGATATACAATCATGTTCAGGGTATTCTCAGCTTCAGGATAACTTGCACCTGTCAATGGAGTTTGAAATCAAAACCGAATCTGTGAAGACCATGCAGATATTTTCTTGGTTATGTACATTAATGCTGCTTCAATGCGTTGCCTGTTTTCCCGCATGTTTCGCATTATCACCCCGAATTGATTGACAGATGAACCGTAAAATGCTAAAATCAGCTTGAATGCGAAACCAACCCGATGTTTCGCCGCAGCAGGATGGACAGGAGGTAATCGATGCAGAACACAGTAATACTCAGGGGACGTGACCTTTTTGGAACTACCGTCGTCGACAACCGTTTTATTTCCGAACTCGTGCCGGATGCGCCCGAAAATGCCGTCCGCGTGTATCTGTACGGGCTTATGCTTGCCGGCGGCGCGGTTTCGAGCCCCGTTTCGATTTCTGATGCGCTCAAGCTCAGCGATGCACAGGTTGCCGAAGCCTTCCGCTATTGGGAAAAATGCGGTATTGTGCGAATTATCGACGGCAGTCTGCTTTCCGTAGAGTATCTTAATCTTTCTGCCTCTCTTCCCGATAAGCGACCCGTTGACAACGAAAACGCACATTACTCAAAGCTTGTTCAGCGTTTGCAGGCTGTTCTCGGAACAAGAAACATGTCCGGTGCGGAATTGCAGAAAGTTTATGATTGGGTGGAAATATTCGGGTTTGAGGATGATGCCGCTCTGCTCATCGTTCAGCATTGCATAGAAAAAAAGGGCGCACGGGTGCATATCAACTATATGGATTCGGTTGCCAAACGTCTTGTTTCCGAGGGCCGTACAACCGCTGATTCGGTGGCGGAAAGCTTCTCAATGGAAAACGATCTTGCAAGCGGCGCGGCCGCAATTCTAAAGCGCTGGCGCAACAGCCGCCTTCCGACCGAAGACGAACTTGAACTATATAAAAAATGGACAACTCAATGGGGCTTCAGTGACGAAGCCATTGAAATCGCCTGCCGCGATGTTGTTGCAATCGATAAACCGAACTTCAAATACCTTGATGCAATTCTCGGAAAATACCATGAAAACGGCAGTGTTTCGCCCGAAAAGATGCGCGAATTGCTGCGCGAGCAGGATATGCTTGCCGAGCTTGCACGCCGCGCATTTGCCAGAGCCGGACTTAAGCGCACGCCAACATCATCCGACAGACAGCAGGTTGAACTCTGGTGCAGCGACTGGTGCATGAATTCCGAATTGATTCTTTATGCCGCCGAACTTGCGTCAAAGAAAAGTACTCCGTTTGCAGAAATGAAAAGGATGCTTTCGGATTGGCACGAACGCGGAATCGTATCGGTTTCTGCTGCACGGGAAGAAACCGAGCGCAGCAATGCAGCACATCCGGCAGCTGCTGCATCAAAGGGGAAACCTGTTAATCGTGCTTTAAATTACAAACAGCGTCAATACAGTGCCGAAGAGCTCCGTGCTCTCGGTGTTGATCTCGGAGATGATGTATATGAAGATTAAATCTGCCGCCTTCTGCAAAAAACTTGAAACCGAGCTTTCGGAACGCAAGCGCAGAACCCGCCGTATTGAGAGTTCCCGCCTGCAGGAGGTCTATTCACGCAACCCCGAAATAAAAAAGCTTGATGACAACCTTGCGACTATCGCATTCGACATGGGCAGACAGCTTATGAATGCGGGAAATTCCGAAGAAATTCGTGGGCTCGCCAACGCTCTTATAGAAAAAAAACAACGCGAACGTCGAGAACTGCTTGTATCCTCCGGTTTTCCCGCCGATTATCTTGACCCGCAATATGAGTGTACGCTGTGTCATGATACCGGCCGCGTTGCCGGTGGGGAACTTTGCCGCTGCGTTGTCCAGCTTGCAATCAACACCGTGTTTGAAAGCTCCGGTGTCAGTGCTGCCCAAAACTTTAGGAATTTTGATTTGAACCTTCAAAAAAATCCAAAGGACAGAAATGTAATGAGCCGCATTCGTGATGCTGCCGAGGCCTATGCAAACGCATTTCCGAATAATGAACGCCGTGATCTGCTTTATCAAGGCGAGACAGGCGTCGGCAAAACTTATCTTTTGAATTGCATTGGCGGAAGAGTTCTTGAACGCGGCTACTCCGTGCTGAAAATCAGTGCTTATAAGTTGATTCAATTAACTCTGGACAACCTCCGCAACGAACCTTCCGAACGACCCGATTACATACTGCCGGATCTTTTGATAATTGATGATCTCGGAACAGAGCCTATGATACGAAATATCACTATTGAGACGCTGCTGTCCATCGTTTGCGAACGTCAGGATCTTGACAAGGCAACAATTATTGCAACCAATCTTGCCGTCACCGATGAAGACGGAGTGGACACGCTTCAATCCGTTTACGGCGAAAGGTTTGCATCAAGATTCATGGCTCCGCGAACCGCAAAGATCCAGCGAGTCCGGACGCAGAATGTGCGTTTGTCATTGTAATTCGTTTCCTTATTTTCACTTGCACTACAGTTAAACAGCACAAAAGGGCAACGCAGCGCGTTTGCCCTTTCAGTGTTTCATATCCAATGTGCGGCAAGGCACACCTTTATGTTGCTTATTTCCTTGCTTTGTGTTCCGCTGTCCGCTGCTTAATTTTTTCGTACAGTGAAAGTATATTCTTGCGCTGCCAAAGAAGAAGTCCGGCAAACAGCAGTAAGGGTGCAACATACAGCGCCGCAGAAAGGAAATCACCCTCCACAAGCTGATCGCCGACAGCACAAAGCGTCAGCACCGTCGGTATGCAGCCCGTCATTACAGCAAGCATATATGAGCGGAAACCGATTTTCGTTTTTGATGCAACATACGGAATCAAACCGTTCGGAATAACGGGAAGAACGGATGCAAAGAAAACACTAAATGCAGGATATTTTGCATCGGTAATAAAATTCTTTTTCTTGCTGCCCGTTTTTTCAACAGGTTTGCCGGGAAGAAGCTGCTCAAGCTTTGCTCCGAGCTTGCGGACGGAAATAAAAATCAGAGCATTTGCCGAAACATAGCCGAGATAGCAAACGAGAAACCCGCGCCAAGTTCCGAAAATTACGCCGACAGCAACCTGAATCGGAACGCTGGGAAGTGCAATTGTAATTATTTGAATGAACTGCAGCAAAAAACCTATTGCGTAACCACTGAAGTCATGAAATGAATTCAGATACTCCTGCACATCACTCTGCTGACCGTTTGCAAGCACATCAATAAAACCGGGCAGAACACTGTTCAGCGAAAAAAATATTAACGCCAAAACAACAAGTATCAGGCCGATTTGAATCAATGCTTTGATTATTCCGTTTCGCTTTGCCAAAAAACTCCTCCGCTGTGCAGCGCGGCTTCATCAAACCCCGCTGCTTTTATTGTACTGTTGATAATATTTGTTTTATATTGCCAGCAGGCTAATCTTCGTTTTCCATGCTTATATTCTTCGTAATTTCAAGCGCTGTTGCCGTTGCTGCCAAACCGCCGCGTGCTGTCTCACGCAGATCAACGTTCATGAGTCTGCCGACACTTCTCATTGCGCCGACAACCTCATCAAACGGGATAATACTTGAGATTCCCGCAAGAGCCATGTCCGCTGCCAACACGGCATTTGCCGCGCCCATTGCATTGCGCTTTATACAGGGGCATTCCACAAGCCCGGCAACGGGATCGCATACAAGTCCGAGTATGTTTTTAACAGCCATCGCAGCCGCGCTTAATGAAGCAGTCGGAGACGCTCCGCAAAGCTCCGCAAGCGCTGCCGCAGCCATTGCAGACGCAGAACCTATCTCCGCCTGACATCCGCCCTCAGCACCTGAAATGCTTGCATTGCGGGCAATAATTACGCCGATGGCGCCTGCCGTAAACAAGCCGTTAACCAGGTCTCTGTCGGTAAATCCGTGTTTCTCACTGCACATAACAAGCACAGCAGGCAGCACACCGCTTGCACCCGCCGTCGGTGCTGCAACGATCCGCCCCATTGAGGCATTCACTTCAGCAACAGCAAGAGCAGCGGCGCAGATTTGTGCCATGTCCCTGCCCATATTTGCTTTTTCGGCATAAGCCATGAGTTTTTCGGCGTTTCCGCCCGCAAGTCCCGTAACGGTCTGTTGATTTTCCTCCAACCCGAATCGAATTGATTTTTGCATTGTCAGCAGATTTTCAAACATTTCGTTTACAAGTTCGTCACGGGTTTTTTCGCTTGTCTCCGCCTCTCGACGAATCATAACCTCCGCAATCGTCAGGTTTTCTTTTTCGCAAAGGGCAATAAGTTCCCTGCCCGTTGAAAATGCATAACTCATACCGCGCAAATCTCCTTGATTTCCCCTACCATCCGGGCGATTTCTCTCAGTTCTTCGTTGGAAACAACCGCATCCGTTTCAATCACCATGCATGCGTCCTGTCGTTTTGCATTTCGAAATACTTTCATGAACGCAACATTGATATTTCGCCATGCCAACAGCGCCGTGACCTTTGAAATGATTCCGGGCATGTCGCGATAAAAGGCGATAATGGTCGGATAATCCCCGCTAAACGAAACTTCCATTCCGTTTATTTCAACGATTTCAATGTTCCCACCGCCGATGCTGACGCCAACCAGTGAGAATTCGCGCCCGGCTTCTGTAACAAAATGAATCCTTGCAGTGTTCGGATGATCCGTTTCTTCCGAACTGTAGTTAACTTTTATATCCACGCTTTCGCTTTTTGCAAGCAGCATCGAATGTTTTACTCGTGCATCATCAGGTTCAACACCAAGTATACCTGCAATAACGGCCCTGTCCGTGCCATGTCCGCGACCCGTTTGTGCAAACGAGCCGTAAAGCGTGATTTCTGCACTATTAATCTTTCCCCGCGCTATTCGGTGTGCAACCAGTCCGATACGAACCGCACCCGCCGTATGCGAGCTTGAAGGACCGACCATACGCGGTCCAATTATATCAAATACACTGAATTCTTTCATCCTTTTATCAAACAAAGCAATCCAAGCCTGCCCGCAATTATACGACGTGTTTATTCTGTCGTTCGGGCATGCCTGCATTGCATGTGAAACGTCATCTATACCTCTTCGGGGGTATCCGACTTTTCCTTCTCCTTCCGGTCATCAAGGTTTGATATGGAACGAATGCCCGCAACACCGTCAACAGGCAGGGAAAAGCAGATTCCCATTCCCTCTTTTGACAATCCCGCATCGCGGCAAATCGCCTCCATTATTGAATTTCTTTTTTCGCGTTCGGTCAGAATCAACACAAGTTCTTTTTCGGGTTGAATAATCGCACCGAAAAAATGCTGCAGTTCGTGCGTTCCTGTCCCGCGTGCATTAACGACCGTGCCTCCAAATGCACCGGCTGCCTTTGCCGCGCTCATGACTTCATCCGCAAAGCCGCGGTTGACAATTGTAAGTATCAAATCATGTTTTATCATGCAATCCTCCAAACACAATTACGTTTTGCACGCGTCTTCAATTTAAATCAATCAAGTTCGCACTCGCCTTCATTCCGGCCAGCAGAGCATAGGAATCGAGCTGTGAAGCAAGCCCGGAAAAAGGTATCGAAAACGCAATCCCCTTGCCTCTCTCGTTAAGGTGAAGAGTCACCGCAAGTTTTTCCATAATTTCGGCCTGCCGCGACTGTCCTACAGTGAGCATCACAATGTCCTTCTCGCTTTCGCCGAGACCGAGCATTGTGAGCATCGCGTTGTCGGCAGTTCCCCTGCCGCGGAGCACAACGCTGCAGCTTATTCCTTCGCGAGCACACAGTTCCGTAACGGTTTCACCGTCTCCGCGATTGACAATGCAGGTTATAAGTTTTATAGGTTCAACAGCATTGTTTTTCATTTATATACCCTCCGGTTCAAATTCAATGACCGTTACACCGTCATCAACCTGTTTTGCGCTCTTGCTGCGTTCAACACGCATAAGCTTGATTTTGTATACGCATCCGAGCACCTGAATCGTTATCAGCGGCGTTAATGCGACCATTGCAACAAGTCCGAACGCATCGGTTGACACATTTCCGCCGAGTGCAATACATGCGCCCATTGCAAAGGGCAGCATGAATGTTGCCGTCATGGGACCGGATGCAACTCCGCCGGAGTCAAACGCAATAGCCGTGAAAACTTTGGGTGCAAAGAACGAAAGCTCAATCGCAATTGCATAACCCGGGATAAGAAAATACCATAAGGAAATTCCTGTCACAACACGCAGCATTGAAATACCAACGGAAACAGCCACGCCGATGGAAAGACTGAGCAACATGGCACGCTGCGAAATCGCACCGACGGTTATCTCTTCAACCTGTTTATTGAGAACACGCACCGCAGGCTCCGCCAAAACAACAACGAAGCCAAGCACCATGCCTATCGGTATCAATATCCACGGAACGGCCGTTCCCGCAAGTGCACCGCCTAAAAATGTTCCCGCAGGCATGAAACCTACGTTTACGCCCGTCAGGAAAAACACAAGGCCGACGAATGTATAAACAAGACCTGCACCGAGCCTTATCAGCATTTTCTTGGGCAAATGCAAAAAAACAAACTGAAAAATTCCGAACAGCAGCACTATCGGCAGCAATGCAAGCGCAACTTCCTTTATGTAGCCGGGCAAGCCTCGACCGAATGCAGCAGCCACCGCGCCGAAATCGCCGTGTTCAGGCAGGGCGGAAACTCCGCTTGAAACCTCATTTACGCCCGTTGCAAGCCCGAGTATAAGCATGGCGAGAATCGGACCGATCGAACAGAGCGCAACCATGCCGAAGCTGTCATCCTGCGCATTCTTGCCGCCGCGTACAGTTGCAAAACCTATGCCGAGAGCCATGAAGAAAGGCACAGTGATCGGCCCGGTCGTAACTCCGCCGGAATCGAAAGCAACAGGGATAAACGTGCCGTTATCAATTGCCATTGTGCCGGCAACGGCGAAAACAAGCACATAAAGTGCAAGCAGAATCTGCGTAAGCTGAATTTTTTTGATTATTCTCACAAGTGCAAGCACAAGGAACGAGCCGACGCCTGCCGCAACCGTAAGAATAACTGCCCATCGATTAAGCGTTTCAAACTGATCCGCAAGAACCTGCAGATCCGGTTCGGCAACGGTAATAAGCGCGCCGATCATGAACACCGCAGGAATAAGCACAAGATAGTGCTTTGACTTTATAATATGTGCGCCGATGCGTTCACCCATCGGCATCATTGCAATATCCGCACCAAGTGAAAAAAGCCCCATACCCAAAACAAGCATCACTGCACCGATAAGGAACGCAATGAGCATATTTGTCGGCATTGGGGTAATAATCTGAAGCAAAAGTACGATAAGCGTTACCGGAACAACCGACGCGACCGCTTCCTTCAGTTTTTCGGACAATTGTTTTCGCATAGTCTCTCCGTTAATCCATTATTGGGTTCATTGTACCATTTTTCAGTACGGTATACAACCCCCAAAGCCCGAATTTCGTGAAAGACAGCCGCAAATACTGTCAATTTTGTTTAATTCTCTGTGTTTTCGGCATCATTCGACAATTCGTTTCGAACGGACTTTGCAACGTCGGGTTTGTTTGTTATCACGGAATCAACGCCGAGCATAAACATCGCCCGAATATACTCCGGTTCATCCACCGTCCACGTGTTGACAGCAATGCCGTTTTTTCTGCATTTCGGAATCATGCACGGCGTATTTGCAATGCAGGGGAAGAACGGGTGCAGCGCATCCGCATTTGCCGCCATTGCCGCATTCCACGGATCAATCAGCATCGTTGAATACAAAAGTCCGGTTTTTGACTGCGGTGAAATTCGTTTAAGTTCCTGCATCGCATAATGATTGAAAGATGAGTACAGCACCCGTCCGCTCATTCCGTATTTTGCTTCCGCCTCAAGTGCTTTTTCAAGTATTCCCGGATAGAGGAATATGCTGTTTTTAACCTCAACATTCACAAGAAGTTCTGTATCGGCAAGCAGCTCATATACTTCGCCGAGGGTCGGAATACGAAGATTGCAGAAACCCGAATTTGTCATCGTTTTTGAAGCATCGAGCTTTTTCAGTTCCGCAAGCGTAAAATCCTTCACAAAACCGTGACCGTTCGTTGTTCTGTCAAGCATTTCATCGTGTATCACAACCAATCGGCCGTCACGGCTCAGGTGGATATCCAATTCCACCCCATCCGCGCCGATATCAACTGCTTTTTCAAACGCAGGCAGTGTGTTTTCCGGCACATATGCGCTTGCGCCTCTGTGAGCAAAAATCTTTTTGAGCATAACTGTCTCCTTTTCGGGAACAATTCAATATACGAGATGTTCCGAGTTAATTGCAGCTTTCATAACGGGCGGAATAGGTTATGTTGCCATAGAGCTTGTTTACCGCAGCAGACCGATTTTTCAATGGCACCGGCCGGCGGCATTTGTTTTATGCTGCTGCACGCGCTGTTTGTTTTACGTCCCATGCCGCTTGCCGCAAAATGTATTGCGGACACAGTTTTGATAACGGCACTCGAATTTTTGTTCGGGTGGGTCGTCAACATTCGGCTCGGCCGTTCCGTATGGGATTATTCCAACATGAAGCTCAACCTTTAAGGGCAAATCTGCCTCCGCTATTCCTGTTTTTGGGGTTTGTTGACAGTACCCGTTTCGCTGTTGAGCAAGTTGCTGCATCAAGCTGCGCTTCACTTTTCGTTGTAGTGATGTCCCGGGCAATCTCCGTTTCCGAAAAGGCAAAAAACATGGTTTTTCGCGAAAACGCAGATTAAATCTTAACCCGATTTCTCTTAAAATCAACGATGCCTTCGGCCGGGCATGAAAATGCTTAGCCCGGCCGAATTGCAGCACAGCATGCCGACAAATACACCTGTCAGCAGTTAAAACGTTCCTCTGTTTTATTTAATCTCATCACGGAGCATGGGCATACTCATGCAGCGGGGGCCTCCCCTGCCGCGGCTCAGCTCGCCGCCGGGAATGGGACTGACCTTCACTCCCGCCTTATCTATAAGCTCGTTTGTGATGATGTTGCGGTCATATGTTATAATGCTGCCCGGAGCCATAGCAAGAGAATTCGACCCCATGTTCCAGTGTTCACGCCTGTATTGAATGGGATCCCCGCCGCCCATTTCAACAAATGTAACTTTGTCAATCCCGAGGGCGCGCTCAAGAATCTTTGCTGTTCCGTCAGTCGTGCAGGAAACATTGATTCCGCCGTTCGCAGCGGGAGACAGTTCATAGATATCAAACCACTTATGCGCAATGCACGGATGTGCGAGGAACTTATCATAATCAATATGCGTCATAAGCACGTCAAGGTGCATATATGTGCGTGAGCTTGGATTCTTAAAGAGCAGCACACGCTCATAGCCGCGTTTAAACAGTGTCAGCGCAAGGCGTTCAACAGCGGCGACACTTGTTCTTTCTCCGCTGCCGATTGCAACGCATTTGTCGGAAAGAGACAGAACGTCTCCGCCTTCAATGCCGCAGCCGCAGTTAAAATCATAAAGCATGTCCACCGCGCCTTTTCCGAAATACTCACTGTATTTATGAATATAACGAACGAAGAGAGTTTCGCGCATGCGCGCAGGCATACTCATTGCGGAAATTGCCATGCCCGTGCCGAGGCAGAAACTGATATCGCGAGTGAAGTAGAGATTGGGCAAGGGATCGGTAAGGAAGGGATAATCCTCCTTAATATAATACTGAATGGGTTTATCTGCCACTCCGCTGAGATCAGCTCTTGTGATACCTTTCGCAACTGCATCGAAAAGCTTATCGTAAGGTACGGATTCAAGATATTCCGTGACCGCTTTTGAAAGGCTGAGTCCGCGTACCCCGAGTTCAACGAAGTCCTTTATGAATGCCTTACGCACAGCATCATCTTTAACAACTTCCTTGAACATATCCTCGATATAAACGACATCCACGCCGTTAGCGCGAAGTATGCCTGCAAAAACGTCGTGTTCCTCACCTGCACGACGAACATCCGGCGTGTCCTCCGCAAGCATGCGTTCAAGATAGTCCGGCATGAGATTCTGAAGCTCGATTCCGGGTCGATGAAGCATAACGCGTCGGAGTCTGCCGATTTCGGATTTAACATTAATAAATTCGCTCATTTCTATTCCTCCGGATGCGGAAACGGTTCCCGCGCCAAACGAGATTTCTGCATGAAATGCACCCCGGGCAGCGCAAACGTTTAAAGCATGCTGCCGAAACCCTCGCCCGAACACAGGAAGCACCCGCGTTTTTTAATTTATTTTGCACGCTCATTATATCATAATGCGACGGAAAATGTAAACAGGTTTCGCCACAAAGAATTGTATCCGTATCGTTGGAGATGCCTTTCAACCTGAGCAAAACGCCCGAAAAAGCACAGACTCCTCATATCAATCGGTATATGATTTGTTCGTGTTTTTTCCCGCTCGCACTCGAATATGCAAAATTTCTTTTCCCTGATTAAAAATTCGGAAGGTCTTTTCTCCGTTTTTTTGATTTAAAGCCGAGGCTTTTCGCAAATCTCCATAAACTTCATGAACAATTCTATTGGAAGGACGCCTTTTTTCAAAAGCTCCGGATTCGAGTATACCTCCAGTTCATGTAAGTTATGTTCATGATACATTTGCTGCATTCTATTTTCAAAATCTCTTCCGTTTTCGCCCCAACGTTCGGCTCTGATATTCTTTTTTGAAAACGGAACAAACTCCTGTTTCGGCGGAACGGCATCGGCAAAATTGCCGACGTAAATCAGAGACTTTGGAATGACCCTCTTGCAGGTTGACAGCAGTGTTACTCTGTATTTGGGCAAAACACCATACTCATTTACTTCGAATTTAACTTTTGATCTTTCTGCTATTAATTCTTTATCATTTCCTCCTTCCAGTGGATAAAACCGATTCTCATAACGCGTAAACCCGATTTGAATGTATTCACATTCGTCATATTCTTTGACGTTCTTCGGCAAAGCTTCACCGTTCGAAAGCTTAACGTGTACGATCGGAACTGTTTGCCATGGCTGCCATTTATCCGTGTCCACCGTGCGGATCAGCAGGTACTGCGCCTTTGAATCAAATAAGGGCTGCATCTCTTCACTGATTTTCAAAGCGTAAACATCGCCTATTTCCCATCCGCAATAATAGTCCTTGGGCTGTCTGTAAACCGTCCTTTTTCGCTGCGGGGAAAGCAAAGCTTCCTCCAAATCTGCCAATGCCTTTTTTCTGTGGCGATACGTTGTTTCTGTTTCACCTTTCCAAAGTTCAAGTTCGCTTCCGTCTTGTATGCAGCTTAATGCCCGCTCCTTGACCATTGAGTCAAGCCGTCCGGTTTTCCATTGAATATAAGCTAATGCCAACCAGAATACGTATCGCGTATCATCATAGTTGAAGTCTCCTTCTCGCTCATATTCAGCGATTAAGCTGTTCATTACAGACTCATCGTCTTCTCCTTTGCGGATACGATCCATGTAGGTGTCTTTGACATCCAAAGCATAGTCACTTTGGAATATTCCTGTTCCCCATGTTCCCATAGAATTCCTCCTGATTGTTAAAAGTTCATTTATCGGTGCTGAGTATAGTTTACAGTATATCAACGTCGTTGTCAATGAGTTTAATGCAAAGACAAAGGTTCCTCCCGTTTTTTCTATCGATTTATTCGTCAATTTGCTTAAAAATTAAAAAACGCCAACAAACCGATCAGTGGCCTGAACCGCGTTTTTAACGCGGGTTTTCTTTTATTGAACTGTGAAAAAGCACGGAAGACAGTATCTCCCGTGCTTTTGAGCTTCAGCTCATCTTTTCATTTTAAAATTGAATAATCAGTCCTCGGGATACAGAGGATACTTTTCGGTAAGCTTTGCAACTTCAGCCTTTACTCTTTCGACTGCATCTTCGCCGTTAAATACGATATCTGCAATCAAACCGCCGATAATAACCATGTCTTCTTCTTTGAAGCCGCGGGTGGTCAGTGCGGGGGTGCCGATGCGGATACCGCTGGTGATGAACGGGCTGCGGGTTTCAAAGGGAATGGTGTTCTTGTTGACGGTGATGTTTGCAGCGTCAAGGAGGTGTTCAACTTCCTTGCCGGTTCTGCCGCTTGCGGTCAGATCAACGAGCATCAGGTGGTTATCCGTGCCGCCGGAAACGATGCGAAGGCCTGCCTTCTGAAGGCTGTCGGCAAGAACTGCTGCATTCTTGACAACCTGCTGCTGATATACCTTGAACTCAGGCTGAAGTGCTTCGTGGAAGCATGCAGCCTTTGCCGCAATGGTGTGCATAAGCGGGCCGCCCTGTGTGCCGGGGAATATGCCCTTATCGATTGCTTTTGCATATTCTTCCTTGCAGAGGATGATACCGCCGCGGGGACCGCGCAGGGTCTTGTGAGTGGTGCTGGTGACAACGTCAGCATAGGGTACAGGATTCATATGCAGACCGGCTGCAACAAGACCTGCAATATGTGCCATATCGACCATAAAGATTGCGCCGACTTCCTTTGCAATATCGGAAATGATGTCGAAACGAATCTCACGGGGATATGCACTTGCGCCCGCAACGATAAGCTTGGGCTTGCATTCATTCGCAATGCGGCGGAGTTCATCATAATCAATGCGCTCGTCCGCTTCGCTTACGCCGTAAGGAACAACATTGAAATATTTGCCGCTCATGTTTACGGGGCTGCCATGCGTAAGGTGACCGCCATGGGACAGATTCATGCCAAGAATCGTATCGCCGGGGTTAAGAAGCGCAAAATAAACGGAAAGGTTCGCCTGTGCGCCGGAATGGGGCTGGACATTTGCATGTTCCGCACCAAAGAGCTTTTTGACACGATCACGGGCAAGATCTTCAACCTTGTCAACGCATTCACAACCGCCGTAGTAACGCTTTCCGGGGTAGCCTTCTGCGTATTTGTTGGTGAGATGGCTGCCCATTGCCGCCATAACTGTTTCGCTGACGAAGTTTTCGGATGCGATGAGCTCGAGGTGGCTGCGCTGACGTGCAAGCTCCTCTTCCATGTAGCCGCAAAGCTCGGGATCATGTGCCCGAATCAAATCAAACTGGATCATTTTATGCCTCCATAGAGTTTATTGATATTCCGAGTGATATTATAACTCAAAAGCTATTCCTCGGCAACCTTGAGCAATAAATATAATTAAAACTTTTTTTGCACGAATTCAAAACAGAATCAGGGCTCATTCAGAAATTCAAGAATGCTTTCGACCGATTCGAAACGATTTATGTGCATCATTGCTTTTTTCTTTGTGCAAACGGATAAATACGCATCATTGAAATCCGCTGAATTCCCGCTGCCTGAAATACTCAAAAGTACGGCACAGCCTGCCTCAGGCTCCGTACCGCGCTTAATTGTCCATACATCGGAAGAACCGTCGCCTGCGGCAATCAATTCTAATGTACGCATTCCGCCCGGTATCCCCTCCCCTGTCATTTTGAGGAAGCTTTCTTTAACAGTCCATATACGGGAAAGCAACTCGTCCGCATTTGCCGATTCTCTCAGGAGCTCCTCCTGCGGAGACAAGATGCGCTTTGCGGCAGCCTTGCTGAATGTGTGTTCACGTTCAACATCAATCCCGACCGGCTCTCGGGCAATTGCACAGGCAGCATACCCCTCTGTGTGTGAAATCGAAATATGACCATTTTGGATTGTAGGTTGACCGCTCTCTTTATATGCATAATCAGGCGGAGCAAACGGTCGCCCGCTGTTTTTCATTGCCGCACAGATTGCAAGCTCTGCCGCAGCAGATTGTTCCAAAGCGGAAATGTGTTTTTCAGACAGGGAAGAATCCTGCGGATTCAGCAGCCAACGGCCGATCTTTTCGAGTCGATGCTCCAAAAAAAAAGGCATCAGTTCATGTTTTAATGAATGTTTTCCCGAAACGGAATACGGCACGTACGAAAGTATGCATATCTCAACAGACGAATCTGTGAAGAAAGGTTCGCTGTTTTCCGTCGATATGCGGCAGTCATCGTTCAGTGACGCCCTCTTTTGTTCTCTGTTCAAATTCACGTCCGTAATATATCATTATTTGTTTCTTCTGTCAAGCACCGTGCGAATTTAGCTGTTGTTGCTTTTTTGTCGATTTCGGGTTATACTGTATTCAGGCAACAGCTCGGAAAGCGCAGCGCAGCGCATTTATGTTCTGCTTCTGCATCATCCTTTGCCTCAGTCACGAACAGAAACCGGAGGGCTTCTCATGAACCTGCTGCACATGAAATATGCTGTTGAGATTGCGGAAGCAAAATCAATCAACAGAGCATCGGAAACGCTTTTTGTCGGGCAGCCTACGCTCAGCCGCGCAATAAAGGAGCTTGAGCAGAATCTTGGCATTAAAATATTTGACCGCAGTGCAAAGGGTATGTTTTTGACGCCCGACGGTGAAGTTTTTATTCGCTATGCAAAAGCTATTCTTAAACAGGTTGATGAAGTTGAAGCCGCCTTCCGCCGTTCCGGCACTCAACGTCAGCGTTTTTCGCTTTCATGCCCCCGTGCAAGCTATATTTCCGATGCATTCACGGCATTCTCACTGCTGTTTAAGCCCTCGGATGCCATCGATGCGTTTTACTATGAAACCAACTCGGCAAACACTGTGAAAAATGTTATGCAGGAGGATTATCGCCTCGGCATTGTACGCTATGCTGCGGAATATGACAAGTACTATAAGGACATGCTTGAAGAAAAGAATCTCGCCTACGAACTCGTAGCCGAATTCCGCTATGTTTTGGTTGCAGGTCGAAACAGCAGCCTTGCACGCGCCGGCAGTGTTAAGTTTAACACGCTTAAAGACTATATCGAAATTGCTCATGCCGACCCTTATGTGCCCTCAATGCCGTTTGCTGCGTCAAAAAAAGAGGAGCTGCCCGACAACTCAAATCGACGTATTTTTGTTTACGAGCGCGGCAGTCAATTCGAACTGTTGAGCAGAAACAGCGATTGCTTTATGTGGGTCTCCCCGATTCCCCAAGAAACCTTGGATAGGTTTAATCTTGTCGAAATTCCCTGCAACGAGGAACTGAAAATCTACAAGGACCTTCTGGTTCACCGCAAAGATTATTCGTTATCTTCTTTAGACAGGCTATTCATTGCAGAGCTTTGCGCATCCAAACGCAAAGTCATCGATGCACACAGATAAGAGCGATATATACAGTTTTCGGCGTACTCTTTTGAGTGCGTCCATACCACTGACAAAGCCCATCTGCAGCAAGGATAGGCTTTGTTTTTTTGTTAAAGCATAGAAAAAGCGCGAAGAAGTCGGATGTACTCCCCGACAGAGGGAAGCTGTTTTCTTCATATTCTGCACGGCGGCAGTGAGGAGGCGCTGCTCGGTAACCTTGGAAAGCCCCCGCATACGGCAATAACGGAGGCCGTGTAATTCTTTGGAATCGGCAAAGCTGCGTTCCGCCGTTTACTTTCTTCTCTTGTAAGTATTTTTACCCTTTTTCCGTATTTTCCTTTCTGTTGGCAGCCGCGGCGGTGTCCCATAGCCGCCTGTATTCCCATGTCGTAAAGATATTTGCAAATGTTTGAAATGCTGCAGCCTGCGTCAAGTCCTATGTATTTTACGTCAAACCCAAATTTGTCAATCTGTACCCTCAGTCTTCCGAGATAGGGCTTCACATCGTTTGTGTTTCCCGGTGTTGCGAATATATCGGTGATGTCATGTTTGCTGTCTACGGTTCTGCGGTCAAGATAGAAGAAGCCTTCCGGTTTACCTTCCCGGTGCATAAATCCGCTGCAGTGTCTGTTGTACGCGCCTTTACCGTCTTAACATCATCGCTGCCTCCGCTTGCGTTGCCGCCTTGACTGTCATAGTCAAAGTAGTTTTCTTTCTCTTCCGCTCTCTGTTTTTTGACCTTATCGCCATCGAATTTCAAAGGCTTTTTGCCGTGTGCGGCTTTCAGGTGTGTACTGTCCGAATATAGAATCTTTCCTCCCACAAGTCCCTTTGCCATTGCCTGTCGAACGATCTCGTCGAATATCCGCTGTGAAACATCGCCGTTCTTGTATCTGCGGAGTCTGTTCTGCCGGAGCGCACTTGCATCGAGCAGTTTTTCGGCCGGATCGTATCCGATGAACCATCTGTAAGCTGCGTTTACCTGTCGTAGACATTATTGTTCCTCCGCACTGCTTTTTGCGCCTATATTGTATCGCTTTTCAAAACCTTTTATAGTACGGCAAAGGGCTCGGAACTCTCGTCACGAACCCTTTGTCAATGATCCGGGCGGTGCTAAAAAACGCGGGCATAAACTTAATGATTGCCGGAAAGATGAATTGCGTCTATTCCTCTCGGAGCTTTGCGAAAACCATCTTTCCTGCGGATGTTTGCAGAACACTTGTTACTGTTGCTGTAACGGATTTTCCGACATAACGCTTTGCACCGTCAACAACGACCATTGTGCCGTCGTTAAAGTAGGCAACGCCTTGATTGAATTCTTTTCCTTCTTTAACAATATCAACAACAACATCTTCGCCGGCAGCAACGTTGCTTCTGAGTGCGTTTGCAAGATCATTGATGTTGAAAACAGGAACCTTTTGAACAGTTGCAACCTTGTTGAGGTTATAGTCGGTGGTAACGATCATTGCGTGATGTTCGGATGCAAAACGCAGCAATTTAGCATCAACTTCAGCGATATCGGGGTAGTCGCGCGAGTAAACGGCAATCGACTGCACAGCCGCAGAATTTTGAATATCCTGAAGCATATCAAGTCCGCGCCTGCCGCGCACACGCTTGACCGAATCCGTGCTGTCCGCAATATGACGCAACTCATCAAGCACAAACTGCGGAATCATCACGATTCCCTCAATTATGCCGGTTTTATAGACGTCAAAAAATCTTCCGTCAATGATTGCCGAGGTGTCGAGAACTTTCGGAGCCGCAACCGTGCGTCCTCCCTTTTCTCCGAGCTTGAACCACGACGGCAGAACGATTTCCTTACTGCGCTTTGTGGGAATCAGCCAGCCGAGAGTTCCAAAAATTAAATACGCGCTGACTGCAAGAATGATGCCGATAAAATGCGGCTCGATATTCA
>FR879702.1:2036-2514 GCA_000435055.1 Clostridium sp. CAG:138 | reverse complement strand
ATATTCAGCAGGAAGGTGCTCAACAAAAATGCGACAAGCAATCCGAGAATCAGTCCGATTACACCGACAAAAATCACGGAAAGCGGCATGTCGGTGAACCTCCGCATAATGCTGCCGGTAACAAAGTGATATGCTTTAACCAAACGCGGCGCAATAACATATCCGAATACACCGAAGCCTGCACCGAGAACGCAAAAAATACATATGGGCAGCCATTTTTGTGCTTTTTCGCCGAAAGACGCAATAAAGCTGCCACTGCATATAAGCTGAGCGGCACTCAAACCCACTGCCACGAAGAATAGTGCTATGATCGATTTAACAATACGTTTGCTCATCGCTTAATACCTCTTCCTGCGTTCCCGTGATGCTGCGAATGCAGCCGCATCTCAAAGATTAATCGATTTTTATAAAATGCAGATGAACTCATGCGATATTCAGTGCGATTTCCATCATTTTTGTAAACGTGTTCTGCCGCTCT
>FR879702.1:0-2001 GCA_000435055.1 Clostridium sp. CAG:138 | reverse complement strand
CTTCCGCCGTGCAATCCTGACCCGGATTAAACGGACAATCGGAAATCGTGCATATGCAAAGAGCGTTTTTCCCTGCACGCGCCGCGTTGCAGTACAACGCTGCACTCTCCATTTCAACAGCAAGCACACCCATTTTCTGCCAATCGGAAAGACTGAGAGCATCATCGTAAAATGTATCGGAGGAATAAAGGTTCCCAACCATGTAACGCACACCTGCTTTATCCGCTTCGGCAACTGCCTTCTGCAAAAGACTAAAACTTGCTGTCGGCGCAAAAGTGCCGGGCAGTCTGTATTGGGCCGCATAGTTCGAATTTGTGCATGACCCCATGCCGAAAACGATGTCTCGAATCTTTAATTCCGGATGAATTGCTCCTGCGGAACCGACACGAATGATATTTTTTACGTCATAATAATTAAAAAGTTCGTAGGAATAGATTCCTATGGACGGCATGCCCATTCCGCTGGCCATAACGGATACACGCTTGCCTTTATAATAGCCGGTGTAACCTTGAACTCCGCGGACATCATTAACAAGCACAGCATCATTCAGATAAGTTTCTGCAATGAACTTTGCCCGCTTGGGATCGCCGGGCATAAGAACGGTTTCAGCAAAATCGCCTGCTTTTGCCGAAATATGCGGGGTCGGAATGTTGTTCATATGAACTAATCTCCTTTATTTCAAGTAAAATCAAAATCAGCATTGAAATTATATCATATTATTGCCTGCTTAACAAGAGCAAACCGGAATAATAATGTTTATATTTTTGCCGGAATGTTGACAGTTGACATTTTTATGCTATAATCAATATGCTGATTCGGACGGGTTCCCGAGCGGCCAAAGGGAGCGGACTGTAAATCCGTTGTCACAGACTACGATGGTTCGAATCCATCCCCGTCCACCATAAAAGAAACCTCTTTTGTCTGCCAAGACAAGAGAGGTTTTTTCTTGCTTTCAGGGCAAAATACAGGGCGAATATTAGAAAAACGGGCTTTGGAGCAGTCGATCGGCTGCTACGGAGCCCGATTTTTTGCTTTCAGCGGCAGAAATTGCACGAAAACACCGGTGTACTTTTTGAGTTTCTTTGCTCCGCAAAAAATACAAAAGTGTTTAGGAGGTAGGACTTAAACCATAAAACCACGCAGATAAAGAGCCTTAAATAAGAGTATATCTGCATGGGAAGGCAGTGACAGGCTCAAGTTTTCCCTTCTGTTCGTTCCGGTTGAGATAATAGATTTTATTTTGAAATATGCTGAAGTCTGTTGAAAATAGGGTGATTATGCGGAATAATAATCAAAGCCTTGATGTGCCATTCACCAAGGCAGAATCAGAAACGGAGGAAGCCACGATGGCTTTATTCATACAACAGGCTTTGGAAACTGATGATTGATAAGAAAATCAACAAAACCACACTTCGTCGTGAGGCAGGCATCACATCAAACGCCATGGCAAAATGGGTAAGGATGAACCTGTTGCAGAAGATCCGAACATCATCTATGATCCTGTCTGCGTATGCTCAAAAAATCTTTTCCGGTGTAAAAAAGTTCAATGCCAGCAACATGGCACGGTAAAGGAGTATGCCGACAGCAAGAATAAGCTGAAAGTCACGCCATTCTGAGTAAGAGACAGTTCGGAAGCCCAGCACGCAAAGATGACCCAACTCATAGGCGATGGGAATCAAAAGCAAATACTCTACCCAACGGCGGAAGTGTTCTTTCCGACATGCCCCCCACCAGAGCGCACCGAGGATGATAAACAGAACAATGTTGAGCATATTCTTTTTCAATACTCCAAGCATCGCTATACAGCGCAAGACAGGAACACCGCAAGAGGTGTCCCTGCCTTTTCTGATGGGCTGTTTGGCAAACGCAAGCCGCGCAACATGCCGCTAAAGTTCCCGTCAGCGGCGGGCATCATTTCTCACTCCACCAACGCCTTACCCAGGGCGCGGCAGGCGTCAAGTGCCGCATCGTCGGGAGTCTCCGTGCAGATCACGCTCTCGC
>FR879701.1 GCA_000435055.1 Clostridium sp. CAG:138 | reverse complement strand
GACTTGAGCCGCTGTCCCTCCCATGCCAGCGCCGCGCCGAGATAGCTTGTCGGATTGCCGGATGCGTCATAGGTTATGCTCTGTCCATTATAGGATGTGAGCTGATCCTTCCATGAGGAATTGCCGTAGGTGTAGGTTACGGTTTCCTGTACCGTGCCGAGCGTTCCGGTAGTGTATGCGTAAATCTTCTTGTTAAGCAGGTTGCCCCAGCTGTCATACTGATAGGTTATGGTAGCGTTATTGCTGTTGCCGGTACCATAATAGAGATTCTCCCTTATAAGCTGGTTGGCCGCGTCATACACATACGAATACTTTTCGGAAGCATTGCTGAATGACGTGCTTCCGCGCCATATCTGCGTTATGTTGCCGTTGGCATCGTATTGATTATTCTTATTAATACCTATTAATCAGTATAGTAGACTGCAGAAACAAAGAATAACTATGCCGCTTTTCAATCATTATACCAAACATTAAGCCAATCCTTGTAATCGAGGAACTCCCTAACCATGTCCCTATCACGATTGATTAACTGAATTAATTTATCGTAACTGTCGGTTATGCCATCATAACCGATGATAAGCAACGGTCCGTGTTCAATATTAAAGCAGTTTATCTTCCAGCCAAACGGAATATCCGGCTTATATATCTCAAACAGGCTGTGCGGAGCAAAGCAACACAGTGCCCACTCATCTTGTATTAGATAATAAATATGACCGTCATACTGCATTACTCCATATACGTCATATTTCTTACCGATTGTTATATTATACCCTACTCGTTCTCCGTATATACTGAACCACCCTCCAACAATTACCAAATCAAAAGTTGACGTCACACCATCAACTTGAGTTGGGAGCACAAGGGCAGGTCCTGTATACTCATTACACACACATTTAGCAATCATAATTATTCCTCCTATTTATTATCAATGTATTTGAAGTCAAAGAACCCAACGCGTTCATGATATAGATAGTGAATATCGACGTGCCCATAAGTCCAACTAACATCTTTAGCCATTTTCACAGTGCCCTCGAGAAGACGTGGATCGCCTAAATCCGATTTTATTATTCTTCCTCCCCAAGGGTTGCTCTTTACAGAATCCATAGCGAGCTTTTCGTTGAGACTATTTGGTTCTGTTCTTCCCGTGGAATAACTATCATAAAGGTAGGTACATCTGTTATGCACCAGCACGAACAAATCTGAGTCCGTATTTGCTGCGACATAATAGGTATGGCAGCCCTAGACCTCGAACCGTGCCTGTTCATTAATAACATAGTCGCAAAATTGCTTATGTCGAGAATATCACGCTTTCTGCTGGTTAGCTTATTCCGTTCAACTATATATTAGGCGCTACGACTGTAATATGCTAATCATGTTACTAAGATGATTCAGACTAACTTTTCTTCTTTCCGCTTCGTCGAGATAAAACCTGACAAATTGCAGCAAATCTGTTTTTGTGCGTCCATAGAAAGATTCAAATAGTCTCACCCTCTCTGGTGTTCCGACAAAAAGTGCTTCTCCGCCTTCAAGAGACTCATCGATTACTATGATCCACTCATATGATGAGGAAAACATTATAACTGCGCTATAGAGATTCAAAGCTGCATAATCTGCATAAGTGAATGGTCTGTCAAACAGATATACCACGTTGTCTTTCTCAAACAAATTATCGTTATATCCCACCTGAGCAACGATAAGCTGTTCTTCTGTATTCATTGTATGAAGTAATGAATCGAACTGATCCTCATACAATTGAACATCATTTGTCGGATAGATTAGAGTTTTTTTCATGTCATCAGCGAATTTAATGTCATGTATGTATGTAAATTTGGATAAACCACTCCTGATAAGTGATTCGAGCTTGTTCCTTTGCACAGTATCAATACTTGAAGTACGTATCATTCCATTCCTCCTATAGTTATGTTTACAATATAGGAGTTTGCTAATCCCATATGAATTTAATTCCCTTGAGCCCTGAAACTCCATTAATCCTAATTGAGGTGTAGGTATATCCACTCCTTGGATAGATTCTAAACTCCACACCTCTTGAATTATATCCAACATATTTCCCAGGGCTGTATTCTATCAATCCGTTTGTCTGTGTCAAGACGAAATCCATCGCATTTTCATGTGAACCATGAGTAACTCTGTAGCCTGAGTTCTTTCCTTTGTGTCCAAAATTTCGCAATTGATTGTCTGACAACTCATAGCTTGTTCCGCATCTGTTATGCACCAATACGAACAAGTCTGAGTCCGCACTTGCTGCAACATAATAGGTATGATAGTCCTCAACCTCGAAATTATAAACAGTTATCGGGGCTTCGAGTATCTCGTGCTGAACTTTCTCTACAACGACATATTCACCATTGGAGGTAACAAGAATATCCCCTGCGCGAAGCTTTATTGCCTCTGTCCAGCCCTTTTGAGGAACATAGAACGGGTGAGTCGGAGTCGTGGTTATTGTTTCTCCGTCGCAGGTTATCTCGACCAGCTCATCCGTCTCTCGTTCAAATGTCTGAACTACTCGCTTGAAGCCGCTTTCCCCTGTCTCCGGATCTGTGGCATAGACATAATCACCTTCTGAAATGTTTTCAATTGAAACCATTCCATTGGTGGTTATAACCTGAGTGCCCGCAATAAAGCACGCCGTTAGCCCCACCGACTGAGCGACAAACTTACCCCCTGCTGCGAACATTCCGGTCGTAACTCCGGCCATCAGAGTTTTTTCTAACGTAGGAGTTCTTCCATATGCAAGCTCCGTACCGGCGTACTCTAAGGCACCAATCGATCCTTGAACTAAACCGGTAGCTGCAACTCCCATGCACGGACACGCAGCATTAACGGCTCCCGAAAGCGCACCGCACGCAGCAGCTACACCAACAGCAGCCCAGTTAATATCCTGTCCGCTTGCGGCCTGAGTGACAGCGCTTACAACTGCCCCAACAATAGCTCCAACGATTGCACCGATTACTATGTTCCAGAACTCGCCTTCGTCGTCTACACGGGTTACCGGATTATTCCCGCAATATGCATACGCGTTATGCCCAATAACTCCCTGACCGGTTGAGAGGTAGACGTCGGCGGAGATGAAGCGGCCAACCTCGGGGTTGTAGTATCTGCTTTGCAGGTAATAAAACCCGGTTTCTTCATCATATACATAGCCGCGATAGCGGAAGGGCTGCTCCGCGCCGAAGGTTGCGGCGAGAGAGCCGGTTGTTGAAAGCAGCTTGCCCCAAGTATCGTAGGTATACTCTACTACTGCTGAGCCTGTTTTGTCAATCAGCTTTACAACATCGCCCTGAGCATTGCGGAGGTAGTAGTAATATGTGCCGTTATAGTTTACGCCCACGACCTTGCCATCTGCATCGTAACTGAAGCGCTGCATGGAGGTTTCCGTGCTACCGTCGCTGTTCGTCGTGGTTTGGACAATGCCTATCAGCAAGCTTCCGTTATAATAATAATCGGTAACGGTGTTTCCAACGGTCTTTCTGGTGCGGATACCGTTCTCATCATAGTTATAGGTGTACGCATTTACTCTTCCTGAGCCGGTGGACGCCGGAGTATATGACTTGAGCCGCTGTCCCTCCCATGCCAGCGCCG
>FR879700.1 GCA_000435055.1 Clostridium sp. CAG:138 | reverse complement strand
CTGAGAGTGATTTGTTCACTTCCCCAACGGATTTATCGGCCGTCGGGTGCGAGACGTTTCTGCGCAGATTGTTTTGCAAAGGAGCGAATTCCGATGCAGTTCCGGTATACAAAAAGAATAACATATCCAAGCAGCAGGGTCAACCCCGTTTTGCCCTGAAATTGTGAACAATTTGTTAACAATTCATTTGCAAAACACTTGAGCGGATTTTGCTTGGTTCATTTGATTTTCATTGCGATGAAACCAACATTTCCTCCGGAGTTGACCGCATTGATATTGTTTGCAAAAAGCAGATCATCGGCATGAACTTCCCGTGCAAAATCGATGATATTGCCGTACCAGCTGCGATAGTCAATAATGTAAATTGTTGAATAATGGTCGCAAAGGAACGCGGGCAGCGGATTTCCGAAGCTTTCCTTGACTAAAATAAGCACGGAATCATCCTTTATGTTTGGATTGGTCACAACGGAAAACGGATTGTTTCCGCCGGAAAAAGTTCGATATTTTGCCAGAGCATGCAGCTCGCTCACATCCGCAACGATCGGACAATCCGTTGTGTTGTCATCCGCATCTGTTACGGTGAGCGTTACTCCGTCGCTGACAGGGTAGAATGCTTCAATGGTCTCCTCCGGCAGGAGCTTTTCATCGCATCCGTTTTCAAAATATAGTGTGCCGAGGAAACCATCAAAATTTACAGCACGATGAGCATCAAGCGGAATCGGCGCAATGCCCTTTGCTTCGCAGAAAGCCTCATATCCGAGGTATGCACCGCGCGCCGTCCAGTGCGGATCGGTGCGGAAATAGATGAACTCGCCGCTGTGTTCCCGGAGCTTATCCCAAACCGGGACGGGCTCGACACTTTCGGGAAGAGCAGCGTAAATTGAAGAAATGTTCGTTTCCATATCCGAATAATCGGGAATGAGTTCCTTCATATCATCGGGAAGAAGCACGCCGTATGCAGTCGGGATAACGAGGCAGTAAACCTGCGTTTCCCCCGCAAGCGCATCGGCTGCTTTGCCGATGAGTGCGGCGTATTTTTTTGAAATATCCTCGTTGAAGCTGCATTTTTCATATGCCTGCGAGCCGATTCGGAAAGAATCCGCTCTGTATAAAACAAAATCCGTAGGTGCAGCGGACGGAGCGGGTGAAGCAGGCGAATCGGGGGCATCGGTTTCAACTTTGCAGCCCGCAAAAAGCAGTGCACATGCAAGCAACAGAATAAAAAAACTTTTGATTTTCATAGGTAATCTCCGTTAATAAGTTTATTTTAAAACCGCATTAACTCCGGCGGTATCGGCCGTTATGCAAACAAATATATAAAGCCCGCTTTCGAACCAAACTGAGTTATCATATTTTGAAACTTCGCTCGGATTGTATCGTTCCGCATTCTGTCGGCTCGATGCAATGTATTTTTTAAGCACGGCACGAATTGCGGGCAGCTGCGAGTCGCTGCTCGCTTTGCACATGATGAGTGCGTCGGCGCGTCCCCCGCCGCAAAGATACATTCGAACCTCAACATCATTCGGCAGTCCGTTGAGAATGTATTCCGAATACTCGCTTGCGTCCTCAAGTTCGGCGGCATAGTGCACCTCTTTAAGCAGCCTTGAAAACGTTTCTTCGGCATCGATCGGCGTCGGCGCGCCGTTTTTCGGTGTGCAGGCCTGCAAAAGCAGGATAATGCCCGCAAACATGACCAATATTGCCACAGCTTTAAACCTTTTCATAAATACCACACTTTCATATTTTATATCGTTTTTATCGGAAACGACTTAACCGAAACTCAAGCGTAAACCGATATACAATCAAAGAATAACATATCAAAGCGGTGATGTCAACCCCGTTTTGCCCTGAAATTGTGAACAATTTGTTAACAATTCATTTTTCGCGGTGTAAAAACGGCAGAAACAAAAACTGCCGCCCGAGCGATGAAGCCCGAGCGGCAGGCGGAGGTTGATTCAATTCCGGCCGCAAAGGCGGGGGTTACTTCGAAAAAGTCGCGCTCTTCGGCCCGGCACCGATTTTGTGCCTTCGGGCAGTTCATCCGAGGCGGCAGCTTCGCTTGCAAGAACTGCATCAAAAGTTCCTGCGCAGGCAAGGATTATCGCAAGGATAATCGATAAAAATCTTTTCATTTTTTAAACCTCCTAATTTAGAATTTAATTTGCATATCCGGCATAGATTTCTTCATATGCCTTTTTATTTGCTTCCTGCCAGGTCAGCCCTTCCTTACGATAGTTTGAGGCAAGCCAACCGAGCCAGCTTTTGTATCGAGTAGCACATGCATCGGGTTCCGAGTAGGCGATTATGACCATTCTTTGTTTATCAACTGTGATCCGAAAATCCATACCGATGCCGTGGTCGTCAATACTGGGAGTGGGGCGATTTGTTAAGACATACACATCCGCAGTGATTTCAGATTCTGTTTCATTCGCGATTTGTTTAACATATGCCTTCTCAATGGTTACATTGACAAAATTGTCTTCCCGGCCGAGTTTTTTTAGATCGATCTCAAGCTGATTATCCCAAAAGAACAGATCCGTATCCTCGT
>FR879699.1 GCA_000435055.1 Clostridium sp. CAG:138 | reverse complement strand
TTTACGCCGCCCGATATAAATAAAAATAAGGAGACGAAAATGAAAAAACTCTTCGCAATGCTGCTCAGTGTCGCTGTCATTCTGAGCACGATCACGATCCCTGCATATGCGGAAACCGGATCGCCGACCGATAACGACGTTGTTTTCAGTGTTGAAAACGTCACGGCAGCTCCCGGCACAGATGTGTCGGTAGCGTTTAATATCGAAGGCGAGTATGAATCTCACGCTCTCACGGCATTCGTGAGGTATGACACAAATATGCTTTCCGTCGTCGGTAACGGTATTGCTCAGGGAAACATCTGGCAAAACATGATCGCTGGCGGCGGCACGATCGTCGCTGATGCTGTCACGCGTCCGGGACAGGTTCCCTTCATGGCAATCATGCCGACCAATCCGTTCAGCGGAAACGGAACCATATTTACAATGAATTTTCATGTAAATGAATCCGTAGAGCTCGGCACTGTGATTCCTCTTGAACTTGAAATAAGGGAATTCTACTATATGCCCGTGCAGCAAACTTCTCCTACCCTCATTCCGTTCACATCCGACAACGGTTCAATTACCGCTCAGGTTTACCACTCGGTCACCTTCGTTGACTACGACGGTACGGTTCTTTCCGCTCAGAGTGTTGCCCACGGTTCCGCCGCAATTGAGCCGACAGCCCCCGAACGTGAGGGTTATGCCTTCATCGGATGGGATAAGGACTTCTCAAACGTTACGGAAGACATGACCGTTACCGCTCAATACTCGGCCAACAGCTATTCGATTACCTACACAATCAACGGTGAGAAATACACCGCTCAGACCTATGAATTCGGAGCGGTGGTTTCCGCACCCGAATACACCGTTCCCGAGGGACACACCTTCTCAGGTTGGGATATTCCGGAAACCATGCCTGCCGAGAACCTTGTTCTTGATGCGGCACTGACCGTAAACGAATACACCGTTACTTACAATATCAATGGTGAGATTTACGCAATACAGGTTTATGCTTACGGTGAAGAAGTCTTTGCTCCCGCATATGACGTTCCTGACCATTTCACTTTCTCGGGCTGGGATACTCCCGCCACCATGCCGGCGGAGAACATCGTGCTTGATGCGACACTCGTTGAAGATGGAAAGTATACGGTATCATTCATGGTCGATGGTGAGACGTATTTCACGTTTACGGGATATGAAGGTGATGTTATCACTGTTCCTGAAAATCCGGAAAAGCTCGGTCATACCTTTGACGCTTGGGACGGTATGCCCGAAGACGGTGTTCTTCCCGCTGCAAATATAACCGTCACTGCTGTTTGGAGCGTTAATACCTATACGATAACCTATAAGGTCAACGGCGAGGAATACACCGCTCAGACCTACGAATTCGGAGCAGCAGTTTCCGCACCTGAATACACCGTGCCCGAGGGACACACCTTCTCAGGTTGGGACATTCCGGAAACCATGCCTGCCGAAGATCTGGTTGTTGACGCAACATGCACGATCAACGTGTATGAAGTTACCCTGATTGACGGCTGGAACGG
>FR879698.1 GCA_000435055.1 Clostridium sp. CAG:138 | reverse complement strand
AACAACCTATGCCCGTGCTTTTGTGCGGGCATTTTGCTTTCCCGCAGTTTTGACGCCCGTGATACTCCGAACAAACCTTATTTTCAAAGAAAACTAACCGACTCTTTATCAAACATTTTCAATTCTTTGCCCGCGATTTTCTGCACCGCGGAAGTCCTAAGCCTGTTACTGCTGCGCAAGCTTTAATTGCACTCGATTACTGCAATACTGAAGCTAAAATGTACCAATCCGCTCAAAAAAACAACCCGCTGTCAACGCGCAATTTTCAATGAAAACTAACCGACTCTTTATCAAACATTTTCAATGCTTTGCCCGTAATTTTCCGAATCGCGGAAGTCCTGAGTCAGTTACTGCAATACGGAAGCTAAAATGTACCAATCCGCTCAAAAAACAACCCGCTGTCAACGCGCTCACAAAGGCTTCGGTACGCAAAACACTCCAAATGCCACCGCTTTTTGCAGCAGCCGTTCTCCAATGCCGTTTCTGAATCCGAATCCTCTATCGTAAAAGACTGCGAACTCAGCCGGCCTCAAGACGGAAAGGGACGCAGCTATCACGTAAAGTAAACGAAATGCCACCCTCCTTTTTGAAGCTCAATTCGCCTTTTCGAACTCCGTTCCGCACTTTTTTTTGCTTCCGCATAGGATGTTCGTCCTATGCTTTGAGCCATTTTTGCAATTTGGAAGAAATGCCACCCTCCTTTTTGAAGCTCAATTCGCCTTTTCGAACCCCGTTCCGCACTTTTTTTCGCTTCCGCATAGGATGTTCATCCTATGCTTTTGGCCATTTTTGCAATTTGGAACTCAAAACGCACCAAATCCGACCCGATTTTGTACTTTTGCACCGTTTTCATGACTTGAAAGATTACGCAGAGCAGAAAACAGCCCGTTTTCGACATAAAAAGAAAAATATATTTCAAAGCCCGATTTAAATATATTTTTCCTCTTTTTCGCTCGCTGCACCTTCTCGAATCAGGCCGCTGTCGTGGGCTGTTCAGCAAAGCTTTGTTCTCGGATGCGCGTATTTTCTCATACAAACAGCGTGCATACAAAATGCCACAAGGCGCACAACCTTGAGGAAGAGTCGTTCGTACAGCAATTCACGAATATGTTGCTCATATCGTGAAACATCCATAGCCTGCAATTCGGTCTTAAGCGCAGCGAAAAATCTTGCCGAATTTTTCTGACGACCGCAGGTTATCAGGAATACTCTTTTTTGATGATAAACACTGCATCTTCCGCCGTCAAGCCGAGCAACCTGAACAGTGGCATTAATTTTTTCACTTCAGCTTGCGCGATTTCCATGCGCATTTCATTTCGCTTTTGCTCTGTCAGCTGCGCAACAAAACAACCGCGCCCGACATTCGTCGTTATAAGTCCGCTGCGTTCCAACTCTTCCCAAGCGCGTTTTATTGTAATAACGCTTATGCCGAGTTGTGCTGCAATTGTACGAATAGGCGGCAGGCATGTTCCTCCCGGCAGGCTTCCGCAAAGGATCTGTGCCGCAATGCCGTCAAAGACCTGCTTATAAATCGGAGTGTCCGATGCTCCCATTATCGGTAGATTTAAATCCATAAAGCTGTTCCTGATTAAATAGTTTTGTGCTTTTCCTGCCGAAAAGGTTTGCATTTTGCACGCAGGATTTCCGCATCCGCATGTCAAATCTCTGCACGCTCAAAATTCCGTGCAGCTACCTTATATGTCCGCACATTCATGATGCCGTAAATTATGACTGCAACTGCCAGCAGCGGAAGCTGACGCATAATATCGGATGAAGCAGTTCTGTTCAGAAGACCGTTATCCCCGGCCGTTACTGCAATCATGAGTTCGGCCGTACCCGAAATAAGAATATAAGCGGCAAGACTTCCGAAGAAGCTCCACACGATTTTAAAGTTTTTTCTGTATCCGTTCGGAATCATTATCCGATTGGAAACGGCATAACCGATAAGAACAATGGCATACATTATCGCATTTGCATTCATCCCTGCGGGATTTGAAATGTTTTTCAGGATGGTGCGCGCAGCAACTGCGCACGGAATGCTGATAAGCATCAATCCGAGCTGAATCAGAACAACGGACAACACACGGGCTTCAGCTATTTGCTTTTTGGTTACCGGAAGCAGGCAGCAGAACGTTCGATCGTGATTTTGCAGATCGCACTGAAATATCATAAAGACCCCGATTATAGAGTACAGAAAAGCCATGCTGCGCGGATAAGCGGGAACAAACATCAAACCGCCCGCAACTGCTGCATAAATTGCAGTTGTCGGATGAACAGAAAGTTTTAAGTCCTTCAGAATCAGATTTTTCATTTTATGCCTCCTGATGAAGTTCGTACTTTTCTGTATAAAGCATGATGGACTCTATATCGGCAGGTGCTGTTTGCAGTCCGTCTGCGGCATTCAAATCTCTCTCTGCAATCAATCCCGTAAAGCCGAACGCAGTCTCCTTAACTCCGATGAGTGCCGCTTCAAGCTCGGGTGTCATATCGGCTTTTCCTCCGCAAACAAGCCTGTATCCGCCGATGATTTCTTCTCTGTCTCCGTTCATCAGTATACAGCCGTTTTTAATATACATGATGTAGTCGGCACATTTATCAAGATCCGATGTAATGTGCGTTGAAAACAAAATGCTCCTTTTGCCGTCCGCGACAAATTCACGGAAAACATCAAGCAATTCATCCCTCGAAACGGGGTCCAGTCCGCTCGTCGGCTCATCCAGTATCAGCAGCCGCGCGTTATGAGAAAGTGCAAGTGCGAGTGCATATTTGACTTTCATTCCTGCGGAAAGCTCCTTTACGCGCTTGGTCTCATCCAATTCAAATCTTGCAATACACCTCCTGTATGCTGCTTCATCCCATTCCGGATAAAAACGCCTGACCACACCCGTGACGGTTTTAAGCTTTTTATCTGCATAATAGTCAAATTCACCGAGAACGATACCTAAATGCTTTTTGCACTCTTCTTCATTCTCTGCATAATCCATTCCGAACATTTTAACCTCACCGCAATCCGGTTTTACAAGCCGCAGCATGGCCTTTATTGTTGTTGATTTTCCGGCACCGTTGCGCCCTACAAATCCCATGATATACCCGGGCTCAAGTTTAAAACTGACGTCGTTCAGCCAAAAATTCCTGTACGACTTTGAAAGTCCGCGAACCTCACAAATCGCAGTCTCCCTTGCTTCATCAATTTGCAATGAATAATCCACAGTCGACATTTTCACTCCCCCCGTTATGCTGAAAGCACAACCGAACACATATTTGTTGATTCAATACGCAAAACAATTGTGCATATTGTTTATGCACAATATAACACCGTAAACTGCTCCTGTCAACATATGTTGGATAGCCTCTGATAATATATTTTCGGTGCAGTTCCTTACAGCATATCTTTGGCTTGACATTGCCCATTGGTTCTGCTAAAATCCGCTCATTGCTCTGTCAGGAATTCTTTGGTCTGTCCGTATGCCTTACGGTTCTTGTCTTATGAGTTTAAGTTGATAATTGCTGCCACCGGGTAGAAAGTGTGCAAACACTCGGATGTATCGTTAGGTCATTGAAGATACATCGCGGGTGTTTTTTGTCTGCGTTTTTAATGCAGTATTCAAAACGGAAGTTGGCGGCAATGCACCAAACAAAACGAAAAGGAGAATTGATTATGAAGGAACAAAACATAAAAATCGTTGCAAAAGAAAACAACTCCTCGGCAACCGGAAGGAAAATCGCATTTGGACTTACGACATTCGAACTTGCTCTTTGGGTCTGTTCGGCCGTTGTTGTGGCTGCTTCATATTTTCTCAGCAAATCAGAGGCATCATCGAGTTTGTTGTCGCTTGCGGCTTCGCTTGTAGGCGTCACCGCGCTGATTTTCGTTTCGGCAGGCAATGTTATCGGGCAAATGCTGACGATCGTATTCAGCGTGCTGTACGGTATTATTTCGTTCAGAACGAAGTACTATGGGGAAATGCTTACTTATCTATTAATGTCCGCACCGGCGGCGGGCGCGGCAGTCATTGCCTGGCTGAAACATCCGTTCAACGGTGACAAAACGCAGGTTGAAATAAATCATCTTTCGTGTCGTGAATGCATATTCATGACATTTCTTGCGGCCGTCACAACGGTTGCTTTTCACTTTATCCTGAAGCATTTTAACACAGCCCAGTTGTTTTTCGGTACTCTCTCGGTAACCACAAGCTTTTTCGCAGCCTATCTCGCCTTCAGGCGGAGTCCGTTCTATGCTTTTGCGTATGCTGCAAATGACATAGTACTGATAATTCTCTGGATGCTCGCTTCGGCAGGAAGCAACACTGCACTCCCGATGGTTGCCTGCTTCGTTGCGTTCCTCGCGAATGATATTTACGGGTTTGTCAATTGGATGAAGATGAAAAAGTATCAGACAATGTAATGTGGGGTAGAGACGGAGTATTGCCCGCGGCCGAATTTAAACTCCGGTATTCGGAAGCGGGTGATTAGCAGCAAGCTATTCTTAATAATGCTTTGAGGTTTTACCGCAAAAGAAAAATGCAGGGGCCTATCTGTCCAAAAAACATTTACGCATCCTGCATTTCAAATTATGTTTTAGCAGCCTTGCGCTAAGGCTAAAACACATTGTTAAGTCGGCAAGTTCATTCAAGCAGCATGTTTTGAGAAAGAAAATCAACAAAAGATGTAAATATCCTTTGTGTGCGCTCATCTATATCGGCTTCGGAAAAATCAACAAAAGAATTCGCCAGCTGCAAAAGCTCGTGATTTTTGCTTCCCTTTTTCATCTGCCCGCGGTTATTAATGTACCCGAGATAATATTTTTTCTTGTCTGTAAATCTGTAGTCAGAAGCACGAATATTGATTCTTTTCTCAAGAAGAATTTTGTTGCCCAAAGCATCAACCTTTTGCCAATCACTCAGCGAATTCTCGCTGTTGACTCTGTTTCGGGCGTAAATGTGCTCAATTTCAAATGCTGTCTCAAGTGATAAAAGCTCCTGAGCACTGTCTTGATATGCCCACCATGCCAATACTGATTTTGTAACAGGACGAACATTGCTGAAGTTGAAGCTCATAAAGGCATTCAGCACCTTTTCCCTGTTGAACCTGAAGCCGGCAAATGAAACAGGTCTGTCGTTGACGATATTTGTCATTTCGGCATACACGGGAGTGCGAAGCGCATTTACGCCGGGATTAATAACCGCATATGCTAACATGAAACCAGTAATCTTATTCAAAAAAACATCGAAAAAATCTTCATCAAGCAGGTTTTGACTGTCTTTGTTGTGCAAAAAATATACAGACACAAAATATGTCCACATGCTGTTTGGTGCGTAGCTTAAAACAAAAAGCTTCCTCAGTATTTTTTGAGAGAATCTATCGCTGTCCTGGTTCGAAATGTCTTCCCAAAAATGAGCCAACACAATCAACTCTTCGAAAGTTTTTTCATCCTTCAACAATGCGTAACCATCACGTTCGTAAAATTTCCTTAACGCTTCGGTGGTAGAAGTCTTTATTCCCATTTTAGCTCGGATATAGTACATGTACCGTGTGAACAGCTCGTCCATGGGCGTACCGTGCTGCGGATGAAATACCCGCGCTGTCAGCTCTTCAATTTCCTTCCATTGTCTTATAAATTCATCTTTCTTCCCGCGCTTGGAATAGTGTTTGTAGAACTGTGCCTTAAAAATATCAGAATCGGACAGCGGCATTCCACGGTCGTTGAGCGTCGAAAAAATTCTCAAAGCAGTATCTTGGGACTCCGCTTCAATTGGCAGCAAAATGCAGTTGTTCATGATTCTCGTAGGTAAGTAAGCGAAATAAGCCGGGTACTTATTTGAGAAAGTATGTACGCATTCCTGAAAGAACCGATAATTCACAGCATACTTACTTTTCTGGTCCGGTAAGGCTATGCCGCTTCTTAATATCTCAATGAATTCATCTTTGTCTTTATCCGTTGCAACTTCCGAATCGATTTTTAATGCAGAAATATTCGGTTCACCGAATTCATCGGTTTTCCAAATACACCGCTCGATGTTTTGCCTTGTCGCAACCGATGCCTTATCCTGCATGTATTTAAATCCTTCATAAAATGCTCGGAGCAGCAACATAAGCGTAGTGAGTCGCTGTTGCCCGTCGATTACCTCCATTTTAGCGTCATCGTTTTTAAACGTGACTATCGGTCCGAGAAAATATTCACTGTTGCTGTCGAATTCTGTACGTCCTTCATCAGGAATAGCGAACGAAAAAATATCATCCCAAAGCGTACGACATTCGGTTTCGCTCCACGCATACGGGCGTTGATAGTCCGGAATCAGAAAATCTGCACGCTTATCTTGAAAAAGATCCTTAATTGTTTTTTGATCAACATTCAACTTTGACATTAGATTCCTCCATTTTGCTGCATGTTCAACATTCTGTTAATGTTTAGGAATGACATCCGTTGTATAAACCCGTATTCATGCTAATACAGCGGTTTTACGCAATCTTTCCGTTAAATCCATTTTATCACACACATACGGCAGAATCAAGCCAAAACAAACACGATTAACCGCGCTGAAGCGTCATGTGTACACTTTAATGTACTGCATTAAGGAAAATGAGTCTGCTCACAATAATTGCGGCACCGCCCGTCAATCCAAACCGCAGTTTTATCCGCTTTCACGCCGTTTGCGCGCTGTGCATATCATGGAATTGTACAAACCCTTCCGGGCATTGTGCAAAACCAAAGGAGGTATGGAACGCAATGAGCAGTAATATAACGCCGTGCCGGTGCAGCATGGCAGCAGAGGCTTTGATCCTCGAAAACGCAACCACCGTTCCCGCCGGCAGTGTCAGCAACGGACTGAGCGTCTGCGGTTATGAAACCGAATTGAACAGGCTGCCCAATATAAGCTTTGAAAATCAGGTTTATGCCGAAGGCTTTTGTCCCGATGCGGCTCTCGCCGTCGGAACGCTTTATCCCGAACTCGTGAACATCTATAAATAAAGGAGGAAAGTTATGACGAAATGCGAACTGCTGACAAGAATCAGCGAAATTCAGTTCGTTTGTGTCGAACTGAACCTTTATATTGACACTCACCCTGATGATGCGGATGCGCTGAGTGATTATTATCATTACTCAACGATGTTGAAATCGCTCATCGAAAGCTATGAGCAGCAATACGGACCGCTGCTTGGTTTCGGTCATTCCGCAACGCAGACCGGCAGTTGGGTTTGCTCAGAATGGCCCTTTGAATAAGGAGGCATAACATGTGGATTTATCAGAAAAAGCTTGAATTCCCTGTGAATATTACAACTCCCGACCTTCGCGTAGCTCGAGCACTCATGGCACAGTACGGCGGACCTGACAGCGAACTTGCAGCAGGCTGCCGTTATCTGACACAGCGCTTCTCTATGCCGGATGACAGAGTTCGGGCAACACTGAACGATATCGGCACTGAGGAAATCGCACACTGGGAAATGATAGGCGTTATGATCAATCAGTCCATGCGCAATGCATCCCTTGACGAATTGACCGAAGCGGGACTGATAGGTTACTACACCATGCACGGTTACGGAATTTACCCCGCTGACCCGAACGGAATTCCGTTTACGGCTGCATATATACAATGCACGGGTGACCCGATTACAGACATAAACGAGGATCTTGCGGCGGAACAAAAAGCACGCACAACATATGAACATATCATGAATCTTACGGATAATGAGGAGTATCTCGCTCCGCTCCGTTTCCTTCGCGAAAGGGAGATAGTTCATTATCAGCGTTTTGGCGAGTGCTTGAATATTCTGCTTGAAATGTTCCCGGACGGGAACCAGAACAAGATTCGCCGCAGATAGGTTTCGGTTGAAATGTCAGCCGATTAAACCCCGCCGGTTGAAGAAGGGTTGGACGTTGTTTCAACAACGCTGAGAGCCTGCTTTCAAGATTTCACCCCTGCCGATCACCTTCTCGGGCACATGTTCGAGAAGGTGCAGCGGGTTCCAAGGGGGGGCGAAAAGAGGCAAAATATATTTAAATCGGGTTTTAAAATATATTTTTCTTTTTGTGTCGAAAACGGGCTGTTTTCTGCTTCATGTCTTCTTTCAAGGCCTGAAAACGGTGCAAAAGTGCAAAATCGGGTCGGATTTGGTGTGTTTTGAGCTCAAAACCGCAAAAAGCGCCAAAAGCATAGGACGAGCATCATATGCGGAAGCGAAAAAAAGTGCGGAACGGAGTTCGAAAAGGCGAATTGAGCTTCAAAAAGGAGGGTGGCATTTCGTTTACTTT
>FR879697.1:38841-46650 GCA_000435055.1 Clostridium sp. CAG:138 | reverse complement strand
AGTACCCGGATGACCCGAACTTGCAGCGCGACCTAAGCGTTCCATATGAAAGACTCGGCGATATTGCGGAAGCCCTGAACGATTATAGAGCGGCGGAAAGGCATTATGCAAAAGCACTTGAAATCTGTGAAAGGCTTGCGGAAAAGTTCCCGGAAGACCCGCAAATGCAGCGCGACCTGAGCAGTTTGTATAATGATCTCGGCGATATTGCGAAAGCCCTGAACGATTATACAGCGGCGGAAGGGTATTATTCAAAGGCTCTTGAAATCAGCAAAAGACTTGCGAAAATGTTTTCGGGAGTTCCGATGCTGAAGGACGATCTTGCCGTTTCTCTTTTCAATTGCGGGACATGCAGTGCGGACGAAAAGTTTTCGTCCGAACAAAAAGCGATGCTGCGCAGCGCTGCCGCGATTTGGGAGGAGCTTTACGAACAAACGGGATATGAATTGTATGCGGAGAGAAGAGAGAGTGCTCAAAACCGATTGAATCAATGCAGTGAATAAGGAGGAAAGAATATGGAACAGAAGAAACCCGGATTTTTTGCGCAGCTGCGCGAAAAAATCAGAGCGTATCGCGAGATGAGAATGCTGATCAGAATGTTTGAAATCATGGAAAAAACCGATCGAAAGCTGACCAAAGCCATCGAAGAAGCGGATGAGCTGCTCCAAAGCGGCGAAACGGACGACGAAGAATAAGCCGAATTTGACCCGCAGGGAACAGCGCGGCCTGAGCGTTTCATATGAAAGACTCGGCGGTATTGCGGTTTACAGAGAGGCCATTAACAGACTGTTCGTGAGTTCGTCAGAAGGGTTTTCGGCTGTTGGTGCGGCAGCAAAGGCGAATAGAAAGATTGATGGTTCAACATATTCGTATTCATGGGATGCTGAAATACGCACAATAACTATAAAGTTTAAGTTCAAAAACAGGTGACTTTTGAAGGATTGAAAGGAGACTAAGTCATGAAAAGATTAGTTTTGATTGCAATTATCGTTGTTCTGCTTGCGCTTTGCGCCTGTTCTCCCGCAAAAAGAATTGTGGGGGAGTGGAAAACGCAAAGCACAGTGCTTGGAGTAGTTGTGGAAACAACGTATGTCTTTGATGAAAACGGAACAGGCAAGAAATGCGGAGCCGCCGAAATTCCGTTTACATACGAGGTTCAAGACAATAAACTGTTGATAACAACAAGCATCATAGGCGTTGATGTTTCAAAAAAAGAGTATTCCATTGATTTTAAAGGGAATACGATTATACTTACAGACGAAAATGAAGTCATTGAACTTATAAAGGAAAAGTGATAAAATCAGCATTGACGATTCAAACGCATAAAAGGAGGAGTAATGGAAGAACTTGAGTACAGTCCTCTTCTGAGAAGACTTATTGAGAAAGCAACAGAACTTGACGGCGGACCGAATCATAAGTTAACAGCAGAAGGCTTTATTGCGGCGGTCGTTTGCTATGTCAGAGATGTAAGCAATCCGGACAGCCAAAGACTGAAGAACGTGCTGAAGCTGAAACTTCCGACAGCGATAAGCGATCCGAACAATATTGCAACAGACTTCATTTTGCATGCTACCAGTAAAGCCACACCCGAGTCAAGGCGCATTGACGAAAGCTATATTGAAGGGTGTCTTAAAAAGGCGCGCTGCATTGCGGCGAGCGAGGGTTCGGGAGAGGTGCATGCGTACCAACTGCTGAAATGTATCCTTGACGAGCCGAACGAATTTATACGTAACTATATAGTTTTCGATGATCTCTTCGAGACGGAGCAGACAGTGCCCGGCACACAAGCGCTCGAGGATGCTTACACACGAATATTCGACAACGACACTGCTGAAGCACAAAAATCATCCCACAGCGGAGAATGCAAGAAGGAGACTCGAAAAGAGGCACAAAAAAGTATTGCGGATATAATCAAAAGAACGAAGCAGATTCAGGAGTATCTGAGCGAGAGAGTCTTTGGTCAGGATAATGCGGTAAGTGTATTCGTTGAGGGATATTTTCGCGCGGAGCTTTCGTCACTGACGGACAAAAGCAGCAATCGACCGCGAGCAACCTTTTTGTTTGCCGGCCCTCCGGGAGTTGGCAAAACCTTCCTTGCAGAAAAGGCTGCTGAAGCTATCAGCTATGCGGAAGGAAAAGAAATTCCGTTTGTTCGATTCGATATGAGCGAATACTGCGACAAAGAGTCCTCACTTGAATTCATTGGCAGTGACGGTGTTTACAAGGGCTCAAAATCAGGCAATTTCACAAGCTTTGTGAAGAAAAATCCGCGCTGCTTAATTCTTTTGGACGAGGTTGAAAAGGCGCACATTTCAATTATCCATTTATTCCTTCAAATTTTAGATGCAGGAAGGATACGAGACAGCAAAACGGACGAAGAAGTATCCCTTGCGAGCGCAATAATGGTTTTTACAACCAATGCGGGCAAACAGCTTTACGAAAACTCCGAGTCGATTGATTTTTCGATTTTGCCGCGCAAAGTAATTTTAAAGGCATTGCAAAAGGACGTTGAACCAAACACGAAAACGCCGTATTTCCCTGCCGCGATATGCTCAAGATTTGCGTCGGGAAATGTTGTTATGTTCAACCATATTCGAGCGCACGAACTTTGGAAAATAGCGAATCGTGAAGTACTGAGAAGTGCCGAATCCTTTACAAACGAAACCGGAATCGGGATTTCCGTAGACGAAAAGGCATACACGGCGCTGCTTCTGGCAGAGGGAGGAGCGGCAGACGCACGTGCAGTAACATCACAGGCAAGGACGTTTTTGAACAACGAGATATATGAGATGCTTAGATTGCTGAGCTCTGACCGGAGCAAAACAGATATTGGAAAGCTCGAGGATATTTCGATTGAAGTTAATTTGCCCGCTGACAACGATGATGTTAACTGTTTGTTCAACAATACAGAAACGCAGAACGTTCTGATAGCATCAACATTGGATATTATTGCAAATTGCAGGGAACAATCTTCGAGTGTTGATTTCTTGGGCGTTGATGATACAGAAAGCGCAAAAAGCATCGTGCACAATAACGAGCTGAGTTTTGCCATTGTGGATTTATCGTTGGGAGAACGCGGTGATTCTGAATTGTTGAATCAGGAGGATATTGAATCAACGGGCAGGGATATTCTTTGGTATCTCCGCGAGAACCTGCCGAACCTGCCGATATATGTCCTTGAAAAGAACTCCCAAACACTGAGTAAAGAAGAAAAGCGTTCTTTGCTTAAACAGGGAATAAGAGGAATCTTGCAGATTGGTGATAATGCAGCAGCCTTTGACAGAAGCATTGAAGATATATGCGTTCGGGTGCATCAGCAGAAAAGTATGAATATGCTGGCAAGAGCGAACAAACTTATCTCGTTTGAAACATCACAGAAGGTGAGTGAGGACGGAAAACATGCGGTAATAACCTTGTTCGATTTTGAAACGGAGACCGCAATAGAAGCTGAGGATTCAAGCAATATAATGAGTACTGTTTCAAGGCCGAACATACGCTTTGAACACGTAATCGGAGCGGAAGATGCAAAGAAAGAACTGAAGTACTTTGTTGAATACCTGAAAAATCCCGGAAAATTTATCGGTACAGGAGTAAGTGCACCAAAAGGCGTAATTCTTTACGGCCCTCCGGGCACGGGCAAAACAATGCTTGCAAAGGCAATGGCAAGTGAGTCGAATGCAACATTCCTTTTTGCGGAGGGAAATCAGTTTTTAAGCAGATATGCGGATGGCGGTTCTGAAAAGGTTCACGAGTTTTTTCGGACAGCACGTAAATACGCACCGTCCATTCTGTTCATCGACGAAATCGATGCTATTGCAAAAGAACGCCGAGGAGAAGATCAAACAGGAGCAGAGGCAACGTTGACGGCGTTCCTTACGGAGATGGATGGGTTCAATAAGGATCTTTCAAAACCTGTATTTGTTCTTGCGGCAACTAATTTTGATGTTGAATCCGGCGGAAGCAAAAGTCTTGATCCTGCGCTCATGCGCAGATTTGACAGAAGAGTTTTAATTGATCTTCCCAACAAAGCAGAGCGACGCACGTATCTCGAAATGAAGATAAACAAAAACAATGTTTTTAACGTGTCCGACAGTAAACTTGAAAACATTGTTGTGCGCTCAACCGGCATGAGTCTTGCTGCACTGGAATCAGTTGCGGAACTCGCTTTGAGAATGGCAATTCGTGACGGAGAAATGAAAGTCGCGGATGAAATTTTTGAAAAGGCGTTTGAAACATTTAATAGCGGAGAATCCCAAAAATGGGATAGTGCAACAATTGAACGCGTAGCTCGACATGAAGCCGGTCATGCGTTTCTTTGCTGGCACGGCGGTGAAACCCCGTCATATGTTACAGTGGTTGCAAGAGCGAATCATGGCGGTTATATGCAGCACGGAGACAACGAGGAAAAAACAATCTACACAAAGCGTGAATTGATTGGAAGGATCCGAACATCTCTGGGCGGGCGTGCGGCTGAGATGGTTTATTACGGCAGCGAAGACGGAATTTCAACCGGTGCAGCGGGAGACTTGGAAACTGCAACATCCTTGGCAAAACGCTTGATATGCAGTTACGGCATGGTTGAAGAGTTCGGCCTTGCAGCAGTAGATCCGAATTCAGTGAGCGGAGAGCTTTCGAACGAGATAAGAAAGAGTATTAACAACATACTGGACATTGAGCTGAAGAAGGCAATACGAATTATCAGTGAGAATCGGGAAGCCGTAGACAAGCTTATTGAAAAATTGCTCAAAGATGATTATGCTGCCGGGGACGAAATAGACGCGATTTTCGCATCATGCATTAAGGGTTAATATAATAAACATTGCGAGACAGCCTTGATGAATGCCCAGAGGGGACGGACTGTCTCGCAATTGCGGAGAAAATGCCACGCCATGGCAGCAAGGCAATGCTGACAGCAATGAAATGATATTAAACGATGCCGTTTGCTAAATGAATGACAACTGAATGCGGATAATAAACGAAACAGCCGTCGCATGACGGCTGTTTTGGCATCCCCGGCGCGATTCGAACGCGCGACCTTCCGCTTAGGAGGCGGACGCTCTATCCTGCTGAGCTACGGAGACATTTACCAATAATTATTCTATCTTATTTTTGAGAAAGAGTCAATCACTTTATGCGGGCGGGATGAAATATATCTTGGAGACGGCGCCGGGTACTGATGTTTTTTCGGACGGCGGTGAAGGAGACGGCAGCCCGGGGTGCAATTTTCTGCTTTTGAGGGAAAAAGCGGGTTCCTCTTGAAAATAGAAAAAGAAATGGTAGAATATTGGACAAAGGACACAAAAGTGTTTAAGGAGGTGCAAAACATGCCGGCGAGGACAAAAATCATTGCGGCGTACCCATCGCTTTCGCCTGCGGAGCGGCAGGCGGCGGACTTTATCCTTTCCGATCCGGATGCGGTTCCGCATCTTTCAATAAAGCAGATTGCGGCGCGGGCGGGGGTCAGTATGCCGACCGTGACGCGGCTTGTACGGCGGGCGGGCTACAGCGGTTTTACGGAGCTGCGAATTGCGCTTGCCGGAAGTTTTACCAAAAACAAACCGGTTGCATCGGGCGATGATGACGGCGAGTTTTTCAGCAAATTGATGCTCGGCCAGATGCGTTCGGTCGAGGCAGCGCTTAAGGCTGCGGATGAGGAAAGAATTTGCGCACTTGCCAAACGGCTTGTGACGAGCACGGGGTGTGTGCTGCTGTGCGGTGCGGGAGCAGCGGCGGGGATTGCCGAAAGTGCGGGCAGCGCACTTGTTGAACTCGGAATCCGTGCGGTTTGCCCGCAAAAACCCGAAACCCGGGCGGCATATTCCGCGCTGCTCGGTGAAGGAGACACTCTGTTCTGCATCCGTTCCGAAGGAAGCAGGGAAAGCGCGCAGCAACTGACGGAATGCATTCGAACGGCAAAAAAGGGTGGTGCGTACACTGTTTTTGTTTGCAATGAGCCTTGCATTTCGGCGGAGAGTGAAGCGGATTGCAGCATTTGCACAACATGCGAAAGCGATATTCGCAGACTTTTGGGCTATGCAACATCGGCATCGCTTGTTGCGTTTACGGAAGCTTTACTCGCGCTCACGGCGCGATATGCGGGAAAAATTCCGGAGAACGCATACCGGGGAAGAATGCAGTGAACAGCTGAAAGGGAATATAAACAAAATGAGAATCATTGAGGATTTGCATACACATACATATTACAGCCACGGCAAAAACGGCCCGCGCGACAATGTGCTTCGGGCGTTGGAGCTCGGACTTGAGGCGGTTGCGGTCAGCGAACATGCGGGCGGCAACATGTATTACGGTGTCCGCGGGAAAAAACTGGAGCGGCTGAACGCGGAGCTTGCGGAACTGCGTCGGGAGTTTGACGGACGTATCCGCGTGCTGCGCGGTTTGGAATGCAACGTAATGAATTTCGGTGAAAGCGATATCCCGAAGGACCGCAGCGAATATGATGTCATTATTCTTGGGTACCACAAGGGAATTCCGCCGGTGAACAGATTTGCGCGGCATATCCTTTTCGAAAGTTTCGGCGGGAAATCGACTCCGCGGCGCAACACCGAATCGCTCATGGCGGCGGCGGAAAAGGGTCATGCAGATATTATTTCGCACCCGAACCTTTATTTGACTCTGGACATTCCGTATCTTGCGGACTGTGCAAGGCAGCTTGGCATTTTGCTGGAAATAAACTCCTCGCATGTAAGCCTGACCCCGGAGGAGATAAAAACGATACACGAACACGGGGCGGGGCTTATCATCGGCAGTGACGCTCATGTCAGCTCCCGTGTCGGTGATTTTGCAAACGGAATCGAATTCGCAAAACAGGCGGGAGTTTTGAATTCGGTTGTTAATATTGAATTATAATGCAGAATGCACGGTGCATCGACCGATGTCCGAAAGTACGGGGGCTCAGGTTCGGAAGAACCGCCTGCAAAGCTCCGAAAGCGCGGCCTCGAGCTGCGCACAGCTGCGCCAGCCGCTTCCGATAGGTGCGTTCGGACGGCTTTTTCCGTGAAAATCGCTTCCGCAGGTTGCAAACAGTCCGAATTCACGGGAAAGGGAAGAGAAAAGCCGCGTTTCACCTTCCGTTGCGGCACCGTAAAAAGCTTCAATACCCCATATTCCCTTGTCGGCAAGGTCGCGGACAAGCTCATGCGGATCGCATTTTTTCATCAGCATCGGGTGGGCAAGTATTGCAGCTCCGCCCGCGCCCGTAACGGCATCGATGACAGCCTGCGGAGAGGGGTGTTTTTGCTTTATATCCGCAAGAGCGTCTCTGTTCAGTATGCGGCGGAAGGCATCGGCTGTGTTTTCGGCGTGGCCTGCTGCGGCGAGCGCGGCAGCATAGTTTGCGCGGGTCGTGGATTCGCTGCGGATAAGATAATCCGAAACATCCATGCCCATTTTGCGCAGCTTGATTTCAAGCAGACGGTTGCGCTCCTCGCGAAGAGCGGTTTGTTCCGCAAGCAGTTTTTGAAAACACGGCGCGTCGATATCCTGCCCGATGCCGAGAATGTGAAGCTTGTCGGCATAGTCCGCTTCGGCCTCAACTCCGGGAAGCATCCGAAGCCCAAGCTGTGCGGCACGGGACAGCGCGGCGGGAACTCCGCGCACACAATCGTGGTCAGTCAGCGCGAGCAGCTCAATTCCGGCGGCTTTTGCAAGCTCAGCAACATGTTCCGGGGATTCGCTTCCGTCGGAACAGCGGGAGTGTGTGTGCAAATCATACATTGTGTTTTCCTCCGTGTACACGGCGAAGCCCGTGCGGGTGATTCGGCCGTGCTTTAGTCTGTCGGAATGCCGGCT
>FR879697.1:0-38826 GCA_000435055.1 Clostridium sp. CAG:138 | reverse complement strand
GTCGGAATGCCGACTGCGTTTGAAATAATTATACATGAGACCGCGGAGAAATGCAACGGCGGAACAAAAACAATATATCTGCCGGAGATGATTGTCGGAAAAGCGCGTATATTGTATAATGAAAGGATGCGGGAGTTTACGCATGAAGGGCGGGAAACTCAAAAAATATCGAGGCGAAAACCGATATGATAAACGTGAAAGAAAAGAAAACCGAACGAACCGAAAAAATCGGGAAGGGAAAAACAGCACCGAAAAGAAAGAAAACGGCGACGGTCGAGCGCATTGCGCAGGCGATAGGCTCAAAACGTTTTCTTGCAATTGTGCTGTGCTGCTGTGCCTGGGCGGTGTTCCATGCAGTGAACATGTATGCCGTTTATTCCGATTTGCTTAAGCGCGTTCGCGATGCGCTTCCGATTTATTCCGGAGAGGAAATGCAGCGATTTGCGGAGCTGACTTCCGACCTGATATATACTTTCAGAGTCACGGCGGGAATTTACTGCATACTTGAATGCATTTTGCCGATTGCGGCGGCGGCGGCATTTGCGGCGGTGCATTGCGATGCACGGCGGGGACAGCTTGCGGAGGGTTCGGGAATTCCGCTGCTTCGAATGACGCTTGCGGTGCAGGTTGTCATCGGAATTGCCGCAGCCGTGACGCTGTGCCTGCTTGTCGTCTGTGCGGCGGAACTGGAGCAAGATATAATCGTTTTTCGCAAAACCGTACTTAACATCATTGCAACGCCTCCGCCCGTGTTTACTCCGATGCGCATTGCGGCGATAATAATTACTGCGGGCGGGATAAATGCTGCGCTGTGCACACTTGAATGCTTTTTGTTCCGCATGTTCGGAAATGTTCGAAGTCAGCTTTCTGCGGAGCCGAACGGCGGAAGGGCGGAAATACGGCTGCAGCGGGCGGAATATCTGCTGTTCGGTCTCGGGCTTGCTTCGGCGGCGTGCGCGATTGTTCTGCTTACGGCGATTGTGGCAATGGGGCAGCGGCATCCGTCCGTTTACAAAAGCGGAATCATCAATGCGTTCAATCCGCCGGCATTTGCCGCCGCGGCATGTGCGCTTTTCACCGGTATGAAGCTGTGCAGAAGCTGTGAACAACATGAAGCTGTGAACAATAAGGAAAAAACTGCTGCGGAAGATGCAGGCAATTAACAACGGCTGCGAATCCGTTTATAACGACAAAAAAGCAGAGCCGCTGCGGCGAACTCTGCTTTTTGTTGTTCTTGCGGGAAGAGTCTCGGAAAGTCGCTTTTGCGAAAACGGTTTGTTTAACCGTCTTTTTCACAAAAACACGAAACACTAACTCAACCGACGGCTGAAGGAACCGTTATTTTTCGTCCTTTGAATCGTCGCACTCGGAGAACACAGCCCTGAGCCTGTCAAGAATATCGATTACATATTCTTTGTTGAGCGTGTAATAGGTTTTTGCGGTGCGCAGATCGCATTCCACAAGGTTTGCCGCAACAAGGCGTGCCATATGATGGGAAATGGTGGTGGGGTGCAGCGCGGTCTTTTCGGAAAGCTCCTGTCCGTAGGCGGGGCTTTCGCGAAGCAGATTGATAATGTCCAAACGGCTCGGCTCGGAAAGGGCTTTGAACAGCATTGCGAGTTCCTCGGGGGAAGAGATAATGTCGCGAACGCTTGAAACAAGGTCATAACCGATGCCCATGAGAACCATGCCGCTGTCCTTTCCGGTATCGTCCTGATACTGCTTGATGAAAGCAGCAATATGGTCATACATGAAGATGGAGCAGTAGGGAGTCATTTCGATATCGTCGGGAAGTCCCATTCCGTAGCAGTCGTTAACCTTTTTGAGGACGCCGCTGCCTTCGGGATAGCGTTTGGAAAATGCGGAGCAGATTGATGCAACGTTTTCGCGTTCACGGCGCATTGCATTGAGGAACCCGTCAACAAGCAGGGATACGCGTTCGGAATAGCTCTTGTATTTGAACAGGAGCTTCATTACGCCGAGTCGGGCCTGCTCATCAAGGCCGGTGTTTTCAAGCCGCTCATAGAAGACATCGGAAGTGATCTCCTCGGTCACGGTTGCGGTGCCGGGGGATTCAAGAACGCTCAGAATGTCAACCATGATGTCTTCATCGGTTTTTGAATAAATATATTCGGTGAAATTCTCCGGATCAATACCGTCGCGAATTGCGGGGAAGACCATCATGTACATAATGCTGTTGCTGCATGCGAAGGGTGTGGGACTGCTGCAAACAGGAGTCAACAGCTGACTAAGCTCGCGTTTACCCACACGAACAAGGTAGTCAAGGCGATCCTGAAGGTCTGCAACCGGAGAGAGGAGCCTTAAGAATTCGTTTGTTTTTGAAGGAAATCTTGTGCACAATCTGTCGAGTTCGATGCGAACGAGACGACCTTCGGCTCTGCGGTGGAAGTATTGAAGAGCTTCAAAGAGGGGATTGATGTTTATCATACGGGAGACCAACCTTTCGTATTTTTGTTTTATACTCTTTTATTCTAATGCATTTAAAAAAATATGTCAAGTACAGAATTTCCTGTTGACAAGATATTGTTGGGCATTGTACAATGCATAGGATACCAATCCTATAACTGTGGTTGGAGAAGGAGGATAAACATGAAACTCAAACGTTTGGCGGCACTTGTGCTCGCGGTTATGATGACATTGGCCGCAGCTTCCGTGACGGGGCTTTCGAAGCTTGCGGCGGAAGGAACACAAAAGCCCGAAGAGTCCGTTGTTGATGCGTCAGGCGCAACATGGTACCACGCCGATGCAGGCGAGGAACTGCGTTTTGATGACGACTCAAGCTATTGCTTTGAAAGCGAAAGCTGGATTATGCGTCAGAAGAGCGGGAACACGATTGACGAAGCTGTTTTCGACGGCATCACGCCCGATAATGTTCAGACATTGACCGATGAAAACGGCGAGACCTACACCGTTTCAATGTATTCCCAGGCAACGGTTGTTGCAGCACTCAACCGCATGCTCGGCAAAGAAACGAAAAAACCCGAACGAACCCTTGTTGAAAGGTACAAAATTGATGATGAAGGCATGATTGACGTCATTATCAAACTTTCCGGCGATGCCGTGCTCGAAAACGGCGGCGCGGTTCTCGGCGAAGGACTTACCAAACAGCAGTCCGCCGCACGCGAAAAGCTTGCAGCGGAACACGAAATCATTAAAAAGCGCATTGAGTGCGCCGCTTCGGCAATCTCTTTTGAATATGATTTCACCCTGCTCTGCAACGGCTTTGCGGCAAGCGTACCTTTCAACGAGGTTTCGCGCATTGCGGCGGTTGCGGGCGTTGAAAGCGTTGAATACATGCCCGTGTTTGAAATTCCCACGGAAAGCTATGAAATCGTTCGTCCCGACGACACAAAGATGACGATTGCGAACGATGTTATTGAATCCCGCTATGCATGGGATCTCGGCATTGACGGCAGCGGCATGGTTATTGCAATTATCGATACAGGCATCGATACCGATAACGAATGCTTTGCTCCCGGGCTTGAAACAGTCAAACTGACGCAGGAGGACATCAGTCGCATAATCGCCGAAAAACCGGATATGAACATGCTTGCGCTTCGTCCCGGAACGACTGCGGAACAGGTTTATATCAACGATAAGATTCCGTTCGCATTTGACTATGCGGATAAGGACTGCGATGTTAACCACGGCGGACAGGCTTCCGCACACGGCACGCATGTTGCGGGCATCGCAGCGGGGCAGGCGGTCGAAAGCGCGGGTACAAGCTTCGGACTGACCTCACTCGGCGTTGCACCCAAGGCGCAGATCCTGCCGCTCAAGGTGTTCAGCAATCGCGATGCTTCCGCAACTCTCGGCAGCGTTGCAGCCGCAATGGAGGATGCGATCGTTCTCGGTGCGGATGCAATAAACCTCAGCCTCGGTGCTGTCGGCGGTCCCGTGTATTACGAGGACTATACAGAAGTTTTTGATGCGGCACTTGCCAACGGCATCAATGTTGTTGCTTCTGCGGGCAACTCCGCCTCTTCCACTTATCACAGCCTTTGGGAAGCGGATCTCGGCCTTACGGACAATCCCGATATCGGCATGGTCGGCATGCCCGGAAGCTTCAATTCCGTTCTGACGGTTGCAAGTCTTAACAACCCCGAATACTTCGTTGCGATTCAGACTCAGGACGCGCTGCTGTTCGATGATGCATATCCCGAATACGGCGGCTCATGGAAATCCCGCTACGACGACAAGGCGGATTATGAGTACAAAGTTGCAACCCGCATCGGCGGACACAGCTACGAGTACAGCATTTTTCATACCACCATCGACAATGCGGATCTTTCCGATGTTTCCGGCAAGCTTCTGTTTGTTGATTATAACTCCGAACTGACGATCGATGAACATGCGGCGTTTGCACGCGAGGCGGGTGCGGCTGCACTGTTTATCTTTGACTCTTCAAGAGAAACCACCTTTGTTGACACAACGAGAGAGGATTGGACTTATCCCGTTGCGGCATACAAATACGATTCGCTGACCAAAGCTCTTGAACCGTCCCACCCGGCGACGATTCACATCAACCCCTATTGGGATATTGACGATCAGGGCGGTTACATGTCCTCATTCTCAAGCTGGGGCACAACCGGCGGACTGACCATCAAGCCCGAGATAACGGCCATCGGCGGCAATGTTTTCTCCGCATATAACGGCAGCGGTGCATACGCACTTTCAAGCGGCACGTCATTGTCCGCTCCGATGACGGCGGGCAGCGCACTGCTTGTTCGTCAGTACCTGATGAACAATTTCGATATTCCTGCGGCGGAACTTCCGGAAATTGTGAACAACCTGCTCATGAGTGCCGCAACTCCGGTGCTCAATCCCGACGGACTTACCTATTCCCCCCGTTATCAGGGCGCGGGATTTGAGAACATCCGTGCAGCAATGACCGCCGGTGCCTATATCACCACCGAATGCGGCAGGGCAAAGCTTGAACTCGGCGATGACCCGCAGAAAACAGGTGTTTATAACCTCAATTTCACCGTTGTGAACATGACCGATGCGGACAAGACCTATACTGTTGATGCTTCCGTTCAGACGGAAAGTGCGGAGACGGGCCGAATCAATGCGGACGGCACCCGCCGTTATCTCATGACCCAGACCCCGCACATGCTGAATTCCGAAATTGCGGGCAACGGCGCGATCACGGTTCCCGCGGGCGGTTCAACCGAAGTTTCCGTAACGATTACGCTCACCGAGGAAGATATCGCTTATATCGAAAAGTACTTCCCGAACGGCATATATGTCGAAGGTTTCGTGACTCTCACCGCAGGTGAGGAGAACGGCGTTGATCTTTCCGCTCCGTTCCTTGCATTCTACGGCGACTGGCTTGCCCTGCCCGCAATTGAGCAGAGCAGCTACTATGATTTCACCGAAATTGAAACCGGTGAATGCGATGCAACCCATGTTGTCAACGGCGTATATACCTATGATGCAAATTACGATGAATATATCGGCCTCGGAACAAGCATGGCTTGGCCGAACAACAGCATTTACCCCACGGAGGAACTCGGCACGATGCGCTATGTTGCAAACCGCAACGCGATCTCTCCCAACGGGGACAGCATCCGCGATGCGATCGATGCGATCGTAATCGGATTGAACCGCAATGTTGAGAATTTTTATTACAGCGTTGCAAATGCAGAAACGGGCGTTGAATACTACCGCAAGGATCTCGGTTTTGTGCCGAAGACGTATTATAATGACAATGCGGGTCAGGCACTTTACGTCGGAGCCTATGATAACGAGGAGTTTGACTGGGATTATACCGACCTTGAAGGCAACCCCCTGCCCAACAACACAAAACTTACTGTTGCATTTTGTGCGGAACTGGCTTATAATAGCAGGGAGCGCACCGAAAAGTGGGAGATGCCGCTCACGATTGACACCGAAAGCCCCATCAAGAATGTTTCCATGGTCAGCTATGAATGGGAATATGAAGAATGGAGCGATGAGGAAGACGACTATGTCGGCACGGGTGAATACTACCACGTTCCCACTATCGTCATTGACTACAGCGAGAATCAGTACATGGACTGGAACTGCGGCAGGGCTGCATATGTCAGCGGCGCCAGCTCAAGCAAAGTGTTCCACAATTCCGTTGAACCCGGTACCGTGAACGGAACGACAAGGCTCGGTCTCGGTCCGGACGATCTGAGCGACGTCAACAGTTTCCTCTTCCTTGAATGCATGATAAGCGATTATGCGGGCAACGGCTTGTTTATTCGCATCGAGCGCGATGATCGCCCCGGAATCTACAACTCCGGCGAGCTTTCCGACAGTGTTGTAAATCTCCGCCCCGGCGAGACTTACACCGTCAGCGCACATTCCGATATCTGGGATTTGTTCACGGATTTCGACTTTACATGGAGCGTTGAGGATGAGTCCGTTGCATCGGTTGCCCCGAATGATGGTGATGTTTTCTCCGCAACGATAACCGCAAACGAAATCGGCAGCACCACGCTGAAGCTTACGAACGGTTTCCTTAAGGAGATGACCTGCACGATTAACGTTGTTGCCGAAAACTACGACATCTCCGCTTCGGCAGGACTCGGCGGAACAATATCGCCCGACGGCACAACCACTGTTGATTCTCTCGGTTCTGCATCGTACACGATTACTCCGAATGAGGGCTGGCATGTTGCGAATATCATTGTTGACGGCGAATCAGTCGGTGCCGCAAATGAATACACCTTCGACTGCGTGATTGCAAACCACACGATCGAGGCTGTGTTCGCAAGCGATAACTACTTTAATGTTTATTTCGTTGACTGGGACGGCACAACGATCAGTGTTCAGACAGTCGGCTACGGCATGGATGCGGAAGCACCTGCCGACCCCGTGCGTGAAGGCTATGATTTCATCGGCTGGAGCGGAAGCTTCACCGGAATCACGGCAAACACCGTCCTTGTTGCACAATATGAACCCGCAAGCGGAATCCTTGCGGGTGATGTTGACGGCGACGGCATTGTGACCGCCGCAGATGCTCTGCTCGTTATGCGTTATTGCAGCGACCTTGCGGAGCTGACCCCCGAACAGCTTGAGGCTGCCGACTTTAACGGCAACGGCGTTGTTGAGCTTATCGACGCGCTGCTTATCCTCCGCGCTGTTATCTGATTTGCTGCTGACGGCCGTTATCATGGCACGAACGGTAACAGCCTTTCAGCAACCCTGCATCGATTTCCGAACAAAAGACTGTCATCATCCTTTCTGTCCTTTGCATCCTGACTCCATTTTTGCAAAGTCGTTCGGAAAATCGGTGCAGGGCATAGAGCCTGCATTGCCGCAACTGTTGACCGGTTGCGGCAATGTTTTTTTTACCCCTGCATCAATTTAACGGACGCAGAGCCGCCGAAGGAAAACAGTGAATCAAATTTTTAATATAATGTGATTCTCCCTCTTGAATCCGTTTAAAAAATGTGTTAAACTGATATATGTACAAAATTTGAACATATTCGCCGGTGTGATGGAATTGGCAGACGTGACGGACTCAAAATCCGTTGGTAGCAATACCGTGTGGGTTCGAGTCCCACCACCGGCACCAAACACAGAGGCACCCGTTGGGTGCCTCTGTGTTTGGTTAAGTCGAACGGGACTCGAAGCCGGGGAAACAAAACGGTCCTGTGGAGCGTTTTGCCCGGCCGGGGAGCGAAAGCAGTCCGGGCGCGCAGCACGGAGTGCAGGCAGCGGTATGCAGCTCTTTGTTCAACACACCTTATATGCTATATACTAAGACAGTAAATAAGCCGAAAGCTCCTTTTTTGCCGTTGTCGGTTGATCAGCTCATCCGACAAAGCCCGAAGTATGCCATACAAATCACCCCCGGTATTTAGGGATTTTCCCCCTGTTTACCTATCAGACTGCGGAAAAGGCGGAACCTTACAGAAAAAATGCGAAAAAGAAAAGATATTTTCGATGACGATTGATTTGCCTCCTGTCGCTGCCCGTACTGTTGAACGAATAAGACTTCCCCTTACAAAGAAAGAGTAACGAAAGTCTCACTTGCAAGCGAATAATATATAATTAAAACTGCATAACTATTAATTCGCGTGTATTGACTTCGAGCACCCAAATCGTGTATAATACATACAAACAGCTGGAAGATTTATCTGAATATCTTGTATTATGCTTATAACATGAGCTGTGTGCAGACTATCCTTATTGCACGAACGCCTCATGCAGCCGAGCGAAATAATATACGCTCTGCGACCGCATATGAGCCTGCCGATGGTTCTTACAAGAGGAAAGAAGAAGTTCGTTGCTTGAAAACAGCCGATTTTACAAAAACACCGGATTTCTTACATCTGCGGACAGCGATAGCTTGCAGCAGAGAAGAAAATGCACAGGATAAAAAAGTGTAGGGTTTTGGGCAATATCTGCGGCTCATCAGCAATTTTATCAATGCGTAGTGTCTGCGGGAGAGGAGCACGCTGTTCTTGGAAACGCACCCTCCTCCAATATCCATAGCTCTGATCCCGTTACGCTGTCCGTCCCTAACGTCCGTTTCGACAAAGAACTCTTTCGACCGGTCGAAGAGCATATTTGTCGGAACGAGGGACGGATAACGCTTTGAAATACGCAGCTGCATTCCGGTAAATGAATCCTCTTCTTTTCAAAATGCGAAGAGGTTTTGGCTGCAATATGCAATATGTGTAATATGAAGGAAGAACGACTGCCGCTTTCCCGTCAGGCGAGAAACGGGAACCCTTTGAGAAGAATCCGTTGAATCAAACGCCCTCGTTAAATTAAGCGGAGAAGTCACCGATATGTCGGGACTTTGAAGCATTAGGATAAAAAAGAATACCCCAGGAGGACGACCGATGAAAAGAATTATCTCAGTGATTTTGGCAGCGATGATGCTGCTCATGATCGCCCCAACCGCCGCACACGGCAAACGTGCGGAAAGCCGTGCACCCTACGGATATGTGGAGCACGAATACGATCAGCTCCTTGCTTTTATGGAGCAGACCAACTCAGCCGGCGTAAAGAACGGCACGCAGCTGAGCTCCGCATACGATCCCAACGACCCGGAAACATGGGGAGGCATCTTTTGGTACATAGCACCGACGGGATTCATACATGCCGAATACATCTTCTTCAGCACTTATGATTTCCCCAACAGAAATCTTGTCGGAACCTTGAATCTTTCCGGCTTCTCAAAGCTGCGTGCGTTTGGCTGCGCGGGAAACTCCATCACAGCCGTCAGCATAAGTGACTGTCCGCTGCTCGATGAGTTGAATGTCGCGCAGAATCTGCTGACAAATTTCAGCGTAAGCAACTGTGCAGAGCTGCGTCTTGTCTGGTGTGAAGAAAACATGCTGCCAAGTGTTTCAATGTCTAATCTCCCGAAACTGCGCCAGTTCCACTGTTATCAAAACCCCATTACCGAACTGGACGTTTCACCCTTTGAAAATCTCTGGTATCTTTTCTGTGGAAATACCGGGATATCGCAGATTGATGTCAGCCGAAATCCGCAGCTGCGGGAACTTCGCTGTGAAAACACGCATCTGACTTCAATTGACGTAAGCAAATGCGAGAACCTTACGGATCTGTTCTGCAACAATACCGACATAAGCGAGCTGGATATTTCCAACAACCCTGAATTGGCAAGGTTGTTCTGCAACAATACCGACATAAGCGTATTGGATCTTTCACAGAACACGAACATAGACAAGCTTCGCTGTTATGATGCGAAACTGATGTCGCTCGAATGGAAGTGCATTGTACCGGGGCTCTCCCTTGACATAACCCTCCTTTCCGAAGGCGACGGCTATGTGGGCGTGGACTGGGAGCGTGTATATGTGAGCGACAACTATTGGGAAAACAGGATAACCGCCGTGGCCACCCCCAACGGAACGTTCAGAGGCTGGTATATGGGTGAATCCCTTGTTTCTTCGAGTCTGCGGCTCCCCCTCGGCGCGGACATCGATATCCCCGCTACCATGCTTACGGCTAAGTTTGACGGTACAACTCCCATTCCGCCCACGCCTACGCCGCCGGTTTCTCCCGAACCGCCCACGCCCACGCCACCCCCTGCACAGGAGGACGAGCCTACCATATACGGCTTCTGGGTTTCGGAGCGCATACCGAACGATCCGGAATTCCATACAAACTGGTATACCTGGTCGAGCTTTAACGCCGATTCTCCGGAAGAAGTCACTATGCACTGCGGTATGCCCGCCGAAACGGGGAGCGGATATTCAAGCCTCGTTGCTGCTGCTGCCTATCATGACGGATACATTTACGGGTATACGGGGCATAATAACTTTTTCAGGGTGCGATTTGACGATATGGTCGCCGGGGAAACAACGCAGCAGTACTTTCTCGATACCAATTTCGCACAGAACGGTGGATTCAATGTTCTCGATATGGAATATGACTACAGTCGGAACAAAATGTTCGCCATCCTGCAAAACAGCAGCGATGGGACGCAGTGCATATGCGAAGTCGATCTTGAAACCGGCAATATGCTGAATCTTGAGAGCGGAGGAATCCCGCTTCCTTACATGAACAACGAGGAGGGCATCCCATACACAATGCAGACACTTGCAATAGACCTGCAAGGCAACGCTTACTGCATGGCGATGGGCTTCTCCGTATCGGAACTTTGCAGTCTTGATCTCGACACGGGAATGTACGAGACAATCATGACCGTTCCGGCAAAGAGCTACGACTATCAGTCCATGACTATGGATCATTCCACCGGACATATATACTGGGCACAGTATGCAACATTTTCGGAAACATGGAATCCGTCCAACCTGCTTTTCAAGATTGATTTGCAGACGATGCAGGCAGAATCCAAGGGAACGATAGGTCACGGCAGTCAATGGACGGGAATGTTCATCCCCTACGACATCGGTCAGCCCCCCGTAACCGGCATCCTCGGAGATGTTGACGGCAACGGAATTGTACAGATCGCGGATGCGATCCTTGCCGCCCGTCATGCGTTGGGTGTATATTTGCTTGAAGGTGAAAGCCTCATTCTCGCAGACGTGGACATGAACGGAGAAATAACGATCGCAGACGCAGTTCTCATAATGCGCATTGCAATGGGACTGTATGAACCGTAAAACCCCTTGCCTCGTAAAAGCTGCCTTTGAATCGTGAAAAACACGGTGCGTGTACTCAAAGGCGGCTTCCGGGAAAACAAAAAGTGATTTCGCTTCTCCCATACTCAGCCGGGCAATGGTGATCGGTTCTTGCCGAATTGACCGTTGCCCGGCTGTTCATATAACGAAAAACAAAGAAAGGAGAATCAAGATTATGACATGGAGCAAAGATTTAATCGAAAACATTACCGACATAGGAGAGCTTGAAGCGAAGCTCCGGTTTGATCGCAGACTGACACAGCAGATGCGGGCGCTGTGTGAAAAATTCCCGATGTCCGTCACAAGATACTATTTGTCACTTATTGACTGGAGCGACACGGACGACCCGATCCGCAGAATGAGCATCCCCACGTTCCTTGAAACGGACATGAGCGGAGAGTTTGATACGAGCGATGAGGAGTCTAACACTGTGTGTCAGGGTGTCCAGCACAAATACACAGAGAGTGCCCTTATACTGACAACAAATCGTTGCTTCATGTACTGTCGGCATTGCTTCCGCAAGCGGCTTGTAGGGCGTTCGGATGAGGAGATAGCCGGAAATCTTGAATCCGTTGTAAATTATATCCGCGAGCACACCGAGCTGACCAACGTTATCCTCAGCGGCGGCGATGCGTTTACCCTTCCCACATGTATCATCAAGCACTATCTTGATGTTCTTTCAAGGATGAAGCATCTCGATCTTATCAGAATAGCAACGAGATCGCCGGCAGTGTACCCCATGCGGATTTATATGGATGAAGAGCTGCTTGCCTGTCTGAAAAAATACAGCAGAAAGAAGCAGCTGTATGTTGTTACCCAATTCAATCATCCGAGAGAAATAACGCCGGAAGCCACCGCTGCCATACGCGCCCTTCTTGATTGCGGGGTTGTTGTAAAGAATCAGACAGTGCTTTTGAAAGGCGTAAACGATTCTCCCGGCGTACTGGGCACGCTGTTGAGAAAATTGACCGCTTGCGGAGTAGTCCCGTATTACATATTCCAGTGCCGCCCGGTGAGCGGCGTCAAGAACATCTTCCAAGTGCCGTTTTCCGAAGGATATGACATAGTTGAGGGAGCGAAAGCGATGCAGAGCGGTCAGGGAAAGTGCTTCAAGTACTGCATGTCGCATCCGAAAGGAAAGATAGAGATTATCGGAAAACTGAACGATGAGTCGATGGTTTTTAAGTTCCATCAGGCGAAAAACAACCGGGATTGCGGACGGGCATTCATTAAAAAACTCTCAAAGGATGCTGCATGGCTTCCGGATGAGTTATAAGGGGGGGATTCATATGTATGACCGGAACTCCGTTACAAGCTTTCAGAATGTGTTCCTCAATCGGCCAATGAACGGAATCCGTATGTACGACAGGTATCTGATTACAGGTGCAACCGGATTCCTCGGCAGAGCTGTATCTCAGAAACTGGCTTCCTGCAGCATCCCGGTTCGGGCGTTGGTTTTATCCAACGACCCGTATGCGGAGCAGCTTCCAAAGAGGGTTCAACGCGTCACCGGCGATGTTCTCGATAAAGAATCGCTTGAGGCCTTTTTTGACGGCGCGGGAATACACACCTGCGTGATTCATTGTGCCGGTATCGTTTCCGTTGCTTCCAATCCCGATCCGATTATCTATACGGTCAATGTGGAAGGGACAAACAACATCATTTGCAAGTGCAGAGAACACAATGTCGGCAGACTGATTTATGTCAGTTCCGTTCATGTAATGCCGGATATCCCGAAGGATCATGTTATCACGGAGGGCTGGTATTTCTCTTCCGATCTTGTTGACGGGGCATACGCCAAGAGTAAAGCCATTGCCACAAATCTGGTTTTTGACGCAGCACGTAACGGGCTGAACGCCTGCGTTGTATTCCCCTCCGGGATAATCGGACCGGGAGATTTCCAAGGCGGGAGTTTCACAGCGATGGCGAAAGCCTTTCTCAAGGGAAAGCTGCCCCTTGCCGTTCGCGGCGGATATGACTTCGTTGATGTAAGAGACGTTGCAAGCGGCATCCTTGGCTGTGCAATGAACGGGAAGTCCGGAGAGGGATATATCTTGTCCGGGCGTTATATCACGATCAAGGAAATGCTTGATATAATAGGCAAAGCAGCGGGGCTGCATCGCCGGCCTCTCTGCTTGCCGCTCGGACTTGCCAAATTAGCAGCTCCATATTACGAAAAGAGGTGTATTCGCAAGAAGAAACCGCTGTTCTTTACGCCGTATTCGATTGCCGTTCTCGGATCAAACGGATACTTCAGCCATAAGAAAGCATCCGGAGTGCTTTCTTACAAACCTCGTCCCATGGAGGAAACCCTGCGGGATATGACCGAGTGGCTCAGGCAGCAGGAAGAAAGCTGATTTCTTCCGGAAACAAGCCAATCTGATTTTTGAGGAGACAGTCTGAAAAATAAGATATATGTATGTTGCGATGTTTGTGCTTGCAGCCTTTATGGCTTTTGCAGCATACATACTTTAGACCTTCATGTCAGACAGCGGCTGTTCGGATTCCTGAAAAAATCTTTATTATCAGCGGGCGATGAGGCAAATATAAACGAAACTCAAACGAGAGGAGGCGATATATGTGAAAAAGAAAATAACTGCGGGAATCCTGTTGCTCCTGCTGCTGGCAGGAGGTTGTGCACAGCCGGCCTATGCCAATTCCGCCCAGCGGCACTGGAGCGGCACGGACGTTACAGGCGCGGTCGTGACGGGAGAGGATTGCCCCATCGTGGTGGAGAGAGAACTTCTGACCTTCGATGTGCAGGAATTCCCGGAGCAGTATTATCCGGATACGGACAGCTTCCTTGCCTATACCTGGAAAGTCACGGCGGAATACACCTTCCGTAATCCCGCCGACTATACGGTCACGGCCACGCTGGTTTTCCCGTTTGGTAATCCTCCACATTACGGAGAATACATCTATGACCAAGCAACGGGTCGGCCGTTCGATGTTTCCGACGCCCTGAAATACGGCGTAACGCTGGATGGAAAGCCGACAGAGGCGGCTGTCCGACACACATTGAAGGCACGGCACACTTCTTTCTCCCTTGATGAGGATCTGCCGAAGCTGGCAGACAGCTATATCTGCGACAGTTTTTTCGTCCCCGATATGCCGGTCCGGGTGCAGAGGTATTCCGTCACGGGCATAGATGAAGAATACGGCGCAGCCACCGCCGCATTTGTCATAAATGCGGACAGCGCAAAAACGCGGGTATTGTGTGAGAAGCAAACCGGCGGAGCGCGGCTGAAGAAGGGGAGTCAAGCCTCCTGCTGGGTACAAAACGGCGATACAATCACTGTATATATCTTCGGCGAGCTGCCGAAGGAGGAGCTTATATGGACACTGTATGAAAACGGCGCCTGCGAAAAGGTTATCGAAGGAACAGTGTCGTCGGAGTTTTCGGAGATGACATTCAAGGACTATGCTCTGCGCGGCTATGACGAAAACTCCGGCATTTTGGAGTCTGACTGGTACAATGCTCAGGTCGAGCTTCTGCGGCTCGGTTCCGAAATATGGGGGAATGGTCTGGTTCAGATTGAAGCCGGGGTATTTTCACTGATGCGGTGGTATGAGTACACCATCACGCTGGAGCCGGGGCAGACGCTGAAAAATGCGGTGACAGCGCCGCTGTATCCCGCCATTGATGCGGACTATACACCGAGCATCTATGCGTATACCTATCTGCTTTCCCCGGCAAAAACATGGACACAGTTCGGGGAATTGGATATCACGGTGAATACACCCTATTACATGACGGAATGCGGCATTGACGGCTTTACAAGGACAGACAGCGGATATGCGCTGACACTGCCGGGTCTGCCGGAGGGCGAACTGACATTTACGCTTTCAGAGGCAGAGAGGCCGCAGCCGCCGAAGCGGTCGATCTTGCACCTTATGCCGACAGAGCTTATCATTGTACCGGCAGCGGTGCTTGTCGCCGCCGCAGCCGTGTTTCTGCCGGCTCGCAGGAAGCGAAGAACGAAAAGATAGAGAGAATTGGACTTTGAAAAACCGTACCTCTTCGGTTCTGCCGTCAGCATTGATGTCGTTTTTATCATATTTTCACCTCGCAGTCTTATTACACGCAGCTATCCGGTGAAAATCAGGTGATTTCAAAAAACGGTGCGAAAACTCCGCTCTCACTTTACGCACTTCCCGTGGATGTTACACACTCGAACGGACGGCTTTCGTAAAGAGAAAAGCAAACCGCATCTATTTAACATTTTAGCGGGGACAAGTATTTTTGCCCGACAGTGAGACGGTGCAGACAAGCGAAGCATCACCGTCTGTTTCCCAAAATCAATTTTTTTCGATTTTGGGAAACAGAATCGCGGAAGCAGCCGACCTTACAGATATTTAACCTGTGGTTTTATTCGCTGCCATACTGTATCGGAAACTCTGCCGCAATGACAGTGCCGTTTTTTGAGCTCTCCTCCACGCGGACGGAGCCGCCATGGATGTCGGCGATCTCCCACACCAGTGAGAGGCCCAGCCCCGCGCCGCCGTATTCCCGGCTGCGAGACTTGTCTACGCGGAAAAAAGGCTGGAAGATGCTTTGCTGATACTCCTCCGGGATGCCGCAGCCGTTGTCGGAGACGCGGATCAGGAGCTTTTCCGGCTCCTGTGCGACGGAAACCCGCACCGAGCCGCCCGGTCGGTTGTACTTGACGGCGTTCTCCGTCAGGTTGAAGATCAGGCGGTAGATCAGCGCGTCGCTGCCGGTCATAATGCCGTCGCCCTCTGCCGTCAGCGTAACGCCGCACTTATCCGAGAGCGGTGCGAGATCCGTAAAGATCTCCTCGATCATTGGAGCAAGCCGGATCCGCTCGTTACGCGCCACCTGCCGCAGATTACTCATTTCCAGCAGGGTCTTGGTCAGCCGGGTAAGCCGCTCCGTCTGCTCCCGCAGAAGGGAGAGAAACTCCGCCGTCTCCGGCTGCATATCAGGATGTTCCGCTGAAAACAGCTCAAGTTGCGCCTGCAGCAGCGCCAGCGGTGTGCGCAGCTCGTGGGCGGCGTTGCCGGTGAACTGCCGCTGGGCGGCAAAGGCGTCGTTCAACCGCTCAAGCATTTGATTGAAGGACTGACTGAGCTGCTTGAACTCCGGCAAGGCATCCTCATCGATCCGCATATCCGCCAAATTGTTCATCTGCACTCTCTCCACCTGAGAAGCAAAGCTGTGCAGGGGCTTGAGCGCGTGTCCGCTGACAAAGTAGGCAAGAATGCCGCTCAATACCGTAACCACAGCCGTGATGTACCAGTTGGTGGTGCGAAATCGTCCCTGCACACCATCGACAACGATTGTCAGTTCCTCGCCGGGTTCTGCGAGCTGCGGGTCGAAGCTCGCCGTGCCTTCATCAGTTATAATAACAGTACCGCCGCCCCGCAGCGCGTCCGCAATCCTGTCCATATAGTACACGCCGGAGGAGCAGAGCATCAAATTCATGGCGATACAGGTCAAACCGATGAGCAGGGCAGTCATCAGGGTGATGCGCCACTGTAAGGAGAACTTCTTCATACGCCTTCCTCTTCCATCAGATAACCCTCGCCGATGCGGTTGCGAACGGGGTCATAACCCAATGCGGCGCGGAGTTTCTTGCGCAATGCGGAAATATGCACACGAATGGAGTTGCTGAAATTGTCCACGCTGTTGTCCCAGACATGCTCAATCAGTTCTTCCTGGCTGACGGGCCGCCCCCGATGCACCATCAGATATTCCAGAATTCCCGTCTCCTTTCGGGTGAGCGTCAAGGCTCGTCCGTTCACGGAGGCCTTTCGCGCACGGGCATCAAAGGTCAAGGTACCGCAGGTCAATATCACATCCTGCTGGGTGAACTGCCGCAGTGTCAGGCTGCGGATGCGGGCTTCCAGCTCAGCCAAATGAAAAGGCTTTGCAAGATAGTCGTTGGCACCTGCATCCAGTCCCTCCACCTTGTCCTCTACTTCGCTGCGGGCGGATAAAATCAGCACCTTTGTTTCCCGGTCTTTCTGCCGCAAGGTGCGCAGCACCGTCATTCCGTCCTTCCCCGGCAGGTTCAGATCCAACAATACAAGATCATAGCGTTCTATTTCCAAAAGTTCCAGTGCTTCTTCGCCGTCGCAGCAGTAATCCACACTGTATGCGGCGCGCCGCAGACTGCGGACAATGGTTTCGCATAGAGCGCGTTCATCCTCGATTACTAAAAGGTGCATAAAAATCTCCTTTATATACGTTTATATGTTGCGCTTAACCCGCTGTTCTCATTATACAGGAAACGGATAAATTTTGTGTAAAAATTTTTCTTAACAGGAACCTTATATCGACAATGATATGATAACGGCACAAACCGGAAGGAGAGCTAAGTATGAAATACGGAATAAAAACTGCTGCACAGGCTGCACTGCTGGCAGTTGGAATTGTTATGGTATGTCTGGGAGTATGCCGTAACGAGGTGGCTACGGTGCTGAGCAAAGCCATCAAATTATGTCTGGAGTGTGTGGGCATTGGGTAAGAAGGTTTCGGTAATCTCTCGGTTTCTGTCCCGTTTCCGAGGCTGGATACAGGCGGGAGCAGCTTTGTTGACCAACCTGCACCTGCCGAACTTCCTCAAGGGAGGACTGTATCAGGGCGCAGGGAAAGCCGTCTGCGTGCCCGGACTCAATTGCTATTCTTGCCCGGCAGCGTCGGGAGCCTGTCCCATTGGATCATTTCAGGCGGTGGTTGGTTCGTCAAAGTTCGGCTTTTCCTATTATATCACCGGCTTCCTCATCCTGTTGGGAGTTCTTTTGGGACGGTTTATCTGCGGATTTCTGTGTCCCTTCGGGTGGTTTCAGGATCTGCTGCATAAAATTCCCACGAAGAAGCTCTCCACAAGGAAGCTGAAGCCCCTGACATACCTTAAGTATGCCATTCTGCTGGTGATGGTCTTTCTGCTGCCGGCGTTCCTCGTGAACGATGTGGGCATGGGCGACCCCTTCTTCTGCAAGTACCTCTGCCCGCAGGGTGTGCTGGAGGGAGCCATCCCGCTGTCCCTTGCCAATTCCGGCATCCGAGCGGCACTGGGGAGCCTGTTTACCTGGAAATTCAGCATCCTGTTGGCGGTGATCGTGCTGAGCGTGGTATTCTATCGTCCCTTCTGCAAGTGGCTCTGCCCACTGGGTGCATTCTATGCGCTGTTCAACCGGGTGTCCCTCTTCCGGATTAAGGTGGATAAAAACAAGTGCGTCTCCTGTGGAAAATGCGCCAAAGCCTGCAAGATGGATGTGAATGTGACGAAAACGCCCAACCACACTGAGTGCATCCGCTGCGGTATGTGCATACATGCCTGTCCGACGGGCACAGTGTGCTTCCGCTATGGCTTCGGCTCCGATAAAAAAACGGAAAAAACGGCGGAAACATCAAAAAAAGAGTAAGAGCTAAGGAGGAAAGCCCATGAAATCAAGAAAATTTCAGCGCCGGTCTCGGCGGTGATGCCGGCATCGGTGCTGATATGCAATACGAATGTTTGTGTGAAAAAATAAAAAAGAAAAGGATGGAAAAAAGAAATGGTCAAGAAGAATTATACAAGTTGGTTGATTATGTTGCTGATATCCGCTGTGCTGCTGTCTCTGATGGCCTGCGGATCAAAAAAGGGTCCCAAGAATGCGGAAGAGGCTTCTGCAATGCATAAAGACCTCATGGCTCAGGAAAACGCGATACTGTCGAAAAACACTCAGCTTTGGGATAAGGTGTTTATGGCAGCGGATAAAGGCATGGCGATGATTGAAGACGGCAAAAATTACGGAGATTTTTTGCTTAAAACGATTGAATCCGCCAAAGAACAGTTTACTGCAGATGAGCTGAAACTGCTTAAGGCTGAGGCGGAAAAAATTCGAGAAATTGAAAACGAACTGACAAAGTTAGAGGAAAAATTCCCGGAGATTGCGAAAAAAACACCTTCTGAGAGCACCACAAGCATCCCTGCGGAGGGGAACATCGGTACAAAAAAATTCCCGTCCTTTGTCGGAAAAGACTTAGAAGGAAATGATGTGACCAGCGATGAATTGTTTTCCCGCAATGCTGTCACGGTGGTGAATTTCTGGTTTACCACCTGCGGGCCGTGCGTCGGGGAAATTGCCGAGCTTGACGCATTGAACAAAGAACTTGCAAATAAGGGCGGTGCACTCATCGGCATCAACTCCTTCACATTGGGCGGAGACGAAGCGGCAATTTCCGAAGCAAAAGATGTACTGTCCAAGAAGGGAGCAACATACCGGAACGTGTACTTCGACTCTGACAGTGAAGCCGGAAAATTCACCGCGAACATCTTCGCTTACCCCACCACTTATGTGGTAGACCGCAGCGGCAATATCGTCGGTGAGCCCATTATGGGTGCCGTTACGGAAAAGAAGCAGGCGGAAACGCTGCAAAAGCTCATCGACCAGGTTCTTGCTTCCGACAAGGGGTAAGCCTCAGATTATCCTGCCGGGTGAGAAACACCATAGTTCGGAAAGAATTTCCGCTTCTGCTCATTGCGGTGCCGCCAAGCGGCTGAGACGGACAAAGGCATCTCCCGTTCCTGCTTAAGGGACGAGGACCGGCAGAGGACTGTATTAAGGAAGAACAAAGGGGCTGCTGCATCAGCCCCGAAAACAAAACCGGGCAGCTCAAGAAGGGTTGCCCGGTTTGTTGCTTTCACATAATTAATTTGCACAAAACAGATATAAAGCGGGCTGCCCGAGCAGGTCTGTTTGACGTATTCAAAAATCACGCTTTCTGCATGAGTCCGCTTCGCTTGAACCGGAAAATGCTGATGTTCGGCACCCCCCGGATTGCCCTCCTTAAAAAAGAAAAGTGCTGCTGCAAATATGACTTGATTTTGCAGCAGCACCTCCTTGGTTTTTATTCCGCTTGCTTTGTGAATGTGATCACCGTGCCTTCAAAGAGAGGGCGGTACTTGTAGACATTCTCGTTGCGACTGAACGTAAGAGCTGCGTATGGCGCGTGGGATTCATTTCCATCGCCGTCTTTCCCGTCGGTGAAGCGGAGATCTCCGAACTTCTGCAGTCTTACGTCTCCCTCAAAAATGAGTTTTCCGTTTTCGGTGACGATCATATGCGGTTTATCACCTGAAACCTCGATCACGGCTTTGATGTCGTCGTTCTTCCATACGCCGTACAGTACGCTTTGATCTATCGGTACATTGATCATGTCGTCACCGTCATACGGACGCACAGGCTGCGTACGGCTTTCCCGAAGTTTTCCGCAGTCCTCGGGAGTTATCGGTACAGACATGAGGATCACTCCTCCGGGGCGCATCGATCTCCGACGCGCTCGAGGATCATCGTACCATACGCGATGGTCAGACAGCCGTTCTCATCCACAGGTATTTCGGCGAACGGGTCGACCGTCTCTCCGAGGACCTCGCCTTTGACTTTGGTATCGTAGTAAAACTTACCGTCCTTCTCTTTCCAGGTGGTCTGCTCGATTGCGGCGAAACCGTCCTCGTCGATCACGGCGCCCTGCGACTTTGCGAGCTCGATTTTGTCCTCGGGTACGCGCATCAGCGTTTTCATGAGGCCGTCCTCGGTAAATTGGGTTATGCTCATGAGCATCATGATGATTTCGTCAGCGTGATCTCCCACCGGCAGATTTTCCGGCGTGTAGGACGCCATGCCGTTGGGGGTGGGGAAGAGCAGCTCCTTGACTTTCCATTTTCCGATAATGTTCATTGTAATTTCTCCTCTCTGTTGGTCGTTTTATCGTTGATCCCGAAGGCGGGTTATGCCCGGGGGTCTCGGATTTCGGTGTGCGGACGCCGGTCAGCAGGTACTGGCTCCCACAGGAACCGCTTGCCGTCGGAACCACGCTGACGCAGCTTTATCGGGTGCGGGGAATACGCTCCGCCGCAGGGGATGAAGAGCTTCATGCAGCCGGGCTCCTCGTTTGAAACGTGGTTCGACCCGATGACGAGCGTATATGGCTGGCTCGGCGTATAGTTGTTGTCAGGCGTCGAGCCGGAGAAGCAGGTGAAGGGCAGATGCGGTTTCCGTCTTAAAGCTTCCGGGTTTGGAACATATTAATTTCCGCCCAGCAAATCGTACACTTGTCAGCCATTACAGTTCTCATTTTCATTTCCCGAAAGAACCGACTTATTTTTTGATTTTTCTGCCCGCAAGAGAATAGAATGCGTCGGTCAACTCTCTGCCCGCGCTTATCGGGGCGTGTACTGAGCTGCCGTCCGAAAAAGCAAACGATGTGTTGTATGTGGTTTCGTCAAGAACATATACGTCGCTTTCCGACGGCGCTTCATATGACAGAACCTCGCTTATAAGACGCCTTTCCCTGACTGTTCGGAGTATTTCCTCTGCTTCTTCGGTATCGACAGGAATCTTTTCCGCATTCGTATGATATCCTACGCAATCTGCCGCACAGTCGAAGGACAGAAACCAGTTGTCTTCCGTTTTTTCGAGACTGAACGAGTATGATGAGGAATGATCCATGCAGCTACGGCTGATATTGACCTCAGTCAGGAGCTTCGCCCCGGCAAGCCCGTAAAGGCAGCCGGTGAGCTCATCCGGCACGGGGAGGGATGAGTTGATCCTTCTCCCGCCGGCAAGGCTGAAATCCGTGAAATACACACTCCGATCGGTAATACCATCGACATCTTCCGGCGGCTCGGCATATCCGCTCGCCTTGGAAATCAGGTCATATTTCGCAATGATTCTGATCACATCGTCTGTCTCCTCGTCTGAAAGCCGGACATTTTCCACCTTTACAGGCAAGCTGTCCTCTCCGAACGAGCATTCAAATGAAAAGTACCAGTGGTCGCCGTCTTTTTTCAGAGTGAAGGAATGCGAGCGCCACGGTTCGGTATCCTTCAGACGGATAAATACCGAGGTAAGCTTATTCTTTATCGCTATCAGCTCGGCTTTTTCAGCGGCTTCATAGTGTCTGTCGGCGAGGTCGCGCAGGCAGTCAATAGCCCTGTCGCAAAGCTTGGTCTCTTTTTCAATGCTGTTTCCGTCGGTGAAAGTCATTCCGGAGCTGCGCATCGGCTCGTCGGCTATGTGGAAGAAGCGTATCGGATTGCGGTATTTCCGCAGCCGCCTGATCTCGTCTTCCTCGCGGATGATCTCAAGGAATTTCTCCGCTTCCTCGGTCGGTATCGGGAAGGAACTGAAGGATGTGTAACAGTCATCCCGGCTCTTGACCCTGCAGCTTGCGGAGAAGAGCCAGTTTTCATCCTGCTTTCGCAGCGCGAAAGCATACACCGGATTGCTTTCCATGCCGTAGCAGGAGGTGTGGAAAGCAATGATATCATCGACCGTGTATTTCCTGCTCCCTCCACAGCCGAACAGCGCGGATACCGTAAAAACAGCAGACATTATTATCACCGCCCTCAATAATCTTCGGCATTTCATGGCGTCAGGACAGCGGTTTGCCGCACTCGGGGCAGAACTTCGGCGGCTTTGCCTGATTCTCCGGGGTGTAGCCGCAGGACACGCAGCGCACCGTTTTAGGAGCCGGCCTCGCGCATCCGCAGTTCTCGCAGAAATTTTTCGACTGACCCTCAGAACCGCAGGAATGGCAGACCCATGTCTCATTGACAGAAGTCCGAGCCGCATCAGCCTCAACAGGCACGGTCTTCAAAGCACCGCAGTTGTCACAGAATTTAGCCCCGATGGTCTTTGAACCGCAGGAGGGACAAACCCATTCCCCGCCGCCCGGTTGGGGAGCGGGTGCGGAGACGGGACGGTCATATTCAGCGCGGATCCGGTTCATCATTCCGTCGCCGTCAAAGACACGATAACGATTGCTGCGGCGCATCAGTATATCCGCAAGCTCGCGCATTTTCTGCTCGTATTCGCGGTAGAGGTCGGTGAAGCGGCTTTCAGGACGGTTTCCGTCACTCAGTTCAAGTTCAATCTCGTCAAACCACGGGGAATCAACATGGATTGTAATGTTGAATTCATAATCGCACTCGTAACGGCGCGGATGGTAGCTCGTCTCGTTGCCCTCGGAATCCTTACAGAAGATCTCCTCCTTGTTTTCCTTGATGTCCGTTTCAACATTCCTTACCTGTGAGAAGCTGATAAGATCCGGGTTGCCGCTGCGCCAGTTTGAAAGCCTCGTGACGATGAAACGCTCCCTTATCGGGTCAATATAAACTTTCTTGCTTCCGTCAAAGGTGACAGTCGGCAAGAAATCATCGAGCCGCCGCTTGTTATCTTCGCGGTAGGCGAGCTGCTCCTTTATCTCAGCGACTGTTGAATTCCTGCGATCGCTGAAAAACGGGGAGAGCTTTCCTGCGCAGTCCTTGCAGAGGTTGCCGTCCTCGAGCTTGCGATTCCCGAGAAAACCGATCTTGGCACCGCAGACGTCACAGTATTTTTTGTCAAATAATCCCATTATAAGGATCCTCCTTGTTTTTTGTCGGCCGTCAGCACGGCCCATTTGGCGTTATCCGCATCGAGACTGTATCCGCAGAACGAACAGCAGTGTTTTTCGTCAGGAATGAAATTGGCTCCGCAGGACGGGCAGTCCTTTTCGATGAAAAGCTTTCCGTCCGTCTTTCTTTTATCGGGGTGTCTTGCTCTTTGCAGAGTGAGTGTTCTTCCGGTTTTCTTCGTGTACGGTTTTTTGTTTTCAGGGAGATACGTTTCGCTTACGCAGACATCGGCGGTTATCGTGGTTGTGTCCTCCGTGTTGACGACTTTTTTCAGAATGATCGTACCTACGCTGTAGTCAAGCAGCTCATCGCTGCCGGCGTCCTTGTAAAGAGCCTCGGTTATGCAGGATCGGAGGTAGTTTTCCGAATAAAGCTCAATCCGCTTCGCCAGCTTATCGTGCCTCAGCTTCCGGGCAAACGCCAGAGCCGTCAGCGCCGCGAGCACCAGAATCGCCGTGCCCACACCTGCCGCCAGGGATATCTCGGTATCCTTTATCAGGTAGAGGCAGAGAAATTCGGAGAGAAACAGTACCGTCATGCACCCGAGCAGCAGCAGAAACTTTCTGAGATTGTTCCCGATATGCTCGTAGATCTCAAAAACCTCGGTCTGCCAGTCGTAAAAATCCGTTTGAATCCTTGCGCCGCAGTATTCGCAGACTACCTGCTGACTGCTGAGCGTGACCTCGGCACCGCATGACGGGCAGATCACCTTGGCTTTTCCGGCATAGAAGGTTTTTTTGCCGTTACCGCAGTCAACCGTCTGAACATGCCGCGACTGAAGGACTCGCAGACAGGCGTGCTTTCGGTAGATCTCGTGCTCGACCTCAGAGTTCTTCGCGGAGATCAGGCGCTCAAGTGCGCAGCACTCAAGCTCGGCTTCACGCCATTCCCTGCCGTCGTCCTCCCATGTACGGAACCCGATTTTCTGTCCCGGACTGAGGTCAGCCACGCGGATGTCACGGTAAAGGCTGTGCCTTGCGAGACTGTCGATCTGGAGCTCGATGCTTCTGCGGAAGGTTTTATCCATTCTGATCGGCAGCAGGCTTTTATCCGCTTTGGCAAGGGGGCACAAAACCTTTTCATATGCGTTTCGGATATTGCGGCGCAGTCCCATATTTGCAAGCGGCGTTTCACGCTTTGTGAGAAGTCTTTCATACTTCGCCTTTTTCCTGTTTTTTGCAAGAAAGCACGAGAAATCGATATCAATGATCTTTTCGCCGATATAATACGCACAGATCACGGCAAAGGCCGCCGCTATCCAGAATGCATCTGACAGACTCATAACTACCTCTTGTTCTTGTTATTACCGCTTTTTTCCCCGGCTTCTTCTTTTTTGTTCGGTGCCACAACGCTGTGTGTCATCGCCACAGTCAGAAAACCGCCGATCACAACAGCCATACAGTACAGAAGGAAATCCGCAGGATTGCCTTCCGGAGTGAGCTTATACTCGCCTTTTCCGGTTCGATAGACCTCGACCGTGACCTTTTCCCCGGAGCTTATATCTCTGTAGAAAGTATCCTTTCCGGTGTAGGTCTTTCCTTCGACGTCAAATGACAGCTTGGCCTCGTACTTCCAATCGGTTGTGTTGCCGTCGGAGTCCTTTATCGCGATTGGCTCGTAATCCTGAACGACTGCGCTGACCTCCCGCACGTCGTCGGAGTTCTTGTACTCATGGCTTGCGGTTCTGCTCGAGACGATGCCGCAGACGCCTGCCGCAAACAAGGTGAAGCAGAGCAGCAACGTCAGATAAGAATAAATATCTTTCTTCGGGGGGTTCGGTTTTTCACTCATTGTGACTCCTTCTCGGCAGAATCGGGCAAAGGGACTTGAGAAGCGCGCAGATGGCTTTCTCGCTCGTTCTGCCATATTTCGCGGACATCCTGCCGCCGTCCGCTGTTTTCCGGCATACCGTCAGGCTGCTGCCGGTTTTTATATTCTCCACGGTACTGCCGGGGTATATGTCGGAGTGTTCCGTGATGGTTTCTCCGTTGAACAGCACCATCGGGGGGTCGCTGAAGCTATAGGGGTTGCCCAGCGAACCGTAGTCGTTCTCTGCCGTGACACTCGGAAGAGAGTACTTGACGCCGACATACCGGGCAATCGTACAGCCCGCTGCCGATGTCATGATGCCGAGAGTGCCTGCGATGACCGCAGCCACTACGGTGACGACGAGCGGTCTTGCAAGTTTGCATGTATTATTTTTATTTTTTACTCCTAATTTGCAATAGCAACTTCCGATCGCTTAACGATTGAAAGACGTACCGAGCATCTTATGATACCATTATAATGCATATTCCGACTCTTGTCACTGTCACAAGGGACAGTTGTTTCGCTGAAACAAAAAATTCTCCGGAGGAAAGTCATCATTTTGTATCCCGCAGCGTCGTCACGACCGGCTTGTTCTCTGCAGCCGTGGTGATCGGATCTTCCTTGTTGTTGAATCCGCATGCTCAGACACGTCCATTGTTCTGAACGGTATTCGCGACGCCTCGAGCGTCGGCTTTATGCGTCTGCACTGCGGGCAGGATGCCGTTGTGCAGAGTTCATAAGTCCTGCCGGTTCGGAATCGTCTTCCGATATTTCGCCGTGCCGTTTCATCCGTCTCACCTTGGGGACGGAAGGTGCGGACAGTGAATTATGTCATGTTGACAGAATATTGCTCTGACAACTCACGCTCTGCTCCTGCCGTAAAGCTGCGTATTTCTCCCTCTGCTGCCTATAACGGCTGTAAATGTTTTTGCAGGCCGTGTGCAGCCAATCATCGGCGCCGAGAATAATCAGTATACCCACATCGAAACTGTTGACACAAAAGGTATACTATGTTAATATATGCTTGATGACGGATTCTTTCGGTTGGATTGCCCGAAAGAACATCGGTATTAATCACAAGGAGGTACACTAATGAAGAAAAGAGTTTTGGCACTATTGCTGACTCTCGTTATGCTCGTCAGCTGTTTTCCGATGAATTTGATCGCGAAAACAAGCAGCAGCATAGCAGGCACAGCCGACGGGCCTCTTTCCCTCACGGCACGCGAAAGTAAAAGCGGCTTTGCGACCGGACGTGAAGGCAAGGGTTCGACTGCGAACACACATCATGGAAAGCTGAATACCGACAGGTTCGAGCTTTCAAGCACCCCCTTCTCCGAAAACGATGCCGCCGCATCGTTGAGATCCGGCGACGAGGTGACATTCATAGTTGTTTTGAAGTCCGCCTCATTGCTCGGAAACTACTCTGTAAAGGAAATTTCCGAAAGAACAGAGGCAGTCAAGTCTCAGGAGTCGAAACAAATCAAGGCGATTGATTCTGCGAAAAAGCAGGCAGCCGAGGCTCTCGGCAAATCAAAGCACGAGTTTGGTTTTGATTATACGGTTGCAATGACAGGCTTTTCCGTCACGACCGCATACGGCAACAGGAAAATGCTTGAGGCACTCAACGGTGTTGAAAGCGTTTATGTTGCACCGACTTTTGCTTTGCCGGAAACGGATTATGATCTTGCACCGCTTACAAACAACTCTTCAACGATGATCGGTTCGGACATACTCAACAATTCCGGCTACGGCGGAAAGGGCATGAGAATAGCGATTCTTGACACAGGAATCCTTGTTACACACCCGAATTTCGCCGCATTGCCCGATGACAAGCTTGATGACCCTATCACAAGACAGAGCGTCGATGATATTTGGTATACACTTAATGCGGGCAAAAGCACCCCGAAGCTTAATCGCTCGTATTACAACACGAAGCTTCCGTTCATCTTCAATTATGCCACAGCTGATTTTGACGTATCGAACACATATGCAGGTTCGGATCACGGAACGCATGTTGCAGGTATTGCTGCGGCAAACAAGATCGAAGGAAGTAAGGCTGTCGGTGTTGCTCCGGACGCACAGCTTGTCGTTATGCAGGTTTTCCAGTCCGGCGGCGGTGCAGGTTGGGCAACAATACTTGCCGCAATGGAGGACTGCGTAAGGCTTGAAGTCGATACCGTAAACCTTTCACTCGGTGCTGCAGCAGGCTTTACCGATGTTCCCACCATGATGGAAACGATGAACAAATTCCTCGAATCCGACATTCAGATTATTATCGCTGCCGGCAACGATACAAACAATGCATACGGCAACAGGTGGGGCATGAACATGTCTCTTCTTCCGAACCCCGATACCGGTCTCGTCGGTACTCCGTCAACGTACAGTGCTGCCATCTCCGTTGCTTCCGTTGATAACGACGGTTACGAACAGCTGTACATCACTGTCGGCGGGGCGGATTTCGGCTATCAGGATACAGCAGCAACCTCTGCAACAAGCTTCATTGCAAATTTCAGAAACCGTGAACTTGAATATGTTATGGTTCCCGGTTACGGCACTGAGGCAGATTATGCAGGCATTGACGTAAACGGTAAGGTCGCCGTTGTTTCACGAGGAGGCAATTCTTTCCCTGAAAAGCAGAGCATAGCTCAGGCTAACGGTGCAATTGCATGTGTCGTTTACAACAACACCGTGGGCATTGTAAACATGCAGATAAATGACGGTGCGGGCAATATCCCTGCTGTCAGCGTAACGAAAGCGGCAGGTCAGGCTTTGCTTACCTAAGCAGAATCAGGCAATGCTGTGTTCAGAGTTTGCAATGCGGACACACAGCTTTTCCATATCGACAGAACGATAAGCAGCTTCTCTTCCTGGGGAGTAACCCCGGATTTGAAGCTTAAGCCTGAAATTTCAGGTGTCGGCGGAAGTATTTATTCGACGGTCGATCCTGCAATATCGGGTTCTTATTACGGAAACATGAGCGGAACGTCGATGGCATCACCGCAGATTGCAGGTGCAATGGCTGTTCTTATCCAGTATTTGGATGAAAACTATCCTGAACTTTCCGGGGCTGAACAAAGGCGAGTTGCTGCGGCTCTGCTTATGAGCACCGCAAATCCCCTGTTTGCAACCGACACACTTGAGTATTCACCTCGTGCACAGGGCAGCGGCCTTGCCGATTTGGTTAAGGCAACCACAACAAAGGCATACCTTACCGGCACTTCTTCTTCAGAGGGAAGACCGAAGGCTGAAATAGGAGATAATGACAGTAAAGACGGCATTTTCAATTTCAGTTTCGAAATCAACAACCTCACGGACGAAGCTTTGACCTATACGCTTGACAGTTCTCTTCTGACTGAAAGCATTTACGGAGATAGGTTTATTGCCGCTGCACCTTACGGTCTTACGACCCGTGTAACGTTTGAAGGAGGAAATACCGTTAACGTTCCGGCAAACGGCAGGGTAACAGTTAATGCGGAAATCAGTTTGACTGATGCCGACAAAGAATACATGAACAGATTCCCCAACGGAATATTCGTTGAAGGCTTTGTCTATGCCGTTCCTGTTGCAGGTTCGGAAGCTGAACAACCCGTTTCGCTGGTAATGCCCATTGTCGGTTTCTACGGCGATTGGTCCGCGGCGGACATTTTCGACAGCGAAAAAGAATCGGAATACAGTCTCTATCCCGTCAGGATATTCACCAACAACGCACAGCTCGGCACAAACCCGTACATCAGAACCGGCAGAGCAGGAGATGCATATAATGCATTTTCCTACAGCAATCCCCTCGCTGAAATTGATTACGGTATGTTAAGAAATGCGCGCACTCTCCGGATTACCGTGACCGACAGGAATACGGGCGATGTTTACTTTGACATCAGCGGAGAATACCAGACAAAGAGTTACTATAACGCTGCTTACGGACAGATTATTCCCGGCTACCTGCTTGCAGGAGAAGGTGACGTTTGGGACGGGAAAGACTTGGACGGCAACGAGCTTCCCGACGGAACTGTTGTAACATACAAAATGGAAGCCTACCTCGATGACGGCGACGATTTTGTTGACGACAGCATCGTATTTGATGTGACTCTCGACTCCGCCGCACCGCAAATACTGAATGGCGCGGATCTGCAGTCCGCAGTTTCTTTCGACGAAGAAAACGGACGCACCTATCTTAACCTTGAGCTGCTTGAAAATCGCTACATTGCGGCAGTTCTTTTTGAAAGCAGCAACGGCACGATCATGGGCAAGTTCGAGGTTGAAAACACTCCGGGAGAAGTTTTCAGCGGAAGGTTTGACATTACCGGCTTCGGCAATGAATTTACCGTTGTTGTTGCTGATTACGCCTGCAACGAAACTGTTATCGATGCATTCCTTAACCTCGGCGATCATACCGGCGGCGACACAGGTCCCGCTGCGTTGGACAGCAGCCGCATTTACGGATGTGAGACTTACGATGCGGCAGCGGTTGAAGGCGGTTGGTTCAGTGCGAATAAAACTGACCTCTCCGATGCGAGAAACGAAACATTCGATTCTGCGAACAGGTATTATTCAGCCGAATATGTTAACGGCTATCTTATCGCGCAGAATGCGGGGACCGGGTCACTGGAGCTGGTGACTCCGTCGGGAACCTATTGGAAAACAAAGACTCTTGTTGCTCAAAGCGGCAAAGTCGGCGAAAACGGCGTATGGGTTCTTTACGATATGGCAATGGATTACTCCGATACAAGAACAGCTCTGCTTGATCCGTGGAATTCCGCTTCCGGAACCGACTTCCTTCTTGCCGTCGGTTGGGCATACAAGGGAGATAACAATAACGACGGAAAGGACGATGGCTACAATGCATTGTACAAGATTTGGACTTCCAAGTGGAACAACCAGGTCTTTGTTGACGAGATTGGGCCGATCACGGGCGAAAACGGTTCATCGGATATTCTCTGTCTCGGAATAACGACCGAAGGCAGCATCTACGGTATCGGTACAAACGGCTGTCTGTATGCATTGGAACTCAATACAGCCGGCAACGGTGCGGAAACCGTACTCATTGGGGAAACAGATTTTGTAAATTATCCGGGTTTTGGCGGAGCAAACGTTATTCAGTCAATGGGCTACGACCACAACACGGATACAATGTACTGGTTTGCACACAGTCAGGTTCCTCAGGGTGCCGTATATGTAAATATTAACGTAACGTATACCGTCAACCTCGAAACTGCTGCATGCACCGAAGTCGGAACCTATGGCCCCGGCGGTCAAACATGTTTGTTCATCCCAAACAGCATTGAATCCGATCTCTTCCAAATGGGAATCAATGCGACCGGGTTCTCACTTGAGCCGTATTCCACAACAATGGTTCAAAATCAGACTCGTCAGATTAAAGTCGCGTGGCAGCCGTGGAATGCACAAGCAAACGGCGTCATGTGGTCAACATCAAATGAGAACATTGCCGTTGTTGATGCCAATGGCTTTGTAACGGCAGTTTCGGAAGGAGACGCAGTTATCACCGCCACGGGTCAGGTATGGGATCCCTATCATTGGGATAATGAAACCGGCACAACGGTACCCACTTGGGTGGATTACAGTTCGGAGTGCAAGATCAAAGTCGTGAAAGCGGAGGATGCCCTCTACGGATTTGTTGTTGAAGATTTTTCAAACATCGGCAACCGATTCACATGGTTCACATATGCTGACAAAACACCCACTGCAATAACATCACTCGGAAAACCCATGGTAACATATTACGATCCGACATCAGGAGAAAATATCACTGCCAATGCGCTCTGGCAGGGCGGTGCATATTACAACGGATATGTTTACACTGTAATGGTGCAGGCACGTACCGCTCCGGACGGAACTTTCGGCGGTGCTTCGGTGCTTTATCGCAGTCCTGTTACAAAGGGTGCGGTTCCCGCTGAAACTGTGATCGGCGAACCGGAAGAAATCGGATACACCATCGGTATTGAAGTTGGAAACATCGGCTTTGATTACAACACCGGTCGTATGTACGGCGTTGATCTTACAAACGGCGGTTTGTGCATTGTGGATCTTGAAACGGGGTCGATTGACCCGCTCGGAACTTTCTCCGGCGATATTGGCGGACCCGCCATTGCAACGGCAATGTGCGTCACGGCAGAAGGAATGATCGTCATTGCAGACATGAGTTCAACTCTTTACTCTGTTGATGCCGATACTTTGTCAACAACTCGTCTCGGCAGTGCTTCGGGTGACAGCTGGTTCTATGCAGGCATGACTTATGACTACAACACCGGCAACATCTATTGGAACCCGTGCATGAACAAGGGACTTTCACCCCTCTACCTTGTCACACTCGGTCCGGACGAATGGGAGCCCGACAGGACGACCGCAACCATTATTGACATGGGCGATGTGTCAACAAAGGCCGGTGTAGAGCAAACGGTTATTTTCACCATTCCCGACAATGAACCTGAAACGCAGATCATCCCCGTTGAAAGCATTACGATAACCAACGGTGAGTCGGCTGTAGGTCTTGCCGGAGGGACGCTCCAACTCAACGTTGTGACGGAACCTCTCAGGCCTACCAACCAGGTTAAAACGTGGGTATCTTCCGACGAAGAAGTTGTCGTCGTCGATAGATTCGGCAAACTGACATTCATGGGCATTGGTACGGCAACCGTTACGGTTACGACGAGAAACAAAAACGATGACACATTGTACACTGACTCCATAGAGATTACGGTTCTTGAAGCAGCCGGCGAGTTTAAGGCCTTCCTTAACCTCGACCAGGGAGGAACAAGCTACTATGATTTCTGGATTCACGGCAATGATTATGACCTTAGGCACATGCTTGTTGACAAGAGCATGATAAGCGTCTACTCGCTGCGTTCGGGCGTTTACTATGACGGTTACTACTATGCCTTCAATGATAAGGGAGCTTTCCTCAGGATTGATGAAAACGACCTCTCGGCTTACACGACAATAGGTACGGCGAACATTGATACTTACAATGATCAGATTACCGCACTTGCAATGGATTATGCAGCAGGTACATTGTACGGCCTTACGCTTCACCATACCTACGAGTACAGCACCGATCAGGCAGTTCAGTGCCCTGCGTCGCTTGTGACGGTTGACCTGAATACCGGCAGTGTAAACGTTATTGCACAGCTCGATTTTAACAGACCTGTATATGCTCTTGCATGTGATGCGCAGGGACAGCTCTATGCAGCAGGATCTCCTTCAAACGACTCTTCACAGACCGTTATATATACGGTGGATAAGGTGACGGGCGAGTATGAGGAGTTCATGACGATTGCAGGCGCCGGTGTCTTCACGGGCAACAACTACTACGGCAACATGCAGTACAATTCTCAGATGGCGTATGACTATGGTACGAACAGACTGTATCTCAATGCAACATACAGCACACAGGGGCTTAAGTATGCAAGCGGCGTTGTAATGATTCAGCTTGGCGAGGAACCGTATTCGGTAAATCTCGGAGGAATCAGCCTCTACACACGCGAAGGTTCATCCATTAAGTACGGTGAAGCATTCTTAGGACTTATGGCCTTCATTCCGGATGAGAGTGAGTTGCCGCAGAGCACCGTTAACGGCATATTGCTTAACAAGACTTCTGCTCGCACTTATGTAGGCGGAACTGCACAGCTTGAAGCGAGGGTACGTCCTTCAAACGCGGCAGATACGAGCGTAACTTGGACGTCGGCTGATGAAAGTATTGCAGTCGTTGACGAAAACGGTCTTGTAACCGGTGCTGCAGTCGGCAGCACTGTAATAACGGTCACAAGCAACCAAACAGGTGTATCTGCACAATGCACGGTTGAAATAGTTGAACAGCCCGGGGCTTCCTCCGTTGCATACACTGTTTCAGCAAACAGAGATGCTTTGATCGCATTCAATCCCGCTCTGCCCGCACAGACGGCGATAACCATCGCTGAATTCAGCGGCGGTTCGATGATTAAGGGTCTTGCATACGGCGATAACTTCCTGTTCTATGTCGTTGAAAGCGGATCTTCTTATCAACTCTACCGATACGACATACTGACCCGCCAAAGCGTGAGCTTAGGCGGTCTCGAAGCATGGACGGGCATCAACGATATTGCATACGATCCGGATAACGAACTTCTTTATGCGGTCGGCGGATTCTATATGTTCCAATACAATACTGCAACTTTGCAGGCGGGCGGAACAAATTACATGTCCGGTTACATTATGGATTCCGATTACTGCACAATGGTCGGTGTTGCAGTGAAGGACGGTGCTGTTTACGCAATGGGCAATGATTGGGCAACCTCTGTTCCAAAGCTTATTAGGTACTCCGACAAGTATCTTACGGACAGGACAGTCGTTATGACGGGCGTTGGCGTTAATGTCTATGCGGGTGCAACCGAAATGGCTTATGATGCAACAACCGATCTCTTCTACATAACGGATGCTTCAAACAACATCTACTCAATGACGGACACCGGAGAGACTCATTTTGTGGACATTCTCGGCAGCGGTATCGACATCAACGGCCTTGCTGTTAACTCAACTCCGAGTTATTCTGTAAGGTACACCGATGGTGTAGATGGCGAAGTTATCTTTGCAGATCAGCAGTACTTTGCTCAGGAGGGTTCGCATACTCCGAACTTCAACGGAACTCCCATGCGTGCAGGCTATTCATTTGCGGGGTGGACACCCGAGGTTGCGGAATTTGTTACCGAAAACGTTGTATATACAGCAACGTGGACGATTAACGACTATACCATCACCTTCGACGCACGCGGCGGCGAAGTCAGTCCTGCGGAAATCACAGTAACTTACGGTCAACCCGTTGGTACATTGCCTGTTCCCACCCGTGAAGGATTTGACTTCATAGGTTGGTTTGATGAGAACGGCACAAGGTATACTGATGAAACTGTTTATCTTGTTGACGGCAATATCACACTGAACGCACGCTGGTCCATGACTGCTTACACAGTGACTTTCGTTGACAGCCTCAACAACAATGCGGTTATCGGCACGCTGACTGTGGGCAGGGGAGATGTTATCGATTCGGGCGAATTCCCCGTTGCACCTGAACATCAGGGTTATGTCTTCTGCGGATGGGATTACGACGGAGAACCCGTTATGAACGATATGACAGTTTCTACCGTCTACCATTTGCTCGGAGATGTCGATATGGACGGCTGCATCAGTGGCATTGATGCTCTTATGGCACTTCGTAAAGCGATGGGCATTATTGAACTCACTGAGAATCAGTGCCGCCTTGCCGATGTCGATTTCAACGGTGAGGTAACGGTGAATGATGCTGTCAGGATACTGCGTCACGCACTCGGCATTGAACTGCTCGGATAAGCTGTGATGCAAATTAAAAAACAGCGTTCCGCAAACGGCAGCATCGGATAAGAAAACATTGCAGAAGTCAGTAGAATCAATGTCTTTAGCGGTGCGAGCACGGTGCGGAATCGAAACAATCAAATACTGACAAGCTCAAAGGAGCTGCTGCAAAATCAAGTGATGTTTGCAGCAGCTCCGTTTTTCGAAAGATGGCATCGGAAGAACCAATGATTCGAACGGTTCAATCGAGGTCGCCCCGGAGGTTCAAATCAATGCTGAGTACGTCTTCTTCCTGAGAGGAAGTGCATTGGCAGAAAATGAAGCTTGCTCCTAAACAATGAACAGTCTCTTTATCCACCACGCAGATGCGGCGTGAGGAATCAAGCTCCTCACAATGCTTCTTTGCAGCACACGCCATGCTGTAGCTGCCGGAAAGGCTGCCGGTGATGATGAAGGCGATTACATCGCCACGCTCACCGAAGGCATCTTCCCAATCGGCGATATTCGGACATGCACTGTAAGAGCGCCCCCCGGTGCCGCGCAGTACAGTGACCATCTCGTTCACATCGAGAAAAGCGTCATCGCGGAATTCCTCCGTGTCTGTGCGTATGGTAAGCGGAACACTGACGAAGTATGCTCCGTCCGGCGTGAGAAGGCCGCAGCTTGAGTCTGCGACAATACGAAACCGATTCATTGTACGTCCTCTTAATAATAAGAAGCATTTCACCCGATTTTGCAAATCGACACAGGTATTTTATCAGGTTTTTATTATTCCGTAAACAGCTTTCGAAAAACCTGCAAAAAGCTTATACAAAACAGTTGAAAGTTTAACGAGAGACGTGTATAATATTTGCATGGAAAAGGAAGTGAGCAGCATGATAGAGAATATTGAGGGTTTCCGCTTGCCGCGTTATGAGCAGATCCCGAACGTCGGGCTTTATCTGGAGCAGGTGGTGCGCTATGTCAACGCTCACCTTGCGCCGTTGGGGGAATCGGAGTTGACAAGCTCCATGGTGAGCAATTATGTGAAACAGGGTCTGATCCCATCCCCGATAAAGAAGGCATACACAGCGGAACACCTCGCACGACTCATGTTCATTGCCGTAGTCAAGCCCGTTGTCCGGCTTGAAGGGCTTCGATTGATGTTCGGCATACAGGAGGATAACTATCCCCTTCAGACCGCCTATGACTATTTCTGTGATGAATTTGAGAATATGCTCGGTGCAGCGTTCGGTATAGCCCCGGCGAGAGATGGAATCGGTAAGACGCAGTCCGATGCAAAGGATCTTCTTCGCAACACGATCCTGGCCACCGTCAACAAGGTTTATCTGGATCGATACCTGGAGGATTATCAAAAGCGGCGGGAAAAGGAGATACACGGACAGGAATAGGAATCGGTGCAGGGCATTGTATTCATACAGTCACCTGACACATGCAAGAGGTTGCTGCTTGTTATACGAGTTTATTTGCTTGTAACCGAATGTTCATAGCACTTCGCATGGCAGGAGAAAAGCATTGCACAAGCAATCTCCCAATCTTTATTCAATCTTAATGCGCTGCAAATGTCCCTTATCCAACCTTAAAGTCTCCGACCGTATAATATAACAATAACAGAAATAAGGAGATGCCTTTATGCCGGAAGAGAACATTCGTCGAAAACGTCGTCTTTCGTCTTTTCAAATAATCATACTTGGCTTTGCCGGGGTCATTCTGCTCGGAGCGTTGCTGCTGATGCTGCCGATCTCCACAACAGCCGGGTGTGTAACGCCATTCAATGAAACGCTGTTTACCGCGACATCTGCCGTGTGTGTGACGGGGCTTGTGGTGCAGGATACGGGCAGCTACTGGTCCGCCTTTGGGCAAGCGGTCATTCTGACGCTGATCCAGATCGGAGGACTTGGCGTTGTGACTGTCGCAGCGTCGTTTGCGATGCTGTCCGGGCGAAAAATCTCTCTGATGCAGCGCAGCACCATGAAGGATGCAATCTCAGCACCAAAGGTAGGCGGGATTGTCCGTCTTACACGCTTTATCTTGCGAGGGACGTTTCTGATTGAACTGCTGGGGGCGCTTGCCATGCTGCCGGCGTTCTGCCGGGACTATGGATGGCGCGGCGTCTGGATGGCGGTGTTTCATTCCATATCTGCTTTTTGCAACGCCGGATTTGACATTCTTGGGACAGAAAACAATCTCTATCCGTCCCTTACCGGTTACGCCGGCAGTCCGGGAATCAATATCACGATTATGCTGCTGATCGTGATCGGCGGCATCGGATTTCTGACATGGGACGATGTCTGCGAAAACAAGTGGCGGTTTCACCGCTACCGGATGCAGAGCAAGGTGATCCTTGTCACGACATTCGCACTGATCGTCCTTCCGGCGTTGTTGTTCTTCTTCGTAGACTTTGATGCCCTTCCCCTTGGAGAGCGGATTCAGGCAGCTCTGTTCCAGTCGATCACACCGAGGACCGCGGGCTTCAACACAGTAACGCTGTCCGCGATGTCCGGTGCGTCGCAGGGCGTGATGATCCTTTTGATGCTCATCGGCGGTTCTCCGGGTTCTACGGCGGGCGGCATGAAAACAACGACGCTGGCGGTCTTGGTTGCCAATGCTGCTGCGACCTTCCGCCGGCGTGAGAGCGCTCAATTTTTCGGACGCAGAGTCGATTGCGGCGCCGTCAAGACCGCTGCGACAATTCTGATGATGTACCTTGCACTGTTCTTTGGCGGTGCTGCCTTTATCAGTGTATATGAGAATCTTCCGCTGTCTGCCTGCCTGTATGAAACTGCATCGGCTGTCGGTACGGTGGGATTGACGCTTGGTATCACGCCGCAGCTGCGCATTCCGTCGCAAATTGTGCTGATCACGCTCATGTATCTGGGCAGAGTCGGCGGTCTTACCCTCATTTATGCGGCACTTTCCGGCAAAAAAGCAACCGGAGCAAAGCTGCCGCAGGAACAAATTACAATTGGATAAGGAGTATTTTCTCATGAAAAACATTCTATTGATTGGCACAGGCCGCTTCGGACGGCATACCGCAGTACAGCTTTCTCAACTGGGGCATCAGATCATGGCGGTCGATACAAACGAGGATCGAATCAATGATGTGCTGCCGGAAAAACATTCTATTGATTGGCACAGGCCGCTTCGGACGGCATATCGCAGTACAGCTTTCTCAGCTGGGGCATCAGGTCATGGCGGTCGATACAAACGAGGAACGAATCAGTGATGTGCTGCCATATGTCACCAACGCACAAATTGGCGACAGTACAAACGCGGAGTTTCTTCGCTCTCTTGGCATCGGAAATTTTGACGTCTGCATCGTGACCATCAGCGGTAATTTTCAGAACTCGCTGGAAACCACCTCGCTGCTGAAGGATCTGGGTGCGAAGTGTGTGGTGTCGCGTGCCGAAAGGGATGTACAGGCGAAGTTTCTGCTTCGCAACGGTGCAGACCATGTGGTCTACCCGGAAAAACAGGTAGCAAAATGGGCAGCAATTCGATATACTTCCGATCATATTTTCGACTACATAGAGATCGATGACAAGCACGCCATTTTTGAGGTGGAAGTGCCGGAATGCTGGGTCGGGAAAAGTATTGGCGAACTGGATATCCGCAGAAAGTTTGGAATCAACATTCTTGGCATCAAACGTTCGGGAAAAACCGACGTTACAATTACACCGGATACGGTGCTGTCAGGGGAAATAACAATTTTAGCGCTGGGTGAATATAAGGCGCTGCAAAAGTGTTTCCGGATATGAACGGACGGTGAGGGTATGTGGAAGATGTTGTTTTGATCGTCGGAGCAGCCATGATATTTCTGTTTGGCTGGTTTCTGATGAAACGTCTGGATCAATTTCTGGCGGAAAATCGGAAACGAATCGAGGAAGCGTCCGAACAACAGCAGCATGAGCCGTGCATGCATCTGGTCGGAGATATTTCTCCTGACGAACTTGAAGAAACGCTTTCCCGGTTTCGCAGCAGTCATACCCATGCAGAAATCGTGATCTATGATCCAGAGCAAATTTCTTTTCCAAACAGCGAATCCGATTGGACGCAGTAGAAACCTTCACATTTTGGTGCTGTAATATCGGTTAAGAGGGGTGGTGAAAATGTGCGGAACAAAGGAAATGAAATACCAAAAGAGCATATTCTTGTGTGCCTGTCCTCGTCTCCGTCCA
>FR879696.1 GCA_000435055.1 Clostridium sp. CAG:138 | reverse complement strand
AGAAACATTAAAGACCCATTGCGATTCTTGCAATAAGAATTGCATCGGGAAGACCGATGACGCCGTCGCCGTTCACATCGGCTGCTTCAAGAGATGCACCGTCAAGGGTAAGCACTTCGATTGCATGACGCATTACTTCGAGTGCGTCCGCAATGGTAACGCTGCCGTCAAGGTTGACATCGCCAAGGCGGGGCGCAACTTCGAAAACGGAGTTGTTCACGGAAACGGGAACTTCATAGTTTACGCCGTTTTCAATATAGGTCAGGCTGCTGCTGTAAATCGTGAGTTCAACTTCAAACGGGAAAGTCTCGCTTCCGAAAGTATTGCTGACGGTTGCGGTATAGTTGAACAGATTGCCGCTCATTTCAACGCCTGCTGCGCATTCGAATTCAACAAAGATGCTTTCGGGGTATCGACCGTGGCCCGTGCTTTCAATGGGCTCAAGCTCATTGATTCCGAGAGTGTAGGTGCCGCCGGCAGCTTCAATGCGCTCAAGGAGTTCGCCGGGTATAAGTTCAGCATAAATACCCAAACCTCCGGCAACGAATGCAGTGGGGAAGTTGATTTCAATCCTGCCGCGATGTGCGATCTGAGGCGCGGTCACGGGTGCGCAGTCAACGGAAACCGTTGCGACATCGCCGAAACGAACGCCGTCAGCGGAGATGGTGAAAGCAACCTCGTTGAGCTCGGGTGCGGGAGGTTCAATCGTGCCGGAGAATGCAACGTTGTCGAGCTTGACGCAGTCATTGCCGCCGTTTACGCTGCTGTCCTTGCTGTAGGACCATTCAAAGGTGTATGCGCCGTCGGAAGCTGCGGTGTAGGTATAGGATGCGAAATCGGATATGCCC
>FR879695.1:16485-66909 GCA_000435055.1 Clostridium sp. CAG:138 | reverse complement strand
GGCTATGAATACGATGTTGATGTTGACGCAGTGAACGGCAATGTTGTTGACTTTGACAAGGACGTTATCGACGATGACGACGAACCCAAGCCCACTTCCGCACCCGAAGACGATTATATCGGCACGGAGCGCGCAAAGCAGATCGCTTTCAACCGTGCAGGCGTTTCCGCAAGCCAGGTAAAGAACCTCAAGGTTAAGCTCGATACGGACGACGGCAGGGCGATTTACGAAATTGAGTTCGATGCGAAGGGCTATGAATACGATGTTGATGTTGACGCAGTGAACGGCAATGTTGTTGACTTTGACAAGGATGCGATTGATGACGATGACGACGAACCCAAGCCCACTCCCGCACCCGCAGGCGATTATATCGGCGCGGAGCGTGCAAAGAAGATCGCTTTCAACCGTGCAGGCATTTCCGCAAGCCAAGCCGAAGAGCTTGAAGTTGAGCTTGAGCGAGAGGACGGCAGGATGGTTTATACCGTTGAGTTCAAGGCCGGCGGTTATGAGTACGAAGTTGAAATCGATGCGCTGACCGGTGAAATTCTTGACTATGACGTTGAAAGGGACTGATGCGGCAGGTTTTAGCTTGAAAAAGCAGGAAGTATAACCCGAGCCGAAGCAACAAAACAATAAGGATGCGTCAGTATGGAACGGCAAAGGCTGCCGAAGCGGCCGATGCCGTTCCGTTTTTTGCTGCAAATGCTCCGATGCAAATGCTCCGATGTGAATGCTCCGATGGAAATGCTATGAATGATTATATGCGGTCAAATGCGGGGCACAATCACTTGAAAATAAACAAAGGCGGCGGAACGCTGTATAAAGAGAACGTTCCGCCGCCGGACAGTATTCAATTTTGTCAAGTCAGAAACCGAACCCTCGCTGCACGGCAGGTGTTCAGCCGGCGTAAAGCTTATCTGTCGGGTTCAATAAGGCCGAAGTTGCCGTCTTTTCTTGCATAAATGACGTTGATGCGATCGGTTTCGGCGTTGGTGAAAACGAAGAAGCTGTGTCCGAGAAGTTCAAGCTGAAGCATGGCTTCTTCAACACTCATGGGTTTCATGCTGAACCTTTTCACGCGGACAATATGCGGACCCTCGTCCTCATCGTCGTAATCATCGTATTCGGGGGAAGCGTCGTCATAGCGGAGAGATTTCTCAAGCCGCGTTTTGTGGCGGTGAATCTGCTTTTCAAGCTTTGCAATAACGTTGTCGATAGAGGCATACATATCGCCGGTGGATTCTTCGCCGCGAATGATGCCGCCCTGATAGGGAATGGTAACCTCAACAATGTGACGGTTTTTTTCGACGGCCATGGTGATAAGAACCTCGGTATCCTCGGGAAAATAACGTTCGAGCTTTGCGATTTTTTTAAGAGCCAAATCACGCAGATATTCGGAAACCTCAATGTTTTTGCCTGTAATCGTGACCTTCATGGTAATGTACCTTCCTTTCAACGGATGCTGCCGCATACGCTGCAAAATGCTGCAATGTTTCTGCGGCTGCACACTCTTTTCTTGGGAATGCGTCGAACGAGTTGATTTTCGGGAAAAGAATTCGGGTTCGGGTTTGTTCGTGCCGTTTCCCTCGTTGACCTTCTCCTGAAAAGCAACTCTTACTCGGCATTTCCTTAGGTGCAGATATATTATACAGGAAGAATGCGAATTTGTACAGTACTTTTTTTGTATCTTTTGGCAAAAAAATGTGAATTATTCGGCTCATTCTCCGCAAAGCCGCAAAAATGGGAAAAAAAAACGCCTGCCGGACTGCAAAAATCTTAATACGGACATTTTTTTGAAATTGCCCATATACGCTGCTGCGGCACAATGCGAGTGCTGTATATGAAACCTGCGGATAAGGACCGGTCACGGAAGCAGGCAAACCGAACATAATATATCGAATTAAATAAATTTTTTACGTCCGTCCTGTGTTGACTTTGATGTCTTGTGCAGTTATAATAAGATTAGTATGGGTCTTGCCGAAAAAGAAAACAAAGGTCTGTTAATTTAATGAAATTTCGCGTTAAAAGCACATTGAAATACTCCGTACAGAGAATGACTCCGACTAAGGCTGTTCGAATTGCGCTGCTTGTGATAAGCGATGCGCTGATACTTAATATTGCTTCTTTTTTGGCACTTTGGGTCAGGTTTGAATTCCATTTCGAACAGCTTGTCCGTGAGACGGAATATTTAAACAATATCCTCCGTTTCGCACCGTATTACACGGCGTTCGGACTCATTGTTTTTGCATTGTTCAAGCTTTACACAAGCCTTTGGCAGTTTGCTTCAATAGACGAATTTTTAAAAATAATCCTTGCGTGTTTTATTGTTGATGCCGGGGGCTATGCGGGAATGCATTTGATGCATCTCGGCATTCCGCGCAGTCATCCCGTGCTGAACGGAATATTCCTTGTAATAATGATAACCGGTGTGCGTTTTTCATACAGATTTATGCGCCAATACAGGCGGGCAAACAACAGCTGCAGGCGGACGATGATAATCGGCGCGGGGCAGGCAGCGACGGTTGCCCTGCGGGAGTTCCGCGCAAGCACACATTCCGAAAACAAAGTCGTTTGCCTTATCGACGATGACAAATCAAAATGGGGACAATATCTTCTCGGCGTTAAGGTTGTCGGCGGACGCGGCGACATTCTCGGCGCTGTCAAAAAATACGATATTGACGAGATTATTATGGCAATGCCGTCGGCAAGCATCCGTATGCGCAGCGAAATTCTGGATATCTGCAAGGACACCCCGTGCAGGCTTAAAACGCTTCCGGGTATTTTTCAGCTTGCAAACGGCGAGGTCAGCATCAATAAAATCCGCAATGTTGAAATTGAGGATCTTCTCGGGCGCGAGCAGGTTCGCGTTGACCTTACCGATATTTGCGGCTATGTCGGAGGCAGAGTGGTCCTTGTTACGGGCGGAGGCGGCTCAATCGGAAGCGAATTGTGCAGGCAGCTTGCTGCGCATGATCCCAAAATGCTGATTATTTTTGATATTTACGAGAACAATGCGTACGATATTCAACAGGAGCTGCGTGCGGCGCATCCGGAGCTTGAGCTGATTGTTCTTATAGGTTCGGTTCGCGATAAACAGCGTGTCCGAGATGTTTTTTCAAAATATCGTCCGGAGCTTGTTTTTCATGCAGCGGCGCACAAACACGTTCCTTTGATGGAAACAAGTCCGAATGAAGCTGTTAAAAACAATGTTTTCGGCACGCTGAATGTTGCGCTTGCGGCAGATGAATTCGGAGCGCGCCGAATGCTGCTTATCAGCACCGATAAGGCCGTTCGTCCGACGAATGTGATGGGCGCAAGCAAACGCATATGTGAAATGATAGTTCAGAATATCAATAACCATTCAAAAACGGAGTATGTTGCCGTTCGCTTCGGCAATGTTCTCGGCTCGAACGGTTCGGTGATTCCGCTCTTCAAAAAGCAGATTGAAAAAGGCGGACCCGTCACGGTCACGCACCGCGACATAATTCGCTATTTTATGACGATTCCTGAAGCGGTCGCGCTTGTTCTTCAGGCGGGCGCATACGCAAAGGGCGGAGAGATTTTTGTTCTTGACATGGGAAAACCCGTGCGCATTGACGATCTTGCACGGAACATGATACGCCTTTCCGGCTTTGAGCCGGAGCGCGATATTCAAATTGTCTACACCGGCCTGCGCCCGGGTGAAAAGCTTTACGAGGAACTGCTTTTGGATGAAGAGGGCATCAAAAAGACTGACAATGCACTTATATATATCGCAAAACCGATAGTGTTTGACGAGGAGGCTTTTGCCGAGGGCATGAAACGCCTGCGTGAAGCCTGCAATGCGGAAAACACGGGGAATGCGGCGGACATCCGCGTCATTGTGAAGTCAATTGTGCCGGAGTATCACGAGAACAAAATGCATTGATAAAACGGAATCGGAACAAAATTGAGCAATAACAAACAGAAACCCGAAAGTGTTAAGTTCGGGTTTCTGTTTTCGATATTAAATTTCTGTTAAGCAGGCATTGATTTGAAAAAGCTCAGCTTCTCAGCACCTTTTCGATATAGGAGCGGAGCATATCGCAGTCGCTCTTCTGCACGGTTCGGGTCGTTTTGCCGCGTGCGAGAAGCTGATTGCCGCCGCCTTTTCCGTTCATGATGCAATTGACGGCGGTGCAAAGTTCGCGCATGCTGAGCTTTATCGCCGCATCTTCCGTGCATGCCATGCAGTAATCGGTTCCGCCGGCATTCGGCGCAAACAAAAGTGAAACGCAGGGCACGGTGCTGTCTTTTTTACAAAGCTCGTCCGCCGTGAGCTTTAAATCGTTGGCGGTTGAGCCGTCCATAACGGAGCATACCACGGCGATGCCTTTTATGCGTTCCGCCGTTGAAAGCAGACTGACGCTCTCGGCAGAGGCAAGACGGCGGCTTTTTTCGCGCAGCTCGCTTTTTGAAGATGCAAGCTCGTCTGCCTGTTTGCGAATTGCGGCGGGCAATTCCTCGCGGGAGGTTGAATACTGCTTTGCAAGCGCGGAAACGATGTTTTGAACCGTGCGCACTGCTGCGGTAGCTCTGCCTCCGCAAACGAACCAAAGCCGCGTTCCTCCCTTGTAATGCTGAGCATCGGTGAACAGAATCGTTCCGACACCGCCCGTTGCCGCAAGATGCGTGCCGCAGCAGGTACAGGAATCGATTTTTCCGTTGTCGATATAAACAATTCGTACAGCTTTTGCGGGCAGCACGGGTTCGCAAATGTTATTTTGGGGTTTGTCGGATTTTTTATTCTTATCGTTTCCGACAGCTTTATCGGATTTTTTCCGCAGAGTGCGTGTTGACGCATCCTCCGGAGTTGTAACTTCCGTATGCACCGACAGATTTGCACGCACGGCAGCATTTGCAGCACGCTCAAGCTCCTCAAGCTGAGCCTGCTCAAGAGGAATATCGAAATCTATCGTGCAGTAATCCGCTGCCATGTGAAAACCAACGTTCACCGCACCGAACAGCTTGTTCGCAAGCCCGGAAACAATATGTTCTCCGGTGTGCTGCTGAGCATGGTCAAGGCGGGTGTCAACGTCAAGTATTACACGAACGATTGTTCCCACAGGAATTTCAGCATCACAAAAATGAACAACGCTGCCGTTTTCGGTGTGGGCATCGGAAATTCGAACGGTCTGCTCCGCTGCGGAGTTGTCGGGCCTGAAAACAATCGAACCCCTGTCGGCAGGCTGCCCGCCGCCTTCGGGATAAATCATTGTTCTGTCAAGTATGATTTTGTACGCGCCGCTGCGCTCATCTTTTTCACAGGAGAGCACCGTCGCACCGCATTCGGTGATAATGGGAGTCGAGTAATAAAGCAGTTCGGTCATTTTGAGTCACTTCCTTTAAGTTGGTAATATATAAAAATACTGTTAATAAAAATATATTTATTTTCGGTTCTGTTCCTTAAAAAAACGATGCCGCAATCGTGCAGCCGAACCGAAAAGGCGCAGAAGAGCGGGACGCAGCGGGAACAGAAGCCGCCACAGCGCGGCGGGGATTCTGTATGCGGGGGAATTAAAATCAAGCTTGTGTCCGCCGCGTATGCGTGCTTCGGCAATGCCGAGGAGTTCGCCCGTTCGTTCGGATTCATCGGAATCGTTAAGACGGCTTGAATCATTCGGCTGTTCCGACTGCTTTGAAAGCGGAATAAGCCGCAAAGGGTTCTGCGGAGAGGCAAAAGCATCAAACCCGCGGTTGCCGTCGCCGGCGGTCACAACACGATTTCCCTCAATGCGCATTACACGGTGCAAAATGTATTTGCCGGAAATGCAGAAAAGGATGATGTCCCCGCGTTTCGGTTTTTCAATCGTCACGGAGGAGCAGGGGCGTATGCAAACGGAATCCCTTCCCGCGCGGAAAAGCGGGAACATGCTGTTCCCCGTCACACGAAAACACACATTTCGCCCTGCAAGAAGTTTTTTTCGCACAATTGAAAAAAACTCGGCGGCGGGCAGAATTTTCGGCACGGGTTGCTGAACGGAATCTGTCGGGTATTGTTGATGCTGCGAATCCATTCTGCTGTCTCCTTTTGCTGTTTGCGCAGGATGTATGCAAAAAACTGCAAAGCTGCGCCGTACAGCAAAGCATATAGCAAAAACATTTGGTTATCAAGGCAGGCACTGTAATTTTTGTGTCAAAAACCCGCCGCGGTGTTAAACTGCGGCGGGCATGACGGAACTAAGTTCGATATTCGTCGAACGCGAATGGATTATTTTGCAGGTTCGGTATCAGCGTTATTGCCGCCGAACCACTTTGAAAACAGGTCACGGAGGAACTGCGCAACATCTTTGAAGAAATTGCCGATGTCTTCAAGGGTTTGCTTTGCGCCCTCGGTGAATTTCTTCCAACCGGTTGCTTTGCGCGTTGCATCGGCAAGGCCGTAGGCGCGTGCGCGCAGCTGTTCAACGTCGAGACCCTCAAGCGTTCTTGCAAGGGTCAGAATCTGGCTGATTTCGGTTTCGGTAAGCGAAACATCGTTGTCGTCGGCAATTTCACGAATTTTCTGCTTGACTTCATCATCAGTCATCTTCTGAGTTTCGTCAAGAATCTTTTTCAGCTCGTTAATCACTTCGGTCGCTTCATCGGAGCCGATCATTTCGGCAAGCTGACCGGTTGCAATAAGCTCATCAACGCCCGCCATTTTTGCGTATTCGCTGAGGATGTTGCCGGTGAGGCTTTCATATGCCTTATAGACGCCTGTCAATGCTGCCGTGCCGCTGACAACGCTGGGGGAAGCAACAATAATTTTTGCGTCCGTGATGCCGACGGTGGTAAGGACGTTGCGGTACATTTCCTCGGTGCAGAAGTCAACATTGTAAGTCTTGATGTCAAGACCGCTGCCTGCGGGCATTGCGCAGATGTAGATGCTGGAGATGGAACGCTGCCCGATTTGTCCGGAGGGAATCTTACCTTCAAAATAGAGGCGTTCTTCAGCGTTGGTAACGGTCAGGATGCGGTTTTCGTCAACTTCACCCTGAATGCCGAACATGCCGATAACCTGGCTGCGTTGTTCATCGGTCAGATCCGCACCGAAAACAATGCGGTAGTCGCCGTCCTCCATTGCGAAAGCGGAATTTGCAGCACCGAAAATGCCGACAGTGAACAGCAGAGCAAGTACAAGGCTCAAAATGCGTTTTTTCATATTCTTTCTCCTTTCAAAAATAAAGCCTTTCGTGAATGCATCAAACGATTTCGAATCGCCGGCCGCCCGAAATGAGCACGGTTCCGACGCATCCGTATTGCATTCCGATAATACTATAACATAATATGCCCGCAATATCCAGTCATCCCGTGCGGAAAAAAGCGGCAAAATCGCCGTATTCACGGCTTTGTTGCAAAAATGTACAAAAAAAGTATACATTTGACCTGAAAAACACGGCGGCGGACGAATTTTGACCGCGAAACAACTCACAATTCAAATATATTTATGAAAAATCAATCCGCTTACTGAAAAATACTGTATAATTAAGAATGTAATTGCCCGAACGCATTCGGACAGGGGTACAGTCGGGCAAAAAACTGATAACGACTTATACATCAGGAGGACTCCAATGGAGAAGAACAGCGGCTTCGCAACGAAGCAGATACATACAGGCAAAATCGAAATTCCCGGCATTGCGCCGCTTGCAACGCCTATTTTCCAAACCTCGACTTTTGAATTTGAAACCACGGCTCAGGGCGCACACCGCTTTGCGGGTGAGGAAGCGGGCTATATCTACACCCGTCTCGGCAATCCCAACACGACAAAAATCGGCGAAAAGCTTGCTGCTCTTGAACATGCCGAAGCGGGCATGGCAATGGCAAGCGGCATGGGTGCGGTAACAACCGTTATGTGGACCGTGCTCCATGCGGGAGACCATCTGCTTGCGGATGACGCGCTTTACGGCTGCACTTTCTCCTTCTTTACCCATGGACTGACCCGCTACGGCGTTGAAGTCACCCTTGTTGATTTCGAGGATCTCGATGCCGTTCGCGCCGCGATTCGTCCCAACACAAAGGCTTTCTATTTTGAAACGCCCACGAACCCGAACCTCAAGCTCATTGACATTGCCGCAATCTCCAAGATCGCGCATGAGAATTGCCCCGATGCAAAGGTTATTGTTGACAACACGTTTGCAACACCTTACCTCCAGCGTCCCCTCGATCTCGGTGCGGATGTTGTTATCCACAGCGCAACCAAGTATCTTAACGGTCACGGCGATGTTATTGCGGGCATGGCGGCAGGCACAAAGGAATTCATCGATGAGTGCAACCTGTTCGGCCTTAAGGATATGACCGGTGCGGTTCTCGGGCCGTTTGAAGCTTTCCTTATCGACCGCGGTCTCAAAACTCTTGATATCCGCGTTAAAAAGCATTGCGAGAACGCGATGCGGGTTGCGACCTTCCTTGAAGGTCATCCCATGGTAAAGCGCGTTATCTACCCCGGCCTTGAGAGTCATCCCCGTCACGAGCTTGCAAAGAAGCAGATGCACGGCGGCTTCGGCGGCATTATCACCTTTGAGCTGAACGCAACCCGTGAGCAGAGTGCGGAATTTGTAAATTCCCTCAAGCTCTGCACCATTGCAGTCAGCCTCGGCGATGCCGAAACCCTCATTGAGCACCCTGCAACCATGACCCACAGCACCTACACTCCCGAGGCTCTTGAGCAGGCAGGCATCGGCGAAAGCATGCTGCGCCTCAGTGTCGGCCTTGAGGATGCGGAGGATATTATTGCGGATCTTAAAGCGGGTCTTGACAACCTTCAGAAATAAGCTGTCGCTTTTGTCTGATTAAATCCGAAAGCACATGCACCCCGCCCGGGCGGAGGGATTCCGCCGGGGTTCGGGGTGCTTTTTTGTGCGCATACGGCAGATGAAGGGCGTTGTTCAAAAAAATTTCGGCCGAGAGCAAAATGTTTACAGTTTCGTAACAAATTCCCGATGAAAATGTGCTATCATTATTGTCGAAGGGAATGAACCCGCGGAAACGGCGGAGGGAAGCATGGTGAAAAAAGTGATGAAATCGAACGAAAAAAGAGCCGTTAAGGCTGAAAATGCCGAACGCAGGCACCGCAATTTGATTCTTGCGGCTGTTGCGCTTACGGCGGCTGTTGCAATTGTGTCACTCGTTCTTTTCATAAGGACGGCATCGCAGCTCAAACGCGGCGCAAACGAAGAAGAAAGGACGGATATTCCCGTGCTCATCGGGAATATTAACAGTGACGGCGGGGCGGAGCAGCTTTACGGCGGCGAACCCTGTGCGGTTCGGCAGAACCTTCCGAAAGAACCGGCTCTGCTTGCACGGAACAGTTACTGAATACTGAGCAATAATCGGATGTCAACCCCTTGCAAACGCCGTACAGCGGGCGAAAGCCCGTGAATACGGCGTTTTCCGGCAAAAGCGAGGATGATAAAAATATATTGCATCCGTCCTTGCGGCTCATGCGGTAAATATGTTGCGGAAAAGCTTTGAATGTGCTATAATGCGGGGTGAAAATTGAATATGCCTTATCAAGAGTGGCAGAGGGAACGGCCCGGTGAAGCCACGGCAACCTGTTTAATGCGAAAGCTTTTCACAAGGTGCCAAATCCGACGGCATTGCCCGGCGCAAACTTTTTTTGTTGAGCTGCGGCTGCCGGGAGATGAGAGCGCAAAGTTAAAAAGGGTTTCCGTGCGATGTTCCGACAGGGTTCATCGCATTTTGTTTTTCTTTTGCAAAGGCATGGAAAGGATAAAATATGAACAATAACGAAGTACAGAAGCGGCTGTTTACCTCCGAATCCGTAACAGAGGGGCATCCGGACAAGGTCTGCGACAATATCGCAGACGCCGTGCTTGATGCAATGCTGCGCAATGACCCGAATTCGCGCGTTGCCTGCGAATGCTGCGCAACAACGGGCATGGTAATGGTAATGGGCGAAGTTACCACAAACTGCTATATAGACATTCCGAAGCTCGTTCGCGATGTTGTGCTTGAAATCGGCTATGACAAGCCTGAATACGGCTTTGACGGCCATACCCTTGCGGTTATCAGCGCAATAAACGGACAATCCCCCGATATTGCAATGGGCGTTGACAAGAGCTTTGAAGCAAAACACGGCGACACCGACTCCTATGATATCGGTGCGGGCGATCAGGGAATGATGTTCGGATATGCCTGCGATGAAACTCCCGAATGTATGCCGCTGTCCATCAGCCTTGCGCACAAGCTGACCCGCCGCCTGACGGAAGTTCGCAAGAGCCGTCATCTCGGGTATCTCCGTCCGGACGGCAAGAGCCAAGTCACCGTTGAATACGACGAAAACGGCAAGCCTGTCCGCATTGACACAATAGTCATTTCCACACAGCACGATCCGGATATCGACATGGAGCATCTGCGCCGTGACGTTATCGAAAACGTCATTCGTCCCGTTATTCCCGCGGAACTTATTGATGCGGAGACAAGAATTTTTGTAAACCCCACGGGAAGGTTCGTTATCGGCGGACCGCAGGGCGATTCCGGCCTGACCGGCAGAAAGATAATCGTTGATACCTACGGCGGCGTCGGAAGACACGGCGGCGGCAGCTTCTCCGGAAAGGATCCCACAAAGGTTGACAGGTCCGCTGCCTATGCGGCACGTTATGCGGCAAAAAATATCGTTGCACAGGGCTATGCAAAACGCTGCGAAATTCAGCTTGCCTATGCTATCGGCGTTGCAAAACCCGTCTCCGTCCGTGTTGACACTTTCGGAACGGGAACAATGCCCGATGCAGAGCTTGAAAAGATGCTGCTTGCAAGTTTCGATTTCCGTCCCGCCGCAATCATTGAAAAGCTTGACCTTCGCCGCCCGATTTACAAAAAGACTGCGGCATACGGCCATTTCGGAAGGGATGACGCCGATTTCCCGTGGGAAAAGGTTGATTTGCAGTTTGTGAAATGAGTTTGCACAAAGCAATTGCTGCCGGTTTTGCAGCGAGTTTTGCAGAGAAATGAACGCTGAGTATTGCGCCGGTTCAGTGCCGTGGTATTCTTTTTAACCGAAATTGAAATGAAAAGGGATTGCCGCAGAGTTTGTGCGGCGATCCCTTTTTGATGCGATATATAAATGTGGAAAAAAGATTTATATCAAAAAATTTACAGTTCCTGAAAATACGACACGATCCGTCCCAAAGTATCATCGCTGATTTCATCGGGAACCAGAATCCCCTCCTCGATATAACGCTTCGCGCCGGAAGAGGCATTGACGATTTCGGCGAATTCCTCGCTTGCCGCATATTGGCTGACTGCCGCAAGATACATTGTTGTTGAAACGCTGTAAGGGCTGTTTTCATCGTTTACAATTTTGCTGATTTTTTGCGCACAGGCGGCCGCAAGCTCCTTGGCCTGTTTTGCCGTCAGGCTGTTTAGAATCTCCGGCATGCAAAGCATGGCTTCAAGATAGCGGAGCCTGATGCAGCCGACGCTGTCGCGTGCTTTCTGCTCGTCAAGGTCGTAAAGTTTATATAGCCTTATAAGGCTTTCGGCAGCGTCCGGCCGGGTCATCAGCTCGCGTATGCCGTTATAGTCGCTGCGTACGTTCTCCATACCGTCCTGCATTGTGTCAAAAAGCATAAAATCAATAAACAGGTTATAGTTCATGCAATAAAGCACAAGCTCGTCGGTTGAAACGGTTTCGAGAATGTCCGCCGGAATCTGGGAAACTTCGCGCATCTGCACGGCGTCCTCAAGTGCGTCCCACTGCTCCGGAGTATCGTCCGGATTTATGCTCGAAACGTATTTTTTTTCATCGGTTTTTTTGTTAAGGTATCCTTCGGGAACGGGAAACCAAAATTCGGAGGAATCGTTGTCCTCATCCTTTGCAGGTTCATCCTGCGGGTCGGAATGCCGAGTTTCGTATTCGACATAATGCTTCCGCGCATTGCGCCCGATTGCCGCATAACTCTTTTTTGGCAGTGCCAAGGCAAGAGTGAATGCTGCTGCTGCCAGTATGCATATGCATACAATGATCGTTCTTCTCTTTTTCACTTGAATAAATCCTTTCCGTGTCGACAATATCGCGTCTGACAACTGCTTTTAAATAATAACAGATTATTTTTTAGACGTCAAGCCTGAAAACAAATAATATATATATAAACGCAATCAGGTAAATGCATCGGCAGGACTCCGGGAATCGGTTTTAAACGGATCGTGCGAAAAAAGGCCGCAGGTTTGAGCCTTTTTTCGCACAATCTATCGGGGAAGCTTCGGTTAAAGGTTGTTTATCAGAGCGCTTTATTCACTTGTGATTGAGTTCACAACCTCGGACATCTTTCCAAAATCGAAAGATTGAACAATCTCCACAGCTTCACTGCGTGAATTGTAAACGGTCAAAATTTCAACAAGGAAACCGTCAATATCCGCCCAGAACGTAACGGCATCATCGGAAACATCCGTATCGTTAACAATATAGAGTCTGCGTATTTTGTCCGAACCGGTCGGAATTATTTGCGTAACGTCCTTTGACTTGATTTTGCCGTTGAGCAGTGTTTCCGAATCGGCGGAAAGCCCCTCAAAAATCGTGAAGTAACCGTGCCCTTTATCAAAGAGGTACACAAGGGAAAAACGCCCGAATGTGGGGTAATAATCCATGTAATGCGGTTTATACTTCGGGTGGGTCGGGAAGGGAATCCTGTCAAAGCGTTCCAACAGATCGGACAGCTCCGCTTTGTTGCGGACGCCGCAGCAGCGGCGGATTCCACGCTCTTCAATGTAGCTTTCAACCTTGCTCTCATCCAGCTTCACGGATGCAAAAAATGCCTGCATTTCTTCAACACTGCGGAACTCAATGCTGTCGGGGGGAACTTGATGACCGGCTTGCCATTCGGTCGGTTGTGCGGTCGGTTGTGCGGTCGGTGTCGTTTCCGTTTTGTGAACGGAAGAACATGCAAGCGCCGAACAGATGCATACAGCAAGTATTGCTGCGATGAAAAGATAATGTTTTTTCATAGTTATATTCCTTTCCGTGTTTATAACTGCCGTCCGCAATGATTGCAGGAAGAACTTGCTTCGGCGGGGGAGCAGCGTGCTCCCCCGTTCTGAGATTATTGCTGCTTTTTTGGTGCAGCTTTGGGTTTTGTTCCGAAAATCACACGAACCGAAGCTTACCTGCCGGCATATTGTGCAAAGGTTATGAGCCTGCAATGCTGAAGTCGGTTCAGAAAATCGTTTTCAGGCTGATTTATATTGATAAACACCGCATGGGAATCGATGTTTGTAACATAACGGGAAGTGTTGTAGCGAGTGTCGTGTTCATCCTTTTTCGTCGAATAAGCAAGGAAAGGAAGCGTTGAATCCGCGTCGCAGGAAATCAACGAATAAACGCTGCTGTTCTCATATTTTTTGAGTTCTTCCGCGGGCAGGCTTTCGGTAACAATAATGGTTACAGACATGCAGCAGATGTCTTCATCGGCTCTGCTGTACCATATGGTGAACGCGTTGTTGTCGAAACGCAGGCTTGACATGTAATATTTATATCCGCTGAAGTCAGGCAAAGCAACATTGTCGAGCAGGCTGATAATGCGCTCTGCGTCTTCCTTGCTGTCAACGCCGCTCATATAAAAACCATGTGAATGAATGAATTCGGAAAATTCATCATCGGGGAGGTCAACGGATGCGCCAAAGTCATGGTATTCCTGAAGACTTTGGAAACTGATCATTGCGGGAGGTTCGCCCGAGTCATTCGGAGCAGCCGTGTTTTCCGCACCGCTTTTCGGCATTTCGGGGTCATCCGGGTTTTGGGCAGGCTTGCTGCACGCAAATGCAAAAGCAAGCAAAAGGGCAAGAAGGGTGAGAGATATTTTTTTCATAATTCCTCCATTAATGATAGTGTGTGTCGTCGTCGGGGGTGTCATTTCAAACGGCTGCGCTCGGAGAAGAAGTTTCACGGGGACAATATGCCGAACATTGTTCCGTGACGTCCGAACCGGTGAAATGATTTCCGCTGTCGTTTGACTGCGGAAGCCTGCTTGGCGGAGAATGCATCGCCTCCCTCAAATGTGATGACTATATTATACCGTATTACCTATCGTTGTCAAGATAAAAAATCATTTATTCTTTACGTCGAAACACAAACAAAAACAGCCTCCGCAAGTGCATAAAATTTGCGGAAGCTGTTGATTTCTTGCGTTTTAGTTGAAAGCGGAAACGCCTGCGGAACGAGTGCTCCGTGAAAACGCCGTGGGAATATATTTGCAGAAAACATACGCCTTATGCAAACATAAACCGTTCGGAGTTTTCGGTTTATTCGCCGAGGGCATCCTCCCAACGGGGAGTGTTCCAGCCGGTTGTGTCGAAGTATTGGCGAATCTTATCGCTCATGTATCGGAGCTTTGCGTAAAGATGCGGATATTCCGAAAGCTCACTGCCGAAGAAACCCGTCATTGCATATTCCATGATTCGGGCGCGATCCTCGCGTTCATTGGTTTTTGCATAACCGTCGATGAAATAGCAGTCCTTGGGTTTTGTCGAGCCGAAATAAGTGTAATCACCCTCGTTCAGAATGCTTTCGGCAGGATCAAAGATGTATTGGAAGCCGTCGGGGTTCAGCTCGGCCCATTGAACAACATCGAATTCGCCGTAGTTGATGCTTGTGATATGATCCTCCGTTGCATGCCAGATCTCGTGGCAATAGGTGCCGACAAGCCCTTCGGAGAAAATGTCTACATAAATATTATGCCACAAAGAGTTTTGCACGCTGTAGCCGATCATGTTGAAATTGCTTTCAAACCCGCCGACAAGCATTATGCGTATGCCGCCGTCACCGAATTCCGAACGGAACTGCGGGAAAAAGCCCTCCGGATAGAGCGAAAGAGCTTCTTCGAGAGAATCGAGTGCCGCGTTTATTGATGCGGCTTCGTCTGCAAGATCCATTTGATCGGTTGTGGTCGTCGGGTACTCGGCAAAAGTACATGCGGGCAGACACTGGGAGGAGAGCAGGATGCGCACCCCGTATTTTTCGGAAATTTCATCCGCACGGCTGCGCACTCCCTGAAGATTTTCGGGGAGGCTGCTGCCGTTCACGGCGAACCAATAATCTTCGGCAATGTATTCGTTGACGGTGAGCATGGATTCAGCCGGTTCGGTGCCGTCGATAACGGAATAATCAAGCACGGACGGAGAAATCAGGTTAAATTCAAATTGTGATTCAACGTAACTCACCGCTATGATTCCGCCGATGTTCGGCATGAAGCACTGCGCAAGAAGCTCATGCTCGATGCCGTATTGGGTAAGGTCGCAGCACTCAAGCGCGCTGCCGAGCCTGAACAAAGCGGGGGAATTTCCGGATGTTACGATGCAGTCCGAATACGGAACGGGGTAAAGCTCGGTTTCGCCGCCGGGCAGCAGGGAGGCATCCGCAAAAACAAAACTGCCGTCGGCGGAATATGTAACATCGTATCCGCCGGCATCGGTGTTGTATTTAAAGAAATAAACATCCGAATCCTCGGTGAAATGCGGAATGAACGAGTCGGAGGAAATCATTGAGAATGAATTTGAACCAAGGTCGAGCAGAGCCGTTCCGCAAAGCATTGTGTCCGGGGAGAGAAAAGCATCCAAAAACAGTTTGTCCTCGGTCGGGTGTATGTCCACAAGCGAGTTGAAACGCAGGTTGAATGCGGCTTCCACGGGGGAGACTTTGCCCGTTTCGATATTCATGCTGCACAGCACGGAATCCTTAAGAAAATAGTATTCTGTCAAATCATGCGAAAACTGACCGTAAATCGTTTCAACATCGAAACGTTTCTTTTGATTCAAATCGGAATCGAAAAGGATCCACTCGTTTTCGTCAGCGTTGAATGCGGCAAAGGTGTCGTCCGGAAAGATTTCGTCCGAAACGGACCAGTTTCCGTCAATCGTTACGGACTTAATGACACTGTCCGAAACAATATCGACGGTTGTGAACGTTGTTTTTTTGCTTTCGTAATCACTTTGGCAGGCAAGTGCGCCGCTTTGTCCGAACGGATGCAGCACGGGAAGCAGGGATGTATCAAAGCTTGTGAGTTTGCGCACAGGTTCGGGTACGGGTGTTGCCGTCGGGACCTCTGTCGGTGCGGGTGTTGCCGATGCGGGTGCGGGTGTTTGCTGCGAGTCACTGCCGGAATTGCAGCCGAGGCAGAAAACACATGCCGCAAACAACAGCGCAAGCAGAGCGAACAGCGCGTGATTGCGATAGCTTGATAATGAAGTTTTTTTCATGGCGGTAAACGCCTCCTTAATTATTAATCTGCCGAAAGAGTGCGTATGCTCAATCGGCATGCTGCCGAATTTTGAAAAGTTCCGTTCAATTCGCAGTCAACACCGAACAAGGTCTGCGGAAGTATTTGAATTCGCTGCCGCATGTGGAAACAACGACTTTGTTCTGCGTTGCGGAGCAATGCGCAATAAGCGGTTCACCGTTTTTCAAAAAGCCGACACAGATTCCGACATGGTTTCCGTCGCTTCCGGGGTATTTGTTGATGAACGCAAGATCGCCTGTCCGAACATCGCTTTTTTTAATTTCAGCGGATTTATCCCACTGACTCCATGTGCCGACGCCGATTTTTTCAATCGTTTCGGTTTTGTCCGCGCCCAATTGAATATAACACCAAAGCACAAATCCGGAGCAGTCCAGTCCGTAAGGGATGGTTGTTCCGCTTGTGGAATGGCCGGGGCTTGTGACTTCGGCAGGTTTGCCCCAGCGGTCATCCCAACCGACGGTGTAACTCTTGCCGCCCCAAAAATAGTTGACCTTTCCGACAAGCATAAGCGCGGATTCCGCAAGGGTGCGCTGAGCTTCCGTTGAATACTCGCTGCGCGCCGACATTTGCTGAATCTCCGCATCGTCGAGTATGCGGTATTCTGTTCCGCGGCATGCAAAATAATATGTTGCTGCCGCAATAAGCATAATCAGCAGTGCAAAGCAGACAGCGCAAATGCGAATGTGACGCGAATTGTTTTTTTGCTGCACGGGCGGCCTCCTTAGCTGCGGCCGAAGCTTTCAGCCGGGTTTTACCGCAATAATAACATAATGCGGTGGCCGTTGCAAGCACATCGAAAAATAGATAATATACTTACTGAACGGAATTTGTTTTGCGCATTTCCCGGATTGTGTTCGGGTGATAAAAAACTAAAGCGAATAATTCTTAAAGTGTACAATGGTCAGCTAATTTTTGACAAGATTTCCGGAAACTGAATTAAACAAAATGCGGAGGTTTCGCATTTTCGGAAGAAAAACGCCGATACTTCCGCAATCAGAAGTAATATGCTATAATAGACACAAAGCGATATACACAGGAATGCTCTGAACAGACAGGTTTTGCGGGGAAAGACTTTGGGTAAATGTTTTTTCGTACAAAAAGCATTGAGCGGAGCTTCCGAAAAGGATTGGGGAAATTCGAAAATGATAAGTATTGCAATTTGCGATGATGAAGCTGTCTTTGCGGAGGCACTTCATGCTCTTGTCGACGCCGGAATGAAGGAAATTCTGTACGGCGAGAATTCGATGGACGAAAGAGAGCTTTCATATGAGATAACGGTATTTACGAACCCGTTGATGATGATTGACGCTTTAAAAACAAAGCGGTTCGATCTTGCTTTTTTGGATCTTCTCATGAATAAGGAAAGCGGGTTCGGCGTTGCGCAAGAGATCCGCAGAATGAGACTGAACACTGAAATTGCAATTGTTACTTCATACGGCGAAGCGAGGAACGATGCATTTCAATACAGGCCGATAGGCTATGTTGACAAACCGGCAACGATTGAAGAGGTAACAAGACTTCTGCGCCTCTATATCGATTTTTATTCCGATTGCAAGCGTTACATTTATGTCGGAAGAGCAAGCGAGGAACGCAGAATTGCGGTCAATGATGTTACTTATATCGAAGTCCGCGGACGCAGCATCAAAATCGAGATGTCAATCGAAGGCAGAAAAGACGAGATTAACACCACGGGTACGATTTCCGAATATGAAGAAAAACTTAAGAGCAGCGGATTTGTGCGCTGCTACAGGAGCATTCTCGTGAATCCGCACCATATAAAGGCATATAACGTAGTCAGCAAGGAGTTCAGTATGAGCACCGGAACGAGGCTGCCCGTATCCCGCAGCTATGCGGTGCAGGCCGTGACTGCATACAACAGGGCAAAGAACGGGGACGGAAGGCTATGAGTCCGGCAGCGTTTTTTAAGCTATGCTGCGTTCCGGTGTCGGTGCTGAAGGCTTTCTTTGCGGACTACATGATGGCGTCGGTGCTTGAGCGAAGGTTTGTGAATAAAAAAAGGAATTGCGGCTTTACTCCCCAAGTGTTGGGTTATGCTGTCGTTTTATGTGCAAGGCTGCCGTTTGTTACGCATGAAAACACTGTATATGTATCGATTATCAAGTTGGCGGCATATCTTGTGGCAGTCATATTCATGTACAAGGGAAGGGTTACGCTGCGATTGCTGATGTATGCCATCCATATATTCACAATGTTTACCGGAGAGTTTCTGAGCATAAACATTTTGGGCGCGTTCGGATTACTGTATAACGGCTTTTTCAAAAACAACTTTTATCTGGGTATGCTCATGAGCGAATTGCTCTCTTCGTTCTGCGTTTTTGCTGTCGGCTTTGCTGTACGCAGGATCGGCAAGTTCCCGACCGAGGCTTCCTGCGAGACACAGTTCAGAGAAGTATCCGCGCTGCCGATTACCGTCTGCTTTGCGGTGGTTTTTTTCTGTTTGCTTCAGTACGGATTCATTTCGCCCGGTCCGGAAGTCGGCTGCATTTCGCTTACACTGATTTCTGCGCTGGCAGCAGGAATAATGCTGCAGTTGGATGTTTTTTCGAAAATGCTGAAAACGCAGCAGTATGCGGCTGATGCTGTGGCGGATGCGCAGCGAGCGCAGCTTGAACTTAAGAAGGTGAGGGCAGCGGTAAGCCACGGTGAAGCCGTACAACGACTTGAGCACGATATGAAGAATCTGCTGCTGCTGATCCATATGCTTAACGAGCGGGGCGACAGTGGACGTATAGATGCAGTGATCGACAGAATTGAAACAGAAATAAAGGCCGAAGCGGACGGCGGCATTCAAGAAAAGGAACATGGCGCATGCATTCCGATTGAAAAATTTCGAACTTGCATCGGTTCTGCGGATTCGTGTGCGGGGGATGTTCACCGCGGGAACGGAGAATTTGCTGCAAACAACGAAATGGAACTGCCCGTATCCCGCAAATATGCGGAGCAGGCCGTGACGGCAGACAACAGGGCGAAGAACGGGGGCGGAAATTTATGAGTTCGGTAACGTTTTATAAAATCTGCGAGCTTCTGCTGGTGGTCATATATGCATTCGGTGCGGATTATATGATGACATCCGTGCTTGGACGACGATTTGTCCCGAAAAGAAAGATTCCGTTCTTTAATTTTCAACGGCTGGCATACATACTGACTCTTGTGACAACATTTCAGTTTTTGTCGCACGAGAACACGGCATACACAACCGTGTATAAGCTTGTTATGCAGTTTGCGATTGTCATATTCATGTATAAAGGAAAGTTCGCTCTGCGCGTTCTGATGGGTGCTGCTCATTTTTTCACGCTGTTCATAGGCGAGTTCCTGAGTCTGAATGCAATTTACGCACTCGGAATTCCGATTGAACGCTTATATGTCAAGTTCAGCTTTTGGGTTCTGATGTGTGATCTGCTTTCATCGCTGCTTGTGTTTATCGTGGGCTTTGTTGCGCACAGAATAAGAGAATTCCCGACGAAAAGCCTTTCATCAAAACAGCTGCAAAAGCTTTCTGCGCTGCCGATAGCTGCCGGCGCGGCAGTGATCGTTTTCTGCATGCTTGAATACAGTTTAATTCCGCCGGGATTGCCGGTCGGCTGTGCTTCGCTTGTGCTCATTGCATCGCTTGCGGTCGGAATCACGTTCCAATTGGATATTTTTTCGGAGATGCTGAAAACGCAGCAGCATGCAAGAGCAGCAGCGGCATCCGCGCAGGAAGCGCAGTTCGAACTTGAAAAAGTGCAGGAAACGGTACGTCACGGCGAAGACGTGCGTCGGCTTGAACACGACATGAAAAACCTGCTGCTGATGATACATATACTGAACGAACAGGGCGACGGCGAGCGAATCGATGCGATGCTCAATGACATTGAGTCGAAGATTAAGGTCGAAACGGACAGCAGCATTGCGGAATACGGACGAACAGTATGCATTCCGATTGAAAGATTTTCGTCATATACCGGTTCCGACACCGGCAAAAAGTCCGAGAATGCCGGCAATAACACCGACAGCACCAAAACGGAGGAAAATGTATGAACCTTTCAACAGTGCTCAGGATTATCGTTTCCTGTCTTTTAAACGCAGTTGTTGCATGGACGGTTGACTATTACGCAACCTCTTTGCTGAGCCGCAGAGATGTTTTCAAAACGGGACGCAAGCCGAAAATCTTTACGGTTCAATGGCTTGCATTCACGCTGATGCTGTGCGGGTTTGCGCTGCTTCCGTCGGGTCTGAACGAAGTCGGGAAGTTTTCCGTAATATGCGGTAAAGTTGTCTGCTATATTGTTCTGTTTGAACTGCTGTATGAAGGCAGCTTCCTTAAAAAGCTGCTCATGGCGGTCGGTCACTCTGTTATCATGCTGGGCGGAGAGTTTATCATGTATCGTGCATTTATTGCAGCGGGCTTGAATCCGTCGGAGTATCTCCATGCTCACGGTTTGGTTCAGCATGTTGTTTCCGTGTTCATTTCCATGCCGGTTGTTGCAGCGGGGCTTGCAATGCGCCGCGTTCCGAACATGTGGTTCGGAAGCATCACTGGTGTTCAGAAACTGAAGCTTTCTCTTCTGCCGATTTTGTCTGCGGTGCTGATGATACTGTTCCTGTTGATCGCATTCAAAATCGTTCCTCTCGTGAGCACGGTTTCGGCATTGCTGATACCGTTTGCGCTGCTTACAATACTGAGCATCGGTTTTCAGTTCCGCCTCCTTTCGAATATTTCCGTTGCACAAAAACAAATGGCGGACAATGAAGAAGAGGCAAGGAAGGCACAGTTTGAATTGCAGCTGGGTGTTCAGCAGGCCGGCCATGCGGAGGATGTTCACCGCATTGAGCAGAATATGCGTGCAAACATCCGCAGACTGCGGAAGTTGAATGCCGAAGGAAAACGGGAGGAAATTAAAGAATTTATAGAAAAAATCACACATATAATGAAACAGAATCGTGTTGAAATCCCGCTTTCCGGCGTTAGTGTTATTGACGAAATCATGTGGGCGAAAATCGATGCCATGAAGAAAGCGGGCATTGAGTCGGACTATGAAACCGAAAAGCTCAACGCGGATTCGATTGCAATATCCGATGCGGAGCTTTGCGCACTGCTTGCAAACGCACTCGACAACGCGATTGAGGGCACGCAAAGGCTTTTGGACGGGGAACCCAAAAAGATCTTCGTTCGGATTCGACAGACGGAGTGTGCGCTTGAAATTACCGTGCGCAACCGCTGCGAGGCGAAGCAGACTGTTGAAATGGCATTTATACAGAGTGCGAGGCGCGCTGTCGGGAACCATGGCTACGGAATGGGCAACATGAAGCGAATCTGCCGCGAAAACGGCGGGGAGTTCGTTCCGAATGTTCAGAACGGGGAGTTCGAGGTTTTCATTTCGCTGCCGTTCGGGAAATAATCCGTAGGGGAGCATATACAGAATGAGAACGTGGGGAAAATGACAGTTTTGCCGCTGCCGCGGGAAGGAAAATATAAAAATCCGCTGTTTGGTTCCGAAAGAAACCCCGGCATAAAACCCATAACGAACCGCATGGGCGGCGCAAGTTCGGATATATCCGCAAAATGCGCCGCCTGTATGTTGCGCTTTTATCAAAAAGATAGTAAAATAAACCTGAAAAGCATTGCCGATGCAATTCGGCATGAACCAAACAAAAAAACGGAGGCATAATATGACCGTTAAAACTTTTGATGAACTCGTTGCCAAGGTTAAATCCGGCAAAAAATCAACAGTTGCACTCGTTTGCGCAAACGATGCACACGCACTTGAAGCCGTTATTCACGCAAGCGATCTTGTGGACGCCGTACTCGTTGTTGAAGCGGACAAGCTTGACGAGCTGAAGGCTCTTCTCGTTTCTCTCGGAAAGAATCCCGATGATTTCGCAATCGAAGTTGTTCCCGAGGGTATGCACCCCAGCGTATGCGCCGCAAAGCTCATTCATGCGGGCAAGGCTGATTTCCTCATGAAGGGCAAAATAATGACAGGCAATCTGCTCAAGGGCGTCCTTTCACCCGATGCAGATCTGCGCACCGGTTCACTCATGAGCCACGTCATGCTGTTTGAAGTTCCCGGTTATCACAAACTCCTCGGCGTTACCGACGGAGGCATGTGCACCTATCCCGACCTTGAAAAGAAAGTCGGCATCGTTAAGAACGCCGTTCGGTTCTTCCATAAAATCGGCGTTGAGAAGCCCAATGTTGCTGCGCTTTGCGCAATCGAAACCATCAACCCCAAAATGCAGGAAACCGTTGACGGTGCAGAGCTTAAGCGCATGAGCCTTGCGGGCGAACTCGGCGAATGCTATGTTGAAGGTCCCATCAGCTACGACCTTGCAATGGTTCCCGAGCTTTCCGCCGTAAAGGGCTACACCGCCTGCCCCTGCTGCGGCGACTTTGACATTCTTCTTGTTCCCGAAATTGTTGTCGGCAACGTTCTCGGCAAGTGCCTGACCTATACCTGCGGCGGCAGAATGGCCGGCATCGTTATGGGCTGCAAGGTTCCCATCGTGCTCACCAGCCGCGGTTCCAGTGCGGAAGAGAAGTATTACTCCCTCGCAATGGGCGCGGGGTTTGTCGGCTGAGACTCGGTAATCGCTTAAATTACGGAAACATATATGGAGAACAAAAAAGCTGAAAGAATCCTCGTTATCAACCCCGGTTCAACTTCAACGAAAATCGCGGTTTTTGACGACGATAAACAGATCATGGCTCAGACGATACGTCACCCGCTGGATGAAGTTAAGGCGTTTTCGTGGGTCATGGATCAGTTTGATTACCGCATGGAGCATATCAATGCCGCTCTTGAGGCTGCGGGAATCGACAAGTCCACCCTCACCTGCGTTATGGCGCGCGGCGGTCTGCTGCCTCCCGTACCTTCCGGTGCATTCAATGTCAACAAGGATATGATCGACTATTTCTATGCAGCGAAGGTAAACGTTCATATTTCAAACCTTGCCTGTGTGCTTGCGGATGCAATTGCACGTCCCCTCGGCATTCCCGCAATGGTCTATGACCCCGTTGCCGTGGATGAGCTTGAAGATGTTGCAAGAATCACCGGTATGCCCGAAATTTCAAAGGCAAGCCGCGGGCATGTGCTTAACAGCCGCGCAATGGCGAGAAAATGCGCCGAAGAGATTCTCGGCAAAAAACTCGAAGACTGCACGATAATTGTTGACCATATCGGCGGCGGCTGCTCCACATGGCTCGTTCATAACGGACGCTGCATCGATTGCTACAGCGATGACGATGCCGGGTTTGCACCCGAACGCTGCGGCAAAATTCAGGCGATGGAGCTTGCAATGCTTTGCTACAGCGGTAAATATACAAAGACTGAGATGAGCCGCTATATACGCGGAAAGTCCGGCCTGTCGGCTCTTCTCGGAACAAGCGATGCAATCGAGGTTGAGCGCATGATCGAATCGGGCGATGAACATGCACGCCTTGTTTACGATGCAATGGCACGCAGCCACGCGAAGGGCATTGCGGACCTTGCAAGCGTTGTTTGCGGCAAGGTTGACAGGATCGTTATCACCGGCGGGCTTGCAAACAGCAGGATGCTGATGGATATGATTCGCCCCCACGTTGAGTGGATCGCTCCGATGGAAGTCATGGCGGGCGAATTCGAAATGGAAGCGCTTGCGGCGGGCGGCCTGCGCGTGCTGCGCGGCGAAGAAAAAGCGCACGATTTCGTTTGGAATCGATAAATGCGCTGTCAATTGCTGCCGAAGTCCGCTGCCCATGACGTTGAATACGGATGCCGTTTCTGTGCAGCGCACGGACGGCTGAAGTGAAAACAGCAGGTATTGATTTGTGCTGCCTGTTAAATTTGTTTGCCGAATTGCAGCAAACCATGAATCAAGAGCCTGCAAACAGAGAACTTTATAAATCGAAAGGAGCTTTTTGCAATGGAACTTGAACTCACTCTTGATAACTTTGATGCCGAGATCGGCAAATCGACTCCGATACTCGTTGACTTCTGGGCTGCATGGTGCGGCCCGTGCAGGATGCTTTCGGGCGTTATTCAGCAGCTTGCGAACGAAAGCGACGGAAGCTATCGCGTCGGCAAGGTTAATGTTGACGAACAGCCGGAACTTGCAAAGCGTTTCGGTATTGCAAGCATTCCGACGGTAATCCTGTTCAGGAACGGCGAGGCGGTTCAGAGACAGATGGGAGTTGCACCCAAAGCAGCATTTCTGAACATGCTTCAGGAAGCAAAGTAAATTCCGACTTTTATCGGAAAAGCAGGTTATTCGGAACGCTCCGGATGATCTGAAACGAATACATTCTGCCGGGTTGTTTTTTCGGTTCGGCAGAACGGGCAGAGCGGAGGCGCGGCGGAAGCCGTGCCTCCGCTCGTTTTGTTTTTTGACTTTGAAACGGGGGAACAGCTGCGAGCCGCTTATTGATTGTTCGGTATCAACGGTTGGGTTTTCGTGTTCCGCCGACTGTCGAATATTCGGTACAGGGCTTTAAAAATGCAGCCGAAGTTCAGCGTGAGATAAAACAGATGCAGAACATCAGCACGGCAATTATCAGTATCAACACCCATTGCGGGGCAAGCAGCAGCAGCACAACAACGGCGGTTATGCAGAGCAGTGAGAGCAGCAGCGACACGACAAAGCGCGGAACTCTGCGCTTTCTGTAATGTGTACGCCTGTTGCAGGGTCTGAAGGTGAAAATCATTATGAGCATCCTTTCCAAGCTGTTTAGAACAGGGGGAAGACGAAATCGAAAGCAGGATTTGCACCCCTTGCAAAAGCATATTCGCCGAATTTGCAATACTTACCGATTATATCGAAAAATGTTTAAATTTTTTTAAAAAAAAGCCGCATTCACTATTGTATTGGAACGTTGATTAATGTTAAAATAATAGCATATGGGTATTTTTGCGCTCAAACTTCATTCGGCTGTTTTGCAATGATGTATGAGCATGGGAACTCCCTGAAGAGCTGTAACTACAATGAACTTCCCCCGACTTCGGGTTTTGTTAGGAGTTAAAAATAATGGGTATGTTTGAATTCAACGATGTCGGTATCGATCTCGGTACCTCCAGCGTATTGGTATATGTAAAAAACAAGGGTATCGTGCTGCGTGAACCCTCCGTTGTTGCGGTTGAAAAAATAACGGGCAAGATTTATGCTGTCGGCGAGGAAGCGCGCCGTATGCTCGGAAGGACTCCGGGCAATATCGTTGCGATACGTCCGCTTCGCGACGGCGTTATTTCCAATTTCGACATTACGGAAAGACTGCTGCGCCACTTCCTCAAAAAGGTCGTCGGCACACGCATTTTCTTTAAGCCCCGCGTGGTTGTGTGCGTTCCGTCCGGCGTTACGGAAGTCGAAAAGCGTTCCGTAATCGAAGCAACCGAGGAGGCGGGTGCGCGCCACACCTACCTTATTGAAGAACCCATCGCCGCCGCAATCGGTGCAGGGATAGACATTTCCCAGCCGCGCGGCAACATGGTCGTTGATATCGGCGGCGGAACAACCGACGTTGCGATAATCTCTCTCGGCGGTTCGGTTCTCAGCGAATCAATAAAAGTTGCGGGCGACAGGTTTGATGAATCCATCGTTCGTTATATGCGCAAAAAGCACAACCTTCTTATCGGTGAGCGCACCGCAGAGGAGATGAAAATTCGCATCGGCTCGGCTTATCCGCGCAAGGAACAGGTATTTATCGACGTTAAAGGCCGCAACCTGATTTCCGGTCTGCCGCAGGCGATAACAATCGGCTCAAACGAAATGATCGATGCGCTTGAAGAACCTCTTCAGAATATCCTTGAAACGGTTCGAAACCTTTTTGAAAAAACTCCGCCGGAGCTTGCAAGCGACATTGCGGAAAACGGCATTTGCCTCACGGGCGGCGGCGCGCTGCTTTACGGCATGGATAAATTCGTTGCCGAACACACGAAGGTTCCCTGCTATGTTGCGGAGGATCCCATTTCCTGCGTTGCAATCGGCACGGGCAAGGTGCTTGACAATATCGACAAGGGCTTTGTGAATGCGCTGTATGATTACCGCAGGGGCGACTATTTCGAAGCCTGATAAGATCGATTTGATTTTTGTAATTTGCAAACGGGCGGTTTTGCGGCTGCCCTGTTTGTTGTACCGCAAGAAAACAGCCCGAATGAAATGTGAGGAATGGCATGACTGACTTTAAAAAACTTCAGAATGGAAGCGATATTCGCGGGGTTGCGATTGAAACCGAGGGCGGAAAGCCCGTGAATTTAACGCAGAACAGCGTTGTGCGCATCGGCGCGGCATTTGCGCTTTTTGCTGCGGACAGGGCAAATAAGCCCGCTTCCGAACTGCGTATTGCAATAGGCAGGGATTCAAGACTGAGCGGTGAACAGCTCACTGTCTGGCTTGCGGACGGTATTGCTTCCGTCGGTGCAAATGCTTATGACGGCGGCCTTGCAAGTACTCCTGCAATGTTTATGTGCTGCGTGAACGAACTGCATTTTGATGCCGGAATAATGGTCACGGCAAGCCATTTGCCGATGGAACGCAACGGCATGAAATTTTTCACCGCAATTGCGGGCGGGCTTGAAAAGGCCGATATTACGGCAATTCTTGCGTCCGCCGAAGAAGCCGCATTTCCGATTGCCGCGCAGCGCGGCCAATGCGGAACGGTTGACGTTATGACGCCCTATGTAAACGGACTTAAAGAAAAAATCCTTTCCGCACTCGGCTGCGCAAAAGAGGAAAAACCCTTCAGCGGCCTTAAAATCGTTGTTGATGCCGGCAACGGTGCGGGGGGTTTCTTTGCCGAACGGCTGCTTGAACCGTTGGGTGCGGATATCACGGGCAGCAGATTTCTTGAACCTGACGGAAGGTTCCCGAATCATCAGCCCAATCCCGAAAATGCCGAAGCAATGCGCAGCATATGCGATGCCGTTACGGAAACGGGTGCGGATTTCGGCATTATTTTCGACACCGATGTTGACAGAGCGGGCGCGGTCCTCCCTTCCGACGGCGGCGTTATTGCGCTTGACAGAAACAGGCTGATTGCGCTTATGACGGCGATTCTCGTTCGTCAGTACGGACCGATAACAGTTGTTACGGATTCGATTACATCAACCGGACTCACGGATTTCATCAACTCCCTCGGCTGCCGTCACCACAGGTTCAAGCGCGGCTATCGCAACGTTATAAACGAAGCGAAACGCCTGCTTGCCTTGGAAGAAGCGGCAAAAAATGCGATATTCGCGAATGCGATATTCGCTAATGCGATACTCGCTAATGCGATATTCGCTATGGAGACCAGCGGCCACGGTGCATTGCGCGAAAACTATTTTCTTGATGACGGTGCATACATAATTGTAAAGCTGCTTGTCGCGCTTGTCGAAGCGCGGCGCGAAGGCAAGACTTTGAACGAACTTATTGCAAACCTTAAAGAACCCTGCGAAAGCGCGGAAGCGCGGCTCAATGTGCTGCTTGACGACACGGCGGATTACACCGCCGCCGTATTGGAAACTGTAGAAAAGCATTTTTCAAACCTTCCCGGATTTGAAATTGTTCAGCCGAATTACGAGGGAGTCCGCGTGAATGCGGACGAAACGCACGGAAACGGCTGGTTCCTTGTTCGCCGCAGCCTGCACGATCCGCTCATGCCCTGCAATATCGAAAGCAATTCCGTGGGAGGAATGCGTCTTATTGCGGCGGAGCTTTACAATGCGCTCAGAGCTTTCGACAAACTGGAACTTGAACCGCTGAAGAAACTGATGTAACGGAGGGATTTCCAATGCAGCAAAAAATTTATGACATTATAATTGCAGGCGCGGGACCTGCCGGGTTGACAGCCGCAGTTTATGCGCGTCGCGCAGGAAAATCTGTGCTTCTTATTGAAAAAGAAGCATTCGGCGGACAGATAACGCTCTCCCCGCATGTTGAAAACTACCCGTTCACACGCCCGATGAGCGGCAATGAGCTTGTTGAAGTGCTTGTTGAACAGGTCATGAATCTCGGTGCGGATGTTGAAGTCGGTGCCGTTGCTGCTGTCAGCGAAAATGCGGACAAAACAGTGACGGTACGAACCGATTATCAGGAATTTACGGGACGAACGCTTATAATTGCCACCGGACTTAAACACAGATTGCCCGGCGCGGAGGGCGAACAGAAATTTATCGGCAGCGGAATATCATTTTGCGCAGTTTGCGACGGTGCGTTTTTTAAGGATAAAGCCGTTGCGGTCATCGGCGGAGGAAACACAGCCGTTCAGGATGCGATATATCTTTCAAAGATTTGCAGCAAGGTTTATCTGATTCACCGCCGCAGCGAATTTCGTGCCGAAAAACATGTTGCGGACGGACTTGCTGCCTGCGCAAACATTGAGCCGGTTCTGAACAGCACCGTTGCGCGCTTCATCGGGGAAGGCAAGCTTTCCGGAATCGTTGTTAAAAATCGTGAAACGGGTGAGGAAAGGGAGCTTTCGGTCAGCGGCGCATTCATTGCCGTTGGGTTTGCGCCGAACAACGGCGTGTTTGCGGAGCTTGTGAAGCTTGATGAGAGCGGTTTTATCCGTTCGGGCGAGGACTGCAAGACTTCCAGACCGGAGATTTTTGCAGCAGGGGATTGCAGAACAAAATCCGTAAGACAGCTTGTGACAGCGGGCGCGGACGGCGGCGTTGCGGCGATTGCGGCCTGCGAATACATTGACAGTATGCAGAATGCAGAAAAAGCTGCGGAAAGCTGAAACGGAACGCATTGCAGAATATCGGATTCTATCAAGAAGGAGCTATTTTGAACATGGATGAAACAAAAAATGTGAATGATATGAGCACGAGCGGTTCGGAAACGGAGCAGCGAGAAAATTACGGTCAGCCGCATTTTGCATATTTTCAAAACAGCAGGTGCGAGTATTTTCCCTGCCACAAACTGCCTGAAAACGGTTTTTTCAACTGCCTTTTCTGCTACTGTCCGCTGTATGCATTGGGCGATAAATGCGGCGGGAATTTCAAATTCATTGCGGGTGGCGTGAAGGACTGCTCTGCATGCGGCCTTCCGCACAGCGAAGCGGGCTATGCCTATATAACCCGCAAATATCCCGAAATCATGGAAATAGCAAAACAAAACTCGAACGCGAATGAGGAATGACCGCCGAGCTTAAGCGGTTTGAAAACCGAAAAGTTTGAATTAATTGTAAAATAAAGCATTGACAAGCCCGCAGCATTTGCCGTGAATACGGAAGTGCGGCGGGCATTTATTCATTTCATTATTCAATGCCGAAAAAGCTATTGGCAGTTTTATAAGCTGCGGAGCAGACTTCCTCTGCTGAAATGCCGCGAACTTCCGCAATTTTTTCTGCCGTAAGGTGCATAAACCCGGGGTGGTTGCGTTCGCCGCGGTGCGGCACGGGGGTCATGTAGGGGCAGTCCGTTTCCAGCATGATGCTGTCGAGCGGCAGCTTTTGAACAACTTCAACGGGTTTTTTTGCGTTTTTAAAAGTTACGGCTCCGCCGAAACTGAATTTCAGTCCTAAGTCAAGGCATTCAAATGCCGTTTCAACGCTTCCGGAATAGCAATGCATAACTCCGCGCAGTCCGTCACGGTGTGCGTGAAGAATGTCCATGCAGTCCCCGAATGCTTCGCGAATATGGAGCACAACGGGATAACCGAGCTGCTTTGCAAGCTCAAGCTGTTCTGCAAACCATTTTCTCTGACAATCGCGCGGGGAAAGGTCATAGTGATAATCCAACCCGATTTCACCGAGAGCAAGCATTTTTTTGTGCTGCAAAATATCCGAAATTCTGTCCATCAGCGCATTATCCATTGCGGAAACATCGTGCGGATGCATTCCGACGGTTCCGTAAATGAAGGGATAGCGATCGATGAGTTCAATCGTTCGGTCAGCGGTGCGAACATCGCAGGCAACATCGATAATGCGTGTGACGCCGCTTTCGAAAAGTTTCGGAATCAGCGAATGCCTGTCCTCGTCAAAGGCTTCATCCGAAAGGTGGGCATGTGTGTCGAAAAGTTCCATAAAATAAACACTCCGTTGGACAATAAAGTAAAAACAGGCAATAATACAATGCCGCACGGACCGAGTGACAAACACAAGCTGCATTTTAATGCGGCGGGTGAAGGCAATCACTTTGCCCGGCGGCAGATCGTACTTATTATTTCGTTACCAAAGACTTTTGAACAAGACTCAGTTCGCCGCCTGTTCACAGCCCATGCTGCGCACAAAGCTGTTGATAGATCCGACACCGGACAGCTTTTCGGCGTTGCCGGAGCCGTTTTCGCCGAAACTGACAACAACTAAGGCGGGAACCTGCATCACGCCGTAGCGCAGGGCAAGCTCGGGCTCGTCTTCGGCATCAACAACATCGTATTTGATTCCGGCTCGGTCGAGAATCGCCTTTGCCGCTTTGCAGTTCGGGCAGGTTTTTGTTGTGAAAAGCGTATATGCAGCCGCGACATCGGGGGATGCGTTTTTTTCAGCGGCGGCGGCAGCTTCGGCTTTGCGCTGCTTATGCTCGCGGTAGTCCAGCATGCTGTACACCTTCCTGTCCTTAAACTCCTGAACTTTGCCGTCGTTCCAATTCTGCACCGGGCGGTAGTAACCGGTGATTCGGCTGTAAACCTCGGTTTTGCTTCCGCAATGCGGGCATGTGTGCTGCTCGCCTGCAAGATAACCGTGCGTGCGGCAAACCGAGTAGGTGGGGGAGATGGTATAGTAGGGCAGCTTATAATTCTCCGCAATTTTACGAACAAGGGTCGCCGCACTCTGCCAATCGGGCAATTTTTCGCCGAGGAAGGTGTGGAACACCGTGCCGGAGGTATAGAGCGTTTGCAGCTCGTCCTGAATATCCAGTGCAGAGAAAATATCTTCCGTATAGTTGACGGGAAGATGTGAGCTGTTGGTGTAATAAGGCGTTTCGCCCTCTTTTCCGGCGGTGATTATGCCGGGGAAGTTCTTTGCGTCGTATTTTGCAAAGCGATACACGGTGGACTCCGCAGGAGTTGCCTCAAGGTTGAACAATTCCCCGTCGTACTGCTCTTGATAGTCGGAAAGCCTGCCGCGCATATGGTTCAAAACCGCCTTTGTGAATTCCTGCGCCTCTCTGTGCGACAGGTCCTCGCGCAGCCAGCTTGCGTTAAGGCAAGCCTCGTTCATGCCGACAAGTCCGATGGTGGAAAAATGGTTGTTGAACGAACCGAGATAGCGTTTTGTATAGGGATAGAGTCCTTCGTCAAGCAGTCTGCCGATGACGGTACGCTTTACATGCAGCGAACGTGCGGCAATGTCCATAAGCTTGTCAAGCCGCTGATAGAACTCCTGCTCGTTTGCGGAAAGGTAAGCGAGACGCGGCATGTTCAGCGTAACAACGCCGACGCTGCCGGTGCTTTCACCGCTTCCGAAAAATCCGCCGCTCTTTTTGCGCAGCTCGCGCAGATCAAGGCGCAGACGGCAGCACATGGAGCGGATATCGCTGGGCTTCATGTCGCTGTTGACATAGTTGGAGAAATACGGTGTGCCGTATTTTGCCGTCATTTCGAACAAAAGCCGGTTGTTTTCGGTGGGGGACCAATCGAAATCCTTAGTGATGGAATAAGTCGGAATCGGGTATTGGAAGCCCCTGCCGTGCGCATCGCCGTCTATCATGATCTCGATGAAGGCCTTGTTGACCATGTCCATTTCTTTTTTGCAGTCACCGTAGGTAAAATCCATGGGTTTGCCGCCGACGATTGCAGGACGGTCGCGCAGATCCTCCGGAACGGTCCAATCAAGGGTGATATTGGAGAACGGTGCCTGAGTGCCCCAACGGGAAGGGGTGTTCACACCGTAAATAAAGCTTTCGATGCACTTTTTGACCTGTTCATAGGTCAGATTATCCGTGCGGACAAACGGTGCAAGGTATGTGTCGAATGAACTGAACGCCTGTGCACCCGCCCATTCGTTCTGCATGATACCGAGAAAATTGACCATTTGGTTGCAGAGCGTTGAAAGATGCTTTGCAGGGGAGGACGTTATTTTGCCCGCGACACCGGAAAGACCCTCTTCGATAAGCTGGCGCAGCGACCAACCCGCGCAATAACCCGTCAGCATTGAAAGATCATGCAGATGGAATTCGCAGGTGCGGTGAGCGTTCGCAATTTCGTCGTCGTAAACTTCACTGAGCCAATAGTTGGCAGTTATTGCGCCGCTGTTGGAAAGAATAAGCCCGCCCACGGAATAGGTGACGGTTGAATTCTCCTTAACGCGCCAATCGGTGACGTTCAGGTATTTGTTAACCGTGTCACGATAGTCGAGAAAAGTGTTTTTCATGTTGCGCAGCTTTTCGCGTTGGCGGCGATAGAGAATATATGCCTTTGCGACATCTGCATAGCCGGCTTGAATGAGAACGGACTCAACACTGTCCTGAATGTCTTCGACATTCACAAGTTCATCCTTAACCTTGGATGAAAAATCGGCTGTAACCTTCAGCGCGAGCAGATCCAAAACATCGGGATGACAAGGTTTTTGCCGGGATTGGAATGCGAGGCTCATTGCGTCCTTGATTTTTGAAAGGTTGAAATCAACGATGCTGTTGTCCCTCTTGATGACTCTATACATAGTGTTTTACCTCCGAAAACAGAATAAATTCGAGAATGATTCTATCGTCTGTTTTTATTATAGCATAGCGCAGCGGAAGCTGCAAGGGTTTTGGACGACGTTTGAACACTATATTTTGGCACTCGGTATCGAGTCAAGCCCAAGATGTTGTGTTGCGCTTTGGACAATACATATTTTCGTACCGAAAGAGTAGGATATAATCAAATAACAAAAATCGTTTTCAATTAACAAAAACATAAACGGTGCGGGAACGAAGCCGTTCCAATATAAATATATTGAGCACATTTTATGCACGGAAACAACGCTGATGGTATATTATAAAAGACGCAGAGGTATAAAAACAAAGGTTATACAATGAATCGGTTTTACACCGAATGCCGAGAAAAAGTTGAAAACAGCGGACAACCCGATATTTGAGAGCAAACCCTCGGACTGTCCGCTTTTATCTTTTGTGTCGTAAAAAATACCGTGTTCAGCTTTCGAAGCTTATCCTGCTTGAGAGCAGGGAAACTTCGGGCGATTTGCCGCTCGGTGCAACGCAGAGCAGGCCGCCGCCGCAGCTGAAGCTGCGCTCCGTTCCGTCCGCTTCAATGAGCCGACAGCGGCAGGGGACAACGGCCGTCACGAACGGGGCGTGGCCTGCAAGAATGCCAAGCTCGCCTTCGGTGCCGCGCACGGAAAGGCTCAGGGCGGAACCCGAGAAAGCATCACCGTCGGGGGTTGAAATTTTAAGGGTATAATCTTTCATACTGCACCTGCTGCAATAAACGCTGTGTGCGAGAGACATTAATTATGTTCCCGAAGCATTATAAGTTCTGATTTTTTGCTTTTTCAACCGCTTCATCAATCGAGCCGACAAAGAGGAAGGCGGATTCGGGCAGGTCATCATGCTTGCCTTCGATAATTTCGCGGAAACCGCGAATCGTTTCGCTGAGCGGAACATATTTGCCCTTAAAACCGGTGAACTGCTCCGCAACCGTAAGCGGCTGAGAGAAGAAACGCTGAACCTTGCGTGCGCGCGAAACGGTCAGTTTGTCTTCATCGGAAAGCTCGTCCATGCCCATTATAGCAATGATGTCCATAAGTTCGTTGTAACGCTGCAATATGCGCTGAACTTCGCGGGCAATTGCATAGTGTTCAGCGCCGACAACTTCGCGGGAGAGGATTCGGCTCGTTGATTCAAGCGGGTCAACTGCGGGATAGATGCCTTGGGAAGCAATGCTTCTGCTCAAAACCGTTGTTGCATCAAGATGCGCAAAAGTGGTTGCTGGTGCGGGATCGGTCAAGTCATCCGCGGGCACATAAACCGCCTGAACGGAGGTTATTGAACCCTTTTTTGTTGACGTTATGCGTTCCTGCAATGCGCCCATTTCATTTGCAAGCGTGGGCTGATAGCCGACAGCGGAGGGCATTCGCCCCAAGAGTGCGGAAACTTCGCTGCCCGCCTGCGTAAAACGGAAGATATTGTCGATGAAAAGCAGAACATCCTGATGCTCCTCGTCGCGGAAGTATTCCGCCATTGTCAAGCCGGAAAGGCCGACGCGCATTCTCGCTCCCGGCGGTTCGTTCATCTGTCCGTAAACAAGCGCGGTTTTTTCAAGAACGCCCGATTGCTTCATTTCGTTATAAAGATCGTTGCCCTCGCGCGTACGTTCGCCGACGCCGGTAAATACGGAGATGCCGCCGTGCTGGGTGGCAATGTTGTTGATAAGCTCCATGATGATAACCGTTTTGCCGACGCCCGCGCCGCCGAACAAACCGATTTTTCCGCCTTTGGCATACGGGCAGATCAGGTCAATGACTTTGATGCCCGTTTCAAGAATTTCGGTGGAAGAGGAAAGCTCCGCATATGCGGGAGGCGTGCGGTGAATAGCCCAATGTGCACAGTCCTTCGGGGCAGGTTTTTCGTCCACGGGGTCGCCGAGAACATTAAAAATCCTTCCGAGTGTTTTCCTGCCGACGGGAACGCTGATTGCAGCTCCGGTGTCGGTAACGGTTTCGCCGCGCTTGAGGCCGTCGGTGGATTCCATCGCAATGCAGCGAACGGTGTTGCCGCCGATATGCTGAGCAACTTCAACCGTCAGCGTTTTATTGCCGATCGGAACAGTGAGTGCATTGTTTATTGCGGGCAGCCGCCCGTCGGGAAAGTGAACGTCAATGACCGGGCCGATAACCTGGGAGACAGTTCCTGTAAGTTTTTTTGCCATTTTATAAACTCCTTTCGGAAACGGAGTGGTAGAGTGTTGTGAAGCGTTTACGCATCGGCACCGGCGATAATCTCCGTCAGCTCCTGCGTGATCGCGCTTTGCCGTGCACGGTTGTATTCAAGCTGCAAATCGTCCATCATGATGCCTGCATTTTTTGTTGCGCTGTCCATTGCAACACGCCGTGCCGCAACTTCGCACGCAAAGCTTTCGCGAACGGCACCGAACAGCATTGAACATATATATTCCGGAACAACGGCGTTCAGGACGGTTTCACTGTCCGGCTCGAATTCGGCGGGGCGTGCGGAGCCGCCGGACGGCCTTTCAAAAGGAAGCAGGCAGGAGAGGTGTGCCTCGCATTGCATAACCGAGATGTATTCGGTTGACACGAGAAGCAGCCTGTCAAATTCATCATTAAGGTAGCGTTTGCAAAGGTCGTCGCAAAGCTCTGCACATTCCTGCACGGTGAAAGCTTCCGCACCGTAACTGCGTTTCGTCAGAGTGTTCCAACGTTCAAAACCGCGTCTTCCGATGGGAATAACCTCGATTATGTCGTAACCACCGGCGTTTTCATCGTCGTCAGCCGAAGAAAACGCTTCCGCCGCCTTGCGAAATGCGCCTGCGTTATAGCCGCCGGCGAGTCCTCTGTCGCCCGCAATAACGATGAGGATTGCTCTTTTGCCGCTTCGCGGTTTGAGAAAGGGCGAGGAAGCGCATTCGCTTGATGATGCGAGCTGCGCCATTACGGTTCCGAACGCATCAAGATAGCTTCGCGATGCGGCAAGTTTTTCGGTTGCCTTTCGGATTTTGCTTGCGGCAACAAGCTGCATTGCGCGGGTCAGGTGCAGTGTTGAATCAACGCTCTTTATTCTTGTTTTGAGCAGCTTGATGTTTGCGCTCATTGTAAATAACCTCTGTTATCTGTTTATCTGTTGAACCCGCGGAATGTTCACGGGCGGAACTTTTCGGCAAGTTTCGCAAGCGCGGAATTCAGCTCGTCAATATCCGCCTGTTCGTATTGCCCTGCATCAAACCTGTTCAAAAGGTCGGAATATTCGCTTCGGAGCAGTTCGTACAGTGCCGCTTCGTAATCGGAAACGCTTTCAACGGGAATATCGTTGAGCTTTCCGTGCGTAACAGCGTAAATAATTGCCGTTTGGCAGCCCACGGTGACGGGGGAATTGCGCTTTTGCTTCAGCACCTCAACAATGCGTTCGCCCAATGCAAGCCTTGCCTTTGTGTCTGCATCCAAATCGCTTCCGAACTGAGCAAAAGCCTGAAGTTCGCGATACTGGGAATAGAGCAGTTTCAGCTCACCGGAAACCTTTTTCATGGGTTTGAGCTGAGCCGCGCCGCCGACACGGCTGACCGAAATGCCGGGGTTGATTGCGGGGCGAATACCTGAATGGAAGAGTTCCGTTTCAAGGAAAATCTGTCCGTCCGTGATGGAAATAACGTTTGTCGGGATGTATGCGGACACGTCACCCGCCTGTGTCTCGATGATGGGCAGAGCCGTGATAGAACCGCCGCCGTACTCGGGCGCAACGCAGGCTGCACGTTCAAGCAGGCGCGAATGCAGATAGAATACATCGCCGGGATATGCTTCACGTCCCGGCGGGCGGCGAATCAGCAGCGAAAGTGCGCGGTAAGCAACGGCGTGTTTGCTCAAATCATCGTAAACAATGAGAACATCCTTGCCCTTTTCGCGGAAATACTCGGCCATTGCGCAGCCGGAATAGGGAACAATGTATTGCACGGGTGCGCTTTCGGAAGCGGAAGCGCAAACGATGACAGTGTAGTCCATTGCGCCTGCTTTTTGCAGCGTTTCGGTTATCTGTGCAACGAGGGAGTTTTTCTGTCCGATCGCAACATAGATGCATATGACGTCCTTGCCGCGCTGGTTAATAATTGTGTCAATCGCAATGGAAGTTTTGCCCGTTTGCCTGTCGCCGATGATAAGCTCACGCTGGCCTCTGCCGATCGGAATCATGCTGTCGATAGCTTTGATGCCGGTTTGCAGCGGAACGGAAACACTTTTGCGGCGGATGATGCCCGGAGCTTCAGCTTCGATTGGGCGAGTTTCGGTGCAGTTGATGGGTCCCTTGCCGTCTATCGGGCCGCCGAGAGCATGGACAACTCTGCCCAAAAGCGCTTCACCGACGGGAACGGAAACTATCCTTCCCGTGCGGCGGACTTCGGTACCCTCGTGAATGTCGGGTTCATCGGAAAGCACGGCGATTGAAACAACTTCTTCTTCAAGGTTCTGTGCAATACCGATGCTGCCGTCGTCAAACTCCAGCAATTCGTTGGAAACACAGCTGCGCAGCCCGTGTGCTTTTGCAATGCCGTCTCCGAACAGAATTACCGTGCCTGTTTCGGCAGGTTCTATTTTTGTTCTGTAATTTTTAATTTGGTCTTTAATTAATGTGCTGATCTCTTCGGGTCGCAGGTTCATTATCTTGACCATCCTTTCATTGTGAAAACAACTCCGAGCAGTGCCGCTTAAAAAGCGGAGGCCGAATCCTTTTTTGAAGGAAAGCTTTAATCAGAGTCGATTAATGTGCTGTTTTGCCCATAAGCTCACGCAGATTGTCCAAATCCTTCCTGACGCTTGCGTCAATCACGCGCCCGTCAACGCGGACAATAAGTCCGCCGATAACGGAAGGGTCGATTTCAAACAACAGCTCAATGCGCTTGCCTGTGATTTTTTTGAGTTTTGTGCGGAGTGCATTCACTTCGCCGTCCGTAAGCGGCACGGCGGAAACGACTTCCGCCTCGGCAATGCCGTTTTCGGCATAGTAGAGGAGCTTAAACTCATCCGCACATTCGGAAAAACGGTCAATATAGCCGCGTTCCGTAAGCAGCTCGATAAAATTATCCACGTATTCCGGAACCCTGCCGTTCAGAGCATCGTGAACGGCAGACAGTCTGTCTTCGAGCGGAATATCGGGCGTTTTCAAAAAGCTGACATACAGCGGATTTTCCTTAAAAAGCCGACTGCACAGCATAACAGCATCGAAAACTTGTTTTAAACATCCGTCGGACGCATTGTCCTCTTCCTTTGCCGCAAGGAAGAGTGCGCCGCCGTATTCCTTACTGATTGTTGACATCTTCGTTACCAATCTCGTCTATCGCCGAATCAATGAGCCGCCTGTGCTCACTGCCGTCAACGCTGCGTGCAAGCAGCTTTTCGGCAACATTGACGGAAATGTCCGCAATTCTGCGCCGCATTCCGTCGGCGGCCTTTTGCTTTTCAAGCTCGATTTCCGCATTTGCGCGCCGCATGATATCCGCCGCCTGCGATTGTGCATCGGAGATTATCTCGCTGCCGCGCCTGTCGGCATTCTCCTTTGCCGATTTCAAAAGCGCGTCGCATTCGGAGTCGGCATGCTTAAGCTTTTGCGAATAGGTCAGGCGATCCTGCTCTGCGGAGCGCAGAGCTTCATCGGCCTCGCTGTAAACCTTGTCCACTGCGGCCTGCCTTTCGGCAAGCATTTTGCGCACGGGCTTGTAAAGAAATTTTTTGATAATGAAAAACAATATCAAAAGGTTGCAGAGCGAAATCAGAATCGACCAGATGTTAACGGAAATAACATCCAAAGTTGGCATTTTTGTTCACTCCGAAAACTTTATTGACCGATTGCGGCCTTAAGCACATCAACAAAGCGCGCAGGCGCAACGAAAATCAGCAGAATCGCGATAACGAGTGCGTAAATACCGGTGGTTTCGGCGATTGCGCAGCCCATGATCATTGTTGACGTAACGGCACCTTTTGCCTCGGGTTGACGACCGATGGCTTCGCAAGCCTTTGCAACGGCGTTGCCCTCACCGATACCGGGGCCGATACCCGCGATCATTGCGATACCCGCACCGAGTGCGCAGCAGCCGAGCATGATTGCAACAGCAAGTTCCATTTGTTCTTTCCTCCTGTTTGCCGCAGCGTTCTGTATGCTGCGGTTCTTTTGTTATTTTTAATCCTTGAAACCGACGGGAAACGCTGTTTTGAAAGAACGTTCGCCGCGGACGGTTTAACAATTCGTTTTTTGCGGGACTAAGCTTTTTGAGTTCCCGTCGTTCGCTGTTTTCTCTTTGCTTTGCGCTCCCGACGCTCAAGCCATTTGTCTTCGGGGAAGCCTCCGGCAATGTTAAGCATTGTGAGCATTGCAAATATGAACGCCTGAAGGCATCCGCTGAACACGTCGAAATAAATGCTCAGCACGGCGGGAAGACCGACCTGAAGGAACGGAATGCTTCCGAGCACGCCGGGGAGTTTCCCGAATACCGCTGCCGAGACTGACGCAAGCCCTGCTGCAATAAGCGCAGAGACGACCGAGCCGGAGAGTACATTACCGTAGTGACGAAACGCCATTGAAATAGGTGTCGCAACTTCACCGAGGATGTTGAGCGGCGTGAACGGCAGGAACGGTTCGGTGAAGCCCTTGAGGTAGTATCCGAGGCCGCCCTTGAGCTTGTAATGAGTGATTATAATGAAAACAAGCAGCGACCAGCCGAAAACAACATTGAAATCGGAAGTCGGCGGGAACAGTCCCAGCAGGGACTGAAGGCTTGAAAACAGCGAAAGCGCCATTATTGCCGCAACAAAAGGCGAGAATGCCCTGAAAAAATCACCCATGTTCTCGTGAACGAGGGAATCGGTTTTTTCAACTATCCACTCTGCAATGAGGTGGCGGCGGCACCTGATGCCGGAATTCAGCCCGTGCGCAAGGAACAGGCAAAGCGCCGATATTGACACCATAACGAGCCACGAGTTGACCTGCGCCTCGGTCAGCTGAAGTTTTTGCAGCGGAAAATCAAACTCCGCAAGTATCACTGCGCCGGTGATGGAGATTCCGCTTTCGACCGGGTGCGTCAGAACACGGATAACGATTCCGCCCAAAAGGGGCAGAAGAATTCCCGCAATCAAAATGCAATCAACAATTTTGAAGCCTACGGACGGCTTTTTTTCGGGCACGGGGGCGGACGCACCGCACCGCGCGGTTTCATTTGCAGAAACGTTCATATTTTTCCTTCAATAATGCTTTTAAAGCAAAACTATCGGCAATAGCCGAAAACCGTTAAAATTATTTGTCCGAACCGCCGTCGGTTTGAAAATCCTCACGGTGAGTCAGTCTGTATGCGGCGATGATGAGCCGTGGGAAAAGGTAGGGAACGAGAGCCGCAATTGTGTTGAAGCAGCTCAGTGCAATACCGAGGATCATAAGCACAAGCAGCATCAGCGTGCGCAGGGAGTGGGAAAAGCGAACTTTGCGCTTTACTTCATCCTGCTGAAGGGTCACGCTGTGGGAAACGGTTTGCGCCATAAGAAAAAAGTTGAGCACCGCACCGGCCGTTCCGAGCAGAGTTCCGAACAGCACGGGGAGATTCCAACAGCGGAGCATCAGAAACACGACGTTCATAATTGCACCGAGCGCGATTGAACCGATAAGGATTCTCAGTGTTTCTTTTATCACAACAGGATCGATTTTTTTCATTGCTTGCAGGTTCGCCTTTACCTTTCAATCAATTCTTTTCCATACCCTGCATTATACCATTTTTGCTTCTGCAAGGCAACGGGTCAGAACCATTCATATGCAAAAAAATCGTACATTTGAACCTTTTTGCCCGAAAAAACGGACTGCACCGCAGCACAGGCAGTCCGAAAATTCAAAAATATGATGAAACACAGCCGCAAAGCCACCGCCGATTCAGAAAAGCTATTTCTGTTCGGGTACGGCGGGGGAAATGTAGTTCGACTTGAAACGATCGTAATAATAGGTGACGTTCGCTTCGCTGAACCAAACTTCGAACTGATCATCGTATTCAATGTCGCTTGCAGCAGCAAGTGCACCGTCATAGCTGAGGTTCCATACTTCATCCCCTTCAACGTAGGGCATCGGTCCCTTTGCAAGGCTGCGGTTTTCAACAACGTAGCGTATGCTGCCCTTGGCGGTGATTTTTACGATACGTTTCCCGTCCGTGGTTTCGAAGTATTGAGAGGATGTATTTTTGTTCGAAAGCTCGGGAGGAAGTTGCTCAATGCCGTGCGCATAATAAGCACCGATGAGAAGGGGCTTTTCGTAATCTTCAAACAGAGTGTTATGAATCAGATAACCCCAGCGGAGAAAAACATCACCCTGCATGTTTTCATCATTGCCATACCGCGCAATAAGGTCAATAAAGTCATCATAGGAAACTCCGACCGAAAGGATGGAATCGATTTCGGAAGCGGACACGGAAGCTGTGTCGAAGGTGTAGGCGGGCAGCGTGCCGGAGGCGTCCGGTTCGGCAGTGCTTTCGCTTTCGTCGGAACTGTATTGAAGCAGCAGCTGATCGACGGTGAAACAATCCTCCGGAACAAAGAACGGAACATCGCCTTTTTCGTTCACGAAACTCTTATATCGAGTTACGAAAGTTGAAAAGCTGTCGAGACTCTGTTCGCTGACATTAAGTTGAATATAGGCAATAATTTCTTCCTCATCCGGGGCAACATCGGCGGTGATTTCCTCGTAAAGCTTTGAAATAATCTTTTTGTTGCGTAAAAAGCGTGCAAGGAATCCGCGATATTCGGCAAAGGAGTATCCCTTGTCTTCGCGGAATGCAGCTTCAACCGTTTTGGAATCCAAGGCCGGTGCGGCGCTTGCCGTACTGTTGTCCGCAAGAGTCTTGCTGTATTTTTCAAATGTCAGGTCGCACTGCGTCTGCAATTCGTTTTGAACTTCGTCTTCGTCTTCCGCAGTCAGTTGAATATTAAGCTCCTGAGCTTTGCTCAAAGCAACACCGTAGCGGACGACTTCATCAAGAACTGTTTCAAAATACTCCTGAGCGTCAACTGCACCATGGGTAAGGTAGTAATATTTTTCGTTTGTTGTGTAGAATCTGTCGAAATCAAACAGCGTGATATCAACCCCGTTAACGCTGAGCACGACGGGATTGATACCGTAATCAGGTGTTTTCTGAGGGTTGCAGCCGCCGGCAGCAAGAACAGCGCACATGACGGCAACAAGCAGTGCAAAAAGCTTTTTCGGCGATTTCATTTTTATGACCATAACCTTTGCAGCGCAAAAGTTTCCTTTCGATTGAATCAGTAAAAGAGCGTTTCAAAAAAGAACCTATACCCGCGCAGATAAGTTCGGACAAACCGTTTTGCGCGGGTGAAAAAACCGAATGCTTCACCGATTTATTTTGCGGCTTTTGAATACTTGTCAATAAGCAGCAGCACGAGTTCGGTGCATTTTTCCATGCCTTCAACGGTCACATGTTCATACGGTCCGTGGCAGGCAAAATCGCCGGTGCCGAGATTCGGACAGGGAAGCCCCATAAAGCTGAGCCTTGCTCCATCGGTTCCGCCGCGGATGGGTGCAACTTTGGGCACAAGCCCGATGGATTTTGCAGCTTCAACTGCGTTGTCGATAAGGTGCATACAGGGACGGATTTTTTCAACCATGTTGAGATACTGGTCGCGGACGGTGCATTCAACGGTACCGCTGCCGTATTTTTCGTTAAGGATTTTAACGGCGTGAGCAAGAGTTGATTTACGCGCAGTCATGATTGCTTCGCTGTGGTCGCGAATGATATAGTCCATTTCCGCACGTTCCACATTGCCGCTCATGTCCGTAAGGTGGAAAAAGCCCTCGTATCCTTCTGTGTTGGCCGGCGTTTCATCCGGCAGCATGGAGTTCAGCTCCATTGCAACCAACAGTGCGTTTATCATTTTGTTTTTTGAATCGCCGGGATGAATATTAAAACCGTTTACAACGATTTTTGCGGCCGCAGCATTAAAGTTTTCGTATTCGATTTCGCCTTCCGCGCCGCCGTCAACGGTGTACGCAAAGTCTGCACCGAATTCGGCAACATTGAAATTGTCCGCACCGGAGCCGACCTCTTCATCCGGGGTAAAGCCGATGCAAAGTTTGCCGTGGGGACGGTTTTCGGAAATGACGCGTTCAATTGCGGTCATGATTTCGGCAATGCCTGCTTTGTCATCGCCGCCGAGAACTGTTGTTCCGTCGGTCACGATGAGCGTTTTGCCCTTTAGGGAAGGCAAATGGGGAAGCTTTTTGGGAGAAAGCACACGGCCGCTTGTGCCGAGAACAACGTCGCCGCCGTCATAGTTTTCAATGATTCGCGGCTGAACATTTTCGCCGGAAAAATCCGGAACGGTGTCCATATGCGCAATGAAGCCGATTGCGGGGCAGCTTTCACAGCCGGGTGTTGCTGCAACGGAGGCATAAACATAGCATTTATCATTAACCCTTGCGTTTTCAACGCCGATTGCGTGAAGCTCTTTTACAAGAAGATTCGCAAGGTCAAATTGTCTTTCAGTCGTGGGGACGGATGAACTGTCCTCGGAGCTTGCGGTGTGGATTCTTACATAATTCAAAAAACGTTCGTAGGTCTTCATGTTGATACTCCTTTTTTATGTAAGCAGTGATTAAAAGGAGAGAACACTCCGTGCCCGTTCTCCGAATTAATCAACGATTACTTAGGAAACTCTTATCAGAAGCTGTTCAGCAAAAGCGTTTTGTTCAGAGTATTCCCAAGTTCATGAGTGTATTATATCACAAAGCTCGGCGGAATAACAGCCGTTTTCGGCACTCATTTGTTAAAAAAATGTGGAATATTTATGAAAGAGGAAGAACGACTCCGCAGCGAAATATATGATTAATACCGCTTGCTTTTTGTTCCGCAATGCATTATAATGTATCCGTTCGAGATTCGAACAATTTGCTCGGGGCATTAGCACAGTTGGTAGCGCGCAACGTTCGCAATGTTGAGGTCAGGGGTTCGACTCCCCTATGCTCCACCAAAGCAAGATAATCCGAACCTTAGACCAATCGGTCATGGGTTCGGATTTCTTGTTTTTATCAAGGATATTGAAGTTTAGTTGCGGGATAGAATAACATCAAATTCAGGAGGATATACCCATGGAAAAGCTCGTAGCTGTACGTTCAATATAGATACCGCCTGCGTGGAACTTCACTTCACGGAGGGGAGCATTTACTCCATAAATTGCACCGCCGTAGAGAACGAGGCGGCGGACAACGGTGCGTGCTGTCTGACTGCATCACAGTTACGATAAGAAGAAACTGCCCGAAATGCCGGATTATTATGAAAGCAAGAGCTGTTCGGTTCAAACGCTTGATGAAACCATGCAGTTTTGACTTTTGACAAAGTTTAATGAAAACAGGAGTTGCAATCGGATAAATTTGACTATGATTAACTTTAAAGAAATTACAAATGCAAACATATGGAAAGTTTGCACACTGGAACCTTTTGAAGAACAAAAGGATTTTGTTGCAGAAAACATACAGAGTCTGGCGGAAGCCTATGCAACAAGAAACGAGGGCGGCAATGCGCTGCTGTTGGCAGTTTATAATGATGAAACGCTTGTCGGTTTTATCATGATCGGCAAAGGTACCGTCGGCAACGAGAAAGAAAGTGAATTGATAAAGAAAAACTACAGTCTGTGGAGGCTGATGATAGATAAAAAGTATCAGGGCAAAGGTTTCGGAAGGCAGACATTGGACGCAGCAATGGCGCTGATTCGCACGTATCCGTTCGGAAAAGCGGATAAAGTTTGGCTTTCATATGAACCCGAAAATGTGCGCGCAAGAGAGATTTACAGAAAGTACGGCTTTGTTGAAAACGGCGAAATGTGCGGCAATGAAATCATTGCTGTTTATGATTTGTGAATCCGATTCGGATGCTGCGGCAAACGGAAAGCATGCGGAATCCTCGTGAATTGCGAAAGTATGTTTCAATACACATGCGAAAATGACCGAGTTCCCGTAATCGTTTGATTCCCACCTTTTGCATCAGAAAGAAATAAAACTTTACTTACGGTATTATAGCAGATTATGGCGACTTTTTCAATGCAGATAAATTGAAATGCGACTTTAAATTCATTTCGGAATTTAATTTCATTCAAGGGTTTGGGTTGCTGCCGCAACAATAAGGGGTTTAGAACACTGTGTTGGGATTAAACAGCAGGCTCCCCGCAGCTTGCTGCGGGGAGCCTGTTTAAGTGCAAAGTTTATTCAATTAGGGAATAAACAGCGGATATTAAGGCAAACTTATGCCTTTTTGGTCTGAGCCATAACTTCTGCCGCAAAGTCTTCGGTGCGCTTCTGGAGACCTTCGCCCATTTCGTAGCGGGTGAAGCCGATGACTTCGAACCTGCCGTTGATCATCTGAGAAACGCTCTCATCGGGGTTCTTAACGAAGGGCTGCTCAAGCAGGCAGACTTCCTTGTAATACTTTTCGATGCGGCCTTCAACCATTTTTTCAATGATTGCAGCGGGCTTGGGCTTGGGATCGTTCTTTGCCTGTTCGCGGAGAATCTCACGCTCATGCTCGAGTTCGGCCTGGTCGCAGTCCTCCTTGCGGAGGCAGGTGGGCTTTGCAGCCGCGATCTGCATTGCGACATCGTGTGCAACAGCGGGGAACTCATTGTTGCTGATCTGAAGAAGTACGCCGATTTTGCCGCCGAGGTGGACATAGGTATCAACGATGCCTTCAACGCGATTGAAGCGGCGGATGGTGATCTTTTCGCCGATCTTTGCAACTGCGCCGTTGATAACGTCGCTGACGGTCTTGCTCTCGTCTTCGGAGAAGGACTGAGCCATCATATCTTCAACGGAAGCGGGATTCTTCTTTGCAACATGCTTTGCAAGGGAAGCAACAAGGTTTTTGAAATCGTCGGTCTTTGCAACAAAGTCGGTTTCGCAGTTGACTTCGATGATGACGCCGACGCCGCATTTTTCACAAACGAAGCAGTCAACAATACCTTCTGCCGCAATGCGGGAAGCCTTCTTTGCGGATGCAGCAAGGCTCTTCTCGCGCAGATAGTCGAGAGCCTTTTCAATATCGCCGTCACACTCTTTGAGTGCCTTTTTGCAGTCCATCATGCCTGCGCCGGAACGCTCGCGCAGAGCCATTACGTCTTTAGCGGTGAATTCCATTAAAATATCCTCCTGTAGTTATAATGCAAACGTTGACCAACACGGGAACCGAGCGCAGAACGCCCTGATATTTGCCCGCATTTAATCAATGTTACGTTCAAGCGGAGGAAGCCCGGCAGGCTTCTCCGCGGAAAAATCATGGTTGAATGATTGGATTAGAAGTTATCTGCTTCGTCGGCAGCATCGTTGTCGATGGTTGCATCAACAGCGGCATCGGTCATCTGTTCGCCCTGCTTGCCTTCGAGGACTGCATCGGCGATCTTGGAAGCGATGAGCTTGACAGCGCGGATTGCGTCGTCGTTGCCGGGGATAACATAGTCAACATCATCGGGATCGCAGTTGGTGTCAACGATTGCAACGATGGGGATACCGAGGTTGCGTGCTTCCATAACGGCGATATGCTCCTTGCGGGGGTCAACAACGAACATGCAGCTGGGCAGTTTCTTCATTTCTTTGATACCGCCGAGGTTCTTCATGAGCTTTTCACGAAGAGCGCAGAGCTGAATGACTTCCTTCTTGGGGAGAAGATCGAAATCGCCGTCCGCTTCCATTTTGTTGATCTGGTTGAGCTTTGCAATACGGGTCTGGATGGTCTTGAAGTTGGTGAGAAGACCGCCGAGCCAACGCTGGTTGACATAGAACATTTCGCAGCGCTTTGCTTCCTGTTCGATGCTCTCCTGAGCCTGCTTCTTGGTGCCGACAAAAAGAACGGTGCCGTCGTTCATCGCAATATCGCGAACGAAATTGTAAGCTTCGTCAATCTTTTTTACGGTTTTCTGAAGATCGATGATGTAGATACCGTTGCGCTCGGTGAAGATGTATTCCTTCATCTTCGGATTCCAACGACGGGTCTGGTGACCGAAATGTACGCCTGCTTCCAAAAGCTGCTTCATAGAAATAACTGACATAACTAAAACCTCCTGTTTTTATTTCCGCCCCGCACATCATCTTTTCGGAGAACCGCAGAGCGGCACAGCCCCGAAAATCCGCACGGGTGAGTTATTTCATACCGAACCATTATACCATGGCAGTGAACGGTTTGCAAGCATATTTTGCCCGTCGAAACACCGAAAAACAAATATATTTGAAGTCGGAGGCATATGCTTGCACGGAAAGCAATGTGCGGATCTGAAACAAGTTAGTTCCGCGAAATGCGGCAAAAATATGTCACAAATATGAAAAAGTAATATCAATACAGAAAAAAGTACACCGTAAGCACAAAAGGACGGTTTTCTGCCAAATTCGGCAAAAGAAAGCAGGTTAATTCAGATGATTAGGTGTTGACAAACTGAAAACAGCGTGATACACTGAATATGTCAAATGAACTGCGGCGATCCTGCACGACTCACAGCGATTTTTCCCGCAGCAAAATTCAATCACAGAAGCCGATAAATCAGTGCGCGGTCCGTTTTGAAAGGATCCAGATTAAAACATGCGTCTGTATTCAATGTATAATATGTGTGCTTGCGGAATGCTGATTTGAAAGACAACACCCGTCGGTGCGTATTTTTGCGTACGGCGGGAATCATCCGACAACGGACCGGGGGAACGGAAGAGGATGCGGGGTTCGGATTGAGACGTTAAACAAAATATAATGCTGTATTTGCAGCTGCACGGAGAATTAACATTCAGTGCCGTTTCGGTTTCGTTAAGCATGTTTCGCCTGTGCGGAAGCATCATCCGAATGCGGAACGGGCTGATTCAAAAGATTCGTGCGCTGCGGCAGCTTTATACAGTCATGCACGGCTGCATTGCACATGCGGGAACAGGGCAGTTTCCCGATCCCGCCGTGCTGCGAGGCAAGTTTTGCGCCGCAGTGCAGCACATGTGTGCAAGATATTATTAATGGGAGGCACTTATTAATGAAAGAACTCAAACGCATCTCTGCCTTTTTCATGGCAATGCTGATGATGCTGACTGTGTTCTCAGCGTTCTCCGTCGTTTCGGCGGAAGGCGAAGCAGCGGGCGGCACGCAGCCCGTTTGGCCGGCGCAGGGCTCCATAAAGCTCGACAAAGACGCCGCCGCAGTTGCAGGCAAGGAGAATCTCTGGGAAGTTACCCTCGGCATTCAGGGCAAAAACTTCGAAACAACATCTGACGTTGTGTTGGTTATTGACAATTCCAACAGTATGTACGAAAACGATCGCATGGTGCAGACCAAAGCGGCTGCAAATGCGTTCGTTGATGCACTGCTTACGCAGGACAGCGCGACCCGCATTGCGGTTGTTGTTTTCAATGACAAGGTTAAGCAAACAGGTTTCTATGATTACAGCAACAAGGAAGCACTCAAAGCTTACATCAATGCTGTTTCAATGAATGAGGATGACGGCGGCACATTCACACAGCTCGGCATCAAGACTGCCCGCGATCTGCTGAAATCCTCGGCTTCAACCGGCCTCAACAAGAATATTGTTTTGCTCAGTGACGGCTTACCAACATGGTCTTATCTTGCAACAGGCACGGCAACGGGAACGTGTACTTGGTTTTTGGGAACCATTCACAATAATGGGTATGATAAAAACACCATAAAAGTTAACGGATGCAATTATAATGTGCAGAAAGGTAAAGGAACAAGTGCAGATGATGGCGCAATCGACTTGTCACTTACGTGCGGACATGGTGAGACGGCAACCAAGATTGTCACCATTAGCCATTCATATGCCACAATTTGGGAAGCACAGCAAGCCGCAAACGACGGCATGACCGTATTCTCAATTGCGCTTCAGGCCGGAACGACCGGTGAAAACGTTCTTCGCGCTTGTGCAACAAACCCTGCAACGGGCTTCTACGCAATCGCTTCCACCGACGATATTGAAGAAAAGCTGACCACCGCTTTCACGTCCATTGCGGGCAGCATTGCGATTGCTGCAAGCAACGGCGTTGTCAACGATCCCATGGGCGAACATGTTCAGCTCAGCTTCAGCGGCCCCGCTCCCGTTATCACCACCGACAAGGCAGTTTATGTTGCCGACAATGCGAATATTTATATCAGCCAGGGCAGCGCGGTTTATGACGCGGCAACCCGTTCAATCAGCTGGACCGTCGGCAGCGTTCGTGAGGGCGACAACCCCATCATGAAATACAAAGTCGGCATCCGTGACGGCTATAATCCCTCCACCAACGAGGTTCTCAACACCAACGGCGAAACAACTTTCAGCTATAAGAACTACCTCGGTGAGGACACTGTCGGCGATTTCCCGATTCCGAAGGTTCACGTCGGCGGCGGCATGATACTTGTTCACTGGTACCAGGTCAATGCAAACGGCGAGCCCATCAACGAGCTGGGTCAGACTGTTGATGGCCCTGCTTATGCAAAACAGGTTCAGCCCGCAGCTTATTTTGAAGCAAACGGCTCCACCGGTCTCAGCTACAACACACAGTACACCGTTGCGAAGACCGTTTTCCCAGATTATAACTACTACGGCAGCTACATTGTCAACGACGGCAGTCTCACCCCCGGCGACGCGGCAACCGTAACTCTCGACGCAGCGAACTCCAACCAGCATGTTTGGTTCGCATACACTCAGAGCTTCAACGTGGCGCATGTTCAGTTTGACGAAACCGAAACCAATGCCGTTGTGAAGGAAACCACCACCCACACCGTTGAGCTGTTCAACCTGACTTCCGTTGTTTCGAACGGGTTCATTTACGGCGGCGCATTCAGTGATGCGACATGTGAAGAGGTTCAGACCTTTGATCCAGGACAGAATGCAACCGCGTTCACTCCCGTAGCAGGTGCTACCTATTATATCTGGGAAGCGGACGCACAGTTCCTCTCCCCGAGGAACCTCAGCTGCTGGAATCATGTTTCCGCAACCGATGTTGACGTTACCGGCTTCTACCTTGTGACCCCGGTCGATCGCCTGAATTACAGGGAAGTCGGCTTCATGGTCGGCAGCGAAACTCTTCCCGCAAAGCAGTTCACCGAGACTTATATAACGGAGTCCGGTGCGGAGACCACTCAGGTTCTTACCGGCAGCGACTGCTATGTTTACAACACCGTAAAAGTCGATTTCAACAACGGCACAAGCGGTATGTACAATGTTTCAAGCGTTATCAACAAGACCCGCGGATACCTTGCCTGCTACGGCATGGATAAGAACACCTATTGGCCGAATGCACACGATAGAATCACCTTCACACCCTATTGGATCACCCTTGACGGCGTTAAGGTTGCACCGAAGACCCGCACCGCAGAGTATTACGGCCAAGGTTCGGATGCTGACGATACCTACAAGAAGTTCCATGTTGTTGAAACTGTTGCAAGCGGCATTGCAAACGCTTTTGTTGACGATGCACAGCAGGAGAACATGCTCGTTCTGATGAACAGCTATTTTGCAAACGGAGCACCCATCAATCCCGTTGATGAACCTGTTCAGGGCAATATCGTCACCGTTCACGACGGCGAAACGCTTTACACCGTTGCAGCGGAGAACAATGCGGTTCAGCTC
>FR879695.1:0-16467 GCA_000435055.1 Clostridium sp. CAG:138 | reverse complement strand
CGGTTCAGCTCGACTATATCGGCGTTGAAGGCAAGCTCTTTGCAGGCTGGTTCGCGGATGAAGCATGCACCGTTCCCGCAGACCTTTCGAACATTACCGAAAGCATTGATGTTTATGCAAAGTACGTTTCCGATTCCTATCTCGGGCTTCGCTATTATCGCAACGGATTCTTCAGACTCCGCAGCCTGACCCTCGTTTCCGCAATCGACGGCAGAAATTACGCTGAAACAGGCTTTATCGTTAACGGCGAGAGGATTTCCGTTTCCGATTACAGCACCCGTTACGGTCTGCGCAGTGCGCGCAGCCTGTTCGGCAGGGGCGTTGCCAAGGATGCGCTTGTTATGAGCTGTGATTATGCTTTCGACGGCGTGACCTACGGCGCAAGGCTCAACATCACCCCCTATTGGGTAACTTTGGATGGCACGACCGTTCGCGGCGAAACCCGCACCCTTACCTATAATTGGTACGGAATCACCGAATAAGCGAAAGGAAGGATAACACGCATGAAAAAGTTTGATCCGACCCTCAACACCGTTTTCACCGATGACGGCAAGCCCGTTATTGCTCCCATGGGACAGCCCAGCGGCGCGATCATCGAATCCATCGGCGAGAACCTGAACGTTATGACCCTTGGCGACGGAACTGTTATCTACTTTGATAACTTCGGAAACATCGTCAATCCGTAACATATAAAACCATAATGATTGCATAATTCATGATATTCATGAAATCGGTGCAATTGACACGAAGGCGACGGGGCAGATGCTGCTCCGCCGCTTTCAACATAACTGCGGATGCGCACGGACCTTGCAAAAGAGCTGAACGGAGGCACGGAACAGGATGGAAAAAATCAATATCGAGCTTGCAGGCATCCCGCTTGAGCTGACGCTCAGATACAAAATGTTCCGCGATAGATATGCGGATTTTCAAACGGAAAAAAAACCCTGCGCCTGCATTGAAATCACGCCGGAGCAATGCGCCTGCGCCGCACGCGGTTACGAACCGGGAACGCTTCCCGAAAGCGTTGAAGATCTTGAGCTTTGCGCCAAGGCCTGCGCCGCGCTTCTTCCGCACGGGCGGGCAATCATTCATGCGGTTTGCTTCGTGTGGTGCGGAAAGGCATGGCTCATCTGCGCTCCGAGCGGAGTGGGAAAAACAACGCATTATAAGCAGTGGAAACGCCTTTTCCCGAATGAAGTGGAAATGCTGAACGGCGACAAGCCCGTGTTGAATTTCGAAAAACAGTATGTAACTGTTTCGGCTTCGCCGTGGGCGGGTAAGGAAAACATGCGGCAGCTGCGCACGGCGCCTCTCGGCGGCATTGTGTTTCTTGCTCAGGATAAGCAAAACATAATTAAACGCTTGTCTCCGAAAGAAGCGGGTGTTCGGCTGTTTCTGCAATTCATAATTCCGTGCGACAACGCGGAACAGGTGCGTTTTGCAGCGCAATATACGGAACGTATACTTGAGCGCACGCCGGTTTGGCTGCTCAGGAATCGCGGGGACGGTGCATCGGCCGAGCTTTGCCGAAGGACGCTTGAAAGCGAACTTTGCTGCGCTGACAATTAACGATGCAGTGTTTGGAATCATTCGGCTTTTGAATGGTGCTTTTGAATGGTGCTTTTGAAGGATAATCGACCGAACGGAGGGTTTGAGAGTTTATTATGGAATACAGAGTTAATCCGAATGCGGTTTATGTTGAAGTTTGTGATGAATACCTGCTTGTTGCCGTTGGTGAGGCGCGGGGAAAACTGCCGCAGCTCAGGAAACTTTCGGAATCCGGCGCGTTTATTTGGCGCGGGCTTGAAAAGGGTCTTGCTTCGGAAAGCATTATTTGCGCTGTCATGCAGGAGTATGAGATTTCTCGTGATGAAGCGCAATCGGGGTTTTCTGCCTTTGTTTCAACTTTGATGAAAGAGGGTTACATAACCGAATCCGAGTGATTTTACACGATTGAGAGGCTGCTTTAAAACCGAATTTAAACGCAGTCGATTTAAAAAATAAGGGGTTTGCTGCATCGGTTCCAAAACAAACGGGCTGCTGTCAATTCAGCTCTGCAAAATCGGTCGAAAACTTAAAGTTTTTGCACTATGGTGCATTTACTTGATTTTTTCGCTGATTTGTGCTATACTAATAGCGCAGGAGGTGTGAAGACGTGATAGATTCCCATGAACTTAAGAGGCGTGACAGCTATTTAAATAAACTGATCGGCTTTCAGGATACGGAGCCGGTCAAGGTAATCACCGGCATTCGCCGCTGCGGCAAGTCCAGCTTGTTAAAGCTGATGGTTCAGCATTTGAAAGATACCGGTATTCAGCCGGAGCAGATCATCGAGATGAATTTTGAATCCTTCGATTTCCGAGGGATGAGTGCCGATGATATTTACCACTATGTAAAAGAGCGCGTTGTCACAGGAAAGAGGATGTACCTTTTCTTTGATGAGCTGCAACGGATCGAGGCGTGGGAGGATGCTATAAACGCCTTCCGTGTGGATCTTGACTGCGACATCTATGTTACCGGGTCGAATGCCTATCTTCTTTCTTCAGAGTATTCAACCTATCTCTCCGGGAGGTGCGTCGAAATCAAAATGCTGCCTCTCTCTTTCCGTGAGTTCCTTGATTTTCATGGTTTTGAGGTTCGCGAAACGCAGAGTGCTCTCGGTGGACTCCGCAAGCAGGTATTTGATAAGAACGGTGAACGCTACGAACTGCGAGAAGTTTTTGACGCCTATATGCGCTTCGGTGGAATGCCCGGAATCGCCGATGTCGGACTGGAACAGGAAAAGGCACTGCCGCTTCTCGACGGCATCTATTCCACAGTCGTGATTCGTGACATTCTGGAGAGAGAAAAACGCAGAGGTCAAAAGCAGATCACAGACCCTATGCTGCTTCGTAAGATCATCCTGTTCCTTGCGGATAATATCGGCTCCAGCGTGTCGATTGCTTCTATCGGCAATACTTTGGTAAACGAAGGTCTTCTGGAGGACGGCAAGCGCAAAGGCGCACCCAGCGCCCATACGGTGCAGGCATATGTAAATGCGCTTCTGGAGAGCTACTTCTTCTACGAGATCAAACGCTTTGATATCAAGGGCAAAGCCTACCTCCGTACACTCGGAAAATACTATATCGTTGACATCGGACTTCGCAACTATCTGCTGGGTTTCCGTAATCGGGACAGCGGTCATGCCATCGAGAATGTCGTTTACTTTGAACTGCTTCGCCGTGGCTATGATGCAGCGATCGGCAAAATCGGCAATGCGGAGGTTGACTTCATTGCAACGACCGCCGATGAGAAAATGTATATCCAGGTAACGGAGTCGATGATGAGCGAAGATGTACGCAAGCGGGAACTTTCACCGCTGCAAAGTATCCGCGACAATTACGAAAAAATCGTGTTGTCTCTTGAGCCTGGGCTTGATGCTTCCTATGACGGAATCAAATCCGAGAACCTCATCGACTGGCTGCTCAGCGAGTAAGCACTGCATTTTCAGAGCAAAGCAAAAAGTTTTTGCGGTTCAAGTCATAAACTTCTTTAGTCCGGAAATTTGGACACCTTCAGACTTGAAAGCAGATACAATCGAAGAATCTAAAATGGACTGTTTCGGCTGTTTCCACAGGGAGAACTGCTTTTAAGGACAGTACGAGAACAGCAAACATGAACAAGTCCGTTTGCTGCACACAAATATCATGCTTTCTGCATAAGCCCGCTTCGCTTGAGCCGGGAAATGTAATGTTCGGCACTCCCCGGATTGCCCTCGTTCAAAAAACAAGGCGTCCGTCCCGTATGTCGGGACGGACGCTGTTTAGCATCGGCCTTATTTGTTTGAATTCCGAAGTCCGTTATGATGCTTATGCATCCGCAACACCGCCGTGCATGTTGCTGAACAGCTGAAGAATCCTGCTGTAAGCTGCATCATCAACAAAGATGAAGTAGTGCAGAGTGCCGGCATCGGAATACTCAATTCCGAGTTCGGACAGAGTATATCTGTCGATGTAACCGTAATCATCGATGAAACTTTTATCATACATTCCATCGTCAAGCTCACTGTTGTATCTGCCGGAAGCTATCGTGCTGAACCACACGGACAGAACATGCTGACCCGGCTCCGGTGTTTTGCCGCGGCTTTGTTCAATGCAATTCAACAGAGTATCGATTGTTTCGCGGTTTACATAAGCCTGCTGCGCAAGCGCCGGGGGATTCATGCCGTCAACATTGAAATAGACAAAATTGCTTTGGAACATGTCATCCAAACCTGAAATCGAGCCGCCGACAATGTTGAACGAGCCGCTTTCAAGTGCGTTGAGCGTTTCGTTGAATCCGCGTTTTTTCTCCGTTTTCCTGTTTTCGTAAGAAATAAGCATACGAAGAGATTCGGGAGTGTTTTCATCAACAGCAACAACGCGGCAATAGTTTCCGCTTATGTCGGAAAGCACTGCGAATTGGAAATCGTTGCCGAATTCACCGCTTTCCATAAAGCTCCACGGATTCATGGATTCCGCCGAGTCTCCGTCGTCCTCACCGCCGATGCCGAACTGGCGCAACAGCTTGTCGGAATCCAGAGCTTTCAGCTCACGCATAAGCGTGTCATGGAAGCTTGCGTCAAGCCCGTGCGGCAGGGCGACTTTTCCGTTTTCGAATCGGGACAGGTTGACATTGCTTTCAACATAATCCGTGTTCATCAAGAGAATGTCGCGCAGCGTAAACTCTTCGTTCTTCCACAAATAGTCATATGAATCAAGGGCGGCCGGATAATAATATGTCTGCCCGCTTTTAAGCTTTACGGCGAGGGTAACAGTGTTTTCGAAACGGTCTAAGGATCTTATGACGGATGATGGATTGAACAGGGAATGTCCGATTATTTGCGATTCGGATGACGTATCCGCATAGGTGGAAATATAATCGAAATCGGCTTTTGAAAGCTGTTCACAGTAGTCAAAAAGCATTTCATCATGAAGCTGCATGCGTTCCGAATCCTTGTTTCCGCGCCAACAGAGCGAGTAAAAGCCCGAAGAAGGAATCAATCCGCCCTGCACGGTGACGTATTCGATATTGCTTGCGCGAATTTCGATTTTTTCGGAGACACTTGTCATTGCCGCCGAGCAAAGCAGAACGATTGCGACTCCCGCAAGCACGGCGGGGAAGAACATCAGCCGCTTTACTGCGGATTTGAAGCTGCGAAGTGTGATCCAGCTGAACCCGAAATACACAACAACTCCGACAATTGCGGGCGCGATGAGATGATTCCATGCAATTTGGGGACTGCCCGAATAAACATCGGGATAGAACACATCATTCGTGAACATGAGCGATGCGGTGAGTGCAAAGCCGATGCTTATCAGGACGTGGATCCAACGCGTTCTTGCAGGTTTGCCCGCTGTTTCCGCCTGCGCATTGACAAAAGCGAAATATGCAGCAATCAGAACCGCCGCACAGCACAGAACGCGAATAAGACAGTTCAAAAAAGTTGACGCGGCAGGGCTGACGGGGAACAGCAGCTCCGTAAACGTGAAGGCTGATTCAGTGTTGTTCATGAGCGCATTGTATGCAATATTCGGCAGAAGAAGACAGACGAACGCAAGCACAACGGTCGGGAAAGTACGTGTGGACAGCGAAAAAACAAGCACAAAGCCGCCGAACAGCATCAATCCGCGAAGCAGTGACTCACCGATCGCCTCCGCAACCATGGCGAAACTCGGAACAAGGACGGATGAGTTGGAAATTGTTGAAACAAGGCTGCCGACGAATGCTCCGAGAATGTTTGCGGCGGCGCAAATGCCCGCCCACGCAAGCATTGCGGTGAAGGCCGAAATGAGCATGGTTCGTTTTGCGACAGGAATGCTTCCGCGGAAATCCCATGCGGAGCGGACCAGGTGCTTCACAACAAAAACAAATCCGGCAACAAAGCAGAAAAGACTGACGTAACTTACGGCGGAAGATTGGATATACACATTTGCACCGTAGAGCAGCATTGACAGAAGGTTTTGCGTAATCCCGAAAAACGACAGCATGGATGCAACAAATTCGATCGATGCAAATACGATTCCCGTGGTTGAAAACTCCCTCAGCATTTCGCGGCAGTAGGATTTGCTGAAAAACGGAACGCGATTCTTTCTCATGGTTGGATTCTCCTTATTTGATTTCATCAAAATTGTAGCCGAGGGAAGACAGTTCATATGTGAAAACTTCCTCGATTGATAAGGGAAGCATATCCATTATCAGCGGCTTCAACGCTTCGATTTTTGCCGAGGTTTCGGCTGCTTCGCCGCGCACAAGAACGTATACAATGCTGCCTTGCTTGGTGAAAGAAAGCAGTTCAACATCCTTGAAGTCCTCCGGCGTAACCTGTCTTGCGAATGCAAGCTGAACCTTAAACAGCTGTGATTTAGCATCGGCAAGGTCGTTTTGAAAAACGATTTTCCCCTGATACAGCATTGCAAACCGATCGCAAGTGTCCTCAAGTTCGCGCAGGGAGTGACTGGTCAGAATGACGGTTGAACCGAAGTCACACATATCGCGATAAATAAGGCGTTTGGCAATGTTGCGCGCAATCGGATCCAGTCCGTCAAAGGTTTCATCAAAAAGAAGAACATCCGCATTGCAGCTCAGCGCAAGCACCGTCTGCACCTGCCTCACCATACCTTTGCTCAGGGAACGAACGCGGCGTTTTTTATCGAGCTTAAAAATGTTGAGCAGCGCATCAAACTTTTCAAACGAGAACTTGGGATAGCATGAAGCATAAAAATTTGCCATGCGTTCGATCGTTGCCCCGCCTCCCGTAAGGTGCATTCTGTCCGGAACAAAAACGAGGTGCGTTTTTGCGGCGGGATTGTCATAGACCGGTTCATCGTTAATGAGCACGGAACCGTCATCCGCAGTGTAAATTCCCGCAATTATGCGCATAAGAGTGGATTTGCCCGCACCGTTCGCCCCGACAAGCCCGAATATGCTGCCTTTTGGAACAGAAAAACTGACTTTGTCCAATGCTTTGAGTTCGCCAAAGTTTTTTGAAAGGTCGGTTACTTTAATCATATGTCATTTTTCCTCCGTTTGGTTGTTTTCGATAATGTTTTCATCATAGGCTTTGTTCACTGCGTTGATAACATCCGCCCTGTTGAAACCTGTCAGCTTAAGCTCACGGGAAAGTGCGGTTATTTCGTCAAGAAGTTTGCTGCGTGCTTCGTGCAATCGCTGCATTGCGTCCGGCGAAACGAACCTCCCGCTGCCGGGAACGCTGTAACAAAGTCCGCGCCGCTCCAGTTCGGTATAAGCCTTTTGAAGCGTGTTCGGATTCACGGAAAACTGCACCGACAATGCGCGCACGGATGCGACGGGCGAATTGGGTTTCAGCTCGCCTGTGAGTATTTCTCGCTCAATACCGTCTATGACCTGTTCATAAATCGGCGTTCGAGAGAATTTATCAATCTGCAAAAAGTCCACCTCCGTTCGTACTGAATCAGTTGCCACAACTGTGCTATTGATTATAATACAGCAGCGACGGTTTTGTCAACGCCTTTTTCAAAAAAAGGTAATCCTGCAAAATTTCCCGGGAAATACATTAAATTCATCACTTATTAAGTATTCATGTGCGATTAGGCGGCAAAAAAATGCGAAAAATGAGTGCAGAATTCGAATATTCTGTGACAAAAGTCGAAAAATTACAATATGAGTTTGGAAATGGGTTGAAATGAACCGTGAAATATGCTAAAATAACCGATATGTTTGCGAAAATTCTATTTTCGGAGGAGTTGCTTGTGAACAAGCTTTGCAGGCGCGCACTGTGTGCGATAACAGCATTGCTGTTTGTGCTCTGCTCTCTGCCTGCCGGCGCAAGAACCGAGACGGAAGCGGGCGGGATTACTTCATATGCAGAGGATTCAAACGGAGTTGTTGAATACGAGATCAAGCCCCGACATTCGGATGGGGTAACTTTGGAATACAGCAAAACGGTTCTGCGCGGCAACCTGCATTCAGGTGTTTTCACGTTTGCGGAAACGAAAACTGTGACCCTCGTTGCAAGGTTTGCGGAGGGCTGGAGCTATAACGATAAATACAGCGTGTTCTTCCCAAGCAATCCGGCGCGAAGAACCATATTGCTCAACAGCGATGCGAGCATACGTTTTTCGTTTTCCGCAATCGCAGGGGAGAGCGTGGCATTCTCTGACTTATATCTCTTGGGAATTTATGCCGCAGTTGAATCCCTTCCGCGGCTGGATATCACAACCTTAAACGATTTTTCGCTTATCGGCAAGGATAATTGGGTGTCTGCAAATTTCAGTTTGACTCTCGGCACGAAAAAATATTCAAGCGGCGAGTTCAGCGGCTCGGGCTATGTTAAGGGGCGCGGAAATCTGTCTTGGACGCAGCCGCAAAAGCCCTATTCGATTAAGTTGGAACAAAAAACATCGCTGCTCGATATTCCTGCAACAAAGCGGTATGCAATCGTTGCAAGTTATTCGGATCCTTCCCTGATGCGCAATCTTGTGACATACAAAGCCGGTGCATTGCTTTCGGGCATGGACTATGTTCCGAAATGCGAATTCGTTGACGTTTATTTTAACGGAGAATACAACGGAATTTATATCCTCATAGAACGTCCGGGCATTGAAAGCACAAAAATCGATATTGACGAAGCGGATGAGAGCGATATAACGGGCGGTTATTTCATCGAAAAGGATATTGCGATGAAGGTTGATTTTGCACGGGATATGTGGTTCGACTGTCCGTATTGGGCGAATCAGACGCAGGATTATTTCGTGCTTAAACAGCCGGAACCCGCTTCATCCGAACTCACGGCGCGAATGCTTGAATACCTTGAGGAACACATGAAGAGCGTTCATAATGCCGTGATGGGAATAAGCGGCGAAGATTATCAAAAATACATTGATGTCGATTCATGGATAGATTACATTATTATTCAGGAAATAACAAAGAATATCGACGGTAATTTTAAAACAAGCTGTTACCTGTATAAACAGAGTCAGGACGACAGGCTGTACATGACCGCAATATGGGATTTTGATATTGCGTTCGGGCTGACGGCATTTAATAATGCCAGTGCGGAACACAATGATGTTGAGGACTGCGTCGGCGGAAGAGGGCCGGTCGGGTTCATTGCGATAAACAGTTCCGCTCCGTGGTTTAACGCATTGTATCACAACTATCCGGATTTTCAGGCGCGGTTCAAACAGCGCTACAAAGAATACCGCAGCACGTTGATTCCCGAGTTTTTTGCACTTATCAACGAACAGGCGGCATATTTGTACAATTGCACTGCCGCAACCGAAGAAAAATGGGAAAAGAACTTTGATCACGGCGTCAATTTTCTCACCAATTGGCTTACGGGACGAATTGAATGGCTGGATTCTCAATTGCTCGACGGACAGAGCGGAATTACCGATCTTAATTATGCTTTGAACGTTCCGGGCGGATCACTTGAGTTCACATCCGGGACGGATGATCCGTTTGTCGGCAGCACGACAGTTTCAAGAGGCATGGTCGGCAACACCGTTGTCGGCGGACGCATTGCTGCCGTAAGCTCGAATGCGGGCGAAAACAATTCAGAAAGCGATCTGCGTCTGACAGTGACGATGAAAGCGGGGGACACACTGAGTTTTGATTACTGCGTCAGCAGCGGGGTCGATACGGACAGGTTTATCTGCACCGTCGGAACAAAGGTCTTGATGGAGATATCGGGCGAAACGGGATGGACGAAATACATTTTCACTGCACCGATCGACGGAAGGTATTGTTTCCGCTGGAGCTATGAAAAGGGCAACGACAAATCGGCGGGAGTTGATGACTGCGCTTATATTGACAACGTTGAGCTGAAAGCCGTGGGGCTGGATGCCGCTCGCGGGGATGTGAACATGGACGGGAAAATTACCCTTTCGGACAGCATGGCGGCGCTGCGCACCGCGCTCGGACTGGACGGGTTTGACCCGGAACGGCGCGAGCTTTCGGATTATAACTGCGACGGCGCAATTTCCGTTGAAGATGCGGTTGCAATCGCAAAAAAAGTCATGCATATTGTGTAGCCGTTAAGCAGAGTGCCCTCTCTGTGCATTGAACATTACATATTCAAAAATCAAAAAACTGCCGCAGATGCAATCACTGCGGCAGTTTCAATTGCGGACAAATCATGAGAAAAGTTCTCTGCTCCGTTCGGGTTTTCATGAAACACTCTGCACAAACTCGGGAACACTCGATTCGGCTCTCCGTAAAAGCCGAATTTTCGGGGTATTCCCGATTCAAAGGTTTCACGGGATGGGGGTAATCATCCGTACAACTCGGGGGAACATCGAAAGCATCCGGTTGAAATGCCCTGCGGGTCGGAACATTTGCATCACTGCGCCGCCGTTGACGGCGAGCTGCTGTTCATCCGCGGCATTTACAGATCGTCCGCATCCTGCACCGGAGCCTCATAATCCTCGGCGGTGCCGGTGTAGCTGCCCAACACATCCGATTTGATCGCGCCTCTGCCTTCGGTTGTGAATGCGGTTTCTTTATCCGTCACATTCGAATGGTCTTGCTTGATCCGCTCCTGAAATTTTCCGTTCGCTCTTTTCCTCATGGGCTTATTATGCCCGCCCGACTCAGCCGTATGCACGAAACTCGGCATTTAAAAACCGGTATTTTTTTACAATCATGCAATTGAATCAAAAAAAGGGAGAACGGCAATTGCCGAACTCCCTTTTGCCTATGGTTTGATTTATTTGTCGCCGGAACGGAACGGTGCAGAGTGTTTACTTGATGGTAACTGCGGTAACGCCGGAATAGGCAACATCCGTAGAACCCTGTTCAGTTGTATGCAGAGTGAAATAGCCGCCGTTATCGGGTGAACCGATGGGTTTTCCGTTGTTTGCAAATGCAAGCGTGCAATCGAAAAGGCTCAGCGCGGAGATTTTGTCGGAAAGATCCTGCTCGGTGCCGCCGACTTGGGTGAGTACAAGCGAATATATGTTGGTGGTTTCGGCATCGGAAACATCAACACCGACGGAATCGAGAACGGCCTTGAGATTCACTCCGTTGAAGACGTTAACGGAGCCGCCCCTGACGAGTGCGTTGGTCTGGTCGAGTGCGGAAACATTTTCGGCACCAAGAGCATAAAGTTCACCTGCGGTGAGCTTGTATTCGCTGCCCTTGAAATTGAGCGTCATAACAACGGTATCCGCAGCAAGTCCCCAGTTCGTTTCAACAACGAGAGTGCGGGGGTCGGTTGTGGTATTGGGGTTTTTGCGTGTGTCATTGCCCGGCTTCGGGTTCGGGTTCGCGGTGGTTGTGGCAGGGTTGGAAGGCTTTTTGTCGTCCTTGCATGCTGTCATGCAAAATGCGGCAGCAAGCAGAAGAACGGACAGCATGATTGCGATCATTCGATTGACTTTTTTCATAACGATATTCCTTTCGGGTTTGTTTTATTAATTGCCGTATCGTTTCCGAAAAAACAAATCGGCACAGCGTGAATGCGCATTGATTTCACGCTGTTCGGCATGAGCCTAAGTATACCAGTTTTTTAAAAAAAGTTCAAGCCTTTTAACGAATGAATTTGAACATACGCCAAGCGAAAAAAAGCGTGAACGGGGCGGGTCATTTTTCGTATCCTGCCGATATGACGAATGCGCCGCTGTTCTCGGAAAGAGAGGATACATTCATGCAGCCGTAGAGCCTGCCGTTTTCGCCTGCGTTAAGGTAAGATGAAATATCGGCCGTTACGGAATCGAGGCTGCATGTATGCGTGTTCAGCGCGTGGATAAAATGCGCCGCGGCTGTTGACACGCTGCCGGGTTCAAGAGATTCAAGAACTTCGGGTTCAAATCGGCAGGTAATATAGGTTATCCTTCCGAACTCGTCCGTGAGTCCCGTAAAAAGTATCCCTCTTGTGTCGCGGAGCGCAAATTGCGAGCCCGGTTCACCCGTGCTGCCCGCCTCAATGCGTATGCCCTCGGAAGAATACTCTGAGTTATAAGCTTTGATGAAGCTGTTCAGCAGAACGGGACTTACCGCAAGCCGACTTCGGCAGGTTTCAATAAGGTCGTCGGAATTTTCAAATTCTGTGTTCAGCGATTGAAAAAGCAAAACAGCATCTTCGTAATTGCCGATGTTCATAAGCTCAACGGCCTCATTGTAGACTTTCAAAAGATCTTCAATGTTCCGAAGGTATGCCGCGCTTGATTCATAGCCGCACGCATCCGCAAAACTTGAATATGCTTCGAGGTAGCGGCCGCTTTCATAAAGCTTTACGCCGCTGTCATAATGAACTTTGAGCGAATCAATATATTCAACAAAGTCAGCACTGTTGAGATATCCGGTAATTCCGATAAATATCGCACGCGCCTCGTTCGGCTTGCCGGCAGAAACCAATTCAACCGCCTGAGCATAAAGCTTTTCATATTCGGCAATTGATTCAAGATACTCTGTGTATTTATACGAATCACCGCAGGTGAGGAAGCAGCGTTTTGCATTATTAAAATCAAGATTCTTATAATATAAGAGACCTTCTTCGGCAAGCTTTTCCCTTTCCGCTTTCGACTGACAGCCGCAGAAAAGCAGTGCAAGCGTGCAGGCAAGTGCGAGTGCCGCCGCAAACGCGAGTGTGTTCAAGCGAATAAAGCCGGGTTTTGATTTTGAATGCATCTGCCTTTCCTCCTTGATGAAATAATACAGGCGGACGGAGCGGAGGACCGACTCGGTTGTTCCGCTCCGTGCATGTATTCAGGTAAACATTGTCCAATGATTTCGTGAAGCGCGAAGACACGCATAAGCGATTGCCTTACGCTTTTTTAACACCGAGAGCGACCTTCTCGCCGTTTATATCCCACTCTTTCACATAGCCGCAGGGAATGCCGAAAGTGAGTTCATCGGCAAGAGTCGTTCTGCGGATTTCGTCCGAATTGCGATCCAACACCGCAAGCAGGTTTTCGCCGCATTCGACGCCGATTATAATCCTATCGGTAACAACAAAATCGGCTTCTTTGCGCATGGTCTGAATCTTGCTGATGATTTCGCGGACATAGCCTTCTTCAATCAGTTCATCCGTGAGCGCGGTGTTAAGCACAACGGTCACGCCGTTATCGCCGACTGAGGCAAAGCCTTCCTTTTTGACGGTGTCAACAAGCACATCTTCAGGATTCAGCGAGACGGTGAGCGTTTCAAGCTCAAATTCATAAGCGCGTCCCTCTGCATGGGCAGCAACAACCGCATTGCCTATACCGTCTCCCTGCAAATACTGATTGATTTTGGGAAGAATCTTTCCGTAACGCGGCCCGAGAAGCTTCAGCTGGGGCTTTACGCGATAGGTTATGAATGAGGAAGCATCCTTAACAAAGCGAACGGCTTTCACGTTCAATTCATCCTCGATAATCTCAGTATACCGAGCCGGCAGTTCATCAACACCCTGAACAAACAGCTCCGAAAGAGGCTGGCGGTTCTTGATGTTCGCAAGATTGCGTGCCGACCTTCCGAGTGTGACAACTTTCAGAATTTCGTCCATGCTGCGTTCAAGTTCCGCGTCGATGAAACTTTCGTCGCAAATCGGGAATGCGCAAAGGTGTACGCTCTCCGGTGCAAGGTTGTTCACCGTGCGGACGATGTTTTGATAAATTGCTTCCGCCATGAACGGAGTGAACGGTGCGGTGAGGCGGGAAAGCGTTTCAAGCACTGTGAACAGCGTCATATACGCCGCTTCTTTATCCACAGTCATTTCCTTGCCCCAATAACGTTCCCTGCCGCGGCGAACGTACCAATTGGAAAGGTCGTCAACAAAGCGGTTCAATTCGCGCCCCGCTTCGGTAATGCGGAGGTTTTCAAGATAGTTATCCACTGTTCGAATGAGCGTGTTAAGGCGCGAAAGCAGCCATTTGTCCATTACGGAAAGGTTTTCGCGAACGAGCTCATGCTTCGTGGGGTCAAATTCATCAATATCTGCGTACAAAACGTAGAACGCATATGTGTTCCACAGCGTACCCATATATTTGCGCTGCATCTCGCTCACGGCGTCGCCGCTGAAACGGCTGGGCAGCCACGGACTGGAGGCGGTGTAGAAATACCAACGCACCGCATCCGCGCCCTGTTTTGTTAAAACGTCCGCAGGCGCAACAACATTGCCGACGTGCTTGCTCATCTTTTTGCCGTCCTTGTCGCAAACAAGTCCCAACACGATGCAGTTCTTGAATGCGGGCTTGTCAAAAAGGATGGTTGAAAGTGCGCTCAGCGTATAGAACCAACCGCGGGTTTGGTCAACGGCTTCGCTGATATAATCCGCGGGGAAGCGGCGTTCGAATTCCTCTTTGTTTTCGAACGGATAGTGCCACTGTGCAAAAGGCATTGAGCCGCTGTCGAACCAGCAGTCGATAACAACGGGCTCGCGGTGCATCGTTCCGCCGCATTTTTCGCACTTAAAGGTTATCGGGTCGAGCATGGGCTTGTGCAGCTCGATATCCTCTGGCGTGTCCGGAGCATATTTGCGCAGTTCCGCACGGCTGCCCATGACATGGTAATGTCCGCAATCAGGGCACATCCACACGGGCAGGGGAGTTCCCCAATAGCGCTCCCTGCTGATGCCCCAGTCGATAACGTTTTCAAGGAAATTACCCATGCGGCCTTCGCCGATGGATTCGGGAATCCAGTTTATCTTTTTATTGTTTTCAATCAATCTGTCGCGCACGGCAGTGGTCTTCACAAACCAGCTTTCCCTTGCGTAGTAGATGAGCGGAGTGTCGCAGCGCCAGCAGAAGGGGTAACTGTGTTCATAGGGAAGTTCCCTAAGCAGCCTTTCGCGCGCTTTAAGGTCGGCAATGATGGGCTTATCGGCTTCCTTAACGAAAGTGCCGTCCCACGGGGTGCCGCCGGTGAGCCTTCCGCGGGCGTCAACAAGCTGAACAAACGGAAGCTCCCATTTCCGGCCGACGCGTGCGTCGTCTTCGCCGAATGCAGGGGCAAGGTGAACTATGCCCGCACCGTCGGTAAGGGTTACGTAATCGTCCGAAACAATGCGCCATGCATCCCTGCCTTTGTGGTTGACGGGGAAATCAAACAGCGGTTTGTAGTGAATGCCGACAAGCTGCGAACCTTTGAAGCGTGCAAGCTCGGTTGTGTCCTCGCCGAGAACATTTTCAACAAGCTCAGCCGCAAGAATGTATTTTTTTTTGCCGCAAAGAACTGTTACATAGTCTTCGTCGGCATTGACGCAAAGACCGACATTGCTGGGCAGCGTCCACGGTGTTGTTGTCCATGCAATAAAGCTTTCGCTGCCGTCAACAAAGCTGTGTTCCGCATCGGGAATGACGGGGAAGGTCACAAAGATGGAAACTTCCTTAACGTCCTTATACCCCTGTGCAACCTCGTGGCTTGACAGTGCGGTTCCGCAGCGCGGGCAATAGGGAACGATTTTGTGGCCTTTATAGAGCAGCCCTTTTTCGTCGATTGTCTTCAATGCCCACCAAACGGATTCAATGTAATCATCGGTATAGGTAACATAGGGATGCTCCATGTCCGCCCAATAACCGACGGCATCGCTCATCTGTTCCCATTCGCCTTTATATTTCCAAACCGACTCTTTGCATTTGTCAATAAAAGGAAGCACGCCGTAACTCTCGATCTGCTCCTTGCCGTCCAGTCCGAGCAGCTTTTCCACTTCAAGTTCAACGGGAAGTCCGTGCGTATCCCAACCCGCTTTGCGCAGCACGTCAAAGCCTTTCATCGTGCGGTAGCGGGGAATGATATCCTTCATGGAGCGGGTCAAAACATGCCCGATATGCGGCCTGCCGTTAGCTGTGGGCGGTCCGTCATAGAAAGTGTAAGCAGGTTTGCCCTTGGACTGTTCAACGGATTTCTCGAAGATGCCGTTTGCCTTCCAGAATTCCAGAACCTCTTTCTCTCTCGGAACAAAGTCGAGCGAGGCGGAAACTTTTTTGTACATTGTTCAAACACTCCTTTTCTTTTAAGGAAATTTTTAAAAATAAAAAACCGCCCCGAAAAACGGGACGATCGAAACCGCGGTACCACCCGGATTCAAAGGCATAACAAAAACCGTGCCTTTGCACTCCTGCCCTTTAACGCGGGGGCTGCGTCGAAGGATAATCCCGCATTGCCGAACATATTCGGCATGAGTTGAGCAAACCCGCCTCTTATTGCGGTTTCCCCTTCGCTCTCATGGGTGATAATGCATCCGAAGTCCCTTGCCGCCTTTCACCCTGCACGGCTCTCTTTCGGCATGCTCCGACTGCAAAAAACAGAGGTATGCCTTAAAGGAAAACTGCGGCGCACCGCGTCCCAATCTGCGATTTGGTATTTGCCCGATTGCCGCCGGGCAAAGGGACATAAAAATATTCAGTCTTTATTATAATGCACGAAAAAGCATTTGTCAATCACAAAAATTTCGATATCAAAATTGGGGGGCAATTTGCTGATGACCTGTTTTTCGCGATGCGAAAACGGCAGAAACAAAACCTGCCGCCCGAGCGATGAAGCCCG
>FR879694.1 GCA_000435055.1 Clostridium sp. CAG:138 | reverse complement strand
TTCATCATGGCGACCATAATTTTCCCGCCAAAGCCCACGGGCTTGCGGGTGTTTTCAAAGAATGACATATCACACCTCCGATTTCACACATTCGGTATAAGTTAATGGAAATGACGCTTTCAGAACAACGTTTTTTTGCACCGTCCAGCCATTCTGCCGCAGAAAACTCAAGTATTCCTCGCTCGTCCACTTACCGTGGAGGGGGAAGCCTGCCAGCTTCATGAAAAATGCCCTGACCTTGCCGGTAAACGAGTTCCCTGCGTGGGTAAAGGTCGGCGCAATCAACACGCCGTCGTCCTTCAGCACCCGTCTGATCTCGGCAAGGGCTTTCTCCGGCTGCGGCACGATATGCAGTGCGTTGGACACGATCACCACATCAAAGGACTTATCCGCATAGGGCAGGCGGAACATATCCTGCACGGAAAAGTACAGCTTTGCCGAGCGATTATCCCGCTTTGCCTCGGCGATCATCTCCGGGGAGGCGTCCGTCGCCTCGATGTGTGCCGCCGCGTTCACGATGTGCTTTGCGATCAATCCCGTGCCGGTAGCAAGCTCCAGCACCGTTTTTGCTTTCACGACCGGCCGGAGGAGAGCATACATCTCCTCATATGCCGCCCTATCCTTTCGCATAAAGCGGTCATACCGACCGGCATTTCTGTCCCAGAAGTTCTTGTGTTCTTTCATAGCCGTTGCCCTTATCTCTTTTTTGTTTCTTTGCCGCCTAGTGCCTCTCGGCAAGCCCTCACAGCACCGCTGAATCTCCCCATGCGGCCTCGATCAGTTCCGAACCGCCGGTTTTCTTGATGCGCCGGTGGTCTTGCCGCAGCCGCTTTCTCCCACGATGGCGGTCATGCCCCGCTCAGGAAAAAACGGCGGATACGCCGTGCAGCGTCTCCCGCCCCGGCGCATAGGAAAAATGTACGTCCTCCAACTCCAGTCCTCCGCCGTTCTGCGTTCCTGTTTATATACGCCTGCCTCCTTGCGTCCGCGCGGAAGAGTTTCAGATCCTTCAGTCCCTGCACGCTGTCTAAAAACACGTCGCCCATGGCGGTGTATTTGCCCCAGTACTTGGCGAATATGCGCTTTGCAAAG
>FR879693.1:23800-63566 GCA_000435055.1 Clostridium sp. CAG:138 | reverse complement strand
TTTTGTCAACACCTTTTTCCATTTTTCTTTCCGTTCCTTTTTACGCCACCATGCCTTCCGTGTTGTTCATACCCCTCCCGGAATGCTGCAATTCCCTTTCGACGTTTATAACCCCTTTTTGTCCTCTTTTCGCTCATTATATTAAAAAGTATATTCGTAAATTCGGCTTTTTTTTGCACATTCGGCACAGTCGGCAGCCGCAGAAATAGCTCCTTTTCGGTCGATGCGGGCATTTCTGCGGCAGCTTTCGGCGCCGATGCCCATTCCTTTAATTTGCCGACTGTTTCCCGTTTACTTATAGAAAGTATTTCCGCCGATGAACTCCCTCAGTATTGAAGTCGGGGGTATTTCATCATCAACTTCCGCTTCGGCAAAGTAATTGAGGAACTTAACGATGCTCCTCGCGGCACAGTAATGCACACTGTCCGGCGGAACGGCCTCAAGCAGCGGGTAAACGAATCGTTTCAGGACGGCAACTTCATAATGAAGAGTTGTGTTCAATATCCTGTCGGCGTTTTCCTGATAAGGGAAAATCCAGCGTGCTTCGCCGCGGCGAACGCTTGCCCACATTCCGAGTGTGTGTTCCATGCTTGCATTGCGCGTTTCATAATCGCGGACAAGGCGGCGAAGCAGGCGCAGATCCGTCGTGCGGATGCGGTTATGATCATCAAGGTTCAGCGTTGTAAGCGCAGAAACATATATTCTAAAAACGGAATTCGGATCGCAGCTGCCGAGCATGAGCGGATTGAGGGCGTGGATGCCTTCTATTATGAGCGGTTGATCGCGATGAAGCTTCAGCACCTTGCCTTGTTTCTCACGCTTGCCTGTTTTGAAATTAAACAGCGGAATTTCCGCCTCGCAGCCGTCAAGCAGAAGCGCAAGATCCCCGTTGAAGCGCGGAATATCCAAAGTGTTGATGTGCTCAAGATCCATTTCACCGTTAGTATCGCGCGGAATTCTGTCGCGGTCGATATAGTAATCATCCAGCGACAGCATAACCGGATCCAGTCCGTCGGCGCGCAGTTGGGTTGCGATCCTGTTTGCGGAAGTCGTTTTTCCCGAAGACGACGGTCCGGCAAGCATAACGGCTTTTGCACGGCGGGCAATAATCTCATCCGCAACCCGCGCATAAGTCTTTTCATGCAAAGCTTCATTAACCCGAATCAACTCGCGAATGGTTCCGTTTTCGACACGCCGGTTAAGGTCAACCGCATTTGCAACATGCATAAGCCGCCCCCATCGGTCGCTCTCGGCGAAAACCGCAAGCAATTTCGGACTGTTTTCATATTTGGCGGGAATGGCGGGGTCGTCTTTGTTGGGAAGCAGCATAACAATTGCCTCCGGAAGCGTATGCAGTTCAAAAACATGAACATAATCCGTTGACGGAGCCATCTCGCCGTAAAAATAATCCATGTAATCGCTGTAATCCGGGCAGGAATACACATCAAAATAGCTGAACCGCCGGCAGCGAAGCAGCTCTGCCTTATCCTGCTGTCCGTCCTTTGTGTAAAACTCGATCGCATCGCGGACATCAAGCCTTCGCCGAACAAACGGATATGCCGCCGCTGTTATCCGTTTCATTTCGCTGCGGAGCAAATCGGTATCCGCCTCGTTCAGCGGCGCACCCGTCCCCGCCTTCTCTACAGTAATGTAAAGTCCGTCGCCCGCCGAGTAACGAGTCACAATCCTTGCGCCCGGAAATAGTTTTCGAACGGCAATAATAAGAACGAATTGCAGCGTGCGTTCATAAACGCGGCGCCCCTCATCATCGCCATATCGCAGCAGCCGTATGCTGCATTCGCGCTTGGGTGTGTAATTCAGATTGAAGACCTCTCCCCCTATCATAGCCGCAACAGGTTTTTCCGCCGGGTTTGAAAAGTCCGTTCCCGCTCGTCGAAGTGCACAAAGAATGCTTTCGCCTGCTGTAATATCTATGTTTTTTCCTTCAACAGCAACATTCATCCTGTTCAATTCCTTTCACTTTTATTGTCCTCGCCTTTATCGCTCGAAAGCCGTCAATTAAGCGCGGTGTAAATATATTGTAATCGTTTCGGCGGCGGATTACAATCGCCGAACGAGTGAATTTGAGACAATCTTTAAATATATTTTAGCTTTTGGCAAAAAACACGCCTCCGAAGTGTTGACAAGCGGAAGAAAAGTTGATAGAATATTTAAACGTCAGCGGGCAGGATACACGGTATGCGCCTGTAGCTCAGCAGGATAGAGCAACGGCCTTCTAAGCCGTAGGTCCCGGGTTCGAATCCCTGCAGGCGCGCCAATCTTCTTTTTGGCGGCGTTGTTTGACAAGCTAATATGGTGGGTGTAGTTCAGTTGGCTAGAGCGCCAGATTGTGGCTCTGGAGGTCGTGGGTTCGAGCCCCACCACTCACCCCATTTTCATCAAAACCCCTGGGATTATCATTGGGGTGTCGCCAAGAGGTTAAGGCACGGGACTTTGACTCCCGCACTGTAGGTTCAAATCCTGCCACCCCAGCCAGATTTGACCCGTTAGCTCAGTCGGTAGAGCACTTGACTTTTAATCAAGGTGTCCGGAGTTCGAATCTCCGACGGGTCACCAATCTTTGCATTCGGTTTTTGTTTCATTTATCAATTTAAATGAGACATTGCATTGCAGAGGGCATCAGCGGGCGTGGCGGAATTGGCAGACGCGCCGGATTTAGGTTCCGGTGCCGCAGGGTGTATGAGTTCGAGTCTCTTCGCCCGCACCACTTTAAGGTTGATTTTAATATGCGGGAATAGCTCATTTGGTAGAGCGCCGCCTTGCCAAGGCGGAGGTGGCGGGTTCGAGCCCCGTTTCCCGCTCCAACCTTTCGGAGTTGCGGCAAAGGATGCGGGTATAGTGTAATGGTAACACATTAGCCTTCCAAGCTGAGATAGTGGGTTCGAGTCCCATTACCCGCTCCATTTTTTCTGAATTTCAATCACATATGCGGGAATAGCTCATTTGGTAGAGCGCCGCCTTGCCAAGGCGGAGGTGGCGGGTTCGAGCCCCGTTTCCCGCTCCAAACTCTCGAAGGTTTCGAGAGTTTTTTGTGTTTTTGCACTCATGTTCAGCTTGAATATGCTGAGTTACACTGAAATCCGAAAGGATCGTTCGAACCGTGATTTACACCCTCCTCACCAATAAGGCAATGCGTACCGCATACGCTGCCCATGCCGGGCAGGTTGACAAATGCGGCGTGCCTTATATTTTTCACCCCATTCATCTTGCGGAACAAATGCCCGATGAAATTTCGGTCTGCGCAGCACTTCTTCACGACGTTGCAGAGGACACGGACATAACACTCTCTGAACTTGAATCCGAATTTCCGTCGGCTGTTATGGATGTGTTAAAACTGCTGACGCATAAAGACGGCATTGACTATTTCGATTACATCCGGGCAATCCGCAGCAATCCGACAGCAGTCCGCGTCAAACTTGCGGACATTGCGCATAATTCGGACGAAACACGTTATGCGGGCTGTTCCGAAATCGATGCGGAGCAGCTTGCCGCGCGTCGGGCAAAGTATAAAAAAGCAAAAGCCATTCTTCAAGCGAAAAATCCAAACGCTACTTAATGTGTGTTTTGCCTTCGACAACAGATTGATTGCCGATTCGGGAACGTTGACCTTTTCTCCGCCGCTCTGCTTTTCCCGTCAGCAGCAATGCCGCCGCGATACCGCAAAATCCTCCCAAAAATTTTGTCAGCAAAAGCGGAAGCCGATGTTCCTTTTGTCCGAAAAATTGCGATTTCGGAAACTGCGGTTACCCCGCAGGGATATTCTAAATCCGTAATATACGGTTGTCAAGAGGCTGCGTCGAAACGGGGTTCGTTTAAAAGCCCCTTTCATTTGCACAAATGCCTCGCCCCCTTGAAAATCCCCTGTGTGTGCTGTATAATATTATTGAATTTAAAGCACATTGCATGTGTCTCGAATTCAATTCAAACACGGAGGAACAAAAAATGTTTTGCCCAAATTGCGGAAACCACATCCTTGATGCAAACGCATCGTTCTGCCCCAACTGCGGTGCTCAGTTGAACAGCTTCACCCAAGGCAATGATCAAAGTTCTGCTCAGCAGGATTCACAGCAGGATTCGCAGCAGGACTCGCAGCAGAATTCACAGCAGAATTCGCAGCAGGATTTTCAGCAGAATTCACAGCAGAATTCGCAGCAGGACTCGCAGCAGTCGTGGTACAATCAATTCAACTACACCCCGCCGCAGCAGGACTGCACGCCGTGCGCGCCTTCCGCAAATTATAACGGACTCAGCATTGCAGGCTTCTCGCTTTCCTGCGCTGCACTTCTTTCTAGCATCTTTCTTTTCGGCCTGTTTCTTTTCGGCCTGCCCGGCGTTGTGGGGCTTATTCTGTCCATTGTCGGACTTTGTCAATGCAATAACCGTTCAGAAAAAGGACGCGGCCTTGCAATTGCGGGAATTGCAATCGGTGCAGTTCTGACCCTTCTTATGATTCTCACGTACGCCGGTCTTATTCTTGTGTTCGACAACGTGCTTGACAACGTGCTTGACAACGTATGGAATTCCGGACTCCGCTATTATTGATTTCACGGTTTTCAACCGTCAAACATAAAAATCGGGAGTTCCTGTCAGATTGACAGTCTTCCGAAGAAAACGCCGGTTTAAGCTTGTTTTCGCGAAAAAGGATGAAGCTTCAATCTTTTTTCGCAGTAAATCGAATCGTTTCGAAAAAAACAAATATAATTTCATTGCAGCCTGTGTTGATTAAGCCGTTTTTTCCGATTCGGTGATTCGGCAGGTTTTGTGGGTCTGCAAACAAAGTTGAAGGGAGAGCCTCCGCTGTTCGGGGGCGAACAAAAAATGAACGCTTTTATTGCAATTATCCTGGGCCTTGTTCAGGGACTTTGCGAATTTCTTCCGATTTCAAGCAGCGGTCATCTCCTGCTGCTTCAAAAAATCTTCGGCATATCGGACGGCGGACTTTTCTTCACCGTCATGCTGCATCTCGGCACTTTGGCAGCGGTGCTTGTTGTTTACCGCAAACGCATCATTGAAATGCTGCTCCACCCGGTAAAGCAGGCAAAGTATTGGATCTGGATGATCGTTGCGACACTCGTAACCGCGGTTATGGCACTCGTATTCAAAGATATCATTGATGCGGCGAACGAAGGCAGTCTGCTCGGCTTCTGTTTCCTTTTCACGGCGGCGCTGCTTGTGCTCTGCGATTTTATACGTCAGAAAGTCGAATGCAAACTTACCGTTCCTTCAATGAAGTGGTATCATGCGGTGTTTATCGGTTTTGTTCAAGGCGTTGCCATCCTGCCCGGCATTTCAAGATCGGGTTCAACCATCACGGGCGCAACGCTTTGCAGCATGAAAAAAGAAGACGCTGCGGAATTCAGTTTTCTGCTTTCGATTCCGGCAATTCTCGGCGGTGCGGTGCTTGAAATTCCCGGTGCGGTCAGCGCAGGCGCAGCAAACATAAACTGGCTTTCGGTCGTGCTCGGCGTTGCCGCTGCCGCCGTTTCGGGCTATTTTGCGGTGCGTTTCATGATAAAACTCATCACAAAGCATTCACTCTGGGGTTTTGCGATTTACACGGCGATTCTCGGAGCTTTCATCGTGCTTGATCAAAATATTCTGCACCTTATCGCTTGGTAAGTCTGCGGCGCAAACGCTTCATTTTTTACAGAAAGGCAGCAAAAAATGGATTGCACACAAACTGAGGAAAACATTCGCACGCTGTCCGCTGCAATTGCCCGGCTTGCAATTTTCCGAAACGAACTGCTCACTCGTCCCCTCGGAAAACTTTCCGAGCTTCTTCGCTTTGCCGATATCGGCAACGTGCAAAACGCTGCGGACGCACTTTCCGCTTTGACTTCGGAGCTTGTTTGCTGCGGCGCACGCAGAGTAAGCGGCAATATCTGGCACGATTACATTCTTGATACGGTGTTGCTGACCGACAACGTGTTTTCATGTGCCGCTGCTTCCGGAAAGGCGGACGATGCCGTCATTCACGCAATGCAGCTTGAGCTTTCCGCGCTGAAAACTCTTTCGGAGGCAGATGAAAACGTTTTGCACTCCATAATCTGCAATTGCACGGAACAAAAGCAAAAAAAGAATTCAAAGGATGCCGCCTCCGTGATTGCCTCCGCTGCGTGGGGCGGCGCCCCCGTTGCACCCATGCCCCGTGAATTCAAACCCAAACAGCCGACTGCAAAAACCGAATTCCCGCCGCCCGTGTGGCAATACGGTGAGTTCGGCATTCGCGACAGTTATTATGCGGACGTTGCTCTTGAAGGCATGTATCGGCGTTTTCTCGAGTCTGATGATTGGTCCGAGCTTGTGAACGACCTTTGGAATTTTCACTCTTCGTACGGAAGCGGAATCTTCCTCAAATACCGAAACTTCATCTTTGACGGTGCGCTGAAACCGATTCACGAGCTGCGGGCGGGCGATTTTGTTCCGCTGATGGACGCGGAATACCGTATACTGTTGAACAATGCAATTGCATTTATGCGGGACGAAAGCGCACATCCGATGCTTCTTTGCGGGCAGCAGGGAATGGGCAAAACGACCATGATGCTTGAGCTGACGGACGAATTGCCCCAGCTCCGCCTTGTTTACACACTCAACGGCAGCCTGAATTGCATTGATTTGCTTGCAAAATTGCGTTGTCAGCCGCTCAAATTCATGCTCCTCTGCGATGAGCTGCGGGAGGATACATGCGAAACGGTGACAGAACCTTTGCTGCCGATGAATGTTTTGCTTGCGGCCTGTTCAAAATCACCCGTGCTCCCGAGTCTTTTTGAAGTAGTCGTTGACCTGCCCGTTTTGCAGCTTAACGAATTCGTTCGCATTGTAACGGCTTTGCTTGCTGCCGAAAACGTTGACGCAGCGCCCGAAATAATCCGAAGCGCATGCGTTGATTACCAGGTGGATACAAGATGTGAATTCAACGTGGCAGCCGCAGTTCGCGTGAAGGAGCTGCTCCTTTCATAAAAGCCGAAGCCCTTGTGCATAACGCATTTTTTTGCTGCATAAAATTATTGACGAAAAAGATAAAACGCATTGCCCCTGTTTGCGGCAATGCGTTTTGTTTTAAAAGCCGTTATCAAATTCAGTCAACGCGCTTCTTTCCCCAGAAGAAAAGCGCAACGGTTCCGGGCCCCGTATGGCTTCCGATGGTTGTTCCGATTGAAGTTATCAGCACCTTGCCGTTAAGCTTCGGGAAAGTCGCTTCAACAAGATCCGCAACCGCACGTGCATCGTCATAGCAAGCTGAATTGCAAATGAAGCATTTTTCGGAATAATCAAGTCCGTTCTCCGCATTCTCGACCATTTTTTGAACGATTTCGTTAATTGCGCGCTTTTTCGTGCGTATCTTGGCGCGCGGAGTGAGCCTGCCCAAATCGTCGCAGTTCAGCAGCGGGCAAATATGCAGAATCGAGCCGATGAACCCGGCAGATTTCGAAATTCTTCCCCCGCGCACATAATATGTCAAGTCGGTTGAGAAGAACCAATGATGCATGTTAAGCTTGTGTTCCTCCACCCAGTCATGAAGCGCGTCTATATTCATGCCGGAATCGCGAAGCTCCGCCATCTTATCGATTATAAGTCCGTACCCCGATGATGCACCGAGAGAATCGACGATATAAAGCTTTCTTTCGGGATATTTTTCGCGCAAAACCTGTGCTGCCGCGCATGCGGAATTAAACGAACCCGAAATTCCGGAGGACAGAGTAACATGCAAAACATCCTTTCCTTCTGCAAGGAAGGGTTCAAAAAATTGCAAATACTGATCCATGTTCACCTGCGAAGTGGACGTCATTGCGCCTTCCGCCATGCGGCGGTAAAACTCATCGAACGGGATGCTCTGCCCGAGATCATCCGGATACGTAACTCCGTCAATCGTGTAGTTGAAGCAAACATAGGAAACTTTGAGCTGTTCGAATCGTTCCTTGGGAAGGTCTGCAGTTGAACAGCAAGTGAGGACAAATTCGTTCATGACATTAAGAACCGTTGACTTACGGAGTCCCGCAAGTCCCTTTCATATTTCATAATTCGATACACAAAAAACACCTGATTTGCAGTCGGCACATACCGACCGCAAAAAGATGCAGTCTGTTTTATGAAATTCCCCCACACATTCACCAGCGCGTATCGAACCCGCGCGCTGCATGTGCAGGTCAATAATATAGAAATTTTATTAAAAAGTCAACCGCTGTTCAACAAATCAAATAAATATATAATACGCGGGCGCATTTCCTGTCAACAACGCTTTCCTGCCGGACGATTACATAAAAATACCCCCTGCGCATTCGGCAAGGGGGCATCGGCTGATATGAACTTTGAATCGGTATGCTGTTTGAAGTGTTTATTAAACTTGCTGTGGATTATGTGTCGGTTAAGTGTTATAATGCATATGAAGCTGTTTAAGCTCGGGTTCTGCTTTCAGCAAAGCTGAATCCGTTAATTGCCGCTCGCAGACGATGAATGAAGTTGAACATGCGGGTTGGGAGTACAAGGAGAGAAACAAACATGAGGAAACGCAATTTCTTTTCATTCATCGGCTGCTTTGCGGCCGTCATTTCCGCGCTGTGCTGTGCAACGGCATTTGCGGAAGGAGCAAGCTCCGCCAAAACGACAAGTTTCGGGACGCTTGTGCTTATCTGCGCCGGCATTGCGCTGCTCGGTATCGTTGCAGGCATTATTTTAAGGCGACGCTGATAAAAGTTCTGTTCGAAACGGATTATTCATCCTCTGTATCGCTTGTATCGCTTGAAAAATGTGCCGAAAGCCTCGACAGAATGTCTGCCGTACTGTCGTTCGTGCTGTCCGATTCTTCGGTGTCGTCGTCCGCGCTGTCGCTCAGGTCATTTTCACACATGCTGCAAGCTTTTTCGGGGTCAATGTCCGAATACAGCACCTTCAGCAAGCCGTCGCCGTACCTGTCAAGCATCATTGCCGGCACATATATGCTGCGGCGAATAACATCGGCACAAGGGGCTTCTCCGCCGCACGGAACGAAGGTTTTGTAGCGAATTTCGCCGTCGTGCATGTCCATTTCGAAGTTGCCGAAAACAAGTCCGTAGTTCGCTCGTGTCAGGAACTCCGCCGTGCGCTTCATCGTTGCGGCATCGCCTTTATCCGGGCCCAGAGGTGAAAAAACGTAGATAAGATAGTCTCTCTCGCGCACATCAACAATGTACCGAACCGATTTGAGCTTGCAGCTCAGGCCGAGGTTGAAAATGAACCTGCCGCGCTCGCTGTCAAAGTCGAAACGCCATTCGTCCTCCTTAAGGAAGGCGTTGATGCTGTCCGCAATTGCTGTTGAATAAGCTTGTCCTGTTCTTGCCATTTTAGTTTTCTCCTTTCGGTTTCTGTGTTTTTAGTGAGTTTTCAGTTCTGCTCACTCTTCATTTACTTTATCGGGCATTTTTGTTTTTCCCACGGTTTTCAATGATATATTTTTATCGCCCGCGGGAAGAAAACCTGCTTATCCGTTCGGGAGTGTTTCAAACGCTCATGCGCTGCACGTTTCGGCATCAGCCGTCCGCGCATCAAACGCATGTGCATTCGTTTTTCCCTTACACTTTATTTATCGGGAAAAATTGCTTTTTCCCGGCAGCAACGGTTAATATATTTTCAATATCCGCTGCACCGCTTTTTCGATCAGTCCCATACATCGGTGTCTCCGCTCAGTTCGGGCGGCTTCAATACATCCCCGATTCGCCTGCGCTTTTTTTCTTTCTTCGGTTTTTGCGGCGCAGAGCGCAGCTCCGTCCCCAATTTTATCGGATAATCAAAAATCAGCGGAACATCCTCTGCAAGATACGGGCAGCATCTGCCGTGGAAGATAATGGTTTCGTTTTTTTGCAGCCTTTGCAGACGTGATGTTGAAATCAGCGGCCTTCCGTACTCGTTGTTCCCCGCAAGTCTGCTGATATACGTCAAAAAATCCATTTCCCGCGTGTGAAGATAGATCATGTTTCCGCAGTTGTCGAGAATGGCGCGGCTCACATTTTCGCCGTACTTTTCAACAAGCTGTCCGTACGACTGAATGACCATGTGCAGCCGGATATTGCGGCTCCTTGCCGCCGTGATCATCGGAACGATATCGCCGAGTGCGGGCAGGTTGCAAAACTCCTCAAGTATGATATTCGTCCTTCGCGGCAGCGACCCGCCGTGCCTTTCCGCTGTTTCAAGCAAGGTTGTGTAACACTGGCTGATAAAGAGCGTCGCCAGAAAATGAAAGGTTGTTTTTTCATCCGGGATGACGACAAAAACCGCCGCTTTTGCCTCCCCAATCCGTTCAATATCAAATGACGTATCATTCAGCATCTCAGTCAGTGCAGGTGCGGACTTGAACACGCGCACAAGCTGATCAAAGGTTGACCTTATGCAGGACTTTGTGTTCTCGGCCGTCATACCCAAATAACCCGCAAGGTTTTGGTAGATCTCGCCGTCCGTCGGCAAATTTCGGAAGCATTTATCAAGCGTTCCGTCGGCAAGCTTTTCATATCGCCATTTCAGCAGATTCTTCATGTTCAACTTTTCGCCCAATGCAAGAAGCAGCAGGCATATGCCCAGAGCAAGCTGCCCTGCGGACTCGTTCCAATAGGGATCCTTTGTATCGACTCTTCGAAAGAAAATGTCGTTCAGCATATCATTAAGCTGCAAAACGGCCTTTTGCTGCCCCTCTTCCCCGCTTTTGTACCCCCTCTCTATAACCCCCATCGGGTTCCATGTGTCGGGTGAACGCTGCGGATCCCTCATGTTGATGATAACTGTTTTATAGCCCTTCGCGGAAAGAAAACTTTCGGATTTCCGCGCAAGCTCGCCCTTCGGGTCAACAATAACCATTGATTCATCCGCCGCCGCACAGGAATAAATGAGAGGAAGCACGAATCGCAGCGTCTTCATTGAACCCGTATCCCCGACTATCAGCGAATGCGAATCACTCGGATCCGTATAAACCGTGTCGCCGTCGCGCAGCAGCACCGGCCCGCCCTTGGACTTTGCAGCCGCATCATGCAATGCGAACGGCGCAAGATCCTGCTTCATCTCTTCGCAAGTCGCCATCCTTGAATCCTGATACTTCAATCCATCACTCAGCATATTGTGTTCCTCCTTATTCCTTTGCAGAAAATCCGATGCGGCCTCGCCTTTCACACGTCCTTTTTTGAGGCATTATATCCAAATCGCCCGCTTCAATAACAGGGTTGGCGTTCTTGACTTGTTTGTTCAGCTTTATTTGCTGCACCGTTCGAAGAACAACCTGATCAAGCGGCAAAACGGAAACATCGGCATTTTCAAGTGTTTTTTTAAGCTCTTTTGAAGCGGCATCCGAAACGGTCATTCCGACTTCCTTCGCCGTTTTGAAGAAAAGATTTATGCACTGCCCTATTTCCGCCGTTTTCATGCGTATATCGATCCAAATCGTGCTTCCGTTCAAAGCTCTCCTCATATCGTCAATCGATGCCGACTCTTTTTCCGCTTCAATAATGACAATGTACGAAATGCATTTATGCATTCCGATATAGCCCGGCAGGCATGAGAATGCATTGTTGATGCCTTTCTTTGCCCATTCCTCCGAAAGTTCAATTATCACAACACCTTTGAACTCGCTGTAAAAGTCCGCCGCTGTGTTCATGCTCTCGTCAAGCCGCGCAAGGAAATTTTCCGAACCTGCCATATCCGAAAAATAGGGCATTTTGATTGAAAAATACTTAACGATTCCGCGAAAAAACATGTTTTCGCATCTTTTCAGCGTCTCTGCGGTTTTAACTGCCTCGGTTTCCAGTGCAAACACGGATGAACCGTGAATGAAAAAAGAGGGCGGCTGCTGCGTTGTTTCCACTGCGCATTTAACGGCTGCATTGATTTCTTTCGTGTCCATGGTTGTATCTCCTTATTTTTTCTTTCACTTGTGTTATCGTGAAATGACCCGATTATCCCGCGCTTTTGCCGTTTTCCGTTAAATATATTATTATGTTCAATTTGAACAGGTTTCGCTTTCTGTTTCATTCTTCGTTTTCCGTTCCCTCTTGCCGATATTGGTATCGTATGGTACAATTGACATATATTCTTCACCCGCCCGTCCGCGCATTTGGCGGCTGCAATTTACGGACGAAAGAGGAATCCGTCCGCATATTGAACCGACCGCAAAACGGATTAAATCGAACAGAAAGGAGCGCACCGTATGCCGTCAGCACCCACTCCCCACGCTGTTTCCCCCTGCGATTTGCGGACTGTTTTCCGAACGGCAGCCGCCGATTACGGATTCTTACAGGTGTTTTTTACAACGCCGCGCAAATTTGACCTCGGCCGCAATCGGTTCAATCTTACCGCCGATGCTCCGACAGCATATCCACGGGCAAACAGCATTGCGGTGCTTGTGTACCCCTATGCGCCGTTTACGGCTGACGAACGTATACCTGCATACTACATTGCATCCAACCGCGCTTATCACAGTGCAAAAAAACTGGCGGAAGCCCTGACCACTGCGGGAATTCACGTCGAAAAAACCGATATTCCCGTCAAAATGCAGCTTGAAGCGGAAGGCATCGGCATTAAATGCCGCAACTCATTGATTGCACTGCCCGAATTCGGAACGCGGATCGTTCTTCTTACGTTTGCGGTTCGGGAAATTCCGCCCGAAACACTTTCCGAATTGCTGACCGTCCTTCCCTCGTTGAACACTCGGCAAAGCGAATGCGGCAATTGCTCCCTCTGCATGAAAGCGTGCCCCACCGGTGCAATATCCGAAAACGGATTGACGACCGAACGCTGTATGCGGCTGCAAATGGAAACCGCGCAGCATCCGGACAGCGTTCGCGCCATGCAGAAAACTTTTATCGGATGTGAAATTTGCCAATATGCCTGCCCGCGCAACGCGAAAATTCCGCCCGCCGATACGGAGAGTTTTCGTGCGGCAAACGGTGCCGAAATCAATTTGAACGATGTTTTTAATCTCAAACGGCTCATCACCGGCGACGCTGCGCAGGCACGAAGCCTTGTCGGGCGGAATTTTACCGGCAACGGAAAGCTGACCGCAGAAGCAATTGCCTTTGCCGCAAATGATTCTGAACTCTTTTTATCTTTACGCAATGAGATATTTGCGGCAGCCGACTCGCCTTTCGATGCCGTGCGCGATGCCGTGCGTTATGCCGCAGCAGTCGAAAAAAAGCGCGGTTCACGCTTCTGATGCCGTGTCCCGCACGATTTGGGATTGGTTTTGAACAATTTGAGTTTGGGTGCAATCCAATAAAAACTGAGGAACTTACATGAAAAAAATTAAAAAAGATACGAATCACCGAAACATTGTCCCCGCAGGTGGGTTTGTGAAAAATATCGGACGACGCGGCATATTGATTGCGGCAGGCGCAATTCTTCTTGCCGCCGGGCTTATCGTCTGCCTGTCTTTAAAAAAAGAGTCGAACCTCGTCCCGCCCGAGCCCCCTGCTGTGCCCGCCTCCGAAACACCTTCGGCGACGCCCGAAACACCCGCACCTCTTCCCGTGCCGAGCGAGCTTCCGTCCGTTCCGTGCGGTGCAGTCGCGGCAGGAGACGGTCTTTCGTTCGGGCTGTCCTCCGTCGGGCTCATGTCATATATCGGTTACAATAACGGACAGGCTTATTGCTATGATTGGCGCGATGTCAAGGCAATTGCCGCCGCGCCTGCCTTTACCGTCGGACTGACAAAAGAAGGCCGATTGCTCTGTTCCGGAAGTGATGCGCTTCGGCAGGAATCGGCAAAGCTTAACGGCATAACCGCCGTTTGCTGCAGCAGCGAAATTGTGTATGCACTTTCCGGTGACGGAAGAGTCATTGCCATCGGTGCGCGAACCGAATCCGCAGCGGCATCCGATGCCGAAGCTCAGCTCTACAGCGAAATGCTCAACACCGGTGATTTGAATAATATCCGCCTTATCGCAGCGGGCAGCGATTTTTTCATTGCGGTTGAAGCAAGCGGAAAGATTCATTCCCGCGGCAATACGCCCGAGCTTTCTGTCTTTTCCGGGCACAGCCTGACAGCAATTGCCGCATGCGGCAGTAATCTTGCCGCGCGGACGGAGGGCGGACTGTATCTTTGCGCAAGCAATGCGGCAGATGCCTCGACTTCGGTGCTTTTTGGTGCGGCGGACTGCAAATATGCCTTTGCGGGCAATAATTGTTTTGCCTACGTTGACTATGCGGGACGACTGCATACGGATTGTAAACTTGCCGACACGGACGGAAGGCGCATATCCGAGGCATTCACGGAAGATGATGCAAACGTTGTGGATTTTTCCTGTGCTTTCGGGCACGCACTTGTGCTGTCGGATGACGGCACGGTACACGCATTCGGAAGCAACGACTTTTGCGAAGGTGAAACCGCTTCATGGCGGCTGCGCCCTTATCTTGCGGACGGCGGTTTTGTACTCGGGCTTGCACCGGATGCAGATCCGTTAATTCGTACGGGTGATGAATATACGCTTGAAAACGGAAACCGCGGCACAGCGGTCATCCTCGGCGATATAAACATGGACGGGAGCATAACCGCCGCCGATGCAGATCTTCTCTCCGCTTACCTCAGCGGCAATGTTCAGCTCGATCCCGTTCAGCTTCAGGCGGCAAATATACTGCGCGATGCCGCAAAGCCGAATTCCGTTGATGCGGCAGATGTCGAACAGCTTCGCTGTCATCTTTCGAATTACACCGTAATCGATCAATATGCAAAAAGTTTCCGCTATTCCGAACAGACCGCAAATGCGGAGCGAACAAATGCCGATACCGTCGGCTATATCAAACTTGAAGGCACGAATATTGACGCACCCGTGATGTTCGGTCCGAATTTTTATTATCATTATCATGATGCACGCGGCAACTCATCCTCGCGCGGATCAATTTATCTTTATTACGGCTATCCCTCGCAAAACATGGTGATTTCCGGCCATAATCTGCGCCGCGCAGGCATAATGCTGCATCAATTGCACAAGATTCAGGATGAGTACGCACCGACTTACGGTGAATTCAAAAACAGATTATGGACGCTCAACCTTTTCGGCGAAACGCATACTTGGGAAGTTTTTGCAATGTATGAAGAAAAGCCCGCTTCTGCCGAGCAATCTTCCCAGTACTATAACTGCAATTATCCGCAAACCATGGAGAGCATGACATCCGAACAGATTTCCGAATGGATAACCTATCAGCAGGCGCGAACCGAGCTTGATTATTCGATTCATGTCACTCCGAACGACCGTTTTCTGACCGTTCTCACCTGCGCCGATCAGCATTGGGAATCCAACCTCGGCGGACGCATCTACTTTTTCCTGAGAATGGTTGACGGGCATTGATTTAAAACCCTTTTGCCCCTTCGGCACTTTTTTGCTCACGTCATCAATGCCGAAACGGAGCAGCATAGGTATAATAATCTGAATTTAAAAGAATCCGAACTTAAAAACCGTGCGGCTTGAGTCATTTCGCTGCCGCACGGTTTTCTTTTTATTGTTTTCCTTTCATCCCGCATCGAAAAAGTTCAACACGGGACCTTTGCCTTGTTACTTCGCAATCTTGTAGACCGTCAGCTGCGCATTGCGGTACACGACCCGAAGATTTGCATTGAACCATTCCGTGTCAACCGCATAGCTTCCGCGCTCCCGTGTTCCCACAAGCACATAGTCAATATCGTATTCCGCCGCATACCGAAGCAGGCAAGTTTCGGGCTGTTCATACATGGGCTTTATAAGCTCTTTGCGCGGGCGATAGTTAACGCCGTGGTATTCAAGGAACGAGCCCGAACCGCAGAAAATGTTGCGTCCGGTGAGCATTGCAACTGCATTATTATGGTTGCTTTCGGTCAGGAAGGTTGCATCCGCCGCAATGGGTTCGTCGGTGTTTGTGTTTATCCATTCCGCAAGCTCAACCTGCGCCGCCGGCACAACCTCGTAGCCGCTTTCAATGTATTGCAGGCTCCTTTTCCCGTCCGCACCCGCAGCGAATGCAATATGATCGCCCGAGATGTATTCGCGCACCAAAGTCAAGCTGCCGGAAAGCAGCATTGCAATAAGCATCATTGCAAGCAGCAGATAGCGACCGGCGGTCTTGCCGCGCAGCACGCGGCGTTTCCCGCGCTCCAGTCTTGTAACGGGCCGTGCAAATGTTGTTATGAGATAATTCGCAACTATGCCGCAGGTAAATGCGAACCAAACGAAAAGCAGCTTGTTGTTGTCGTACGGGTTGGGTTGGAAAATCAGCACTTCACACAGCAGCCATATAACGAGTGTTCCGTAATAGAACAGTCTGTTCTGCTTTTTTTCGGAAAGCAGCGCAACAGGCATCAGAATGAAAATAAGTCCGAGATTCTTGATATAGAACCAAAGCCAGCTGTCACTGACATTGCACCAATTAAATCCCCAACGCAGGAACGAGTCGTTGTTCACGGACTGTTTAAACGTGAATCCGAAAAGCTGCGGTGCGGCAAGCACGACCGCAATCACGCCGAACAGAGCAAACCAACGCACATGCTTCACCTCATCGGAAGCAGGCTTCCTTCCTGCCTTTCTGCCGTTGTAAACAATGAGCAGAACCGTTGCTGCAATCATAAACACCGGCAACACGAAACCGAGCGCGGATGCTTTTTCCTGCAGCATTGATGAAATCGCAAGACCAACCGCCGATGCAATTCCGACTGCTGATATGTATTTGCGTTCGGTGGCTTTGGACATTGGCATAAGCTCCGTCGCAAGCTCGGTTTCAAGGCCGTCATCGGATCCCTTCCGCTCACCTTTGGCGTTCTTTTTGGGCATAGCAAGGGCCAGCATAACAACGGAAACAACAACAGTCAGCGTGCCCGCAATGATCGTGAACCTGTCATCCAACCCTTCGGTAACAACACGAATATTTAACATTCGCAATGCACCGACAATTGCCGAGCAAACGAACAGTCCGAGATTGCGGACAGCAAGCTTCTCGTGTTTTTCGGAAACACCGCTCATCAGCATTTTTCCGAGAGCGGCAACGAAAAGGAACGCGGAAATAATTCCGATCGCAAGGAAACTGTGCGTATGAACAAGCGGCATGCATCCCGTAATGATACCGAGCGGAACTATGCATTTGTATTCGCGCTGCATGACCGCCCTGTGCAAAAGCTGAAGTGCGGGGAAAAGCAGCGCCCAGCCAAACAAAGTTGCACGCTGCGGAATAAGCATGTCAGCAATTGAATTGACCCAGCGCAGTCCCTCGGCAGGCAGATTGGTGGGTGTTTTGTAAAACCCTTCAAGCATTTCCTGCCAACGGTTTATGCCCTCGCCCGCAAGCAGCTGTTTGTTGTTGAAAAGGTAAGCGAACCCTAAGCCTCCGCCGATAAAGAAAAGATATGTCGCAAGCACGGAGACGCGTGTGTTTTTGAACCATTCATCAAAGAAACAATACACACCCAGCACAACAACAAGAAAAGCGTACAGTGCGGGAAGCATTGCCGCAATTCGAAGCGACGCTCCGAGTGTATAAAAAGTCGAACTGACGCTGTCACACAGGAAAGGATAGCCCAACGGGGTTCCCGGCAGAAGCGAATAATTCGGCGGGAACGTTTTTTGCACACTGATGCTTGTGATAAAGCTTAAATGCATACACAAATCGCCGAAAGTGCATTGCCCGACGTGCAGCGAACCGTTCGATGCATTTGTTATCGTGTGATTCGCATGAAGTATCCAGCCGACTGCAACCAACGGCACTATCGTGACCAGCAGCGGAACAAGGTCGCGCTTAGAAGCGGCTTTATACTTGATTTTGCCGTTTTTTTGCTTTTTAACGGCAAAGAATGTTGATACGCCCGCAATGAACACCGCTGCGGCAAGCGCAAGAATCTGCGCAGCAAGTGTAAAATCGAGAATAAACGCAAACAACACCGGAAGCCAAAGAAGCATTACAAGTCCGAAAGTTAATCCGAACAGAATCCTCTTCAGCGGGCGATCCGATGCAAAAATCGGACGTGCAGTGAGTATGCCGCAGCCTGCAAACGCAAGGATGTACAGCACGGAAATGATGTTTCCCATTAACATACCTTCCTTTGTAGAATGATTTTTCCGTCTGCGGGAATTTTCCGCAGGTAAAGCGCAGCCGAATCAAATTCTTACGCTTTCGGAAACATGCCGGACAAAAACTGCAGCAGTGAGCGGCGGCCGGATCCGCATATTTTTATCTCAGCTGCGTTTTTTACCGGTATTTGACTTGATTATACCATAAATTGCCGCATTTGAACAGTGAAAAAGCATATTGAGCTTTAAGTCGGAACTTGCATATTTGTCTTGAGCTCGACTGATAAAAGTCCGCTTTCTCCCGCTGCAGCTAATTTCCCGGGAAATATTCCTAACGCTGATTCGGACGTTATTTCCCGGGAAATACTTTCCGACGGCTGCTTCATGCCTGAAATTTTCAATCCGTGTTTTATTTGGCTTGTCAAATATATCTTCATTTCAAGCTTCTTCGGGGTTGCATTTTCTTGATTGCTTTGGTATAATAAGCAACGCAATCAAGTTTGGCCGGTTCGTCTAGTGGCCTAGGACACCGCCCTCTCACGGCGGCAGCAGGGGTTCGACTCCCCTACCGGTCACCAGCGCAGTGAATTCAGTTCGCTGCGCTTTTTTCATTTCCCGTTCATCTCCTCCGTTTCCTTTCAGGCAATAATCAAAAGGCCTGCCTTGCGGCAAGCCTTGATAATCCGTATATTTCGTATTGCAGTTGAAATCCGATTAGAATTCCATCAGGAAACATGTTTCGCTGAATAGCTGAGTCCGTCGTTTTGGTACAAATGCGAAAGAGTTGCCTCAGCCTCCGTAAAGCAAACCTCGGTTCCCTCGCAGTAAACGGCATTCACTCCGCGCTTTGCAGTCGAAAGCACCGCTTCGGTGTCAAAAGAATCCGACGAATACAATCCGTAGGCCGCAAGCGCAATTTCCGCACAACCGAGTTCGTCCGAATACATCAGCAGATCACTTTTTGACGCCTTACAAAGTCCGTCCTTAGGATCAACAAACGGATTGCGGACTTCACCGTTCGAATAGGTGTAAAAATGCATTGTGTCCATATCGGAATTTTCATAATTCCTGAAATAAACAGCATTGCGCGCCGTCTTAAAATCCATCTGCGCCGCAGGGATTCCGCGTCCGTCGGCCTCGTCATAAAAATTCATTGACAGGGCCATGCCCGCTCCGCCGAGATGCCGCGTATAACCGTCATACGTCGTTATTGTTCCGTGAATATAGCTGTTTTCGGCCAAATGTTCTGCAATGTAATCAACGATAAATGCATTTTTCAGCCAGAAGAAATCCAGATATTCTACGATATCGTTTTGGGATGCAAAGTCGGCGTATTCGTCCGAAACATTGAGTCGAAGTTTATTCTCACCCAGGAGCTCAATGTCGATTGCATCGGGATTATTTACATACGCCAGCGTTTCATCAACAAACCCGCGTACTTCCGAATTAAGCATCGGGTCAAATTCCTCGGCCTCACTGTCGTTTTCGCAGGAGAAGAGCCCTTTGTATTCCGTATAAACGGGCGCAAGATACGGATATCTGCTGCCGTTATCTCGAATCAGCTCAAATGCCGAATACAACGCGGAATCTACCGTCACAACCTCGTTCGGGTGTTTATTCAAATAAGCGAGGTTTGCTGCCGGTGCATCATCCGCGCCGAAATATTCCTCGTCTGATTGAAATATGCGGTAGGCCTCGCTGCACAAATTTGAATACATTTCCGCCAATTGTTTATATTCAGTCGTTGTGGAAATATCGTCGCGCAGGCCAATATCATACTGAAGCAGCAGTTCATCGGTGCAGTTATCCTCACCGGTAACAGCCGCTTTGATCGTTGTCCATCCGCTCGGCTTTGTAACAAGCCGGTACACCGCATATGACATCGCAACAACCGCAAACAGGATGCAAATCACGAAACACACAATTCGCAACGCGGTATGTTTGTCCGACACTTCAATGCGTTGTACCGGCTTTGGCCTCGGAAGACTTTTTTCTTTTGCTGTTCGCCTCATACTGAATTCAGTCCGCCGTCCTTTTTTAAAGTCCGATTACAGGATAGAAATTATCAGCATAAGTCCGAACAGGACAATAATTGCTGCCGTTGTGATAAGGCCGGCAATCGCGCCCTTCTTGCACTTCTTGTAATTGCGGATATAGTTGTGCTTTTTGAAAATCGCACCCGCAATCAAGCCGGGGATGGCAAGGAAGAAGGAAAGGAACGCAAGCCAGAAGCTGCCGGTATCGTGCAGCGGTGTATCAAGGATTGAACCCTCGATTTTTTTCTCTTCAAGCTGCTTTTCGACAGTTTTTGCATCCGCAGGAGCATTAACGCCGGCAATGGTAACGCTCTTGAGGGGAGTTCCCTCCTCACGGAGACGCTTATACTCTTCGATTTCTTTCTTGTTGCCGAAAACGAAGTGGCCATGGCCGATATCGGTAAGCTCGGGCTTATCCTCGCTGTAATCATGCTGTGAAGGATCATAGCTGAACAGCACTTTGTGCTTCTCAAGATTCGGATCCGGAATCGGGATCGCGGAAATCAGAGAGCGGGTGTAGGGATGCATCGGGAAGTCAAACAGTTCTTCTGCGGTTGCAACTTCAACGATGTCGCCCTTGTAGATAACGCCGATACGATCGGAGATAAAGCGAACGATCGAAAGGTCATGAGCGATGAACAGATAGGTCGTTCCGCGCTCACGCTGGAACTTTTTGAGCAGGTTCAGAACCTGTGCACGGATGGAAACGTCCAGTGCGGAGATAGGTTCGTCTGCAACAACAAGCTCGGGATCCATGACCATTGCCCTTGCAAGACCGATTCTCTGACGCTGTCCGCCGGAGAACTCATGCGGATAGCGGGTCAAATGCTCGGGGAGCAGACCGACTTCCTGAATGATATTCTCGACTTTCCTCACGCGATCCGCCTCATTTTCAAAGAGGTGGAAGTTATAGAGGCCTTCGGAGATAATGTAGTCAACGGTTGCGCGCTCGTTCTGAGATGCGGCGGGATCCTGGAAAACCATCTGGATGTTGCGGATAACTTCGCGATCCAGTGAATGGGGAATCTTGCCGGAGATGCGAACGCCCTTGTAATAAATTTCACCGGCGGCGCAGGGGTTGACACGAATTACGGCACGGCCGATCGTGGTTTTACCGGAACCGGACTCGCCGACGAGAGAGAACGTTTCACCCTTGTAAATGTCGAAAGAAGCGTTTTTGACTGCACGCACGGCATTGTCGCCTTTGCCGAAGGTGATGTCAACATTTTTCAACGAAAGGAGAACTTCCTTGCCGCTTGCATCAACAGGAGCTTTTTCGGGCAGATGGGAAACCCTACCCTCTTTTGCGGTAATTTTTTCTTTATGTTCCACAGTTCTACCCTCCCATTAAATATTGAACGCTTTAATCATCTTGTCGTGGATGTTGTCGATCGCGGCAGGCTTGTCGATCTTGGGCGCTCTGGGATCAAGCAGCCAAGTCTTTGCATAGTGAGTTTCCGTGATCTTGAACATCGGCGGAGCTTTGACGACATCGATTTTCAAACAATAAGGATTTCTCGGTGCGAAGGGATCGCCCGCAATCTTATTGTAGAGAGAAGGCGGCGTACCGGTGATTGAGAACAGCTCGGTGTCGCGCTGTGCAAGCTGCGGCAATGAGGAGAGCAGTGCCCATGTGTACGGATGACGCGGGTCATAGAAGACCTCTTCGGTCGTGCCGACTTCAACAATCTGTCCTGCATAAAGAACTGCAACGCGGTCGGCAACATTTGCAACAACACCGAGGTCATGCGTGATGAAAACGATCGTGTAATTGAATTCTTTCTGCAAATCTTTGATGAGCTTGAGAATCTGTGCCTGAATGGTAACGTCAAGCGCAGTGGTGGGCTCGTCGCAGATGAGGATCTTCGGCTGGCAGGAAAGCGCAATTGCGATAACAATACGCTGACGCATACCGCCGGAGTACTGGAAGGGATAATCGTCGTAACGGTTTTCAGCATTGGGGATGCCGACCTTACGCATCATCTCGATTGCACGCGCACGTGCTTCAACCTCGGAGCAGTCCTGATGCTTCATAATGATGGAGGAAATCTGCTTGCCGATGGTGATGATCGGGTTGAGCGATGTCATAGGATCCTGGAAAACGGTTGCGATTCTTCTGCCGCGGATACGGGTCCAGTCCTTTGCATATTTAAGCTTTGCAAGGTTGATAACGCAGGTACCGTGGATGCGTTCTTCGTTCTCGTCAAGGAACCTGACGCGGAAAGCGACATCATCGAATACATCGGTTCTTGTTGCGTCATCGTTAAGGTCGAGACCGTTTTTCATTGCGTTGCGAACAACCTTTACAAGGTCGTTAATCGCCTTGATACGTTTTGCAACATTGTATCTGCCGACGGACAGATAAATTTCTTTTGCGATAATCTCGTTGCGCGCAATTTTGTCTGCGGAAACGGGCTGAGCACATGCCTCTCTGTACTGAGCGGTAAGCTGAGCCATTTCGGTCTTGAACTGGGTGTTGTACGCAACGTCGTTGTTCATTGCCTGCTTATGTGCGGCAATGGTCTTTTTGCGCTCATCTTCAAGCTGCTTAAGTTCCTCGTCCATTTTTTTGATGCTGTGAGAAAGCTCCTTAAGGCGATCTTTCTCCTTGGACGGGTCAATTGTGAGCTTGAGGTTATAAGTCTCGGCTCTGCGGAATCTCAGATCCTCAATGCGGGTATCGAGCTGTTCAGCCTCTGCCTCGCTGAGGGTGGACCTGCGGATCCTGTCCTGCTTAAGCTCATTGATGCGGCGGTAGATTGCGGCACCGTTTTCATAGCGGGATGCTGCATTCAGCTTTGCATGAATGGACTTAATGCGCGCCTTAACCTCGGGGGTGTTGGGAACTGTTGTTTCGGCAAGTTCGGGATCATTGAAAACGATGGAACCGTTGCTGACATAGCCGTTATCATCGAGCATACCTGCGAAGGTTTTCGTGAATACGGATTTACCCGCAGCGGATTCGCCGACGATTGCGATCGATTCGTTTTCGTAAATATCCAGAGAGATGCCGCGAATAGCTGTCAGAATTCTGCCGCGAACGCGGAATTCGACTTCAAGATCCTTAACGGATAACAATACTTTCTTTTCTTCCATAGCGGTGTCCTCTTATCTGTGCGTTCTCGGGTCGGATGCATCGCCCAGGTTCTGACCGACAACATACAGGATAATCGTGATAATGGATGCCAACAGAACGGGGCTCCAGAATTCGATTTCCCAACCGGGGGTAACCATTGCGCTCTGTGCAGCTTCGATCAGCTTACCAAGGGACATCTCGGAAAGACCCATGCCGAGGTAGGACAGGAAGACTTCGTAAGAGATGTAAGAAGGAATCTCGGTTGCCGCAACGGTAACGATAACGGAGGTCATGAACGGGAGGATGTTTTTCATTGCAATGCGAACGGTGGAAGTACCGAGGCACTTCGATGCAAGGTTATATTCGCGGTCGCGGATGATGACAACCTGCGTTCTGATGAAGTACGCGATACTTATCCAGCCTGTGATCGTCATTGCGAAAACCATGGACCAGAAGCTCGCGGTGAACAACATAACAAGAACGGAAATCAGCAAAAGGTACGGAACATTGCCGACAATGTTGTAGATAACCATCATGACGGCATCGACTTTTTTGGAGAAGCCCCAAAGTGCGCCGACGGTGACGCCGATAGTCATGTTGATAAGTGCGCAGACAAATGCAAGGGAGAGGGAAATCTCCGCACCGTGCCAAATCGCATCGAAAGTGGACTGGCCGGCACCGCCGGTACCGAGAATGGTATGCAGGCTGAAGCCCCATTTGTCAATCGCCTTTGCGGGACTCAAATGCTTTGCGGTTGAGTCGAGCAGGTTTGCGTATGCATCATATCCGGAGAAAATCGGATAGATGTAGGAAAAGATAATGATGAACGCCAGAATGGCAAGAACAACGATGTTTATCTTTTTCTTGAAGAACACACGGAAAACCGAGTGCCAATAGGAGTATCGCGGCGCGGTAATCTTTTCGGAGTCGATGTTGCTGTCACAGCGGGAAAACAACTCCTCCTCTTTCATACCGAGATCGCTGACATTTACCAATTCAGAAGCCATTTTTATTACCTCGCTTTCTGTACGAAGGAGATTCTCGGGTCAACGAGCGTCATGAGGAGGTCGCCGAGAATGATGGCAACAACCGACAGCAGCGCGTAGAACAGAGTCAAACCGACAATAACGTTGTTATCGTACATGCTGATAGCCGTGGTGAGCAGGCCACCTGCACCGGGAACAACATAAACGCGTTCGGTGACGATCGCGCCGACAAGTGCGAACAGAACCGTGCCCGGGATACCGTGAATGATGGGGATTGCAGCATTCTTGAAGATATGCTTGCTGAAAATCTCACTCTCGGAAAGACCGCCTGAACGAGCGAACTTGACGTAGTCGGAGTTCATCTGGTCGATCATGTAGCGGCGCAGCCACTTCATCAGGTTACCGATGGAGGGAAGTGCGAGGGAGATAATGGGCAAAACATACATCAGCCATGTACCTTTATCAAGGTCGAAGGTTGTGGGCATACCGATGAGTCGGCCGAGAGCCTTAACCATGAAGATGTACGCAAGGGAGGGAACGGCAAGACTGAAAACGATATAAATCGTGCCGATCTTGTCGCCCAGCTTGTCTTTTTTGCGTGCCATGGAGATGCCTGCGGGAATACCGATGAGGTATGCAAGAAGACTGGACAGAATACCGAGGATGAACGAGAAGCCAACCTTGGAATAAGTCTTGTTGACAGTCTGAACGTTTGTGTAGTCATCGGTGAAACGCGCTGCGGTAACAGGGGAAGCATCCTTCGAACCTGCAACATAAGTCGCTGTGTGAAGATCGTCCGCACTTTCCTCAACGAAACCGGTGGGGAAAGTTATCGGTTTCTTAACGAATGAACCCTGGGATTTGGTCATCGTTGTGAACACATCGACGCCCTGGTTAACAGCAAAGGAAGTACCGAGGGAAATGGTCAGAAGGTTCTGATGAACATAAGGGAATTTGTTGTTGAAATAGAGCAGGTACTTGTGAGTTGTACCGTTGCCCATGATAGCCGGGGAGAAAACTTTCTTTTCGGAACCGACGGGGTTATAGACGGGATCATAGAAAGTGAATGTCAATCCGCGATCGGCATCGGCAACGCCGCTTGCCTTGTGGATATTATCAATAGTGAAAATGCTCCCGAAGTATTTAAGCACGCGAGAAATGAGGGGGATGTCACGATGCGCAAAAAGCTGAGGTGAACCGCCCTCGGCAAGACCGCGTCCGCTGGGTTTAAGAACGGCATCAAGTCGCACGACTTTATAGCCTTTACCCTCATAGTATTCGGTGAATTTTTTGATGTAAGCTTGAGCTTCTTCAGAATCTTTTTCGGCAGTCCTGCCGAGTTTAACGGCGGTCTTTGCGGTTTCTTCACCAACCTCGCCGTTTCTTACCAAGCTGTTTACATAGTCAGCATAGGTAACATAATCAAGATAGCCGTATTCTCTCCATTTGCGGTACTTATAGGCTTCTCGAGCATTATTTGTCTGATGACTGTACACGGAGTCCTTTGCAAAAATAAGGTTACGATCAAGCAAAGAGAAAATCATGATCATAACGATTATCGTTGCAGCACATGCCGAAAGCACACCGGTCAGCAATCGCTTTAATAGATATTTCGTCATATTCAGCCCCTACTCCTTATAAAGATTACAACGGGGGAAGATACGAGGTCCTCCCCCATTGTCCGTTAGTGTTCTATAAAGCTAAGTTATTGTGCGAATGCGGTATTAGAAGAGACCGAGGCACTTAGCCATGTAACCTGCGCCGTCACCGAGCATGGTGTCGAGGTAGGTTGCGGGATCACCGTAGTCAGGACCCCAACCGGATACGTCGTACAGGGTGTAGTTAGCATCCTTACCGGTTTCGGTGTAGTAACCTGCATAGTACCACTCCTGAGCATCTGCACAGGAAACGAGGTTGACAACAACGCAGCCCTGGAGAGCTTCTTCAACAGACTGCTTGAGGGTCTGAGCGCGGTTGGTGTAGATGTCGGCGCCGGAATAGTAGGGCAGATCCATAACGATGGGGTTATCCTTGGAGATCTCAACGCCGAATTCTTTGAGCTCGGTGATTGCCTGCTGAAGCTCTTCGTAAGCGTTAGCAGGATTGTGCCAACCTGCGAAACCATCGCTGGTCTGGTTTTCTGCATCCCATACCTTGATCTTAACGCCGTCAGCGTCGATCTGAGCCTGCATGATCTCACCGTAGTAGGTGCCCTTTGCAAAGGTCTTGGATTCGCCGTTGATTTCGACGGTTACATCTTCTTCAAGAGCGACGAAGTTACCGGGGGTGTAGGAGTTACGTACGGAGTTGAGCTTGAGCTCTTCGCCGACAACCTGTCCGTTGTAGGTAGCGATGTCAAGACCCATGCCGATTGCACGACGGAAGTGAACGTTGAGCATTGCAACGTCGGTCCTCTTCTTCTGATCGTCGGTCATAGTGGAAACAGCCTTGGTCTCGTCGTTGAAGTTTGCATACGCATTACGGTTAAGGTTGAGGAACAGAACGAAGGAAGTAGCATCGGTATCGGAAACGGTGCAGTACTTTTCGAAGTTGCCGTCTGCCTTGCAGGCTTCGAGGGAAGCGGAAGAGAGACCGCAGCCGTCAAGAGTGCCTGCTTTAGTGTCTTCGTATGCCTTGGTGGGATCCTTACCGTCGTTGAACTTCCAGGTGAGGGTCTTGATGGTGATGTTGTCCTTGTTCCAGTAGGTGGGGTTCGCCTCGAAAACGATGGTGTTTTCTGCGGTGTGGTTGGTTACGGTGTAAGGACCGCAGTAAGCGATGTCGTTAACAGTCTGACCGTACTTCATGGTGCCTGCGTCAACAGCGGTCTTGTAGTCGTCCTTGCCGAATACGCCGCCCTTGGACTCAAAGTAGGTACGGCTCATGGGAGCGAATACGTTGTAGCCAAGCATGGTGATGAAGTAGCTGGTGGGCTGGCAGAGGGTGTAAACAACGGTGTTGTCGTCGGTTGCTTTAACGCCTACTTCTGCAAAATCGGTAACGTCGCCGGTGTTGTACTCGAGAGCGTTAACGATGATGTTTTCAACGAGGTATTCGAGACCGCCGCCTGCATCGAGCATATGCTGCATACCTGCAACAAAGTCGTCTGCCTTAACGTCTGCAACTTCACGGCCCTGTGCGTCAACCCACTTTGCACCCTGACGGATGTGGAAGGTGTAGGTGAGGCCGTCTTCGGAAACTTCCCAGGACTCTGCGAGAGCGGGCTTGATTTCGTTCTCGTTATCGTATTCTACGAGACCGTCGTAGGTGTTAACGATAGCTTCGGAGTCTGCGGAACGGGAGGTTGCGAGAGCGTCCCAGGTCTTGGGGTCGCTGGCGTAACCCATGTTGTAGGTGTTCTTAAGGGTGTAGCCCTTTTCGGTCAGGTAATCGATTGCCTTCTGGGTGTAGGTGCCGGTTCCGCGAACCTCATTCCACATTGCCTTGAGGTGAGTCTGATCCTCTGCGGTAATGAGCTCGGTGGTGACGAGAACATTGTGGAAACGGTCGGAGTCATTGCCCCAGAGAACGGTGGAAGCGGAACGCTTTGCAACACGGCTCAGACCGTAGTTGCCGCCGTTGGTGGTGCCGGGGATGAGAACAGCAGCTTCAAGAAGCTTTGCCTCAGCCTGTGCCATAAGAGCATAACGCTTGGAAACGTTCGTCTCTTCTTTTGCAGCCTGGTAAAGGGTGTTGAATGCGCCGAGCTGTGCATCATAGATAGCAGCAGACATTGCATTGTAGTCGCCGGTGGGGAGCTCAGTGGTGGGAACCGTGGTTGCGGGAACCTCGGACTCTGCCGGCTTGTTGGTGTTGTTGGGTGCGGGTGTGGTCTTGTCATCGCCGTTGTTCTTGCAGCCTACAAAGCCGAGAACCATGACGAGTGCGAGAAGAGCACACAGTACTCTTTTTAGGTTTTTCATCGGATGTCGTCCTTCCTAAATTTTTTTATTTTCACGCACAAGGCGCAAAAACCGAATTAAATGATGCAGATACGTGCGCCGCAATTAAGAACCCCGTGATTCGGGGTAGTATATGCCCGTGCACTTTAGTCTGACGCATTTATTATATCATCTTAACCGCCTTATCGCAAGTGTTTTTCTAAAACTTTTTTTATTCCTGCTTTTTTCAAAAAAACCTTTATCGGCTTAATTTTTCAGGAATATATCTTTCTTTTTTGATATTATATGCACAACATTTTTTCGTCTTTTTTCAAAAAAAGTTCGTTTGCTGCACCTCCGAACGGTTTCGCGGCGGAGCGATTCCCGCCCGGTTTTCGTCAATACTGTAATTTTGTGTCATTAATACGGTATTGCACCGAACGGCGGTGTATGCTAAAATCGAACCACGGCCGTTCGGCTCGCGGCGCAGACAATAAGGGTTCAAAGCGCAAAAACCGAAACCGCCGATTAAATTAATATTTCAGTATTTCGGAGGGTCTCCAATGGCGAATTTTACCGAGCGGGAAATCAAACGCTCCTTTATTAAGCTTTTGAACGAAAAGCCGCTGAGCAAAATCAGCGTCCGCGATATTGTTGAAGACTGCGGGATCAACCGCAACTCCTTTTACTATCATTTTCAGGATATTCCCGCTCTGCTTGAAGAAATTGTTTCCGAGCAGTCAGCGGCGATCATTCAGAAATATCCGCAGCCGGATTCCCTTGAAGAATGTTTCCGCGCCGCATTTGAGTTCGCGCTCAGCAACAAACGCGCGGCCTACAACATCTTCAACTCCGTTAACCGCGACCTGCTTGACCGCGAGCTGCTTCGGCTGTGTGACAAAACGGTTTCCGCATATATAACAAAAAGCTATCCCGAAAGCGGCTCCTCCCGTCCGAACGCTGCCGTTATGCAGCGTTTCATCAAATGTGAGCTCTTCGGACTTATCATCGACTGGATGAACAACGGCATGAACGAAAACGCAATAACGGAGCTGCTCCGCTTTGCCGAATTCTGCAAGGAACTCCCTTCGATTGCAGGCGAATGATTCGCCTGCGAGTAATTCGCCTGCGAATAATCACCTGTTCATCGGCAGCCGACCGCAAATTAAAACATGCAAAATCTTCCGCTTCCCCGCCTCCCTGTCGGAGGCTTTTTTGTTTTATTCCCGCTGCTTTCTTCCCTTTTCAACGTTTAAAGAATCGGTTTCGGAGCCGTATCCCCCTTCCTCTTTATCCGCTTTCACGTTTTTTCCCCTTTCACCCGTTTCCCCCGCCGCATTCCGCCCGGTTTGTGCAGTCGGCCTTTTCTGCCCAAAAAACGTTCACTTTTCGCCGTTCGTCCGCTTTTCCGTCAACTGCATTGCGGCTGACCGTTTATTTTTTTCGTGCGCCGGGGTAGAATTCAGTCATAAACAAAAGCTTTCCCGCGGCGGCAGCCGTTCGGAAGGCGGAAAGAAGGCAAAATTTATGAAACTGCGTTCAACAAAGCCGCTGCGTGCAGCAAAGGGCTTGTATATCGCCCTTTCTGCGGCTCTGTGCCTGATGGGCCTGCTGCTTATCATCGTTCCCGGTTTTTCCGCACAGCTTGTCGGCATTCTCTGCGGTGTACTGCTGATTGCGTTCGGCATCGTGCGGCTTGTCGGCTACTTTTCAAAAGATTTGTATCGTCTGGCGTTTCAATATGACCTGACGTCCGGCATATTGCTGATATTGCTCGGCATTGTCATGCTCTGCAATCCGAGCAGCCTTATGACCGTTGTGTGCGTTGTTCTCGGGTTCTTCATTCTGACAGACGGATTGTTCAAGATTCAAATCGCACTGGATGCAAAGCGTTTCGGGCTGTCCAAATGGTTCCTTATCCTTGCTCTTGCGGTGCTGACCGCAATCCTCGGCGGCATTCTGATGTTCCGTCCCGGCCAAGGCACAAGGGCATTGATGGTAATATTCGGCATATCGCTGCTCTCCGAAGGAATTCTGAATTTCAGCACGGCACTGACCGCCGTGAAAATCGTCCGCAATCAGGTTCCGGATGTTGTCGATGTTGAATTTCACGAATAAATGACGCCGATGCGCAGCGTCATATAACAGCTAAGACGAAAGAAGGAAAAAAGATGCGATTCTCAAAAGCGGTTGTTAAATACCGCGTACCGATACTCATTCTTGCGCTGCTGCTGATGATCCCTTCCGCTGTCGGCATGGCAAAAACAAGGATAAACTATGATATGCTCGATTATCTCCCCGAAGATATGGATACCGTCATCGGGCAGAACGATCTGATGGAGGATTTCGGCAAAGGTGCGTTCTCGTTCATTGTTGTTGACGGAATGTCCGACCGCGATGTTGACAGTCTTTGCGAACGAATCAAACAGGTTGAACATGTTGAAACCGTGCTTTGGTATTCCTCTCTTGCGGATATAACGATTCCCAAAGAGCTGCTGCCGGACAGTATATATAACGAGTTCAACAACGGTGATTCAACCCTTGTTGCAGTGTTTTTGGACAGCGCAACTTCCGCGGATGTCACCATGGACGCGATAAGGCAGATACGTTCCGTGTGCGGCAGCCAATGCTTCGTTTCCGGCATGTCCGCGCTTGTCACCGACCTTAAGGATCTTTGCGAAGAAGAAGAACCTGTATATGTCGGAATTGCTGTTTTGCTCGCATGTGCGGCAATGGTTATCTTCCTTGACAACTGGCTGATACCGTTTGTGTTCCTTGCCTCAATCGGCATGATGATCCTGCTGAACATGGGCACAAACTACTTCTTCGGCGAAATTTCGTACATCACAAAGGCTCTTTCCGCCGTGCTTCAGCTTGCGGTCACGATGGACTACTCCATCTTCCTCTGGCACAGCTACAACGAGCAGCGGCAGCTGCATTCCGATCCGAAGGACGCCATGGCGGCAGCAATTCATGCAACACTGACAAGCGTTATCGGAAGTTCCGTAACGACCGTTGCAGGATTCATCGCGCTCTGCTTCATGTCCTTCACTCTCGGAAAGGATCTCGGCATTGTCATGGCAAAGGGCGTTGTCCTCGGCGTTATCGGCTGCGTGACGGTTTTGCCCTCAATGATACTTTTGCTTGACAGGCCGCTGCAAAAGCTGATGCACAAATCCCTGATTCCCGACATGAAGGGTTTCGCCAAAGGCGTTGTGCGCATCTTTCCGGTGTTCCTCGTTATCTTTGCGCTGCTGATTCCGCCCGCATATTACGGCTACAACAAAACGAATGACGAAGTTTATTACGATATGGGTCAGTGCCTGCCGGAAGATATGGAATATGTTATCGCAAATTCAAAACTTTCGGAGGAGTTCGGCATTGCTTCAACGCACATGGTGCTTGTTGACGCCAAGCTGCCCGCAAGCTCCGTGCGCAGTATGCTGAACGAAATCGAGCAGGTCAAGGGCGTTAAATACGCGCTCGGGCTTGAATCCGTCATCGGGTCCGCCGTTCCCGAAGAGATCCTGCCGGACAGCATCCGAAGCATTTTAAAGAGCGACCGTTGGGAGCTTCTTCTCATCAACTCGGAGTATAAGGTTGCGGGCGACGAAGTCAACGATCAGATAGACAGCCTGAATTCTGTCATCAAACGCTATGACAGTTCCGCAATGCTGATCGGCGAAGCCCCCTGCATGAAGGATATGATCGAAACAACGGGACACGATTTTGAAGTTGTGAACGCCGTATCGATAATTGCGATATTCATCATCATTGCCGTTGTCGAAAAGAGCCTCTCTCTGCCGTTCATTCTCATTGCGGTCATTGAGCTTGCGATCTTCATCAATCTCGGTCTTCCGCATTATCTCGGCCAGTCCCTGCCGTTCATCGCACCGATATGCATCAGCACGATTCAGCTCGGCGCAACGGTCGACTATGCAATACTCATGACAACACGCTACAAAGCCGAGCGGCTGAACGGCTGCGGCAAGCGTGAAGCGGTATCCGCGGCACTCGCCGCCTCCGTCCCGTCGATAATCGTATCCGGCACGGGATTGTTCGCCGCAACTTTCGGCGTTGCAATTTATTCGGATATCGACATCATAAGCTCCATGTGCATGCTCATGGCAAGGGGCGCGGTTGTCAGCGTTGTATGCGTAATCTTCATCCTTCCCGCATTGCTGATGCTCTGCGACAGGATCGTTATTGCAACAACTCTCGGAATGCGCAAACTTAAGAAACACGGCGGCGACTGAATGCCGCGATAACACCGGCCGAGTGCCGAACGCTGTCCGCACCCGGAACCTTTCCGGAGAACTCTCCCGCAAAGTCGGGCACCGATTTCCGGAAGGTCCGGCTGCACGGCAAATATCAAATTAAATTTTTCGGAGAATTAATACAATGAAAAGGAATATTAAAAAACCGCTTTGCATCACGCTTTGTACGCTCCTGCTTGCAGGCAGCATCGGAATTGCGGCTCACGCTGCCGTTCCGAACGAAAAAAACTTCGGCACTGCCGCCGCATCGAACGGCACTGCCGGCTTGAACAGCCTCAATTCAGACATGCTCGCCGCAACCGCCCCGTCCGCCTCAACCGGCAGCCCTCTTTCGGACGCATACGAACAGAACAGCAAGACCGAAACCGTTTACGTTTTTGCTTCCGCCTCCGGTGAAGTTCATAAAATCATCGTCAGCGATTGGATTCATAACCCGCTCGGAAGCGACACTCTTACCGACAGTTCAACTCTCGGCAGCGTCGAAAACGTTAAAGGCGATGAAACCTATACCGTGAACGAAGCGGGACTGCGCGTGTGGGATGCAAAGGGCAATGATATCTATTGTCAAGGCACAACCGACAGTGAACTCCCCGTTTCTGTCAGCGTTTCCTTCAGCCTGGACGGCGTTCCCGTTTCGGCGGAAGAGCTTGCGGGCAAAAGCGGCAGGGTAAAAATTCGTTTCGACTACATAAACAAATGTTCCGAAACCGTTGAAATCGACGGCAAAAAGGAAGATATTCACGTTCCTTTTGCAATGCTGACCGGCGTTCTGCTTGACGGAGATGTTTTTTCAAACGTTGAAGTTTCAAACGGAAAGCTTGTTAACGACGGCGACAGGATAATTGCCGCAGGGCTTGCATTCCCCGGCCTTCAGGAGAATCTCGGTATCGACAGCGAAAAGCTCAAAATTCCGAATTATGTCGAAATCACTGCCGATGCAAAGAATTTCAAGCTCACCAACACCGTCACGATTGCGGCAAACGAACTTTTCAACAACATTGATTCATCAAAATTCGATGATATTGACAGTCTAAAATCTTCCATGACCGAGTTGTCCGATTCGATGACCGCACTTACGGACGGATCGTCGGCACTTTACGACGGATTATGCACCCTTCTTGAGAAATCGGACGAACTTGCAGCGGGCATTGATGCACTTGCCGAAGGTGCAGCCCAGCTTAAGGCAGGTGCGCAAAGCGCAGCTCAGGGCGCGGAAAGTCTTTGCGGCGGTGCGGATGCGCTTGCGGCAGGACTTGCGCAAATCGATTCCGGCAGCGCAAGCCTTAACAACGGCGCGGAACAGATTTTCAATTCGATGCTTGCCAATGCAAATGCACAGCTTGCGGCCGCAGGGCTTGATATCCCCGCGCTGACAATTGAAAACTATGCGCAGGTTCTGAATGCCGTCATTGCACAGCTCGGCGGCAATGCTCCCGCGATAGAGCAGCTTAAGGCGCAGCTGGACAGCTATAACGCTTTCTATACCGGCCTGCAAAGCTACACCGCAGGCGTCGGCAGTGCAAAGCAGGGCGCGGATAATCTCGCAGCGGGCGCAGCTCAGCTCCGTGACGGCACAGGCGCACTCAGCACCGGTGCAGGTTCGCTTTACGACGGCATTTTGGAACTCAAGAACGGCATTCCCGCTCTTTCCGACGGCGTTTCACAGCTCCGCGACGGCGCAATGCAGCTCAACGATGGGCTGAACGAGCTGAACGAAAAAGGTATCCAAAAGCTTATCGATGCCGTGAACGGCGATGTATCCTCCCTTGCTGCGCGGCTCCGCGCAACGGCGGATGTTTCCAAAGAATACAAATCTTTCTCCGGCCTTGCGGAAGGTACGGACGGGAATGTAAAATTCATTTATCGCACCGAGAGTATCGGCTGAAGCCGAACGGATGCTCTCCCAAATAAATAAATGACTTTCGGCAGAAGGGCTCGATCCGAAAAAGGGTCGGGTCCTTTTTGACGAGGGCGGGGGGGGTTAGGAATTAGGAATTAGGAATTGGCAATTTAAAATTGAAAATGTTTGTCTCCCCTGAAAGGGGAGGGGAACCGTGAAGCTGCGGAGGTACCGTGCCGCTCATGCCGTCAATTAGAAAGAGCCCCATCCGTGCGGATCGGGCCTGACCCGTAATCGAATAGGCATCATCGGACACAAGAAAGAGCCCCATCCGTGCGGATCGGGCTCTTCGTTCTGCGCACCTCCGTCATGCGGAGTGTGCTCTGTATTTATGTTTATCTTTTGTTTTTATAATACATGCGCTGGAAGCACTTTACGATCTCAACAATTACGATTGTTGACAATGCAAGTGCGAACGCGATAACGAATTCATCAAAGCCGAAGTCCGTTGCAAGGCTGAACACTTCCGCTATCGGATCGATGAAAACAACCGCACTCGTGAGCAGCAGCGCAAGCGCAAACGAGCCCCAAAGCCACATGTTCTGTCCCTTTTTGGCAAATATGCTGCCGTGTTGGGTACGCATGTTGAAGCTGTGGAAAATCTCCGCAAGATTCATCGTTAAAAACGCCATGGTCATGCCGTGCGGACTTGCCGCGCTGCCGATAACGTTCCATGTGCCGAGGTCACGGAAATGCCCGATGCAGTATGCCGCAACGGTTATTGCAGCCAGCATAACGCCCTGATAGGCAACTTCAAACCCCATGCCGTTTGCGAATATGCCTTCTTTCGGATTGCGGGGAGGACGCCGCATAATGTCATCATCCTCACGTTCCATTGCAAGCGAAAGCGCAGGGAAGCAGTCCGTGATAAGGTTTATCCAAAGCAGATGCACGGGTTCAAGTATCGTGAAGCCCAAGAGCGTTGCCGTAAAGATGCTCAGCACCTCACTCGCATTGGAAGCAAGCAGGAACTGAATCGCCTTGCGGATGTTGTCGTAAATGCGCCTGCCCTCTTCAACGGCGGAAACGATGGTTGCAAAATTATCGTCCGCAAGTACCATATCGGCAACATTTTTTGTGACATCCGTGCCCGTGATGCCCATGCCCACGCCGATATCGGCTGTTTTGATGGAAGCTGCATCGTTCACGCCGTCGCCGGTCATTGCGGTAACTTTGCCTCTGCGCTGCCATGCCTTGACAATGCGCACCTTGTGTTCGGGCTGCACGCGGGCATACACCGAATACCTGTCAATATTATTGTAAAGCTCATCATCGGACATTTCGTTCAGCTCCGCGCCCGTCAGCGATTCGGAGGCATCGGAAATGATTCCGAGCTGTTTTGCAATTGCAACCGCCGTATCACGGTGGTCGCCGGTTATCATGATGGGACGGATCCCCGCCTCGCGGCATTCTTTGACGGCCGCTATCGCTTCCGGGCGAACCGGGTCTATCATGCCGGTAATTCCGATGTATGTAAGATTTTGTTCGAGATACTCCGGCGTTGTGATCGCGGGCTTTTCGTCCCATGTCCGCATTGCCGCAGCGAGTGCACGCAGTGCATCATCCGCCATGGATTTGTTCTCCGCAAGTATTTCGCGGCGCAGCGCATCCGTCATCGGCACGACTTTGCTGCCGTCGAAATAACCCGTGCAGCGTTTGAGCAATTCATCCGGCGCACCCTTTGTGAATTGGATTATTTCCCCGTTATGGTTGTGAACGGTGGTCATAAGCTTTCTCATGCTGTCGAACGGAGCTTCCGCAATGCGGGGGTATTCCGCCTTCAAAGCAGGTTTTTTCAGTCCGAGTGCGGTTGCAAAATTCACAAGCGCACATTCCGTCGGTTCGCCGACCGCTTTCTCCGTTTCGTCGGGTTCCGCATCGGAACAGAGCGACATCGCCGTTGCAAGCAGCTTTTCGTCACGGCCCGCGGTGCGCACAACCGTCATTCGGTTCTGGGTCAGCGTGCCTGTTTTGTCGGAGCAGATAACCTGCGCACAGCCGAGAGTTTCAACGGCTGTAAGCTTCCTTATGACGGCATTGCGCCTGCTCATTTTCGTAACGCCGATCGAAAGCGAAATTGTAACAACGGTTGCAAGCCCTTCCGGAATTGCGGCAACCGCAAGGCTGACCGCAACCATGAATGTGTTCAGAACAAGTTCGGGCGTGATGCCGCTTTTTGCCGTCAAAAGGCTGAAGCCGAACATAAAGATGCATATGCCGATGACAATATACGTCAAAATTCGGCTGAGCTGGCCGAGTTTAATCTGCAAAGGCGTTTGTCCGCTCTCCGCTTTTGTGAGTGCATCCGCGATCTTGCCCATTTCGGTATCCATGCCCGTTGCGGTGATAACGGCATAGCCCCTGCCGTACACGATGGTTGAACCCATATAGACCATGTTCACGCGATCTCCGAGCGGACATTCTTTGCCGGTCAGATCCTCAATGGTTTCAACCTGTTTGTTGACGGGAACGCTTTCTCCCGTCAATGCGGCTTCCTCCGCCTGCAGGCTTGCGCATTCGATAACTCTCGCATCCGCCGGCACCGCGTCGCCCGCCTCAAGCAGCACAACATCTCCGACAACAAGTTCTTCGCTCTTGACAAGGCGAACCATGCCCCCGCGCAGAACTCTGCTTGTTGCCGAGGACATCGCCTGCAATGCCTCGATCGCTTTTTCCGCTTTGCTCTCCTGATAAACACCGAGGACAGCGTTCAGCAAAACGACCGCAATAATTATTATCGTGTCCGAAAAACTTTCCTTTTCAACAACCGAAACAACGCCGGAAACAATTGCCGCCGCGATAAGAATTATTATCATCGGGTCCTTGAGCTGATTGAAAAAACGCGAAAGCAGGGATTCCTTCTTTGCTTCTTTCAGCTTGTTTCTGCCGTTCCGTTCAAGCCTTGCTGCCGCTTCCGCATCGGAAAGCCCCTGCCCGCACGAGTCGAGTGACTGCAAAACGCGCTCTTTGTCTTCGTAGTAGTACCTCATTATTTGTTTCAATTCCCTTTCCACACCGTTCGCCTGTTTTGTTATTCTGCCTTTTTATACGGCGTTCAACCGTCCGCAAAGCGAAAAACCTTTGAGTTACGCAAATCCATAAAAAACAGACTCCCTGCCGCACACGAAAACAAACCTGTGGTCTTTCGGTGCTGCATGAGTCTTGCTTGTTATGTGACGTTAAACGAAATATTCATGTCAGCCGAAGCCTTTGAAATTCCCGTCATCGGGGTAACGCCCGCACCAAACGCGGCTGCACTTCCGTGCGCTGCGTCAGTGTTGTTGATGCGTGCCGCGGAACCTGCGTCCCGTGAAACTACTCCCTCATTCGCTGATTGCAGTATTCGGTTCTGATTAAATATTTTATCATGTCAATGCATTGCAGTCAAGCCGCATACATGAAATATACAGTCCGGCCGTCCTCTGATATTCTCGGGACAATCGGGTGGCATTATCACCGTCCGCATTCTCATGCTTTATTCCGCATTCGAAATTCGGAGTTGTTTACCGTTTGCCGTTCCGTTCGGCATTTTGCGCCCTGTATGCGTTGATATCGGCATCCGAAAGCTCGTCCGCCATTCTGAAAAGATAAATATGCCAACCGGATTTTGCAAGGTAATAATACGGCTGCACGAACAGCACCCGCGCAATGCCGAAAGTCAACAGCCCCAAAAGATGCCAGTACCAGAAGCTTAAATCGAACAAAAACAGATCCCATTTATAGCCTTTGGTCAAACGGGCGGAAAACTCCATTGCGTCCTTCGGCGTGAGCTCGGGATTTTCAACCAGCAGGTACGGCGTGAGCCAATATTCGTAATGCTTTATGATTCCCGGAACGATGAAAAGCAGCGACCAGAGAAAAACGCGAATATTCACCATCATCATTCCGCTGAAGTTATGCCAATATCTCCGAAATCCGAACCTGATAAAATCGAGCGGCCTAATCTCTTCGGCCCAAAAAATCTGATACAGGCTGTCCTGTGCACCCACTCTCATATTCTGTTGAACAAATATGCTTATCGGCAGCACTATGAGCATGTTTCGAAGAATTATCCGCAGCGAAAAGCACAGCAGAGGAATCGACAGCCCCGCAAACCCGCAGCGGCGTATCGTTGAAGAAATGATGCCGACCGCCCAATGGCTGCCCAGAAATTTGTGAACCATCCACGGGATCAGGTTCATCATGCAGGCAAAAGTCACGCTGAAAATATACTCCCTTCCCATCGCTTCCCTGGCCATCTTCTTCAATTCCCGCCGCACACCGGCGATTTTATCCCATTTCATTTGCGCGCTCCTTTCGGTTTTCCGCAGAAACAGCTTCCGAAACACCGTCGATGTTTTTCAGCTGCATTCGGGAACGCTCCGGGCAATTCGCTTTCGCCAAAAAAGTTGAATTTACGGTGTTTTTTCGCCGAAACAGCCTTCAATCGGAGTCTTCTTGAATTCATTATACCTTATTCCGCAGCAGAATTCAAATACCGAATATAATAAACATTCTCCCCTCGGCGGTTCGCACTTAAAAATGTTTTCCCGGAAAGCACCGTTTAAAGACAGTTTCCCGGGAATAACAGTTTTTCGTTTTTTACAAAATTATCATTTGGAGCATTTCGAATCGTGCAGGCATCCTCATCAGAAAATGCAGTTCAGCACCGCAAGCAGCCCGATTCCCGCTGCCGTCGGTATGACCGCCGCCGCCGCAGTCCAGCCGATACTCCCCGTTTCCTTCTTTATCGTCAGCAGTGTTGTGCTGCACGGCGAGTGCATCAAAGTGAACAGCACGGCGGAAACAGCCGTCATCGCCGTCCACCCGTTGCCCGAAAGCACTTCCGAAAGGGCGGCATATGAGCTTATTTCCGTAAGGCAGCTCCCTGAGGTGTATGCCATCAGCATTATCGGAATCACAAGCTCGTTTGCGGGCAGCCCCAAAATGAATGCCGCAAGTATCACCCCGTCCAGCCCGATAAGCCTTGCCGCGGGATCAAGCCATGAGCAAAACCACGAAAGCAGCGTTTCCCCGCCCGCGCTGATATTTGCAAGCGCATACACCGCAAGTCCCCACGGAGCCGCAACGGCTGCCGCGCGCCCGAGAACATGCAGTGTTCTGTCCAGCACGCTCCGCACAATGACCTGCCCTATTCGCGGCACGCGGTAAGGCGGCAGTTCAAGCGTAAATGCGGAGCTTTCGCCGCGAAGCAGGGTTTTTGAAAGGATGAACGACACCGCAAGCGTTGCCGCAGCCGAAAAAACAACAACAAGCGCAAGCACACCCGCCGCCGTGAGCGAACCTGCTGCGGATCCGCCGCTGTTGCCTGCAAGAAAAAGCGAAATCAACGCGATAAGCATCGGAAACCGTCCGTTGCAGGGCACAAACGAATTCGTCAGGATCGCAATCAACCTTTCCCTTTTCCCCGAAATGATTCTGCACCCGACAACACCCGCCGCATTGCAGCCGAAGCCCATGCACATTGTCAAAGCCTGTTTGCCGCAGGCATTGCAGCGCGCAAACCCCTTATCAAGGTTAAACGCAATCCGCGGAAGCACTCCGAGGTCCTCCAACAGCGTGAAAAGCGGGAAAAAAATCGCCATCGGCGGCAGCATGACCGCCACCA
>FR879693.1:18298-23792 GCA_000435055.1 Clostridium sp. CAG:138 | reverse complement strand
AAAAAAACCCCCACCCCCGCCAACACCCCCGCCACGACCCATGCCGTTGTGCGATACATGCCCGAAAGCAGCGCGTCCGTTATCATATTCGGCATTCGAATTGCGTCGAACAGCTTCCGCAGCAGAGCTTCAAGCGCAAACAACCCGCGCGACAACAGTTCGGAAGGGTAGTTTGCCCCGCGTATCGTGAGATAAAACACGCCGAAAAGCATCAGCAGCATCAACGGCAATGCGGTAAATTTTCCCGTCAGTATTTTATCTATGCGCCGTGTCATCCGCCGTACATCGCCGACCTCGCCGCATTCGCCGCAGCGTTTGCAGGCTTTGCAGCCGCATTTCATGCAGCCCGCGCATTTTTTTCGACCCAGGCGCTCTCTCCCGCGGCTTTCCGGCGGCACAACCGTCACAACTCCGCAGCAAAGTTCACGACAGGCATCAAGAATGCTCTTTGAAACCGCATCCTCCTGCGATACCTCATCATCAAACGTTACGCTTTTCGGGTATTGAATGCGGTAAACATTTTCGGGCGGGTTTGTCATCACGCGTTTCACGGCTTCAAGCAATTCGCAAAGCCCCTCTCCGCTCCGCGCCGAGCAGAGCACGACCGGGACGCCGAGCCGCATTTCAAGCCGCTCCGCGTCAATATGTATTCCGCATTTTCGTGCTTCATCAATAAGGTTTATGCATATGACGACCTTCTCCGTGATTTCGATAATCTGAAGCGCAAGCGCAAGGCTTCGCTCAAGGCAGGTTGCGTCAAGTACAACCGCCACCGCATTCGGTTTCCGCTCTTTAAGAAAATCCCGTGCAACCGCTTCCTCCCGCGAACGCGGGCTCAGCGAGTAGCAGCCGGGAAGATCCACAAGCTGCCACGGCTCCTTTTTGCATTTGCCGCTGCAAAGTTCTATTGTTTTGCCCGCCCAATTCCCCGTGTGCTGTTTCAATCCCGTAAGCGCATTGAACACGGTGCTTTTGCCGACGTTCGGATTGCCCGCAAGCGCAATAACGGGAAGATCCGTTGCTTCAAACCCGCCTTGCGACGCACTGCGCCCGACAGATGAATTCGTAAGTCCCATTTCATCACCCCTCTTTATTCTCCGCGCCGCTGTTGCAGCGGGCAGCGAAACACATATTGCAGGCTCCGTCCTCCGCACGAACCTTAATTTCCGCCGCATCCTTTCCCCGCAAGGCCGTCACGGTTCCGCGCACAAGGTATGCGCGCGGATCTCCGGGAGGGCTTTTAAGCACGCATTCAACATGCTCCCCTGACGAAAAGCCCAGATCCATCAGCCTCCTGCGCATGCCGCCGCCTGTGTTCAGTTCAAGGATGACCCCAGCCTGCCCTGGTTCAAGTTTATCCAATGTCATTACAAACTCAGCAGCCGGCTCATTGTCTCCGTTATACTCTTTACCTCCGCCTTTCTTCCATCCCTTTCCATGCATCGGACCCAATACCCCCGTATGTTCGTTTGCTGTCATACTATGCGCACACTCTTTCCGCCGTGAAATGAATTTTTCGATGCCGTTGTGAGCACGGACTCCTACAATTATTTCGGCCGCGACGAGACTTATCTTGACAAAAAGCTTCTTCCGTTTGTCAAGTGCGGCGGATATGTTTACATTGCAATTCCCGGCATGGTTCGGGATTGCCACGACAGCCTTCCTTCCGAGCTGCTTCTCTCGTGGACACCGGAACAGCTTGACTATATGCACGATGTATCGTATTGGACGGATATGGTTTCAAAATGCCGCGGCGCAAAAGTGCTGACCGTTGAACAGATGCAGAGCAACGAAGAAGTTTGGGCGGACTGGCTTTCACAGGATAACGAGTATGCTGTCGGTGACAGGCGTTCAATGGATGCCGGTGCGGGAAAATATCTCAATTTCATCAAAATAGTTTTGCAAAAAAATGATTTCGCTTTTTGGGGAATTGTGCAAATAACTCTTTCGGGCATAAGCATAACGATTCAATTCGCTTATGCAGATTATGCATATTACTTCCGCGAAAAAACACGGGCACACCGTTCGGTGCCCCCGTGTTCGTAATTATGCCGTTATTTTGATGTTATCGTAATGCTGTGCCGCATCCGTTTCTGCGGCGAACTCATTCTGCAAATTTACCGAGCGTTTTCTTTGTGGTTAAGGAATGCACCGTAAATGTACAGTCCGGGAATGATCAGCCCGATCACAAAGCTCAGCACGTCAAATTTGTCGCCGCCAATCACTTTAAGCACGCTGCTGATAACGGCAAGAGCGATAACAATGATGCCCCATGTGATGCATTTCTTTGCATTTTCGGGCTTGTTGCAATGCTTAACACCGTTGATGCCTGCAATAAGCTGAATGATGCCGCCGACAAGCGTAGTTGCAAGACCCATATAGAATGCAAAACTAAGTGTTGAAGCGCCGGCGACTTTTGCAACCAGTACGCCGACGCCGCCGATGATAACCCCGAAAAGAATCGAAAGCGCCGCTCCGATTATCATAAGAATGCCAGTAACCTTTAAAAACTTTTGACCTTTCATTTTTCTTCCTCCGAAATATTCTTTATTTACTGTTTTTACTTACCGTCCGCCGAGATCCGGCGGAAAAATATCATACGCTGTGAGCTTGCTGCCGTCAGCGGAGAACGTGCACACATTGGGTTCGTCCCGCAGTTCGGGCATGATCGTTGCTGAATATTGTCAACGACTGCTCACCGTTCTGAGCCGCAGGCTCATTCTGCATTTTTCATTTGCCCTTGCCGTCAAACTCTCATGTCACTTTGGTGTCGGCACCGAGATCGTCCTTCCGTTACCGGCAGGAACGTCCTTCAATGTGCCGCGAACCGCAAAGGAGCCGGTGCAGCAAGGGCATGATCTGGTGCAGGGATTCTTCCGCTTCTTTTCATTCCCGTTCTCTCTTTCTTCTTTGATTTATGAATTTGTCCCTTTCGGGCAAAAACCGGTGTTTGCGCCTGCCGAAAAGTCGTAATGCGCCATACCTCGGCAATGCTGAAAAAACTTTAAATGATTACACCCTTTCAAGAAGCAGCATATCCATGCAGTACATCAGGCTGCCGTCGGGCTGAACCTTGATTTCAAAATAGGGGTCGATCTCGCTGCCCATTATTTCGCCCTCAATATCCTCAAGATAGTAGAATTTCCCGTCGACTTCCTTCCACGGTTTGGATTCCGCAACAAAGTATCCGTCGCGAACCCTTTCGCCGTGCTTTGCTGCGTCTTCAAGTTCTTCCGCCGAAAAGCTTAAGAGCATATCCAGGCTTCCTTCCGGAGTGAACTCGAAGATCGCATTCGCCATCGGCGCAAACTCTTCAAATATTTCTCCTTCGGGCATATTGTCCGGGGTGCACTGAATAACGCCGTCAAGTGTCGGAATATTGAGTTGTTTAACCTTCCATTTGCCGATAATGTCCATTTTATTCTCCTTTTCGAATAAGAATACCTTGACGGATCGAAAAACAGCATTTTTCGGGTTTTATGCCCACGGATCGGCTTCCTTCGGAGTCCTTACGCCTGTAAGCAGATATTGTTCCCAAAGGAACCATTTGCCGTCGCTGCCCCTCTGGCGCAGTTTAATGGGTCGGGGTGAATCGGCACCGCCGCAGGGAATGAACAGTTTCATATACCCCTGTTCCTCAGCCGAAACATGATTGCTTTCGATTGTAACTTTGTAAGGTTGTGCCGGAGTGTAGTTGTTGTCCGGAGTTGAGCCTGCAAAATAGGTGAACGGGAGATAAGTCTTTCCGTCGCGGAACCTGTCGTTAAGAAAAGAAATATCCTGACCGTTGAGCGGGCGCGGGCCGCGCAGCCAATTCAGCATTTCCGTTCCTGTGGCCCTGTCCGCTGCATATGCGCAGAGCGCAAGCACTGTCAGGGCAGCCGTTGCGAACGGCGTGTCCAGCTTTGCCTCGGGCAGAGCCTGCATTTCGGCAAGGCTTTCGGGAAGAGCGGAGAAAGTGAATGTTTCCCTCTTCGTTCCGATTGTATTGCCTACGGAACGCGCCGCATCCTTCGCCGTCTTTTCCGCTACGTTTTTAAGTCTGTCAAAAATACTCATTTTTATCTGTTTCCTTTCAATAGAATTTCTTTTTCTCATGCAGTGCCGCCGCATCTCGCCGCATCCCTGTCCGATCCGCCTGCCGCGCCGGTTAACCGGGCTGAAGCAGGGATGCGCCGAAATGCTTATGGAGGTCGGAACTGTTGAATCAGTTTAAGCTTAACAATCTGCGTGCATTTTATTTAAAAGCTTCCGCCGCCCCCGCCGTGGGTGGAACCCGAGGAGGATGTGTGCGTGCTGCTTCCGCCGTCCGAACCGCCGTTGTTTTTCGGCTTTGGAGAAACTGCAACCGTGCGGTAAAGGAACAAATCGCGGCTTACCGTGATATTCATGCTGCCCGGGCGAACATAGCTGTTTGCCTCCGCCTTGTATCGAACGGTCTTAAGTTTCGATTTCATAACACTGACGGCAATAAGTGCGATAACAAGACCTATGCCGAGTGAAATAGGGATATATTTGAACGGAAGGGGTTTTATCGGAAGGTTGGAAGTATCGTACGGTCTGTCTTTTTTTGCCTGATCGGTGAACCTGTCGCAGAGATCCGCAAACCCGAAAAATGTGCCTGCGTAATCTGCCGATTTCATCTTCGCTTTGAGCTCCTCACCGATGTATTGGATTCCCGCATCGGTAAACACGGTGATTCCGTATCCCCTTGTTGAAATATGCCACTTCCTGTCGCCCGTGCTGATAAGCAGCAGCACGCCGCTTCGATCCTCGCCGCGACCGAATCCGCAGTAGTCGAAAATGTCATCCGCACAAGCCTCCGCAGTTGAGCCTTTAAGGCTTTTCACCGTGCAGACAACATAGTCCATTCCGTACTTGCTGCTGAGCTCACCCAGTTTTTTCATAAGTTCGGCGCGCTGTTCCGGTTCGATCATACCGGCACCGTCCAGAACGCATGTGAACTCATCCATTGATCTTATCTCTTCCGGAAGCCTTTCGAGCCCCTCAAGCCCCTCATCAACGGGAGTATCGTTGGGATAAATTTCAAAAACATAGCTTTCGGCAAGGTCGATATATGCCTTGATGCCGCCAAAATAGGTTTCGGGTCCGTTATATGCATCGCGCAGCGCATCTTCCTGTTCTTTCGTCAGCATGTTCTGCATATTGCCGCTGCACAGTATGTGCCACGACGAATCCGGACCGATCGCAAAAAAGATTCTGCTCTCACCGTTTCCCATATTGGGATAGTTTGCCATGTAATCAACAATGCTGTCGCCCGCCGCTGCTTCATCCTCCGCCAGCAGGAACAAAATATCCGTTCCGCAGGTTTCCGATGCATGTTCCGCATATTCGTTGAGCTCCGCAAGCTCTTCCGCGGGTATTGAATCCGTCTCATCCGCAACATATACTCTGCCGCCGTACGCGCTCACGGGCACAAATGCCGTCAGGGCGATAATTGCGGCAATAAGAATCGCAATGATGCTTTTGGGGG
>FR879693.1:15609-18174 GCA_000435055.1 Clostridium sp. CAG:138 | reverse complement strand
CCGACGGTCAATCCGAGCGTCCACTTCGCTGCGGCGGATTTATCCACCGGCAGATCGCCGACGAATTTGCCCGTCTGCCCGTTCATCGCAAAGGTGTATCTTTGTCCGTTCCACGTTGTGTTCAAAAGCCAAACGGGATAAAGCGCGTATTTTGCCTTGCCGTTATGCAGCTGAACGCTGCTTGCTTCCGTCCGCTTCGTTGTGTAGCCTTCAACGGTTGAAGCAAAAGCCTCCTCAACGGAACGCTTGACTCGCTCGTTTGCACGGTCGATGCTGTGATCCGCATCAACATCGTATTTATCCGCCAGATAACCCGCAAGGTATGCCGTTTGGAAATCCACCGCTTCCGAAAAATCGAAAGGCTCGATGGATTCCATAAGGTCATCCGCCATTTTTTCGGAACCGTCAACCGGAACATTCTCGAACCCGATGCTGCCGCCGCGCTGAACCATGTAGTGACTCGTTTCGGTATAGTTGTTCTCGCTGTCACTGTATGTACGTACAATCTCTGCGTGATAGCGCACGTTTGCATCCGCTTCCGCATCGAACAGCCAGAAGGGCACATAAATTCCCTTTATTTCATCAATGTGATTCTGATCGCGGAACAGCTTCGGCAAAAGGCGTTTGCCTTCAATATGCCGCATATAAGCTGCCTTTGCCGCCTTTTTGTCCAGCTTGAACGGAATCACATAATCCGGTTTGAGCATTCCGGAAAGTCTGCCCTTCATAATGACCGGATTATCGCAGAAAGGGCATTTTGTTGCCGCCGTTGTCTCATCCGCAACTATTTCGCCGCCGCAGGAATTGCAGCTGTAATTGCAAAGGCCGTCCGCCTCGCCCTGCTGCCATTCACTTCCCGCATCGGTCTGCCATTCCATGTTGTCGGCCGAGTCGCCTTCCAGCTCCTCTTCATAGCCTTTTAATGTTTCAATTTCAAATTCCGTATCGCAATACGGGCATTTCAGTTTTTGTGCAGTGCTGTCGAAGGCGATCGCGCCTCCGCAGCACGGGCATTTATATTCCTGTAAATTCTGCATAAATCTCTCCCTGCAAAACCGTTGTGGAAAAATTTTTTCCGTTAAATCAGTTCCTTATTATTAAAACGATGCGAGCTTTCCGAATTCGGAAAGCTTTTCAAATCGCCGAAACATTTGCTTTCAGTTCGTCATGCGGTCGCATTTCACGGCCGGCAGCAAAGAATGCTATCCGCATTCTCCGCCGCCGCACTGGAAGTTCAGTGTAAGGAGTTTTTTATTTTACTTAACGTCTTTTTCGTCGAACACGTCTCCGCATTCGGGGCAGAATTTCGGCGGGTGCGCAGGATCTGCGGGTTCCCAGCCGCATTTGTCGCAGCGGTACAGAGGTGCGCTCGCAGGCTTTTTTGCACCGCAGTTTGAACAGAATTTACCTTTGTTGACCTTTCCGCAGGTGCAGGTCCAACCGTCCTGTGCAGGTTCGGGTTTCTTTGCGCCGCACTCCGGACAGAATTTGCCCGTTGCCGTTGCACCGCAGCTGCATTTCCAGCTTTCGCCGGCGGGCTTGGGTTCGGGTTTCTTTGCGCCGCACTCGGGGCAGAATTTGCCGCAGACTACAGCTCCGCAGGAGCATTTCCATCGTTCCATGCCATCGAAGTCCCGCGGCTGCTCAACCTGTTGTTTCTGCTGCTGTTGCTGCTGCCCCATGTTGTAAAGGTTCTGTGCTGCGCCGAAACCGCCTTGGCCGCCCATGCCGACCATGCCCATGCCCATGAAGCCCGTCATTGCGCCGGCAGAGTTGCCCGCGGCGGTCTGCATTGCATCGGCGGTCGCGTTCGTCATCCTTCCCGCCATTGCAAAGGGGTTGGAGCCGATGTTCACCGCGTCCTCGATTTCGTTGATCTTCTTCATGTCCGCATCGGTCAGCGTGATGGGATTGAGCGCGATTTTCGCAACGGAAATGCCGCGGTTTTCGATCCATTCCTGTTTCAATGCGTCGTTCATTGCCGCCTTAAGCTCGTTTGCCTTTGCGGGAATCTGTGCCGGGCGCAGCTCCTGTTCGGCAAGCGCAGCGAGCGCGGGCTGAAGCGCATCGACAAATTCGACCTTGAGCTGAGCGTCTATCTCATCGCGCGTGAACTCCGTTGCGACGTTGCCGCAAAGCCTTGAGTAGAAGACCAACGGATCGGAAATAACATAGGTATAAACACCGTTGCAGCGAACCTGAACCGTTCTGCTCATGCCGATCCGCTTATTCACAACCTCAAACATGATGGGGTTGGCCGTTCCGAATTTGTTGTTCAGGATCTCCTTGGTGTTGAAGTAATAGACTCTCTGATCCTTTCCCGTATCGCCGCCGTAGGTAAAGCGTTTCCAAAGTGTTCTGAAGCTTTCCTTCAGGCTTTCTCCGAATTTTCCGCTGAATATACTGGGTTCGGAGGATGTATCGAAGGTGTATTCGCCCGGTTCGGCGCAAACTTCCACGATTTTGCCTTGGTCAACGATTATCATGCACTGTCCGTCCGCAACGGCAATGCCCGATCCGTTTGAAATGATATTGTCGTTGCCTTTTGTGTTGGAAGAGCGTCCG
>FR879693.1:10031-15583 GCA_000435055.1 Clostridium sp. CAG:138 | reverse complement strand
AGCGTCCGGTTATCTGTTTCTGTCCCCTTCTCATAAGGACATCATTGGGAAGCGCATCACAATAGAAAAACTCTTTCCACTGGTCTGCCAGAGTTCCTCCCAACGCTCCGATTCCTGCCTTAATAAGTCCCATGGTTCTTGCTCCTTTCGATCGTTCGTCAAATCATTTATACTTTTCGGCTGCGCATTTTTTGTTCCAAATCCGGCACTCCGGTTTTGTCCTTCAGTTTATCTTATAAAACTGTTTCGGGCATTTAAACGCGCAATCGCATTTTATTATAACATTTTTTTCGGCTGATTTCCTGTCCCGTGCGGCCGCCGCATACTCTTTTTCAAATTTTTGTGCACGGCTTTACAGCGTATCAATAAAAGCTGCAAGATATGCGGATGAAACCGAACCGTAAAGGAACCCGTCAATCAGTCCGTCTTTTTTTGCACGGCGCACCCTGTCCGCAACGTTCTTTTCGTTGTTTTCGTCCACGGTGAGCACAATTTTGCACCTTCGGCAGATTTTTTTCAGCTCGCTTCGGGTTTTCATGCGGTCCTCAAACGTCCACGGCGTACAGCTTGTGACCTCTGCAATCAGCACGTCCGCACGCACATCTCCGCACAACTCGGCCGTTTTTTGCGGCAGCTCGCTTTCAAAAACCTCGAAATCGGAGTCAAAATTCCGCAATGCCGCTGCAATTGCATCCGTAAATAATGCATTCTGCATATCAACAACTATTCGCCGCATTCGCTCGCCTCCGTTTTTCTTTCGATTTTCGCCCGAGTTTTGTCCTCGCATCTGATAATGTTTTCGCTGCCGTCCGCCGCATATTGCCCGCCGTTCGGCTTAGTCCCGCCGAAAACCCACTCCGTGGGTTGGTGTGATTATACATTATTTGCCGCCGCTTCGCACTGTCCGAAAGTGCAATTTGCAAAAACATACGGAATATTATCGAATTCACCGTATACGCAGCTTTTCGGCATTCCCGACCGACAAAAAAGCCGCATTCGCGAAAATGCAGCCTCTCGATGTTTTTTCGGTCGTTCCGATTGTTTATTGCAAGTCGCTCGAATCCTCGGGAATCCTCGGGATGATAAATTTTTTGTTCGTAACGGCAATTGCAAGGCGGGTTTTGTTCGCATAACCCGTTTTTGACAATATGTTTGAAACATGGTATTTGACCGTGCGTTCCGAAATATTCAGCTGCTCCGCAACCTCCCCGTATTCAAGCCCGTCGCACACAAGCCTAAGCACATTTATTTCGCGCGCGGTCAGTTCCGTGCTGTCCGCAAGGCCAAGCCGAACCGTCGGCGTTGCATCCGGAAAAATCTTCTCCCCTGCCATGGTTCTGTCAATAATATCAATGAGTTTTTCACGACTTATATCCTTGTACCAGAAACTGTCCGCACCTGCCGCTTTTGCCCTGTCCAAAAATCCGACTTCGGCCATTGATGTTACAATAATGATTTTGATATTCGGAAACTTCGCTTTAATCTCTGCCGCAGCCTCTATGCCGTCCCGATTGCCCGCCGTGCAGACATCCATCAAAATCAAGTCAACAGGAATGCGGCAGCAGCGCGCAAGCGCAAGTCCGGCGTCGCTGATGCTGCCCGCAGATTCATATCGTCCGCTTTCCGCGATCATGCGTTCCATATTCTCCCGCGGCATTCTTTGATCCTCGACTATCAGTATTTTTTTCATTTTTCGAGCCCCTGTTTTCACCGTTTTTATCTTTTTTCTGTCATTCCTTCTCAATTTCCCCGTTTTTCGACGGCAGTTCAATCGACAGCACATACTGCGGCAGCGATTCGATTTTCATTTTTCCTCCGCAATCCGCAACATAACGCAAAAGGTTCAACAGCCCGCCTTTCGGCACAACAACGCCTTCCGGGGGCTTTCCGTTGTTCGTTATATATAACAATATGCTTTTGCTCTTCCGCACAATTTCCGCATGTATAAGCGTTGCATCCGCATGGCGAACACCGTTTGTGAGGCATTCACGTATTGCAATAAGGAAAACTTTCCGCAAATCCGTATCTTCCGGCAGTTCACCGAAAAGCTCAATGCGCATGCCTATCGCCTCTGCATCCTGCATGAGCTCCGCGAGTTCTCCTTTTTCGGAAACGGATTCATTATCGGATTTTATCATGCGCACGGCATTGCGGAACGCTTGCAGTGCTTTTGCGCCCTCCTCCGCTGTCTGCGTTCCCAAAAGAGTCTGCCGAATCGCAATCAAGCCCGCGCCTATTCTGTCGTGCAGGCGGGTTTTTGCCGCAAGTATCTCGCTCTCCCTTGTCAATTCAAGCACATGCTCCGAAAGTTTTTTCAATTCGCGCGAAATAAGCTTCAACTGCTCCGTTTGCCGCCGAAGCTCAAGATTCTTCTCATACAAACCCGTAACGTTTGAAAACATTGCCTCAATATAGCGTCTTCCGTCGCTTGCGGCAATTTCCTTTCGGGAATACTTCCACACACTCCCGTCGGGAAACAGATAAGTCTGTCTTTCCCCGGAAAGGCGTATCACCCCGATTTGTCTGCTGTTCGTATTCCCTTCCGGGCAGTCCTCCAAAGCTGTGCAAATCTCCGCATACATCTGAAGATCTCTGCCCGCAAGCATGCGAAAAAGCCTGTACATTTGCAGATTGCAAAGCTTTACCGTCCCTTCCTCCGTAAACCAGCAAATTGCGGACGGCAGCGAATCTATCGCCTGCTTCACGGAATTCCTTCCGATAGTTTTTCCCGTTTGTTTGCGGAGCAGCAGTATCTCAAGCATTCCCGTAACCGCAGCGGTGCAAACGATTATCCACAGCAATCCTGTCAGCAAATCAATCGAACCATGCGTATCACCCTGCCTGTCGATTTTCGAAAAAACCACGTTCAGCAACACGAACAGAAGCAAAAAGGCGGTCGTGTTCAACGCCTGCAGCCATTTTTCCCTTCGCATTTGAAAGACGAGAACGGCGGCAGCAAGTGAAATAAGCACCGCTCCGAACAATGCGGCAGGCAGCAGCGAACGCCCGGCTGTCGAAATCGAACAGAAGATCTTCATTCTTTTGCTCCCTCCTTTCCCACTGCAAATGTGAACCGCCAAACGTCTTCTTCCGTTTTTCCACCGCTGTAAACTTTGGTATTCCCGCTCAGGTCGGCAGAGGTTTCAACCTCGATGCAGAATACTACCCTCTCTTCAACAATGTGTGCTTTCAGCCAAACCGAACGCAGGTCATCCATTGCAGCTTCGATTATTTCTTCAAAAAAATCATAGGTGCTAATTGCGTCTTCCGTTCGTATCCGCACACGCACGGGTACGGACAGTGCGCATTCTGCACCGAAAAGTTCAATATTCGCAAACGATTCGTTAAGGCAAAGCCCGAGTTCGGCAGTATCGGTCACGTTGCTTTTCTCTCCGATGAACATCAGGTTGCCGCGTCTTTTTATATATGCACCGACGACCGCTGCCTTTGCAAGCAGCTTACGCCGTTCCTTCGGTTCCGCGGAATCTTCGTATTGCCCGAAAATATCATCCAGCAAATCTATGCCGCGCGCCGTTTGTTCCTGAAGCAGATCGTACAGTCTGTTTTTTTCGCGCAGTGCATTGATTCTTAATTTTGTGTTATAATTTTCACGTTCAAGATTGTTACTCTCCGCAATCTCGGCACGGTTCGATTCAAGCTCCTCCAGCAATTCGTTAATCGCTGATATATCTTCCATCCAGAGCACATGTCCGCCCGGAATCCTGCTGCTCCGCAGCAAAAAGCCGTCTCCGGTGTCAACATCGCCCACCTCTGCAAGCCGCATCAGTTCGGCAGGCAGCTCGGGCGCATTTGCGGAAGCATAGCAAACATTGTATTTTTCATCCGCAATCTGAACACGCATGGTCGCTGCCGAAAACAGCGCACCGTAACCTGTATTTGTCGGGATCAACCCGCAGGCGATACATGTTTCAAGCAATGTCGCCACAAAAAGGCATTGTACCGCCGTCAGATCGCCTCCGACGACCCGCATCCAGCGTGTACCGTTTGCATACACTGCCGCATACACAACCGAACATGTCAGTATTATTGCAGGCAGGTATTTTCTTTTCGACGAAAACCTGCTTTTTGCAAGCAGCAGCACCAGTGCCGCAACCGCGAAGATAATTTCCCAGCCGGCAACAAACAGAAACCCGATCGAATACACTCCGTTTGCATCCGAACGCGGCTGCCCTTCGGGAAAACGAAAAATCCACTCGTGAAAATCGTTTGTGAGCACAAACAGCAGCAGGCACACCGTGGGAATGCAGAGCAGCAATGCCCTTCGGGGAAGCCTGTACTTCTCTGTTTTTCCGAGCGATAATGCAACAAAGAAGGACAGGAGCGGAATGAACAGCATCGGAAAATAGTAAAGATACCACAGCTGTCTCTTTGCATCAATGTCCGCAACAAAAAAATATTTCATTGTGCGCACAATGAACCAAAATATCATCATTCCGACAATAGCCGTCAGGTACCGTTGAACCTGTGCCTGCATTACACGCTTTTTGATTGAAATTCCCCAAACAAAATAAAGCCCGATATAAAGCACGGAGCGTATCAAGCCCATTGTATCCGCAGCAATACCCTCCTTTGAGATTACCCGCGCCGCTATTGCACAGGCAACAACGACAGCAGTTATAAGATAACTCCTCTCTTCAGCATTAAGATTAAGCCCGCGTTTCAATTCTCTTTCCCCGTTTTTTTCACTTTTATGAAAAGCTCGATTCCTTGTCGTCCCGATAGCAGCGTTTCGCCTTCGTTCCGTCCGGCGCAGTATATTCAAAAACGCCGTTTTTGCTGCCTTGCCGCGCTCCAATTGAGATTTTTGATAAGTTCAAGCCCTTTTTCATAAAGCCTTTGCCCTTCGGATTCGTTTTCATTTTCGGGACCATGGTTTTCGCGTGCCGCGAAAGCTTCCTTTCTTTCAAATTTTTCCCTGCCGTCCTCTGACAAGCATATTATGCCATATCCCGCGTCCGTGCAGGTCGCTCCGACGGCGACATTTATTTTTTTCGGAAGCCGAACCCGATTCATGCAGCTTCATTTATTCTGTCGGATTTTTCTGCAAATTCCCCGCTGCATCATCCCTGCAAACGCCGACAATATCGCCGATATCGCAATCGAGCACTTCGCATATGCGAACAAGCACCTCCAGCGAAACATATTTATCCCGACGGAGGTTCGTCATTGTGTTCGGCGCAAGCTTAGTTGCCCGACGCAGATCCGCCTTGCTCATTTTTTTGTCCACAAGCAGTTTCCAAAGTTTGTTATAGCTTATGTTCACGGCAGCATCCCTTTACTCTGTTGTTTTATAGTTTCTGCTTTCGTTTTGTTTTTGCCGACTTTTCGGCATTTGTTCATTTCCGGATTGGTTCTCTGCTTTTCAATCGAACAGAACTCCCGGATTCAACTGCATTTCGGACCGCCAAAGAATTCCGCGCTCACTCAAAAGCCTCGCTTTTGCCTGCGCTGTCTCAAGCGGATGCGCATTTTCTCCGCATTCTTCTTCGAGCAGCCGCTCAACCTCATCGATAACCGCAAGATACTCTTCC
>FR879693.1:0-10012 GCA_000435055.1 Clostridium sp. CAG:138 | reverse complement strand
AGATACTCTTCCGATAGTTCAACTCTGTCGCGCACAAGCATCGGATAGTTTTCAAAAACATTTTTTTCGATTTGAATTTGTTTATCCAAAGGCAGAAGCCCCGCCGCAATCTCCCGCAGGTCGGCACATTCGTCCCTTCCGTAGCGATTGCGCGCCTTTAATGCGCAATAATAATCCGATTCGATTCCTTCCATCACAGCGGACGCTTCCTCCGTATTCTCATCGACAAACGCTTCGGAATTTCCGAACCGTGCCGCAAATTCGGCATCAAGCTCAAGCACCTTTTTCCGCAAAGGCAGCGCACAAGCAGTCCGTCCCATGTTTTCATAGTTCTCGGCAAGATAACGCAGCACCGCGATGCTGTCCTCGACAGTGTCCCTGTCGTGTTCATGCTCCGATTCAAGCTGATTAAACACCGTCTGCCTTATTTCGGCAAGTGCCGCCGCATCCCTGTATGTCGGCGCAGCGAATTCATGTTCCTTCCGCGCTTCAATTTCTCCGTGCAGCGCAGCCAAACGCGCCGCGGATTTTTCACTGTATGCCATTTATCCGCCCTCTCCTTAGCAGCAGTTTTTTATAACTTTACGTACTTTTTCTTATCGAAGTTCCCTCCGTTTCGGCATTTTTGTTCGGTCGGTTATGTTCTGTCAACCTTATAGACAGCTCCGTCAAAATCCTTTTCATCCCTGCCGAACAGCACATACGCATACCCGTCAACGTTCTCAAGATAGGGAACTCCTTCAAAATCAAGCGGGTCGTATTGCAGCAGGAGCTTCGGAAGGCTTGCATCCTCTCCCGCCGCACCGGACGGCAGCCCCAGAAGTTTTGTCCCGTCCGCATCGGGCGGCGCAGCACCGAACGAAATCAGCCAATCCTCGTTAAGTCCGCACGGAAGCGGTGAAAGCTCGTTAAAATCATCAATAATCGTATCCGGCTCTCCGTCATAATATTCGACCCAAACATAGAGCTGATCTGACGGATACATCTCCGCATCAAGGAAGAAATACAGATAGCCGCTGTGCGGAAGTATGTTGTCCGGGTCATATTCGGCAATATCGGAAAGCCTTATCTGCGCAAGGAAAATTATGTCGTCATAAAATCTTTCAACCCATTCGTTCGGCACTGTCGGCGAGCCGAAGAACTTGCTTTGCGTGTAATCATGCTCCCCCGCAGCCTTTTCGACCTTGATTGCAATTGAATACCTGCATTCCTTTACCCTGCGTCGCCCCGCGGCCGGTCTGCCTTGCGGTTCATCAGTGTCGAACTCGAACAGATACCGATAACCTCCGTCACATGAACGCGGGTTGTAGAATCCGCCGGTACCGCATTCAATAATAAACTCTTTTTCATCGGCCGAATTTTCACATTGCACCCGAAGCACAACGCGCTCCTCATCGACCGAAACAATGCCGAACCTCCGCCTGCCGAGCGGAAATTCGATTACCTGCCCCGCCTCCGGGGTAAAAATCCGCTCCGCCGTTCTGCGGACTTTCCGTTCCCCCGTTTTTCGGTTGATCCCCCACGCTTCCTCAATTATCCTGAATTTCATATTTATATTTCCTGTTTATATTTCTTTCCTGCTTCTCCCGCGTTTTCGGATGGTTTTGCACAGCAGGCCGCAAAACTCGGGGCTGAAAAACCATCGTTTATTCCTTTTCAATCTGTCTTTGGTTTCCGAACCCGCGCTTCAGCCTTTCCTCCGCTTCTTCCACGCCTGCTTCGGCGGCAATGCGGCACATCGCCTCCGCTTCCTCCGCCGTTATGCCCGCAGCCCCATTATCAAACAACACCGCAAAAGCATAGCAGGAATACGGGTTTCCCATTTCTGCCGAAAGTTTCAGAAGGCGCATTCCTTCGTTTTTATTACATTCACAGCCTTTACCGAAAAAATACATCATTGCAAGCTGCCCGGTCGCTCCGCGGTGCCCGAGCTTGGCAGCTTCGCAAATCGGCGCAAACGCTTCATCCCAATACCCGTTGGCGATAAAAGTCATGCCTTCGTTATATTTCATTTCTGCTTTCTTTTCGGTTTTGTTTCTGTGTTTTCCGAACAAACGAATTGCCATGTGTTCCCTCCGAATAAAACAGCCGAATGCTTTTCGCGTTAAATTGCGGTGATGCGCTTCACTTTCGTTTTTTCTCCGCCGTATGCTAAAAAGTCCGTTGCCTGTATATTTTTATTGTATCATATCCTCCGTGCCTTTGCAACAGATATTTAGAATATCCATAGCCGACTTTCGCAAAAACATGACATAGATTAGCAGTGTTTTAAGATTTTCGTTTGCGCCGCACCGGCATTGACTGCCGCTTCCGCCGAGCAGTATGCGGCATAGGCAGGCAGCTTGCAGAATACGCTCTCAAGAATTTTCCCGGCATTCACAGCATTGAGGCATTGGTCGGCAATGAACCCGCAAAATGTTTGTATGAAAACATGGGTTTCGAAGCTGTTCGGATCGTTTCCGGAAAAATGCCCGGGAACGAAAGCTTTTCCGTGAAAGTGTACCTTTTTGAAAGGACTGCCCGAGCAGGGTTATCGATTCATGTTCGGATTTATTTCCCGCACCGAAGTTTCGGAAGCACAATGTTTATATGCAAAAACCCGGGCATTCTCGCTTATGCCCGGGTTTTGAATTGCAGCAACGGTTTCACCGTTTGATTTTTGCTTTCTGCGCTTCAGGGTTCATCTCACGCGCGCGCACTTTTCATCTGTTCACGATGGTATTGCAGTGTGTAAAGCTGATAGTATCTGCCGTGTTTCTGAAGCAGCTCATGATGATTGCCCTGTTCAACGATTTTTCCGTTTGAAAGAACAATGATATTATCCGCATGCTGAATCGTGGAAAGTCTGTGCGCAACGATAAGCATCGTGCCGATGTTCATCATTTTTTCAAGCGAATTCTGAATCAGCTGTTCGGTTTCGGTGTCTATGTTCGCGGTCGCCTCGTCGAGGATCATGACGGCGGGCTTGTGGATTATCGTCCTTGCGAAAGAGAGCAGCTGCCGCTGACCGGCGGAGAAATTGTTGCCGCGTTCGCGCACGGGTTCATCCAGCCCGCGTTCAAGCTTGTTGATAAAGTGATCCGCGTTTACGTAACGGCAGGCCTCCATGACCTCCTCGTCGGAAATTCCCTCTTCGCGCAGCAGAATATTGCTGCGTATCGTGCCCGAGAAAAGGAAAACGTCCTGAAGCATCTGTCCGAAATGCCGGCGCAGCGATGCAGCCTTTATCTTTCGGATATCGATTCCGTCAATCAGGATTTCGCCCTTCTGGAACTCGTAGTTGCGGCAGATAAGCGAAAGAATCGTTGTTTTGCCCGAGCCGGTCGAACCGACGAACGCAACCGTGTCCTTCGGATTGACTTTGAACGAAACGCCCTTGAGTACCCATTCGCCTGGTACATAACTGAACCAAACGTCGCGGAATTCAATCTCGCCGCGAACCTCGTCAAGCTCAATCGCGTCCGGTGCATCCGTAAGCTTCGGTTTAATGTCCATAATTGTGAACACCTTTTCGGCGGAAGCAAATGCGGATTGAAGCCAGTTGAACTGCTCCGCAAGATTCTGAATGGGGTTGAAGAAAGTGGCAATGTACATATAGAACGAAACGATCGTGCTTGCCGTCAGCGTCTGCCCGAGGAATGTCGTTCCGTCCAGATAGCCCTTGCCGCCAAGGTAGAAAAGGCACATCACGGTTGTTATGTAAAGCATATAGACAAGGGGTCTGAATATGCCGAACACAAGTATCTGCTCCTGTTTCGCCCTGCCCAGAAGGTTGCTCCTTTTGTCGAACTCACGTTCCTTCGCCTCCTCGCGGTTGAAAATCTGAGTGATTTTGATGCCGGAAAGATTTTCGGAAAGATAGGTGTTTATATCGGTCGTTCTGTCCTTAATCTTTCGGTATGCTCTGCGCGAGAACTTGCGGAAGATAACGGTGAAAAGCACTATGAACGGCGCAATGCACAGCACCATCAGTGTCAATTCATAGTTCAGGAAAAACATTGCAACAAGGACGCCCGTCAGCACGAAAAAGTTCTTCACAAGATTCACAAGCAGCGTCGTGAACATCAGTGAAATTGCGTTCGTGTCGTTTGTGATGCGGGTCACAAGCTTTCCGATGGGAATCTCGTTCATCTGTTCGTGCGAAAGGCTCTCGATATGGGTAAAAAGATCCTCGCGCAGATGGGAGATGATTCGCTGACCTGTCTTTTGCAGCACAATAGCCTGAACATATGCGCCGACCATGGAAACAATCAGTATTCCTGCATACATTCCGACCATTATGAACAGTTTGTTCAGCTTGAAATCGGTAACGATCATATCCTCAATGCCGCCGATGATGAGCGGAGATACAATGTCGAATGCAATCGTGAACAGCATAACGATGCCCACGAAAACAAATCTCAGCGCATAGGGTTTTGCGTATGCCATAAGGCGGCGGGTAATCTCTCCGTCATTCATATGACGTTCAAACCCCATGGTTTGTTTTTTATCTTTTACGGTTGCATATGCAATTATAAGAACAACCGAAATCAGTCCGATAATGCCGCCCGCAAGCAGCAGGGGATAGTATTCATGCATAATCACTTACCTCCGAACTCATCCTCAAGCTTTTGCAGCTCAACGGTTTTGCGGTATTCTTCACAGCGTTCGAGCAGCTCATCGTGCTTTCCGACAGCGACAATGCGCCCGTCATCCATAAAGATAATCTTGTCCATATCCTGAATCGTTGAGATTCGGTGTGCAATAAGTATTGTCGTTTTCCCCGCACGTGTTTCACGCAGGTTTTTAAGTATCACCTGCTCGGTGCTCGTATCAACAGCGGACACGGAATCGTCAAGGATCAGTATCGGTGCATTCTTAAGCAGTGCGCGTGCAATGGAAATTCGCTGTTTCTGCCCGCCCGATACAGTCACGCCGCGTTCGCCGAGGACGGTGTCGTATCCGTCTTTAAACTCAACAATGTTATCGTCAACATCCGCAAGCTCCGCCGCCCGTTTAACGGCGGCTTTGTCCGTTTCATCGAATGCAAAGGCGATATTGTTTGCGATCGTGTCCGAGAAAAGGAAATTGTCCTGCGGAACATATGAACAGTTTTCGCGAAGGGAATGCAGCGTAACGCTGTTTACATCGTGTCCGTCAACAAAGAGTGTTCCGTCCGGAACATTGTATATGCGCAGGATAAGGTCAACCAGCGTTGTCTTTCCCGCACCGGTCTTTCCCACTATGCCGACGTTTTCGCCGGGTTCGATCGTGAACGAAACATTCCGAAGCACATCGAATTCACCGTCCGGATAGCGAAAATTCAGGTTCCGCATTTCAATCTTGCCCTTCACCGAACCGATATCAACCGCGCCCGGAGCATCATTAACGTTTATTTCGGCATCGAGCAGCTCTCTTACACGGTTGAGAGAGGCTTTGCCGCGCGAAGTTTTTTCGATAAGCATCGAAACCGCCATGATCGGCCAGACTATGGAGCTGAAATATCCGATGTATTCAACAAGCTGTCCGGCATCGAATTTCTTTTGGTAAACAAGGTATCCGCCGTAGCCTAAGATAACGCAGATAACGGATTCCACAAGCAGTGAGATAAGAATGTTCAGCGTTACGGAAATTTTCGTATAATCAACGTTGACATTCTCATTTAACACATTCAGTTTGCGGAACGCGGCAAGCTCCTTAAGCTCCTTTACAAATGCCTTTATAACGGCAAAGCCCGAAAAACTCTCCTGTGCAAAATCCGACAGATCCGAAAAGGCCTGCTGGCGGATCTCCCATTTGCGCATCATGGCTCTTCCGACGATCGTGCCGATTATAAGCAGCAGAACCATGGGAATCATTGAAAGTCCCGTCAAAAGCTTGTCCATGCGCCACATTTTAACGAGTGCAAGAATGCCGAGGAATGCAGCATCAAGGAACATCAGGATACCGTCGCCGAAACATTCCTGAATCGTGTCAAGATCGTTGGTGAAAAGGCTCATGAGATTGCCGACTTTGTTCACCTGATAATACTGCTGAGAAAGATCCTTGCAGTGATTGAACATTTTGTTGCGAAGATCCGTTTCGACGCGGATCGCCGAGCCGTAGAAGCAGACACGCCAAAGGAATCTGCCGATGACCATTATAACAATGATAGTGATTATCGGAAGACAAATATTATCCAGAAGAAAATCAAGGTTAAACGGCACATATTCCCCGTTCACAAGTATGAGCTCGCCGTTCATGCCGTTAATAAGCATACGATAAAGCTCCGGTATCCTGAGCTGGAAGTAATCAACCAGGATAAGTGCAAGTACGCCCAAAATCAGCACGGGTGCATTTTTAAGGTAGTAGCGATTGATGTGTTTCCCGAATATCAATTTCCTGTTCCTCCTGCAACCGTTTCACTTCAATCACATGGCTGCAACACATGGCTGCAATCTCTTCCCGAGCGTAAAAAAACGGCTGCCAAAAGCCAATTCGGCAACACATCGGGAGAGATTTCCCTTTCTAAATCGAAATGAAACAATAATTCATCTTTTATCTGTGATTATACTCCCTTCGAAGGAAAAGTCAAGCCCGGAGTTGTAATAAGGCGGTGTTTCCCGGGTCTGCCCTGTTTAAAGAGGCTTCAACACACCTTTTCGGCAAAAAAACTGCGCCGCAGGAGCTTTTCCTGCGACGCAATCCGTCGGTCATGTTGTTCAGAAATCTACTAATAATGAAGTTCTGCCGCCATTTGCATGAAAAGCAGGCAGAATCGGACTAATTAACAGAGAAACGGCAGCCTGCAAACACCCTTTTCAAAAAGGTTGATGCTTTTCGGCTGTCCTCAGCCCCTGCGCCTTGCGAAGCAGTCGCTGCAATAGATGGGCTTGTCGGTCTTGGGTTCGAACGGAACTTTGGTGGGTCTGCCGCATTCTGCGCAGATTGCGTCGTACATTACGCGGCCGGACTCGCCGCGGGCTGCGGGCTTGCGGTTCCTTCTGCACGCTTTGCAGCGAGCGGGTGCGTTGTCAAAACCCTTTTCTGCATAGAATTCCTGTTCACCTGCGGTGAAAGTGAATTCTTGGCCGCAATCCTTGCAAACCAGTACTTTGTCTTCAAACATTTGGTATAATACCCCTTTTTGTATTTTGGCACATGGAGTCGGCTGACCTGGTTTTTGCCCCCACACTCGCCTGTCGGTGGGTTCGCTACTGAGCTTTACGCCGCCCACTACTGCCACTCTCGCACCGCATTCGATTCGGAATGCCGCACGACAGGACTTACATCTAAGCCGCACCATGCTCACGGGAACTTTGCCCCGCTTATGTGGATCGTTTCGCCTGCGACTGGCATCGACTTTCAACCACAGACCCGACTCCCCTGCCGCCCTTATTATACCGCCGTTCCAATCGGTTGGCAATATGTTTTTCCTGCAAAAAATAATATATGTGTCGTGTTTTTTCGCATGTCACGTCGGTTCCGAAGCAAGAGAAAATTTATTTTGTGTTTTTTACGGAATTATTTTGAATTTGCCGGTTCTGCACCGTATGCTCGCAAATGCGGTGTGCTTTGTTTTGAGCTTTATTTTGAAAGGATGCCTTTTCTTCCATTTCTGTTTTATTCCCCGTATGCCGGATTTTGCAAAAACTGCATCCGCAGGCATGTAAAACCCGAAAGCTCTTCGGTTCAGGTTTGCCCGAAGTGCTTTCGCTGTCCGCGAAGCACTCGGATCATAAATCCGCGAAAATCGGTTGTCAAGCACTTAGGCGCATAAAATTTCGACAATTCTATGAAAACACGTTGAAAAATCTGCGCATTCGTGGTAAACTATGGAACACCGATAAAACAAACGCTGTTTTTAAGCCTGTTGCAAGGTTTTCAGCAGAACGAATCCGTCCGATGCAGTGCCGTTGTGCGGTGCGGTGTGCTGCTTGAAAGCTTTTATATGTGCCGCAGCTTCAATACGGCTGCTCGGGTCGTAAATTCAGTTTATGGTTTGTTGTGATATTTTCAGTCACGGAAAAGGAAAGTTTATGGAAAGAACCATTACCGTCCGCGGAGTCGGCAATATCTCCGCAAAACCCGATTTCATCGTTATCGAAATGCATATCATGGGTCAAAGCAAAAACTATTCCGAAGCTCTGGCCGAAGCTTCATCAGCGGTCGAAGCCGTTTGCAATGCCGCCGTTTCGGCGGGGCATTCAAAAGATGCGCTCAAAACCATAAACTTTGGTGTTTCATCCGAGTATGACAGCGTTCGCAATTCCAAGGGAACTTATCAACGCGTTTTTGTCGGTTACAATTGCTCGTACAATACGCGCCTGTCGTTCGATTTTGACAGGGATATGCTTGAAAGAACATTGAATGCAATTGCCGAAAGCAAGGCCGAACCCGAGCTTTCGATTCGCTTCACCGTGCGCGATGACTCTGCCGTAAAAAGCGCTCTGCTTGAGGCCGCCGCAGAAAACGCACGCGAAAAGGCGCAGATTCTCTGCCGTGCCTCCGGTGTTGAATTGGGCAGGCTGCTCACCGTCAACTACGATTGGAGTGAAATCGATTTAATATCCCCCACCGGCTATGCAATTGAGCGCGCTTCTCTCAAGCGGTCGGCAGCAGTCCCGGACTGCATCGAGCCCGAAGACATCAAAGTGCGCGATACCGTTGCGTTCGTTTGGGAAATCGTGTAAGCAAACTCCCCGAAATAAGCTGAAAACACGGAGAAATTTATGAGAATTATTTTCGCAAGGCACGGAAAGGACGATGAACGCTATCGCGGCGGGTGGAGCGATCTCGAGCTTTTGCCCTCCGGAGTATTGCAGGCACAAAAAATGGCCGAAAAGCTAAAATCCTGCGACATTACCGAAATAATCGCCAGCGATCTTCCGCGCACCATGCAGACCGCCGGCATTGCAGGGGATGCACTCGGGCTGCCCGTGCACCCCGAACCGCGCCTGCGCGAAATCAACAACGGCAAACTCAGCGGAATGCTGAACACCGATGCACTGCGCGAATATCCGGGCGTTTTTTTCAGCACCCTCGGTTTCGACGAGCCTTACCCCGACGGCGAAAGTCCCCATGCTTTTTTTGACAGGATCAAAGCATGGTTCGAAGATTTTGTCGAAAAAAACCGTAATCACAACGGAAACATTCTCGTTGTGACCCATAACGGCGTAATAAGCGTTGTTTACCACATCGTGAACGGCATTCCGTGGGACAACAGAAAACATACACACAAAACATCTTATTGCCGTCTCCGCGTTTACAATGTTGAGAATAACGAATTCGAGCGGCTGGGAGTGCTTCTCGGTGAACAACAGCCCTGAGGATTCCGGAGGTTATTCTTCTGCCGCATTCGGCATTGCAGCCGCGGCGTTGTCCCATAGCCGCCTGTATTCCTATGTCGTAAAGATATTTGCAAATGTTTGAAATGCTGTAGCCTGCGTCAAGTCCTACGTATTTTACGTCAAACCCAAATTTGTCAATCTATACGCTCAGTCTTCCGAGATAGGGCTTCACATCGTTTGTGTTTCCCGGTGTTGCGAATATATCGGTGATGTCATGTTTGCTGTCTACGGTTCTGCGGTCAAGACAGAAGAAGCCTTGCGGTTTGCCTTCCCGGTGCATAAATCCGCTTCAGGGTCTGTTGTACGCGCCTTTACCGTTCGCAGACATTGCTGTTCCTCCGCACTGCTTTTTGCGCCTATATTGTATCACTTTTCAAAACCTTTTATAATACGACAAAGGGCTCGGACGAAGACTTTCAAGTCCTCGCCATTACAACGATGGTCAGCTCATTTGCGGCAGAATGGTATGACCACAACATGCAAATGAAAGGTGGTGCCAAATCGAGAAATCTACACCATTCATTCCTGAGTTTTGGGTTCAGGAATTGCTCACTCGACCCGCAGCATCCGATAGCCGATTCCGATGTGCGTTTGTATGTATTGCTGCCCGCCTTTCCCATTTTCCAGCTTTTTGCGCAGAGTCGCCATAAATACCCGCAGAGAAGCAATATCGTTCTCCCAACTGCTGCCCCAAATCTGCTGTG
>FR879692.1:8106-69752 GCA_000435055.1 Clostridium sp. CAG:138 | reverse complement strand
TTGGCCATATTTTCTTAATAGTTCGGCCGCAATTCGGTATATGCTGTCGTTCGACAGAAAAAAATGAACAGCACCGCCCGCGGAAAATTCCGGTGGGCGGTGTTGCTCGGTAAAGGTAATGAGAAGATGGCGTATTAAAAATAGGAATGTGCTGACCAATTCGCTTTTATGAAAGGGAATTCAATCAGCATGCCCGCAATTCCGACGGTCGGATGCGGCTCAAAGCGAGTCGCCGAAATCCATGCGGAATTTTGCTGCAAGCTTCTCCGGCCAGTCGGACACAGAATTCAGCTTGTCATAGAAATTGTGCGGTCCTTCGGTTTCGAACTTCAGTCCGCCGATAAGCTCCCTGTTGTCATACAGCCAGCAGATGCGGTCAATGAGATAGTTCATCTGCGAAACGGTGTATACCCTGCGCGGCACGGCAAGGCGAACGAGTTCCATTGCGCCGTAGGGCTCAACATCCGCATCATCCCACGGCTCATCAATTGCTCCGCGCTCCATGCCTCTTGCGCCGGAAGCAATATAAATTGCAGCTGCAAGGCTGCCCGCCGGATAGTCCTTGCGGGCGATATGCGGAACAAATTTCATTGCGTCGAGGTGACAGCCGAGACCGCCGGGCGGTGTGACAACGGGAATGCCTGCATCTTCAAGCTCGTTGCAGAGATATTCAATGAATTGCGGGCCCTGAGCAATAATGTTTTCGTCCATTGTGTCGTCAAGACCGACGCAGATAGCTTCCATCTCTTTAACGCTCATGCCGCCGAAAGTGGGGAAGCCCTCAAAGCTTGAAACGAAGGTTTTGATATGCTCGAAGAGCTTTTTGTCATTTAGAATGATTGCGCCGCCCCTGCCGAAGCCGAGTTTGCGTGCGGAGAAATAGATGATGTCCATTGCGTCCGAAAGGGTGCGCACGATTTCACGAATGCTCTTGTCGGAATAGGCGGTTTCGCGGGTTTTGATAAAGTACAGATTGTCCTGAAGCAGGCTTGCGTCAAGAATGGAAAGCACTCCGTATTTTTTGCACAGTTCGGATACTGCAAGCATGTTATCAAGCGCAATGGGTTGGCCGCCGATGAGATTTGTGCCGGATTCAATGCGGACGAAGGCGATATTGTCGCCCTGCTCTTTGAGCACGCGCTCAAGCTTTTCAAGATCGAAATCGCCCTTGAACGGGTTGGAACTCTGCCTGTTAAGCCCGTCTTCCTGCAAACAGATAACGTAGTCGCCGCCGCAGTATTTTATTTTGCCGACGGAGGTGCCGAACTGGAAGTTCATCGGAACGATCGAACCGGGCTTGGGCTGCACGAACGCAAGCGCAAGCATATGTTCACATGCGCGGCCCTGATGAACGGGAAGAAAATAATCCTTGTTGAAAATCTCTTTGATTTTGGCAGCAAGGCGATAATAGGTTGCACTGCCGGCATAGCTGTCGTCGCCGACCATCATCGCGCCGAGCTGTTCGTTGGTCATTGCGTTGACGCCGCTGTCGGTCAGCATGTCGAGGTAAACATCCTCGCTGCGGAGGCAGTATGAATTGAAGCCCGCTTCGCGAATTGCGCTGACGCGTTCTTCAACGGACGGGATGCGTGTTTTTTGAACGATGCAAATCTTGTGCATCTCAAGGGGCAGGGATTTTCTGCGGTAATATTGAACCTTATCCATAGAATCTCCTTTCGGTCAATAAAATCATTCCGGTGAATGACTAAACAATCTGTTTGGATATAAACGCCGGCTGCATTCGTCCGTACGGATCGTGCAGTGTTCCGCCGATTACCCTGCTATTATACGCAGCAGTCGTATCGGGCGCAATTCAGGAACATGCGCAATTTCCGTTTGTTAACAGTTTTGCCACAATTCAAACTAAAATTATACTCAGTAATGCAGAAAATGCGTTAATAAATAAATATCTCTCACTTTGAAAAACAAAACTGCGATTCGGAACTTCGGAACAATGAAGCTCGAACCGCAGCTGTCGGCGGTTATATTCTTTTTTTGGGAATCAAATGATTCGGAGAAAGTCGCATTGAATCATTCGGTAATATAGGCCTTTACAAGTTCATAAGTGTTTTTTACGCCGTCAATGTGGGAACGTTCATATCCGTGGGAAGCGTAAACTCCCGCTCCGATAAGTCCGTGGCGCAGATCGTAACCGGCATCAAGTGCCGCATCCGCATCGGAACCGTAGAAGGGATAGACATCAAGCGCGTAATCAAGATTATGCTTCTTTGCAAGCTCAACAAAACGGGACGTAACATCGTAATTATACGGACCGTGTGAATCCTTTACACAGATGGAAACCTGATGTTCCTTGCATTCAAGTCCGTCGCCGACGCAGCCCATGTCAACGCTGATGATCTCTTCGGCATCGGCGGGAATACCGCTTGAGCAGCCGTGGCCGACTTCTTCAAATACGGTGAGATAGATGTAAACTTTGCGGGTCAAAGAAAGCTTTTCTGTTTTAATTGCCTTTGCAATGCCCATGAGAATCGCCGCACTGAGCTTGTCGTCGAGGAAACGGCTTTTAATATAGCCTGTTTCGGTGATTCTTGTGCGCGGATCAAAGCAGACATAATCGCCCGTTGCAATGCCGAGTTTTTTTGTTTCGTCGGCGGAAAACACTTTTTCGTCAAGCACAAGCTCCATGTTATCGTAGCTGCGCTTCTGGCTGTCGTATTCGCCGTTGACGTGAACGGAAGGGTTGTTCATCTGGAAACAGCCTTCAAAAACCTTGCCGTCACGGGTATAGACACGTGCATTTTCGCATTCGGCGTTGTTTGCGTTCATGCCGCCGATGCGGGTCAGCTTAAGCCTTCCGTTGCTCTTGACTTCGGATACCATTCCGCCGAGGGTGTCAATATGTGCAGAGAAGACAACCGGGCTGCCTTCGCCGCCGAGACAGCAGAGCACACAGCCCTTGCGGGTAAGCTCGGGCTCAAAACCGAACTCGCGGAGCTGCTGCATGATGTAATCCGCAGCTTTGCGCGTGAATCCGCTCGGACTGTCTATTGCCATAATTTTCTTCAGTTCATCAAGAATATAGTTAAGCATTTTTCCTCTCCTTATGTAAAAACATCATTCGTTTAACAGCGCATCCGCAACCTGAAAAGCCGGAGTGCTTTCATCGATTCCGTTCAGCGCGTTTTTTTCGGTTTCATCGCCCTCGTCAATCGGGCTGTGCGCTTCGGTGTGTGTGCCCATGCTGATGAAAACTTGCATAAGCTCAAGGATTTCTTTCGTAAGCGGCTCACCCTCGAACGCTGCCGCAACACCGATTTCGGATTCGCCGCAGACGCGGACGATTTGAACAAGTTCCTCAAAACTCATTCCGGGAACATACAGCCTTTCAAGATAGTTCTCAACGCCGTAGCATTCAAACCCGTGTGATTTAAGCTTTGCAAAATCGAGCTTTTCTTCAAACTCGGCGGCGAAAAGCTTGCCGTCGATCGACACTTGCAAAAAGTCAACGGCAATATCGCAGATTCCGTTCACGGTCAGAATGGGGATGGGATAGTATTCAAGAAAGTTGTCCCCGTTCACGGTAACGGTGTGGCGATCGTAATAGCCCCATTCAACATTGTAACCGAGCTTTTCAAGCGTGTTGCGCAGCATGATGGCACGTTCACTCAGTGTACGGTACGAATCGTTGACGACGTTCACATTCTTAGGTATTTTCATAATTTAGGACTCCTTTTGCAGTTTGATTTCTTCAGACAGAAACGTAAAACCTGTTTTGCGCTTCGTGCAGTTTTTTATATTCGCCGCCGGCGGCGAGAAGTTCATCGTGGGTTCCCATTTCGGCAATTCCGTGTTCGTCAACAACGGCAATTTCATCCGCGTTACGGATTGTGGAGAGACGGTGCGCAATAACAAGCGTTGTTCTGCCCTTGCTCAACCTGTCGAATGCCTGCGTGATGCGCGCTTCGGTTGCGGAATCCAATGCGCTTGTTGCTTCATCCAAAATGAGAATCGGCGGGTTTTTCAGAAAAATCCTTGCGATGGAAACACGCTGTTTCTGCCCGCCGGAAAGCGTTATGCCGCGTTCGCCGACGATGGTGTCATATCCGTCGGGCATCTTCATGATATCGTCGTGAATTTCCGCCGCAACGGCTGCCTGCACGATTTCTTCATCGGTTGCATCGATTCGGCCGTAACGAATGTTTTCTTTGATGCTCGCGGCAAAAAGAAACACATCCTGCTGAACGATGCCGATATTGCGGCGCAGTGATGAAAGCGTAACATCGCGAATATCAATTCCGTCAACGGTGATGCTGCCGGAGGTTATATCATAAAAACGGGGCAAAAGGTGGCAAAGAGTGGTTTTGCCGCCGCCGGAAGGACCGACAAGCGCGAGTGTCTGTCCGTGCCTGATGCTGAGGCAAATGTTTTCAAGCACATTGCCGCCGGAACCGTACGCAAAGGAAATGTTTTTGAACTCAATGTCACCCTTAACGTTTTTGAGCTCGATTGCATCGGGTTTATCCTGAATCTCGGCTTCTGTATCGAGCAGCTCCGTGAATCGTTTAAAACCGGCCATGCCCATTGTGTATTGCTCCGCAAATGCGGAAAGCTTGCGTATCGGGGTAACAAACGATGAGATATACATCATAAAGATGATAAGCGTCGTTGTCGTCATTTCGCCTTTCATAATAAGCACACCGCTCACGGCAAGCACAATGACATTGAGAATGGTTGTGAAAAACTCCATTCCCGCCATAAACATGCCCATAGTTTTGTAATACGCAGACTTGGAGTTGACAAAGACACCGTTTCCCTGTTCGAATTTTGAAATCTCATAATCCTCATTTGTAAAGGCTTTTGCAACCCGTGCGCCGCTTATGGAGGATTCGATCTGCGAATTGATAACCGCCATGCCTTCTTTGACCTTACGCGAGGTGCGGCTCATGCGCTTCCGCAGATTCATAACGAAAATCAACATAACAGGAACGACGGCAATAAGAACGAGAGCAAGCCTCCACTCTATTGTGAGCATTACAACAAACGCGCCGATGAATGTCAGCATGGAAATGAAAACATCCTCCGGACCGTGGTGAGCAAGCTCCGTAACGTCAAAAAGATCGTTTGTGCAGCGCGACAGCAATTTGCCCGTGCGTGACTTGTCATAAAAGCTGAAGCCGAGCTGCTGAAGATGCGTGAAAGCATCGCGGCGCATATCGGCCTCAATATGAACGCCGAGTCTGTGCCCGAGTGCCGTGACGATATATGTTGCACCGGTGCGAAGGATATAAAGCAGGAAACATACCGCCATAAGGATGAAAAACGGGCGGTATTGCGGCGCGGTTGCGGAAAGATAGCGATCCAGTGCCAGTTTGGACAGCAGGGGATAGGCGATGTCCACGGATGAAATGAACAACGCACAAAGCATATCGACAGTGAACATGCCGATATGCGGCCTATAATAGGAAGCAAAACGCTTCAGGTTTGATTTTTTCGCGGTATTGTCTGTTTTATTTTTCATGGTATCAGTCTTTGGTTCTTTGATTTCGCTTTAATTTACTGTGCATCATTCGCCGTGCGGCGGACGACGGCGGGGTGAACGCACCTACTTGCTGTCTTCATCAAAAAAAGCATCATTGCTGATTTGTGATTTGTCAATGCCGGTTTGAGGTTTGACAGGCATTTTTTTGCATATCCCAAGCAGGATGATTGCTGCCGCAAACATCAGAACAGGTATAATTGCATTGATTCGCAGCACCCAAATAAGGCACAAAAGAATGAACGCCGCTCCTGTTAAAACAAGAGCGATTATGCTCAGCGCGCGCCGCATACAGGTTTCCTCCGTTAACTGTCTTTTTCAATCGCATTTTACCATAAGGTGTGCTTTTTTTCAATGAAAAACAATATATATTCACAAAAGAGTTTCGAACAACATGACATTTATGCAAAGGGTGTTGACAACACGGCCGGAGCTGTGTATAATGTCAGAAGCAGTAAAGTTGCAGAGAGGTTTTTTGTGGACAGTTGCGACAGCAGCGACCGAAAGCGTCAGCATAACCGAATACGGAACGAACGGGCATAACCGAACGAACGCAGTTTGTTTGGCTATGTTTTTTGTTACATTCAAATAGTGTTCGCGCTTTCCGCACACAATTCTTCCTGCGGCGAAACTGCCGGAAAAATCGAATTTGAAAGGAATCTTGAAAGGATATCTGACTATGACAGACATCGACCCGCTTATACGTGGATTTTTCCACGCACAAGACGCACTTACCGCCGCGGCAAGCAATAATGCCGGAACCATTATTTGGCAAATTGTATTGCAAATTGTACTCATTGCATTGAACGCAGTTTTTGCGTGTGCTGAAATCGCCGTGCTTTCCGTGAGCGATGCAAAGCTTGCAAGCCTTGCCGAAAGCGGCAACAAACGCGCAAAACGCCTTGCGAAGCTGACGAAGCAGCCGGCGCGCTTCCTTGCAACAATACAGGTTGCAATAACCCTTGCCGGTTTCCTTGCAAGTGCATTTGCAGCGGAAAACTTTGCTCAATACATTAAGCAGCTTATTCCGAACATACCGGAATCACTCTGCATCATCGTTATCACGATCCTGCTTTCGTACGTCACCCTTGTTTTCGGTGAACTTGTGCCGAAACGCGTTGCAATGAAAAAGTCCGAAAGCCTTGCGCTGAGCATCAGCGGACTGCTGAATTTTGTCTCAACGATTTTTGCTCCGCTTGTCTGGCTGCTTACGGTTTCAACAAACGGAGTCCTGCGGCTTATGCATATCGATCCGAACGGCGACGATGAAGAGGTCACGGAAGAAGAAATCCGCATGATGGTCGATGCCGGCGGAGAAAAGGGCACAATCGACCGCAGCGAACAGGAAATAATTCAAAATGTATTTGAATTTGACGATCTTACCGCGGGTGAAATTGCAACGCATCGAACCGATATTGTAATCCTCTGGGAGGAGGATGACGATAAAGAATGGGAAAAAACCATTTATGAACACAGGTATTCTCAGTTTCCTGTTTGCGGTGAAAGCGTTGATGACGTTATCGGCATACTGAATTCAAAGGATTATTTCCGCCTTGCGGACAGAAGTCGTAAAAACGTCATGGAAAATGCGGTTCGTGCGCCGTATTTTGTGCCTGAAGCCGTAAAAGCGGACGTTTTGTTCCGTGATATGCAGCATTCAAGGCGCGGTTTTGTGGTTGTGCTTGACGAATACGGCGGAATGAGCGGTATTCTCACGATGAACGATCTTGTTGAGCAGCTTGTCGGCGATCTTGACGATGAGGACGATGTCATTGAGACGGAGGAAGATATTGTTCACCTTCCGGACGGCAACTGGCGCATTCGCGGCAGCGCTTTGATTGAGGATGTTGCAGAGCAGCTTAATATCAAGCTCCCGTGCGATGAGTATGATACTTTCGGCGGCTATGTGTTTGCAACCCTCGGAAGAATTGCCGATGACGGAACAACCTTCAGCATTGAAACGGACATCATGAACATAGATGTTCTCGAAATTCGCGATCACAGAATCGAAACAACTGTTGTGAGGCTGAAAGAGCAGCCCCAAGGTGACGACTCCGATTCCGATAAGGATTAAGCGGGTTAAGCATATTGGCATAATCGGCAGGAAATTTTAATGTTTTAGAAGAGGGTGCGGGTAATACTTGCACCCTTTTTACATAACGGCAGCGCTGCAAAAATGATATAAATCCTAATATGACGTCAGTGTTCTTGACAGCGGGAAAAATAAATTATAAAATATAAGGCGGCGCATAAATGCGCTGCACGACTGCATTGCTTTTGCATTGAATAAATGATGAAGCGGTGCTGTGTGCAAACTAACAATACAGGAGAACACGAAACACATGAAAACACGCAGAATCATGGCCGTTGTGCTCGCCGCTTTGATGATGCTCAGCATCATTCCCGTTGCATTTGCAGAGGAAATCAGCTCCATTTCGGCAGATGCAGCATTGTCGGTGCGCATGGATGATGCTTGGGCGGCAATTGAACTTGCCGAAGCCGAAGCACTTGCTGACAACCTTCCCGCAAGCGACGTTATCAACGCCGTTTACACCGCTGCTCTCAACAACGAAAATGTTGATGCAGACAGCTTTTCCGATTTCACCGCCGACGGTTTCTTCTTTACCGTCAACGGAATGCATTGTGCATACAACTACAGGCTCCGCAACAAAATTGAAGCAAATGTAACCGAAAAAGGTTCCGTAACTTTCAACGCATCCAACGGCAAAGTCGTTGAAATGCGTGACGCAACCTCTCCGAACGTTCTGCTCGTCGGACCTTATTACGGCGGCTATGACCCCACCTTCACCGATCAGTATCGCCGTGAAGCAACTTCCATTGCGGAGGCAACCGGCGGCACGCTGACAATTCTTGCAGGCCATGATGCAACCGGTCCCGCGATCGCTGCTGCATTCCCCGACAAGGGTGCTGTCATTTACGACAGCCACGGCATCGCAAGCGGCACTTCCTCTTATCTCTGCCTTACCACCAACCAGGGTATCACCAACGAGGATTATTCAAACGGTTGGGCGGTTCGCTCCGGCAACGAAGCGTTCATTGACGGCAGATATATCGAGAACCATATCACAAGCGCACTTGACAATCCGTTCGTTTGGATGGCTATCTGCGAAGGCATGAAGCTCAGCGGCCGCGGCACTACCGGCTATGCACTCCTCCGTGCAGGCTGCGGTGCGGTTTACGGCTATTCTCAGAGCGTTACCTTCGTCGGAGACTACAAATTCGAAGAAACTTTCTGGAATGTTATCAAAGAAGAAGGAACTATTGCCGAAGCATACGCAACAATGGTTGACGTATGGGGTCCCGTTGATCCTTACGGTGATGCATGGCCCATCGTCATGAGCCCCGTTGATGATTTCCCCGCAAATCCCGACCAGGCACAGACGGTTTACTGCGATTGGACTCTTTTCGGCGAATCCGAAGAACCTATTGCACTCGAAGGCTATACCCTCAGCGCGAACGAGGCAAATATTGCAGTCGGTGAAACGGTCACCGTCAAGTTCAACCGCGAACCCGAGGATGCAAACCTCTATGACATTATCTGGACTTCTTCCGATGAGAACGTTGCTGTTGTTGACGGCAACAAGCGCAAGGTAAAGATTACCGGCAGCGGCAGCGGCACCGCAACCGTGACCGGCACGGTCATGGTTAACGGCAGTGTTTACGGCACTGCTGTTATCGCCGTCAGTGTTACCGGTGATGAATCACTTGCGGCAGCACTCAACGTTGAAGGCGGAAATCTCTGGTTCGGCACTTCCACCGAGTATCCCTTCACTGCTGTTGATGACGGAACAAGGGTTTTCGCACGTTCCGGCAACAAGCGCGTTGTTAACAGCAAGTCACAGCTCATGCTGACCATAGCGATGCAGAGCGGCGATACGATGGCATTCGACTATATCTGCAGCAGCCAGACAGATCGCGATTTCTTCAACTTCTATGTCAACAGGCAGGTTGAACTCCGCAAGTCCGGCGTTACCGAGCCCGATTGGCAGCGTTACACATTCACCGCTCCCGAGGATGGCGTGTACTACTTTGTTTGGGAATACACGAAGGACTCCGGCGGAAGCCAGGGTGAGGACTGTGTCTGCGTTGATAATGTTGCTTTCACCGGCACGACTCCCTCCACCCCCGAGCCCACTCCCGAACCTCCTGTTGAGGAGCATGACGGCGATATCAACGGCGACGGAAACACCAACACCGCGGACGCTGTTTTCGCAATGCGTTACGCACTCGGTCTCATTGAACTGACCGAAACTCAGCTCATTCACGGCGACGTGAACGAGGACGGCGTTGTGAACATCGCAGATGCAATCGGCATTATGCGTATTGCAATGGGCCTCAACTGATTTACGAATCAAATCACACAATGAAAAAATGAAGCGGAATTGAATTACCCGAAAACTGAATTCGGATATTCGCCGCAATGAAGCAAAACGGGTCGTTGGATGCAACGATCCGTTTTGCATTAGCATTCGCAATGAGCACGTAAAGAAGTCCGAAAACCGGACGGAAGGAACTGATGAAAAGATATTAAGAAATAACAAATAGATTATTCATTACATACTCCGACGGAGAAATATTCTCAATGCTTGAGTGATTCTGATTGACATGCCGCAAATATAATACAAGACATATGTGCAGCGGGAATTCATGCAGCCGTTTTATGTTTTGCTGCGAAAAAGAACCGGACAACCCTTCGCGGGCTGCCCGGTTTTGTTTGGGAACTGATACAACAGTCCCTGCTGCGGCTTTTTTCAGCGCAGCGATATCAGTGCGCTGTCATTTGGTGTCGCATTATCGAAACAAGCGATTGCGCGGCATCAACTCTTTCCGCACATCACCACGTTTGCTGCTGAAGCGAGGTCATATCCTGCTTTGCGGTTTGAAGCTCCTGAACCTTTGCGGGCTTGGTTTTATACATATTGCGCTGCTTCATCTGTTCGAACACGGCGAGTTGATCCTCGGAGCATTCGGTCATGCAGTTGATAAGCAGACTGCGCAGGTTTTCACAGCCCGACTCGGTGCAGTTGCTTGCATACTGCTTTACGGCGTCCCTTTCTGAATGGAGAAGGTCCGTAAGAAGTTCCTGTTCGCTCATGGAAGCATTGTTGGTTTTCTGATTGTTCATGCCTGTAACCCTCCTCAGTTATTGCCGTTCAGATAGCCGTGAAGCGTATCAAAATGCCTGCGGTGATGCCCGGCAGCGTTTTCTGCCATGCGTTTGAGCGCGGGATCGTTAAAATACCCGGCATAAACAGTGCATTTTTTAAAAAGCAACGCTTCAGAATACATTTCATCCTGCAGGATGGAAAGATCCTTTGTGTCGATTGAGGAGGCCGCTTCGGTGTTCCAATTTGCCGAAGAGGCGGACTGATTCCCGGAACTCGCCGAACCCATTGAATGAGACGGGTTTGAGTTGAAGAAGGAATCGAAACTGCTGCCGGAATTGCTGCCGGTACTGCCGTTCTGTCGATTCTGCATAATAATGTCCTCCGTGTGTTTTTTTGCGGTTGAACGGCTTGAAACAAGCCGCTGCCCGCCGTCCGTTAGTATGCCCAAAAAGGCGGCATTGCTATGCGCAAAAGAAAATGCCCATGCACATCGGGCATAAGCATTTTCAAATTGCAAATATTTATTGAAATCCAATCTTAATCGGAAATTAAACAAAGAATTTCTTTTTAAGCGATTCCTGCATGGGTTTGTTTATCGCAACGATGATTAATCCCATTCCGAGAATAAAGCATCCGAACAAGGGGAAGTATGACCAGTTGAGCTGAAGCACTGTTTTTTCGGAAAAGGCAATATTTATCATCATTTCCAAAAATGTCATGTAAATTCCGTGTGCGATAAGTGCGCCGCCGAAGATGTAAAGATGTCCGCGGCGAACGTATTTCAGCAGTGTTACAACCGCCGTAACGAGCAATCCGTATGCACCGACAACGGGGAATGCAAACTTGAGGAACCACCCTCCGTGAACAGCAAGGTCGATATAAAGCAGATAAGCAAGCACGGCAGCAAAACCGCAGGGAACAAAAATAACGGGGTTGGGCCGTTTGAACCAAAGCGGGAGCGCAACGAGCTCATAAAGCAGCAGCACTGCACCGATTGCGTAGCCGGACCATTCCGAGGCATTGCTGATGCTGATGTTGCAGATAACAAGCTGAACGATAAGCGCGGCAAAAATCATGGTAACGATGAACATAATACCCCTGAGATTCATGCGGGGTTCATGGAGCTTGTATTCGGGAAATGGAGGTTCGGTGGTTTTAATTTCTATATCGGGGTGATAAACCCTCGTTCCGCAAAGCGGGCAGACTTTTTCGCTGTCCGCAAGCTCAACTCCGCATTTTATACAGTACATATTGTGTCTCCTTTCTGAATCCGTAAATTATTGATTTCAAACTATCGGGCTGCATTGCCGTTTTCAGTTTGGAATCAACACATTGCCCGCACCGTTGCTTTCAACTTTGACGTGAAGCCCAAGTTCACGCAAAACCTGATAGAATTGAAATTCAAGCACGGGTTCAACAGTGTTGCGAATGAAATTCATATACAATTTGCCGTTGTAAGACAAAACTCCGCAATTGTTGGGCTTGGTTGCCTGAACGCCGAGAATGAAATCAAATCGGGTTACATATCGGCGCATTGCATCCGGCACTTTAATATCCCCGAGATTAGAGAGATTAAGACAGTTTGTGCGTTCGCCGACGGTGTCGTAAACAAGCTTCATTGCAATGTTTTTAAGGAAAAGCGGCATCACGCGGAGCAGGGGCGAACGCTCTGCATTGACGTTCGGAGTGAACATTGCACAAAGGTTCTTTTTTGTGACAAGAAGCCCGAGTTGATGTTTCACCGATGTCAGAATCTCGGAAAACTCATAGTCGCCCATTCGCGGATCGATCTCCGGCATAATGACATGCACAAAGTTCCGAAGCGTGCGGCTTGGGAATAAACGGCGAAGGTTCACCGGAACAACGACGCGAATCGGCTTTTGCCGGCGCTTATCGGGCGTTTGCTCATCCTGAATCCGCTGCAATGCAAGCAGCATTGCGCTTGTCAGGTACACCGTAAGGCTCACCCCGCAGCTTTTTGCCGCGGCAAGAGCTGCGTTTGAATCCAAGATGAACGTTGTAAGGTGCCTGAAATCATCCCTTTCCGGCGTATAATGAATCTTGAATGCGGTGCTCGCATTTCTGCTGACGCTTACGGAACCGGCATTCTTCGAAAAGCTGTCCTCAAGCTCCTCTTCCTGCGGCTGAGTGAGCCTGTCCAGCACGCCGCATTCATTAGGAATTTCAACCCCGTATTTCTGTTCGATGTATTCGGCAAGCAGTGATTTTAAAAACACCATACCGCCTGTGCCGTCCGTCAATGCATGATAGAATTCAACTGCAATACGGTTTTTGTAGACGATGACACGCAGTGCGCATTCATTGATGCTCTCAAACGGCGTGTGTGCAAGCGGCCAGCTCTTTTCGTCCGTGATTTCGGGTGCGGAGGACAGTTCTTCAAGATAATACCAGAATGCGCCTCTGCAAAGACGAACGGCAATGGACGGGAATCGCCGCATGGTGACATCCATTGCGTTCCTAAGGACTGTTTTGTCCACCTCGTCGCAGAGTGTTGCGGAAAGACGGAAAAAGTTATTCCATTTTCTGCGTTTTGCGGCGGGATAGATTTTTGCGGCGTTATCCAGCCGCATCCAGCGAAGCTTGCGTTCGTGGGAAAGGAAACGGTTTAAAAAGGCATTGATGCGGTCAAGGTCGCATGCACGTTCCTTGATACAGTAAAGAACATAGGCGTGCCACATGCCTTCGGCTTCTACCAGTTCGCTTGTGCAGCCGGATGAAACAAGTTTGTTGTGCATACGGCGCGAGTCATCCAGAAGGACTTCATCCTTGCCCGCAAAGATTAAGGACGGAGGAAGCCCGGAAACATCTCCGAAAAGCGGCGAAACAAGCGGGTTCGTCGGGTTTTGTGAGTAGCACTTTGAGTAGAAGTCCAAAGTCTCTTTGCAAAGACTCGGATCAACATCGTGATTAAATATAAACGACTCGCCGCTTTGGGTAAGGTCTGTCCACGGCGAAATTGCAATGATGCTGCAAGGCAGCGGCAAGTCCAACTGGCGAAGCTTTAAACAAAGCGAAAAGCAAAGTCCGCCGCCGGCGCTCTCGCCTGCAAGCACGATCTGGCTGCTGAGGTAGCCGAGTGAAAGCAGATAGCGATACGCTTCCACCGCATCGTCCAATGCAGCAGGAAACGGATTTTCGGGCGCAAGACGGTAAGCGAGACAAAGCACCCGAATACCGCATTCGGAAGCCAACACGGACCCGAAGCCCTTTGCATATTCAAGGTCACCGCATGTATATCCGCCGCCGTGCAGATAGAGGATAACTCCGCGCTTTAATTCATCGTGCGGAATCGCAAAACAGGCGCATGGTTCAACATTCCCGCTGAGTTTCGGATGATCAACGGGGACAATATTAACATTTGTGCGCATTGTTTTTGCAAGCACGTTGCCGAGAAGATCCTGTCCGCGCCGTGTGGCTTCAAGCGAACAGGCCTTTGTGAAAGGATGAATCCTTTCGAGGTGCTTGCGTACAAATCTTTGAGACAGTTCCATAAACTAAGTATTCACTTATCCGTTAATAATCATTAAACAAAGGTCATGCCTTGTTTGCGCGGCTGTGCTGCTTCGTACTTTCGGCTGCTGCAACCATTTTGAAAACACAACCTCAACTTTATTCTACCATATGCAATCGGGTTTTTCAATATGCATACTTGCACATTGTGAAGAGAACAGGACGATAAAAAGCTGAATCGGGGCATAAGCGGGCAAATATCGCAAACACTGCAAAAGTTTGAGACTGAAACATGGGAGTCTGAACTCAAAAATATATATCAAAACATCTGCCCGAAAAGCGATCAACAATGCTAAAATAGAATCGGAACTTCCGCGCAGCATAATGAATCGCTGCAAAACAATAACGATAAGCAATTAATCAGGAAAGGATGAACAAGATGGAACGCATAAACAAAAAACTCGGATTCGGTCTTATGAGGCTTCCGATGAAGGACGGAGAGGTTGACATTGAGCAGACTTGCCTTATGGTTGACGAATTTATCAAGGCAGGGTTTAACTATTTTGACACTGCGCACGGTTATCTGAGCGGGAAAAGCGAAAAAGCAGCAAAAACCTGCCTCACGTCGCGCTATCCGCGGGAAAGTTTTATCCTGACAAACAAGCTTACCGATGAATATTTCAAAACAAACGACGATATTCGACCTTTTTTCGAAAGTCAACTTGAGCTTTGCGGAGTTGATTATTTCGATTTCTATCTTATGCATGCACAAAACAAGGCGCGCTTCAGATATTTTAAAGAGAGAAACGCGTACGAAACCGCAATTGAACTGAAAAAAGAGGGAAAGATTCGGCATTTCGGCATATCCTTTCATGACCGGGCAGAGGTGCTGGATGCGATTCTTTCGGAGTATCCGCAAATTGAGGTTGTTCAAATTCAATTCAATTATTTGGATTATGACGATATCGGCGTGCAGAGCCGCAAATGCTATGAAGTGTGCAGAAAACACAATAAGCCTGTGCTTGTGATGGAGCCGGTAAAGGGCGGAAGCCTTGTTAAGCTTCCCGACGAGGCGCAGAGGATCTTCGCTTCTCTCAACGGAGGGAGTCCCGCGAGCTACGCAATTCGCTTCGCTGCAGGCTTCCCGGGGATGCTTGTTGTGCTTTCGGGCATGAGCAGCATTGAGCAGCTCAGAGATAACATAAGCTATATGAGTGATTTCAAACCTCTTGACAAGATCGAAACCGAAGCCGTTGAAAAGGTTCGCGGTGTTTACAAGGGGATGGAGCTGATTCCGTGCACCGCCTGCCGCTACTGCACGGACGGCTGTCAGAAGCATATTGCGATTCCCGACTTGTTTGCGCTGATGAATGCGAAACAGCTGCATCGCGATTGGAATGCAAATTACTACTACTCAAATGTTCATACCGCACCCGGAAGGCGGGCCTCCGACTGCATAAAATGCGGAAAATGCGAGGGCTCATGTCCTCAAAATCTTCCGATTCGCAAGCTGCTGGCCGATGTTGCGGCCGAATTTGAGAAGGCGGACGGAAATGACGATTAATGCCCGATTTGCAAAAGCCGCATTCCCACTGCGGACAATAAAAATATATCTGAAAAATCGGGTATTTTTTTGAAAACAACACTTGACAAATACCTCCGCCGGAAGTAAAATATGCCTTGTGCTTTGCTTATGGTGGAGGATTGCGGTCACCAGCCCCGTCCGTTGTCGGAAATCTTAGCAAAATTATTTAATTAAGAAATTCAACATACCTTTGGAGGACATGGCATGAAAAGCTATATGGCAAAAGCAGAAACCATGGAGCGTAAGTGGTACGTTGTAGATGCAGAAGGCATGGTGCTCGGTCGTCTCGCATCTCAGGTTGCCGCAATACTCCGCGGAAAACACAAGCCCATCTTTACCCCGCATGTTGACTGCGGCGATCACGTTATCATCATCAACGCAGATAAAGTCATCATGACAGGCAGAAAGCTTGACGAAAAAATTTATTATCATCACACCGGTTATCCCGGCGGACTCAAAATGACCAAGTATCGTGAGCTCCTCAACAAGAAGCCCGAATTCGCAGTCTATGAAGCCATCCGCCGCATGATGCCCAAGGGTCCCCTCGGCCGCCAGATGCTCACCAAGGTTCGCATTTACCGCGGCGCCGAGCATAAGCACGAAGCACAGAAGCCCGAAGTTCTCGTGCTCAAATAATTTTTAGGGAAGGAGATTATTACCATGGCAGCAACCACTCAGTATCTCGGAACCGGCAGGCGCAAAAGCTCCGTTGCCCGCGTTCGTCTCGTTCCCGGCACCGGCGTTATCAAAATCAACAAGAGGGATCTCGAAGAATATTTCGGCTATGAAACCCTCAAGATGATCGTTCGCGCTCCCCTCGTGCTTACCGACACTCTCGGCAAGTTCGATGTTATCGTCAATGTTTACGGCGGCGGCTACACCGGACAGGCAGGCGCAATCCGTCACGGCATTTCCCGTGCTCTTCTCGACGTTGATTCCGCAGAATATCGCGCAACCCTCAAGAAGGCAGGTTTCCTGACCCGTGACCCCAGAATGAAGGAGAGGAAGAAGTACGGCCTCAAAGCCGCTCGTCGCGCTCCTCAGTTCAGCAAGCGTTAACCGAACATATTCTTTCTGCAACACAAAAACTCAAAAGGTGCTGCTGCAAAATCAAGTCATGTTTGCAGCAGCATCTTTCTTTTTATGAGAAGAGGGCAATCTTATCCTTCATCCGAATGATGTCATTGTGCAGATACCGGCCGGTATCGCGGAGGGCAAAAACCGGTATCCACGGAATGCCGATCATGTCTTTCGCCTTATAACCCTCGAACTTGTTGTTGAGAGCCACAGCCTGACCGATTCTGCCGTTGGGGTTCTTTTGGGCAACAAAATCGCCCGCGGATTCTTGCAATCCGCTTTTGTATTTACCGGCGTATGCGTCCGAGATGTTCAGCCGGAGCGTACCATCCGGACGAAAAACGCACCTGCCTTCTGTAAACACTTCAGTCGGATACGTGATATATTAATTCGGCGTTGTCTTTTTACCGATCTGAGCAGCCATGCCGTAATCGCGGAGCGCGTAATACGGAGGGGGACGTCACACAGCAATGAACGTTGTCATCGTGCAGAGTTTTCAGAAGGTTGAGGCAATCGCCGGTATAAATGATGTCAAATTGCATTATGCGCCTCCTGCTTTATTGGATTTGTGTTTCCACTGAAATGTTGACTGTAAAACTCGACAGCATTTCAATGGGCTTTCAGCCCGAGAAAGACTCGTCCGCCCGGCGGTCGAAAATGTGTGCGACTTCCTTTAAAAATGATGATGCAATATGTCAACCGCGATATCCGGCTGCATACTTTCCCATACAGATATCCAGGACTGCCCTCGCCGGCTGAATCAGCGCATCCTCATAATGACATTTCCACTGGATGTCCTGCACGATCCGTCCATTTCGAATACCATCGACGGTATCTCCGTCCTTCATGGGGTTGTCATTGTTCAACAGATAGGATGCCAGATTATAGGCATGGTTTACTACCAGGTTGGGGTCGATATCATGAAAATGATATTGCAAATCCTCTATATACAAAAGACTCAAACCAAGCGTGTCCACTACGCAGTCTTCAGTACCGTAAATATTGAAAAAACGAGCATTCACCGCATAACTGATAAAACGGTCAACACCGGTTATTTCCTTTTTTCTGATATCATCAGCCATAATCAACTTTCCGGAGTTAAGGTTGTAAACTGCCTCGCACTGAGGATATAATTCCACCAGTGCCTCCAGATAGTCCATAAGCATATTTGCGCGTTCCTTTGAGGGCAGACCGCCGCCCAGCTTATCAGAAGCCGAAATCTGATATTTGCATTCGGAAAGAATGCGGTCGCGGTCGCTCAAACAATCCCACATTTGACCGCGCCTGAAGTCATCAATTGAGTTTGGCTCAAACTCAGCGCATTCGGAAATCAGCAGCATTACCGGAAGAGTGTCGTCATTCGTTTCGGAAATATAGTCATGAACAATAAAACCTGCATGCGATTCGCAATCTCCAAGCTGCTCCGTTTTTCCAAGATGCTTCGACAATATCTCCGCAAACATCTCCTTTGAGGGCATCTCGCTTTTCTCTTTCATCAAAAGCTGCACCATGAACGCGCCGCCGGGGCATATTGCCGGATCTGTCTTTTGTGACAAATTCTGTTGGAACGGCTGCTTCTGATGTTGTTTTTCTTTTTGTCCTCTCCTCGTTCGCCCTTTTTTCAACTTATCCAATAAACCCATCAGCATTCTCCTTTATATTAACTATATTAACCTTGTAACCTTGGCTTGTCGTTCTGTTTATAATGAAAATATTATAGCATAAAAAAGTGAAAATTCCTATCACTTTATCGGTTGAGGACAGGAGCTGAAAAATGCAGCGATTTCGGAACCTGTATTAACCTGCATTGCAGATACATCCTTTCATTAAATATCAGCGATTCGGTGTGCGACAGACCTCCGGGCGAAGTTCCGGGTCAATTAACTGAAAGAATATAACATCGATATGGACTGTGTATCGGCGAGTTTTCTTGCTCTTCTTGTTGCCGCTCTATTGTGCAATAACAGGAACCGAGATGATATAATGTTTAAACCTCTTGCAATGCCGCAAAAGTACCGGCAGGCCGATGTTCACATCAGAAGTATATCGAAGTTGAACATCATTTGTTAAGTTTTCGAGTGAAAATATTCGTTGAAATACAAAACTGTAGAAAAATATGAATTCTTTCTGAAAACCGCATTCATTATTTTGATTTCGGAATCATCCGCTGTAAATCACGGCTTATGCAAGTTGTTGAAACAAACACCACTGTATGGTACAATGTATGCAGCAAGTGAGTTTTTGCGGAGGAAAACAGGATGATACACTTAGAAGAAGTCAGCCCTGACAACTGGAGGCTTGACCTGCATGTTCGCAATGATCAGAAGGACTTCGCAGCGAATTCAATTACGCTGTTGGCAAGAGCGTATGCCTACAGGAATTCCGGAAGTCGCGCTTTGATTATATACAATGAAGATATACCGATTGGAATGGCTCTGTATTATTATATAGATGGCGCATACGACTTCAGCCAGTTTTTTATTGACGAAAGATATCAAGGCAACGGATTCGGATATGAAGCAGCCGGGCACGTTCTTCGGGAAATGCAAAAAGACGGGGTTTATAACAGAGTTGTCCTTTGCTATATTGAAGGAAACGAAGCGGCAAAACAATTGTACCTTAAACTCGGCTTTAACCATACGGGAGAAACTGACGGCAACGAAATCATTATGGAGAAAAAACTGCGGTAGTTTTGCTGTATAACATGAACGTGCCTGTCGGCAAAAAGCAATGGCGAATACACGGTTAGTACTCGGAGCAGGCTGCTTTAATTAAAAAATATGTGCTTCTGAAATAGCCGCAATAAACAATCCGAACGTAAGCCTGAGTGAAAGCACTTCGATGCGAAGCGGCGGAGTAATATTACTGCGAAGGCGGAAATGTTAATGATTTGCGAAGGATGCTATTATAAATACGAGGGCAATGTTTATTTTGTTGCGGAGCCGATATGTTCGAACGGCATGTCGAGAGTATTCAAATGCGAGCAAATTGATGATGCTTCAAGAACTGATTATCACATTGTCGGAGAATCTTTTTTGATGCCGAGAGACGAACTCTATGATGCAGCCAACCTTTGCGAAAAATGCTTCACTTGCAGATATGCGGTAGAATCACTGCGGGTTATCCGTTGTACATTACATGGAAAGATCGAGAATGAACTATATCCGAAGATTTTGCCCGACTGTAAGTTTTTTTCTCCGTTGTCCTCCGAACCGAAACCTGTCAAGAACCCGCCGGGAGTTGAGTTTAAAAAGCTATTTAATGAAGTGAGTCGCAGGAATAAACCTGTTTACCTCAATTCGCCATACTATACAATGCCCCCGAACGTGTTCGGCAAATTGATAACTTTCCTCAACGGAAATGAATTAATTTATTTCGGCACGGGTAATTCTGAAATGCTTGGAAAACCCGGTGTTTTTTGCAGCCATGAACGCATCGATGAATACCTTAATTATTTGGGTTAGGAAAGAAACTTTGTTTGTTATCGCGCTTGCGATATATCCGAAGAAACATATGAGAAAATCTCTACCGACCTGACGGATGCAGAGCTTACATATTGCGTCTTGTGCGTTCCTTCAATCAGTTTTGCATGTTTTGGTGATGATTACAGTGTGAGCTATGGTTCCGGCAACGGATACGTTGTTTTTGCAAATCCGAAAATCGCAGTAGCGTTAAAAGCCGAAAACGACAGAACCGATTGGAAAAAATACATATACTATTTGCAAACAAATTGACGCCGGAACGCACTTTGGCGGCACAAATGACGTGGCTGCATTGTCAGAATAATGTGACGAAGCATTTCGAACCGCACAGTTTTTGCGACGGGAAATAATGCTCCGCAGGACGCTGAGTATTCCCGCCGCAAGAGTACAAAAGTGTGCCGTTCGGGTTCCGAAAGGTTTTGAACCCAAAGTGCCTGTTATTTTTCGTACTCTTTTAATTCCTTCAAGAACTGACGGTAGTCTTCTTCCGACCAATAAAACGTAAGTTCTTCCTCTGTGTAATCTTCCGGGTTGCCGCGCATAAAATTGCTGCCGACATCATAACCGAATTTATGCAAAACCGTTTCTGCAAACTCGCGGAAGAACATGCCGATGCCGGTGATTACATTCCCGTCACAAACGATTCCTTTATGTATAAAATTCTCGTTTTCAACAAAGGAAAATGTCTCTGCCATCTGCATAAAAAAGCCGGCAGTAAATTTTCTGCCGTCCAACACACCTGCCTTTGCCAGCAGAATAGGAGAGGACGAGATTGCTGCAAATGTTACGTCAGTGTTGATTCCGCCGCGCAAAAACTCAATCAGCCTATCATCATAAAGTGCGGGAAGCGGATTGATCGTACCCGGAAGAATAATGCATTTGTAGTCTGTGATGTTTACATCTGCAATTGTCTTTGTCGGCATTACCCGCAAACCCTCTTCGCTGCAATACTCCCTGTTTTCACTTGCGATAAAATCGATTTTTTCTTCAAACCATACCGACAGAGCCGAAGTCAGGCAGGTAATTTCCTGCAAGGAAAAATCAGGATATAGGATTACTGCAAATTTACTCATTGGTATTACCTCCGTAAACAAACCCGTTTCAACACAGGCTTTGGATAAGTATACCATGAATTCGAATTTTTTCAACCATTACACGTCGGGCACAGCCGATTTTTGATGCCGGAGCATACTCCGTTTTCCCCGTTTCCATATTGCACGGGCACATGTCCTGTGCTATAATCGTTTTTACAGGTTCGAGTAACACGAAGTCAAGATTTTTTTGAATTATTCGGTGTAACAGAGCATACAATGCGTTTTTATACCGATGAGGGACTGCTGCACTGTGAGCGGGACGGCGGCAATCGCCGAATTTCAGCGGGCTCGGACGTCAAAAAAAATCACAGACAATAACAAACAGCGGGATGCATTGACAACCGTTCAAAACAGCGGCAAATTCAGTCCGATTCACAACATATCGATAAATGCAATACCGATATGCGAAAAGGGCAATTCCGATTTTGCGCGAATTATGTTACTATACGGTTCGGAAAAACATATGAACCAACGAAAGGAATGTTTAACATGAATAAAATAACCATCATCGGCACCGGCAGTGTGGGCGCAACCATTGCATACACACTCAACACAATGGGCATTGCGTCTGAAATTGTCTTGATCGACATCAACACCGAAAAAGCGCTCGGCGAAGCACTCGACATTCGCCAGGGCAATTCATTTTTCGGCGGCAATTGTTCCATCTATGCGGGCGATTACTGCGATGCGGCAGGTTCCAATATCGTTATTTTGACTTCCGGCATTGCCCGCAAGCCCGGACAAACCCGTCTTGAGCTTGCTCAGACCAACGTCAACATCACAAAATCCATTCTGCCGCAGATAACAAAATATGCGCCGAATGCGATTTATATCATCGTCAGCAATCCTGTTGACATCCTGACATATGTGTTTTTCAAGCAGTCCGGACTTCCTGCAAACCATATCATTGGTTCGGGCACCGTTCTGGACACATCGCGCTTGCGTGCAAGGCTGTCTGAGTATTATAATATCAATCAGACCAATGTACATGCATATGTATTCGGTGAACACGGCGACTCGTCCTTCGTTCCGTGGTCGGTTGCAAATATTTCCGGAGTGCCGATTAAGGATTGCCCGCAGCTTATCACAACTCCCGGCATGATAAGTCCCGCGCTTGACTTTGCAGAGATTGAGACTTATGTAAAAAAATCCGGCGGAAGAGTTATTGCCCGCAAAGGTGCAACTTTCTATGCTGTTTCGGCGGCTGTATGTCATATTTGCAAATGCCTGCATTCCGGCATCGAAACCACAATGACCGTTTCGACTCTTATGAACGGCGAGTACGGAATCGATGATGTTTGCCTCAGTACGCTCAACCGCATCGGAAGCAACGGCGTCAGCGGCAAGGTCAACATTGCGCTCACGGATGAAGAAATCGGAAAGCTTCGCCGCAGTGCCGATGCATTGAAGGAAGTTATCGGCGGGTTGAACCTTTGATAATGCCCGAATACTTGAATGCACTCCGCAAAACGAATAAAGGCTCCACATTGGTTTTTGACAATAAAGAGAGCTTTGGAAGAAAGGATGCTCAAATATGATGAAAGTCAGCTATTTCCCGGGCTGCACGCTGCGCACAAAGGCCAAAGAGCTTGACAGGTGTGCGCGCGCCTGTGCGGAGATTCTCGGCTTTGAATTGTGCGAAATAGAGAACTGGCAGTGCTGCGGCGGTGTTTACGTTTCCGCAAAGGATGAAATTGCAACAAAACTTGCCGCCGTTCGCGCACTTGCTGCCGCACGCGATGCCGGAAGGCCTCTTGTTACGGTATGCTCTGCATGTCACAATGTTATCAAGCAAACCAATCATGCCATGCGAACGGATGAGGACTTTGCAAAAAAGGTGAACCTTTATCTGTCACAGGATAAAAATCCGCCCGCTCCTTATCACGGAGAGACGGAGGTTCTGCATTACTTGGAGCTTGTGACACGCGGCAGCGGATTTGAAAAAATACATGCTGCGGTCAAAAACCCCTTAAACGGAAAACGTGTTGCGGCATATTACGGCTGTATGTTGCTGCGCCCGGCAAAAGTCATTGAGTTTGATGATCCGGAAAATCCGCAGCTCATCGAAAAACTCATTGCCGCACTCGGAGCCGAACCCTGCATTTTCCCGGAAAGAAACGAATGCTGCGGCGGGTATACCGTTATGGATGACTCGAATACAGCGGCAAAACGGAGCAGGAAGGTTTATGGGAGTGCATGCATTCACGGTGCGGACGAAATCGTGACTGCATGTCCGCTCTGCCGATATAACCTTGTCAAAAACGGCATGGGTGAAGAAGCGTCCGTTCCCGTTGTTTATTTCACCGAACTCATGGCGGAAGCATTCGGCATTAAGAACGGAGCAGCAAACGGCAGCGCGGCAGTGGATCACTGCGGCTGCGCTGTCAACGGAAAGGAGTAACTGATGCAGAACAACAAAACCTTGCGCGAAAAGGAGCAGATACTCCGAATCAGCGGAGTAAATCCGCTCAGGTGCATGCGCTGCGGCAAATGCTCGGCAACATGTCCGTCATATGAAGAGATGGAATATCATCCGCATCAGTTCGTTTACATGGTTGAAACCGGAGATATCGAACCGCTGCTGAATTCGGAGTCGCTTTACAAATGCCTTTCGTGCTTCGCCTGCGTTGAACGATGTCCGCGGGGAGTTGAACCGGCAAAGCTCGTTGAAGCGATACGGCTCATAAAAATCCGTCAAAAGGATGCAAACCGAATGACTGCCGATGATGTGCCGCCGGCAGCTGAAGCGGATGCGGATTTGCCGCAGCAGGCAGTTGTCAGCGCGTTCCGCAAGTACACAAAATAGAAAGGAACACAAAACATGCAAAGAATAGGTGTTTTTGTATGCCACTGCGGCACAAATATTGCGGGAACCGTTGACGTGAAAGCGGTTGCTGCGGCACTCGGGAACGAGCCGGGCGTCGTTGTTGCCGAGGAATATCAATATATGTGTTCCCAGGCGGGACAGGATTTGATAAAAAAGGCAATCCGCGAAAATAATCTTAACGGAGTGGTTATCTGCTCATGCTCACCGCGCATGCACGAGGCAACCTTCCGCAAAACAGCCGCCTCTGCGGGTCTGAACCCATACATGGTTGAAATCGCGAACATTCGCGAACAGTGTTCATGGGTGCATAAGGATATGCCGACAGGGACCGAAAAGGCGATCATACTCGGAAAAGCAGCTGTTGCAAAGGTCAACCTTAATGCACCGCTTACGGCTTCCGAAACGCCCGTCACGAAACGTGCGCTCGTGATAGGCGGCGGCATTGCGGGTATTCAGACTGCTCTTGATATTGCAGATGCCGGGTTCGAAGTTGATATTGTCGAACAAAAACCTACAATCGGCGGGAAGATGGCTCAGCTCGACAAGACTTTTCCGACGCTGGACTGCGCCGCCTGCATTCTGACTCCGAAGATGGTCGATGCAGCTCAAAATGAGAAAATCCGAATTTTCACATATTCGGAAGTGACGGAAGTCCATGGCTTTGTCGGAAATTTCGATGTTACAATAAAGAAAAAAGCTCGCTACGTCAACGAGAACATTTGCACCGGCTGCGGCGCATGTACCGAAAAATGTCCCATGCGGAAGGTGCCGAACGAGTTTAATCTCGGCATGGACAATCGCAGCGCAATTTATATCCCGTTTGCGCAGGCAATTCCGAAGGTTGCAACTATTGACCCCGAGCATTGTATGATGCTGAAATCCGGGAAATGCGGGTTGTGTTCAAAAGTATGCACGGCGGGTGCGATTGATTATAAAGCAAAGGATGAATTCATAACGGAGAAATACGGCGCAATCGTTGCCGCAACCGGGTTCAATCCGATTTCACTCGAAAAGTTTGATGAGTTTGCATATTCTCAATCCAAGGATGTTGTAACGTCGCTTGAATTCGAACGGCTTATGAATGCTGCGGGGCCGACCAAGGGCACGCTGCTTCGCCCGAGCGACGGCAAACATCCCAAAACCATTGTTTTTGTTCAATGCGTCGGTTCGCGCTGTGCGGCCTGTGCGGATAAGGGCAAGGAATATTGTTCGAAAGTCTGCTGCATGTACACAGCAAAACATGCGATGCTCACAAGGGATAAATATCCTGATACGGATGTTTATGTTTTCTACATTGATGTGCGCACCCCGGGAAAGAATTTTGATGAGTTTTACCGTCGTGCCGTTGAGGAGTACGGCGTACACTACATCAAAGGCATGGTAGGCAAGGTTTCGCCTGAGGGGGACAAGCTGAAGGTTCAGGCATCGGATTTGATTGCGGGGAAACAGCTGCATATCGATGCGGATATGGTTGTGCTTGCTGCGGCAATGGAACCGGATAAATCCGCAAGGCAGCTTGCAACTATGCTTACTGCAAGCATGGATACCAACGATTTCTTCACCGAAGCGCATCCGAAGCTTCGCCCGGTTGAAAGTCCGACGGCAGGAGTGTTCCTCTCGGGAGCGTGTCAGGGGCCGAAGGATATTCCGGAGACGGTCGCGCAGGCCGGTGCTGCCGCAAGCAAGGTCATAGGTCTTCTTTCCAAAAACAGACTGACAGGCAATCCCTGCGTTGCCCATTCGGACGAGATGATGTGCAACGGGTGTTCAACTTGTGAAAAAGTTTGCCCGTACGGTGCGATTACATACATTGAAAAGGAATTCCGTATGCCGGACAGAACGACAAGGATCCGCCGCGTTGCAAGCGTGAATGAGGCGGTGTGCCAGGGCTGCGGTGCATGTACCGTTGCATGCATGTCCGGGGCAATGGATCTTAAAGGCTTTATGAACAAACAAATCATGGCGGAGGTGGATGCAATATGCCGATGACGGATAACAGCGGGAAATATAAACCCTTGATAGTTGCGTTCTGCTGCAATTGGTGCTCATATGCGGGTGCGGATCTTGCGGGCAGCAATCGCCTCGGTTACCCCGCGGATGTTAAAATCATCCGTGTTCCCTGCTCATGCAGAGTGAACCCGATGTTCATTTTGCGCGCGTTTCAGCGCGGAGCGGACGGGGTGATAATATGCGGCTGTCATCCCGGAGATTGCCACTATACCTCCGGAAACTATTATACGCGCCGCAGAATGGCACTGCTGTTTTCAATGCTTGACTATCTCGGCATTGAGCGCGAACGAACCCGCGTTGAATGGGTCAGCGCGGCGGAAGGCGCAAAATTTGCCGCAACGATGAATGATTTTGCGGAAAAGGTTGCCGGCTTGGGCAAAAACAAGCGTCTGGAGGATTTGAGATGCAGCAAATAACCCAAGATTATCTTGCAAACAAAGCAAAGGAGCTTTTGAACAGCGGAATCTGCAGCAGAGTTTTCGGCTGGAAAAGAGGCGAATTTGATTACGACCTTACACCCGCTGTTTTCACGACAGCCGAACAAATAGACAGGGAATTTGTTTACAACGGCTTTTGCGCCGCAAACTTCTCAAAATACCTTGTTAACGAAACGCGCAGGGACGCCGGCAAAGTTGCGGTTTTTTTGAAACCATGCGACAGCTACAGCTTTAATCAGCTGCTTACCGAACACAGGTTCGACAGAGAAAAGGTTTACGCAGTCGGCATACCGTGTGAGGGAATGGCTGATATCAACAAGGTCAGGCAGGCGGTTGACGGTATTGCAAAGCTCACCTTTGACGAAAACGGAAATATTATCGTTGAAACTCTTTACGACGGAACAGCAAAACTCGACAGAAACGAGTGTATGCTTGAACGCTGCATTCACTGCAAATCCAAACGCTGCGTTGTTTATGATGAACTTCTCGGGGAGAATGGTGAAGTTCTTGACGATTCCCGCTTTGATGAGGTCAAAAAACTTGAAGCAATGACGGCGGATGAACGCTTTGCATTCTGGCAGGGTGAGCTTTCGCGCTGCATTCGCTGCAATGCCTGCCGCGATGCATGTCCTGCATGCACCTGCGAAAAATGCGTGTTCGACAATCCCGCATCAGGTGTTGAAAACAAAGCAGCCGCAGATTCTTTCGAAGAAAAAATGTTTCATATAATCCGTGCGTTTCACGTCGCCGGACGCTGCACGGATTGCGGTGAGTGTTCGCGCGTTTGCCCCCAGCATATACCGCTGCATCTTTTGAATCGAAAGTTTATAAAGGATATCAATGCCTTTTACGGCGAATATCAGGCGGGCGCGGAAGAAGGCAGCAGAGCCCCGATCGTGAATTACACAAAGGACGATATCGAACCCTCGGCTGCGGTTGAAAGGAGCGGAAACAATGCGTAAAATTGCAAAATCAGAGCTGAATTCGCTCTTTGCGGCAATTGCCGAACGTGCAAAACTGTATGTGCCGCAGGATACGGCAGGCGGAGCAAAGTTTTCCGAGTGGAAAAACGGGAAAAAGTGTTCCGCAGCTTTGAACACTGTTCGCAGTGCAAAAGACTTTTTCTTTCCGCAGACCGAAAACCTGATGGATTTTAAACTGAGCGGAAAAACAATAGAGATTGTCGATACCCGCAGTGAAACGGAGGATTTTGTTCTGTTCGGCGTCAGGGCGTGTGACGTGAAGAGTTTCGAAATACTGGACAGAGTTTTTCTTTCCGACCCCGTTGATACCTACTACAAGAACCGCCGCGAGCACGGCATCATAATGTCACTGGCATGCTCCCGTCCGCAGGAAACATGTTTTTGTGCATCATTCGGAATTGATGCAGGTGCGCCCGAAGGTGATATTGTTTGCACGGAATCCGAAGATACACTCTATCTCGATGCAAAAACAGCGAAGGGCAACGCTCTTCTGAACTCGCTGAACACACTCACCGAGGAGGCGGACGGGGAAGCGGATGCGGCAGAAATGAAAGCCGTTTACGATACGGTTTCGGCTCGGATTAAAAAACTTCCGCTTGCGGGTTTGAAACCCGATGCTTTCGGGGCGGGGAAGACGGATGAATTTTTCAATGCACCCGAGTGGAAAGAACTTTCGTCACATTGCCTCGGCTGCGGCACGTGCACATTTGTTTGTCCGACCTGCCAATGCTACGATATTCGGGATTTCGACACGGGTCACGGTGTGAAACGGTTCCGCTGCTGGGATTCATGCATGTATTCGGAATTCACAAAAATGTCTGCGGGACAGCCGCGTCTGACTCAAACGGAAAGGTTCCGTCAGCGTTTCATGCACAAACTGGTCTATTATCCGACAAACAACAACGGACTGTTTTCGTGCGTGGGATGCGGCAGGTGCCTTGCAAAATGCCCGATAAACATGAACATTGTGAAAGTCATGAAAGCTCTTGCGAAGCCGCAGAACCGTGACTGCGAAAACGGTGAAACCCCCGAAGGGAGGAAATAAAATGTCTGTTACAGCAACACGAGATCCCCTGATGCCAGTTATCGGCGTTGTTACTGATATAAGGATAGACACGCCGGACGTTAAAACTTTCCGCGTTGTAACTCCGGATGGAAAAAAAGCGTTTGAACACCGTCCGGGGCAGTGCGCAATGCTGTCCGTACCCGGAGTCGGCGAGGCGATGTTCTCAATAACTTCATCCCCGACAAATACGGAATTCATGGAGTTTTCAATCAAAAAATGCGGCTGCGTGACAGAATGGCTGCATTCGATGGAACCGGGGCAGCAGATTACGATACGCGGGCCGTACGGCAATGGCTTTCCTGTGGACGACGTTTTTGCAGGCCGCGATCTGCTCTTTATTGCAGGCGGAATCGGGCTTGCACCGCTGCGTTCCGTGATTAACTATTGCCGGCATTATCGCGACAGGTACGGCAAAATAGATATTGTTTACGGTTCGCGCAGTATGCAGGATTTGGTAGACTATAATGAAATAATTGATGAGTGGGCTGTTGATGCGGGTGTCAGCGTACACCTCACAATCGATAAAGAACAGCCGGAGTGGAGCGGTCATGTCGGTTTTGTTCCGAACTATGTCAAGGAATTGGGCTTTTCAACCGACAAGATCGCGATTCTCTGCGGTCCGCCGATAATGATTAAATTTACCCTTGCCGGACTGTGCGAGATCGGATTTGATAAAACTCAAATATACACAACAATGGAACTTCGCATGAAATGCGGCATCGGTAAATGCGGCAGGTGCAATATCGGTTCGAAATATGTCTGCAAGGACGGACCCGTTTTCCGCTGCGACGAACTGGATGCACTTCCGAACGAATACTGAGGTTTTTGGAGGAGATGCTTTAAAATGAAAGAAAACACGGTTGACATCTACCTTTTCGGCAAAAAATACACCGTCCCCGATGATTTGACGATCATGCGGGCAATGGAATATGCGGGCTATCAGCTTGTGCGCGGCTGCGGCTGCCGCAACGGATTCTGCGGCGCATGTGCAACGATCTACCGCATCAAAGGCGACCGCGAACTTCATGCATGTCTCGCCTGCCAAACCAAGGTTGAAAATGACATGTATGTGGCAACACTGCCGTTTTTCCCGCTCGTCAAGCAGGTTTACGATATTGAAAAGGTTAAACCTACCGAGCAGATAATGATGCAGCTTTATCCGGAGATATATGCCTGTGTCGGATGCAACGCATGTACAAAAAGCTGCACGCAGGGATTGAACGTAATGCAGTACATTGCATATGCTCAGCGCGGCGAGTTTGACAAGTGCGCGGAGGAATCCTTTGACTGCGTGATGTGCGGCGTTTGCTCTTCACGCTGTCCTGCCGGAATATCGCATCCGCAGGTTGCAATGCTTGCAAGAAGACTGAACGGCAAGTATCTTGCGCCTAAATCCGAGCATCTTGAGAACAGAGTTCGGGAAATTGAAAACGGAACGTTTGACGAGCTGATGGAAGCTCTGATGGGCAAACCTGCATCGGAACTGCAGGAGCTGTACAACAACAGGGATATTGAAAAATAAGGGGGCAAAGAAGGATTATGTACTCAAAGGAATTCCGTGAATCCCTTAACGCTGTTGAAGCGGCAAGGGAAGCAAACATTGCCCTTGAACCTGCGCGAATGACGGCGGAAGAAAAGGAAAAACTGCTCAAACAGTACCATCCGGATTATAAAACAAGTGAGTTTGCGGTGCTTAAAGTCGGCGCAAACAGCGGCGAGGAAGTTCCGCATGAGCTTTGCGAAATGCTTCAGGCACACAGCCGAATCAACCCGTGCGAGATTGACCTTGAAAAAATCGATTACGACGTTGATGTGCTTGTTATCGGAGGCGGCGGCGCGGGAGCGTCGGCAGCGATTGAAGCTCATAATGCGGGCGCAAACACGATGATCGTCACAAAACTTCGCATAGGTGATGCAAACACGATGATGGCAGAGGGCGGCATTCAGGCGGCGGACAAGCCGAATGATTCTCCCGCGATTCATTTTCTTGATGCATACGGCGGAGGGCATTTTGCAGCAAAGCGCGAACTGCTCCAAAAGCTGGTATGTGATGCTCCGGGTGCGATTCAGTGGCTGAACGAACTCGGCGTTGAGTTCGACAAGGCTCCGGACGGAACTATGATAACGACTCACGGCGGAGGAACATCCCGCAAAAGAATGCATGCGGCAAAGGATTATTCCGGTGCGGAGATAATGCGCACGCTGCGGGATGAGGTTCTTAACCTCGGCATCCCCGTTGTAGATTTCACCTCCGCAATCGAGCTTATTCTTGATGAAAACGGAAATGCGGCAGGTGCGGTACTCCTTAACATGGAGACAGGTGAAAAGCTTGTTGCGCGTGCAAAAACCGTGATTATTGCAACGGGCGGTGCAGGCAGAATGCACTATCAGGGATTCCCGACTTCCAATCACTACGGTGCAACGGCTGACGGTCTTGTTCTCGGCTATCGTGCGGGCGCAAAGCTTCTGTATGCGGACACGCTCCAATATCACCCCACGGGCGCAGCGTTCCCGCAGCAGATTTTCGGTGCGCTCGTTACCGAAAAAGTTCGCTCTCTCGGTGCGAAGCTCGTGAATTGCGACGGTAAAGTGTTCATGCATCCGCTTGAAACCCGTGATGTTGCGGCTGCATCGATAATTCGTGAATGCACCGACAGGAACAAGGGAGTTGACACAGGCAGCGGCAAGGCCGTTTGGCTGGATACCCCCATGATAGAGCGTATCGGAGGCGAGGGTACAATCGAAGCAAGGATTCCGGCAATGCTCCGAATGTTTATGAATCACGGCATCGATATACGCCGCGAACCCATTCTTGTTTTCCCGACGCTGCATTATCAGAACGGAGGACTTGATATCAATGTTGACGGCATGACTCCCAATGTTCCAAACCTCTATGTTGCCGGTGAAGCTGTCGGCGGCATCCACGGCAGAAATCGTTTGATGGGCAACTCGCTGCTTGACATTATCGTATTCGGCAGGAGTGCGGGCAGAAATGCGGCTCATCGTGCAGCCGAAACAGTGCCTGCAAAGCTGACGTTGAACCATGTTGCTGAGTTTGAATCGCAGCTTAAGGCGGCAGGCATAGAGACAGAAGCGGTCTCTCCGAAACTGCTTCCTGATTACCGCAGAAAATAATGCGGTATTGTTGAACACAAAACCATGCGGCGGACGGAGAATAACGTCCGCCGTCAATATGAATATAACATCCGCATCGCGGAAAGAAAGGGGAAACCTATGTTGGATTTTTTGGAGGCAGCAACAATATTCTGTTTTGGTCTTTCATGGCCGATATCGATTCGCAAATCCATTGTGTCACGCACGGCAAAGGGCAAAAGCCTGTTTTTTGAGCTTTTCCTGCTGCTCGGCTATGCTTGCGGAATTGCGCGCAAGATAATGCAGACGGTTGACGGAAGCAGCGGATTTCTGTTCTTCCTCAGCTTCTTCTTCTATATTCTAAATTTTGTTGAGATTTCAATCGACGTTGCACTCTATTTCAGAAACAAAAAGCTGGATGAACTGGCCGAAAAAGCAGCAAATTGATGCGCCTTGCAACATGACTTTCGGCTGAATTTCAGCGTGAATTGAAAAGCCGCACCCGGGTTCGACTCGGATGCGGCTTTTCGTATGTGAGGTTTGATTGGCTGTTTCATCGGAAGCATCTGTTCAAGACTGCTCGGTTCGGGCAATTTGCCTTGAGGGCGACCGTGGATGATGTTGTAGTCATACACGGCGGTAAGCCCTGAATGGAGTTTGTAGGTAAAAGTTGTTGCGCTGTCGCGTTTTACGGATGCAATGCGCGGATCGCTTTCAAGCATTCCGATAAGCTCGGCAACTGTTTCCTCGGGAGCTTTTCCTGCTTTGTATTGCTCGGAATCAACAGCAAGCAGGTCTTTTTTAACTTCCTGATGCGCTTTGTTCAAAATGCGCAGATCTCTTGCGGCGGAGTAGCTTTCCGCAATTGCCGAAACAGGCAGCATGGCTGCAAGCATCAGCACCGCAAGAAGAATGACGATGATTTTGTTCAGTCGCTTTTTTTCATTTTTTTCTCCTGCAAATTGAATATATCAGAGAGCATGTATTGCTCTTTGATATCATTATCAGCCGTTGTTGATCGTTACTCGGTTGAACCCGTTCAAACCGACTCGCCGTTTAATGAAAGGTCGTGCTCAAACCCGACCGATTCCGCAAGCTTACGTATGACACGAACGGCATAATTTCGAATGTCAACAGCTTTTATGCGTTCGACGGCATCGGAACGCATGGCTTCGGGAACATTGTAGGCCTTTAATGCAATATCAAGAAAACGTTCCAACTTTTGCTCAAAAGTGAAATAGCGATTGCAGGGGTAACGCATATATCCGCTCATTACCGCAGCAGTACCGATTTCGGTTTCAAAGCAGCGGCTTTCACTCCAATCGGGATTGAACGGACGGAACAGCTCAAACAGTCTTGCCGCCGTTCTGTCATGTATATAACAGAGCGTTTCGCGGTTGGTGTATGCTTCGACGTAGATATCCCGCAGGTTCTCGCTTGTTTCGGCAATGGCAAGCTGAATTGCAGTTTCAAAAACATAAAGCATATGCGGCTCGGAATCGGCGGGAAGGAGTGAATCCGCGGCATCAAACTGTCCGTTGAACATATTAACAACAAGCTCCATCAATAAGCCGTTCTTTGTTCGAAAAACGTTGAAAAAGGAACCGTTTGAAACATCTGCAAGCCTGCAAATATCCGATACGGTTGTTTTATGGTAGCCTTTTTCAATAAAAAGCTTTATTCCCGCGGAAATGGTCCGCCGCCTTACTTCCTGACTGTCGTAGCGTCTTGTCATGATAAACCCTTTTAAACAAATAAACAAAAACTTTTGTAGAGTTGAGAACAATTCAAAATTAGTTCACACTCTATTTCCGAGTACTATAATAACAGATTATGTACTGAATGTCAACAGCATCAGTCGCTTTTTCGGTAAAAAGGACGGTATGCGCAGAGTTTGTCTCAGAATAATGCGGCTGCCACTTGCGATTTTCGGCGTAAGATGATAAAGTATTATAATGAGAGGAGAATTCATGCCATGCGTGAAACACGCAGGGGCACCTCTTGAAAATGCGACTTTTGACGAGGAAAATATGGAAAGTATCAGTGAATTTGCGGAACAAATTATTTCCTGCGGTGCGCACAGGATTGTGCTCAGCGGTCCGCGCGGGGAAAAACGATACAAGAAGAGCACGTTTTCACTTGTAAACGGCCAATATTTCATTGAAAGGCTGACAGAGAAGCAGGCGTTCCATGAGTATTGCGAAAAAAACGAGGCTGCGATGCGCATATGTTCCGATTTTGAGGGATATACGCAGGTTAATGCGTGGAACGGCGAGCGCGAATTTACGGCAAAGCTGACAAAAAAGGGCAATCTGCTGACCGGCAGCCGCGCCTGCACTGCAGCCCCGAAGGCGGTTGAATCGCAAAACCGAAAGAAAAAATACATCCTTGCAGAGGGCACTGTCATCCCCCCGCTGGCAGACATGGGTGTTATGGCAAGTAACGGTGCGGTACACAAGGCTATGTACGATAAGTTCAAACAGATAAACAGATTTTTGGAATTCATCGACGAAATCGTAAAAGATGAGGCTGTTGACGGAGAAAATAATGACGCAGAGAAGAAACCGATGAGAATTATCGATTTCGGGTGCGGAAAGTCATACCTCACGTTCATCGTGTATTATTATTTCACTTTTATTCGCAAAATCCCCGTACAAATGACAGGAGTCGATTTGAAGGAGGATGTTATCGATTTCTGCACAAAGCTTGCAGAGAAATACGGTTATTCGAATTTGCATTTTCAAGCGGGAGATATAGCGGACTGCGCTGCGGACGAGGCAATCGATATGGTGATAACGCTTCACGCATGTGACACAGCAACGGATTATGCACTGTATAATGCAGTGAAGCGAGGTGCAAAGTACATTCTTTCGGTGCCTTGCTGCCAGCATGAATTGGCGGGAAAGGCTGATTATGCTGCATTGCCGATATTTGACGATAACGGGATACTGCGGGAGCGTGTTTCGGCATTGATAACGGACTCGATACGGCAAAAGCTTCTGACGGCATGCGGATACAGGACGGGATTGATGGAATTTGTTGACCTTTCGCACACGCCGAAGAACCTTTTGCTTCGCGCAAAAAAAAACGAACTTGCCCGAACGTACCCGCCGCAGCGCATTAAAAACGGCTGAGGATACGCTCGAAGTTTTAAAGACGGAACAAAAACTGCATGAGCTTTTGAAAAAGGACGGTTACTTTGACTGAACGGATTCGGACTCGGTTGAAGAACAAAAATACGAAAAATATACAAACACCGAAAAAAGCACAAAGCCCGAGGTGAAAACGAATGAGTAACAGCATCATGCGCAAAATTGCGAAATTTATCGTGGAAAAGCATATAATTATTATGCTTCTGTTCGTTGTACTCGTCATATACAGCGCGCTTTCAATAAGCAAGGTCCGCGTGAATGACGATATAACGGCACTGCTGCCGCCGAAAACGGCGACGAGGCGGGGCCTTACCGTCATGGAAAATGAGTTCACGGCTTTTGCTTCGGCAAATGTCATGGTTTCTAACATTACATGTGAGAAAGCCGCAGAACTTGCCGAGAACCTGCGTGAAATTGAAAATGTTGCAACTGTTTCTTTTGATGATTCGTCGGAACACTATGCGTCCTCATCTGCGCTTTTCACGGTTGCTTTTTCTGCCGAAAGCGAGGATGAACGTGCGATTGATGCGCTTGAACAGATTAAGGACAGCCTTTCGGATTATGAAGTAAGCGTTTCAACAACTGTCGGACAGGATTACGTGAAGCAGCTTGCGGGTGAAATAACGCAGGTTCTTATTCTTGCACTCATTGTAATTGCGGCAGTGCTTTTGTTTACGTCGAAAAGTTATTTCGAGGTTATAATCCTTTTCATTGTTTTTGCAGTGGCGGCGGTGCTGAATATGGGCACGAATTATTGGCTTCGGGAGATTTCGTCAATAACGAATTCCATTGCAATCATTCTTCAGCTTGCGCTTGCAATAGACTATGCGATTATTTTCTGCCATCGTTTTCAGGATGAATATGACAGGCAGCGCAATGTTAAAAGCGCGCTTACGGATTCACTTGCATATTCAATAATTGAAATATCGTCATCAAGCCTGACAACGATTTCGGGACTTGTTGCTCTGATGCTGATGCAGTTCCGCCTTGGTTATGATTTGGGTCTCGTTCTGACGAAAGGCATCATATGCAGCATGCTCACGGTGTTTTTGCTTATGCCGGGACTCATTATGCTGTTCCACAAGGCTTTGCTTAAAACCCGCCATAAGAACCTTGTTCCGAATATAACGGGTTGGGGAAGGCTGCTTTCAAAAAAAGTTCCCGTGTTCCTGATTATATTCGCGTTTTTGCTGCCGGCTGCAATCGTGTTTTCGGCAAAATGCGAATACACATTTTCGGATTCCGAAACGGACAGGATTACGCTTTCGGAGCAGGACAGAATAAAAGCCCATATCTACAACACGTTTGATGAAACAAATATGATTGCGGTACTCGTTCCCGTCGGAGATTATACAAAGGAGAAGGCACTTATTTCGGAAGTTAACGGTTTTCCGGGGATACGTTCGGCACTCGGGCTTGCAAGCATAGAGATTGAGGAGGGGCGTGTGCTGACGGATCCGTACACCGCCCGTGCTGCTTCCGAACTTCTGGGTGTTGATATTGAAACCGCAAAGCTTCTGTATGCGCTGTACGGCTATGAACATGACAGCTTTCAGCCCATTCTCGGCGACAGCGATGCGTTTGCCGTGCCGCTTATTGATATGCTTGAGTTTCTTTTTGAAGCAAAGGACAGGGGAATGATAACTCTTGATGACGACAAGGAGCAAATGGTTGAATCCATGCGCGGAACGCTGGATGATGCACTTGTGCAGCTGCGCGGCGAGCATTATTCGCGAATCGTATTCAATGCCGCCGTGCCGGTTGAAGGAGAGGAAAGTGTTGCTCTGATTGAAAACATAGAATCGTCTGCACGCAAATTATATTCCGAAAACGGGAAAACGGAGCTTTCGGAAGATGCGATAATCGTGATCGGGGACATAACCAGCGCAAAGGATCTGGAGGATTCATTCAGAATGGACAACAATCGTGTGTCTTTTTTGACGATTGCATTTGTTTTTATTGTGCTGCTGTTCACATTCCGTTCGCTCGGTGCGGCCGTGCTGCTGATTCTTGTGATTCAGAGCAGCATTTGGCTTAACTTCTCTTTCCCGTATATCACGGGGACGAACCTTTTCTTCGTTACTTATCTTATCGTAAGTGCGATACAGATGGGTGCGACGATCGACTATGCAATTGTTTTGTATAACAGGTTTCAGCTCAGAAAACAGGATTATGCGCCGAAACAGGCGATGGCAATTGCCGTTAACGAAAGCTTTTCAACAATACTGACTTCCGGAACAATTATGACGGCGGCAGGATTTATTATTGCTTTGCGGACCACCGATCTCTACATCAGCTCAATCGGGCTGACGCTTGGACGCGGTGCATTGATTTCGGTGATACTTGTGCTCACGGTTTTGCCGCAGGTGCTTTTGGTTGGAAATAAACTGATTGAAAAAACAATGATTGATTTTAAAAAATTGCTCGGAGGCGGCGCGGATGAACAGGAAAAGCTCGATGAAACAAAGTAAAAAAAAGACGATGACGGGCGACTGCCCGGCTTGTTCCGGGTGTGGTGTTAATCAAAAACTCCGCTTTAAACTGCGGTTGTTTGCTTGCGGAATGCTTCTGGCTGCAACCCTGTTTTGCTGCCTGTTCGTGCCGATACACTCAGTTGCGGCGAGCATAAACACGGTGCGCATTGCAACAAAAGCGGAATGGCTGGAGTTTAAAGAGAACTGCCGTTTGGATTCGTTTTCAAAGGGTCTTTCGGTAAAACTGACTGCGGATATCGATTTGAGCGGAGAGACGGATTATGCCGTTCCCGTGTTTTTCGGAAACTTTGACGGCGGCGGACATACTGTGAGCGGAATGAAGCCGAATACGGATGCGGAAAGAACAGGGTTGTTTCGAATTATCGAAAAGGATGCAACTGTATGTGAGTTGAATGTCAGCGGTTCAGTGACTGTAACCGGACAATCCGGAACGGCGGGGATGATTTGCGGCGTGAATCGCGGCACGATTCGCAATTGCGCTGCAGCGGGCAGACTGGATGCATACAATGCTGTCGGAGGAATCGCAGGCATAAACGAACAAAGCGGGAAAATAATCGAATGCAGTTCTTCGGCGGAGCTTTCGGGAACATACAAAATCGGCGGCATTGTCGGTGTGAATGCGGGAGAAATCCATGAGTGCACGAATACCGGCGGGGTTAATCTTTCGGCAAACGAACGGTCAAGAAATATCGGCGGCATTGCGGGGACGAACACAGGAACGGTGACGGGCTGCATGAACAGTGCCGAAATCGGATATCTGCACACGGGTTATAATGTCGGCGGCATTGCGGGGCTCAACAGTGGCTTTACAGGCGACTGTATTAACAACGGAAATGTTCGCGGAAGACGCGATATAGGCGGAATCATCGGTCAGTCCGAACCGTTTTACAAAGTTGAATACGGGAAGAATACGCTTGAAATATTGAATGAAAGCATACTGGGCTTTTCGGACGCCTTGGATGAAACGATATTGAATCTTCGACAGGCTGTGCAGGACGGTGGAGAAGGGCTTCGCAATGTGCTTGAGGAAGCGGAAGAGCTTAGAGAAGGGTTGTCTGCCGATCTTGATATCATTGCGGGTGATGCCGCATGGCTTGCCGATGCGGAAAAGTATTTGGACACCATTGAACAAAACCTTGAAACTTTGTGGAAAGCATTTGCGGATTCAGCGGAAGTAACTCAGCTGATTGCCGAAATTGAATTGATAATCATAGAACTGCGGAATGCAGAGCCGTCCGAGTGGGTTGAACTGCTTCAGGAATTGGAGGCAAAGATTGAGCAGCTGCGCATCCTGCTTGGCAATATTGCTTCGGCTGCTCCTGCATTGAAGGCACTTGCGGAGGCACTGAACGGGCTGTTGTCCGTGTCAATCAGCGGTTTGCGGCAGGCGGCGGAGGATTGCTGCAAGCTTATTAAAAATGCCGAACAAAAACTTGATGAACTCACAAAAACAGCAAGCGAATACCTTGAACTGGTTAAAGCTGACGGGAACAGACTGGAAAAAAGCGTTCAAAAATGTGTGGAGTCAATGCGGCTCCTCCACGAAAACATACGCAACGTACTGAACGGAAACGGCGGGAATATTGAAGATGTTTCCGAAAATGCGGAACGTGATGCCGAAAATCAAGCAGGCGGAATGGCTGCAAAGTGCAGAAATTTCGGCGATGTTTCCGGCGACTACGGTATAGGCGGAATTATCGGGAACCTTTCAAAAGAACTTCCATCCGACTTGGAGGAGATAGACATTCCGTCAATCGATGATGTTCTTTTCACCGATACGACCCTTTTTATCAGGGCGACCGTTTTCATGTGTTCAAATGATGCGGTGATTTCGGCAAAGTATGATAATGCAGGGGGAATTCTCGGTTACGGCAGCCGCGGCTTTTTGCTTGGCTGCGAAAGCGGCGGCAGCGTTAAGGCGGGAAGGGAATACGCAGGCGGTATTGCCGGAAGACTTTCAGGAACAATTCGTGAATGCGGCAGCATTACTGCACTCGCCGGCAAAGCTTATGTCGGCGGAATTGCGGGAAGTGCGAAATCGGTGATTGACTGCGCCGCAGTACCGACAATGCTGTTGGCCGGAAAATCAAGCTTTGCCGACGGAGCCTATATCGGTGCAATTGCGGGAGAACTGACGGAGGAGTGCAGAAACAATATCTTTGCAGACACATCTAAGTTTAATGACTCGTCCGATTCGGTGCGCGGCTTGGGCGGCATTGACGGCATAAGCTATGCAGGCATTGCGTATGCGGTGAGTCTTAACGAACTTGCCGAAAAAGCAAAAACACCGAATTTGTTCAAAAAGGTAACGGTCAAATTCAGCATAGACGGCAAAATCACAGAGGTTTTCGAGGTTCCCTGCGGCGGCAGGATCACGGATCTTCCGCAAGTCGGGAATGAAAAGGGCAAGTATTGGCGGTGGGATGATTTCGGAGCGGATTGCGTAACGTTCAGTCAAACCGTGAGCGGGGAGTGGCACCGAATGATAACAACAATTGCAACAAACGAAGAGATTCCCCAAATCCTTGTTGAGGGCATTTTTGACGATGAAGCATATGTCGTTGCCGAAGATGCGGCGGAGTTTGCATTAAAAAACGGGTTTGGCGAAGGAGTTCCGACAGCGGCTTTCCGCATTTGCGTTTTCAACGCGGAGGCCGGCGAAAGCGCGTACATCGTGCGCTGTCTCTCGGAAGAGGATTGCAAGCTGAGCGTATTGACCGATGCCGGTTGGACTGAGCGCGAATTCGAGCGTGACGGTAAATACATTGTGTTTGAGCTGAACAACAATGGTATTTTTGCCATTGAAAAAGTCATAAAAAAAGACCGTACGCCCTATATCATGATCGTATGCGGTGCGATTATACTGACTGCGGCCTTTGCGGCGGTTATTGCGGTGAAACGCAGGCGCGGCAAAAAAAGGCGGAGTGAGGCATAGCAAACTGAGCAAATGTTTCGGCGGCGGCAGACAAAGGCAGAGATAAACCGCCGAATGCCTTTTGAAAGGAAAAGAATGATAAAATACATCGAAAAGACACCGATAACCCAAGGTTGGTCGGATGATTATAAGTATTTTGCATTGGGTGCCGACGGCAAAAAGTACCTTTTGCGCGTTACCCCGGGAAAGATAAATCCCGATTTTATAACTCTGTTTGAAGCACAGAAGAAATGCGCATCGATAATTAGTGCGGCCGAAAACATTCCGATGCAGCAAGTTCCGATGAGCATACCGATCGAGTGCGGTAAGCTTGATGATATCCATGCTTTTTGTGATGATATTCGACAGCACACCGAAGGAACATATGCTGTTTATGCCTGGGCGGACGGCGGCGCGGCCGAACCCGCTGTTGCAGTGATGCCCGCTGCAGAACAGTACGCTTTCGGACTGAGGGCAGGCAGAGTTTTGAAATACATACACGAAGTTCCGGCTCCGGACAATGTACAGAACTGGGAAGAACGCATTAATGTGTCCATAGAGAACAAGTTAAGGCTTTGCCGTGAATGCAGCATCAAAAATGATGTTGCAGATTCCTTTGTCGAATATATCAAGGCGAATCGGCATCTGCTGAAAAACAGACCGCAGACTTTTCGCCACGGGGATTATCATATCGGCAATTTTCTTGTAAACGATTCAGGCGAACTTATCGTTATAGATTTTAATCGCTCGGATTTCGGCGATCCGTGGCAGGAATTCAATCGCCTTGTGTGGAGCGCACACCTTTCACCGTATTTTGCATCCGGGATTGTGAACGGCTATTTTGATAATGCCGTGCCGCCGGAATTCTGGAAACTGCTCGCACTGTATACATGCATAAACGGGATTGCATCCGTGCCGTGGGCAGTTAGATTCGGAGAGGAAGAAATTCAGGTTATGCTCCGTCAGACCCGTGAGGTTTATGAATGGTACAACGGTATGACGAATGAGATACCGTCATGGTACATCGGCGTTCCTGAACTTTGGGATGCATACACGGAAACAGGTGAGCGCACCGGGCAGCTCCTGATACGCGGGGAGCCGATACCGGAAGGGTTATACCACATTGTTGTTGAAGTTTTGGCAGTGCATCAGGACGGTTCGGTTCTTTTGACACGGCGAGATTACAATAAAGGCGGTTATCCCGGGCTTTGGGAAAGCAGTGCGGGCGGTTCGGTACAGCGTGGAGAAGATCCGGAAACCGCAGCAAGACGAGAGCTCCGTGAAGAAACAGGGCTTGCCGCGGATGTGCTTCAGCCTATATTTACGGACATCTCGCAGGATTCAATATATATGGGCTATTTGTGCTTTATCAGCGCGAAAAAAGACTCCGTTGTATTGCAGCCGGGAGAAACTGTTGAATATCTTTGGGCGGATAAAGAAGAATTTATAAAAATATATAATTCGAAAGAGTACGTTCCGCCGCTGCGTAAGCGTCTGCGTGAAACGGTTGGAAGGCTGTTCGGAGAAAATGCGGCAGAATAAAATGTTTAAAGGTCGGGAAATGATTCAATATTAAACATGCCGAGTCCCTGTGAGTTTTTTGAACCGAGACCTGCGTCATAAAGAAAGTTGATAAGCTTGCCGTTGCCGCGCAAAACATAGCTGCCGCCGTATGAAACGATGGTGGATCTTTTAAACCTTGAAACGATGCGATGATTCTGAATTAACTCCGCCGGAGGAAGGGCAGGTTCAAAGGAAAAATCCGTCGGTGCGGGCGTGTTGAAATAGCTCTGCCATTTTCTGAGCGCATTGTTGACCACAGCAGTATAGAACAGAGATTCATCGGGGGCTATAAAGCGGCGATAACCGCTTCTCTCGGTTTCAAAAACCGTAATAGGCGACAGCATTGAGATTTTTGCACAGCAGGTATTGGGTGAATAATCTTCAATGCGGCTGTCCAGAATTTCAAGTGTGTTTTCAAACAAATTGATTTGGCTGCTCGGACACAGCACCGAACCGAGTTGATACACGAAATTCGGATCAACGCTGCGAACCTCAAAATGCACGGTATCCTTAAAGATGATTTCATGTTCGCTGTGCATGAACGGTCCCGAAAGACGGCCGAAAGTAAAAAGCTTATAATTGCGCGCGCCGCAAGAATATCCGCTGTTGTGTACATAATTTGAATAATGCGGATTGCTTGCAAGAGCATGATAGAGCATTCCCTGCAAGGCGTATCGGTGCGACAGCGGCAAACGGACATGCCGAGCGCTGAATGTCAAATGTAACTGCATAGTTGTCCCTTTCTGAGTTTTTAAAGAATAAACAAGAACGGTTCCCGATAAAATACCGCACTCGGTGATTATCCGAAAACGAAATAAACCAATGCCTGCTGTATAGTTTTAACCGGTCTTTTTGCGGAACGGCTGTTCATGAAATATATAACCCGCATTGCCGCGATCAGACAATGTAAAGCTGATTGCATTATGTCGACCGAACTGCGGTTCCGCACATCATAAGCTGTTGCATTTTTGCCCGCTGCGGGCAGCTTAAAAGTCTTATTATCTGTTTCACGCACTCATTATATCATAATAAAACGCGATTGCAACACCGTCATGTATAAAAAAACTGCCTCTTATGCTTTTTTGCTTCAATGCAGTTACTGAGCGTAATAAAACAAAAAACGAGGTTGTGCAAGGTTCAAAATGAAAACGGCGGCTCGTTCGAAGTGTTGTCAGATGAAACAGAATTGCGGCATACGGAGCGGTGCTGTCGGATTAACCAAAGATATGTATCAAAAAAATGCGGCCTGAACGGGTACAAAATTTGACAAATGCGGCGCAGCGGGCTATAATAGATATGTTTACAGTGGGAAGTATACGTGATGCTTCCAATACCCGCTGAACAATGGGAGAATCAATACGATGGAAACAAACCGAAAGCGTCGCCGCGGCGACCGCAAGGATGCATACCTTTTGAGAGATCTTGATGCAATGCACAAATTTATTCCGTATCTGCTTCCGAACAGGTGCGATAATGAGGCAGTGATGAGCGAGCTTATCGACCTTACCGCCGTGAATGAATACGTTGCAAAAAAGAATGCATCAAATCCCGCATTCAGGTACACTTTGTTTCATGTGCTCTGCGCTGCTATTGCAAAAACCGTAACCCTGCGCCCAAGGTTGAATTGCTTTGTTGCGGGACATCGGGTTTACGAGCGCAAGGCATTGAGTGTCTCCTTTGTTGTTAAAAAGCGTTTCGAGGATAATTCCTATGAAGCACTTGCGATTGTAGACATTGACAGGCAGGGGCAGCCGCCGGTTGATCAGATTCACGATAAAGTTGAAAAATTCGTAACTTCCGTGCGCAAGCACGACAAGACGGACGGCACGACCGACGCAATGGAAACGTTGACAAAAATGCCGCGCTTTCTTCTTCGAATCGTGGTCGGCATTCTGATGTGGCTGGATTATCACGGTTGGGTTCCGACATGGCTTACAAAGGATGACCCATACAATTCATCCGTTTTTATAAGCAATCTCGGAAGCATCAAGATGCATGCGAGCTATCATCACCTGACGAACTGGGGCACTAATTCTTTATTTGCTATTATTGATGAAAAACATTTGCACCCGTTCTTCAACGCTGACGGAAGCTATGAAATGCGTGAGGCGCTGAGACTCGGGCTGACTGTTGATGAACGCATTGCGGACGGCGTTTATTTTGCAAAAAGTATAACGCTGCTAAAAAAACTGCTCAGCGAGCCGGAATTGCTTGATCTGCCGATTCAGACTCCTGTTGAGTTCTGAACAAACGCAAACAACAACGGAACAACGGCACAGCGGTCGGACAATGACGCAAAACAGAAATGCGCGCATTGTCCTCCGTGTGTTGCTGCGTATTTCGATTTTTCCCAAAAATCGAAAGGAATAATATGCAAAACAATCAAATGAACCCGTTGGAACAGGGCGCACCGTGGCTGGCAAATTACGGTGACGTTCCTTTTCACCTTGAGTATCCGAATGTGAGCATTGCGGATGCGGTGTTGAAGACGGCAGAAAAGGAAAAGGATTTTCCTGCAATTTCCTTCATGGGCAAAACATTCAGCTACACCGTTCTTGTTGAAAAAATCAATCAAGCAGCTGCGGGATTTGTAGCTCTCGGCGTAAAAAAAGGTGATATGGTCACAATTTGCATGCCGAACGTTCCGCAGGCGGTGTTCTGCATGTACGCACTCAATCGAATCGGTGCGGTCGCAAGCATGATTCATCCGCTTTCGGCTGTCAGCGAAATAATTTACTACCTTAAGGAAGTAAAAAGTGACTATTTGCTGACGCTCGATCAGTTCTATTCAAAAGTTGCGGAGGTTGAAAAAACATATCCTGTCAAAAAGGTTATCATAACTTCCGCAGCAGATGAGCTCGGCGCCGTCAAGTCCGCTGCATTCAAGCTGATGAATGCAAAAAAGAACAAAGTCAACAAGGCGGATCCTTCCGTTATCTTCTGGAAAGATTTTATCGGGAACGGAAAAAAAGTCGATCTTGCAAAATATATCGTTCATATGCCGGCGAATGAAACGGCTGTCATACTGTTTTCGGGCGGAACAACGGGTGTCACGAAGGGCATTCAGCTCAGCGGAATGAACTTTAATGCTCTCGGACTGCAAACCGCGGCTATGTGCAACAGCGTTGTGCGTCATGCAAGAATGCTGGCGGCAATGCCGATTTTCCACGGTTTCGGACTCGGCGTCTGCATACACACGATGCTTGAAGTCGGCGGAACAAGCATTCTTGTTCCTCAGTTCAATGTTAAGAAATATGCAGAGCTCATCAAAAAGGAAAAGCCCAATTATATCGCGGGTGTACCGACCCTGTTTGAAGCGATAACGCGCAATCCTTATCTTGACGGCGAGAAACTCGACTACCTGCGCGGCGTATTCTCGGGCGGTGATTCGCTTTCGGTTGAATTGAAACGCAGATTCGATGCATTCCTTGAAGCGCACGGTGCAACAGTTCATGTTCGTGAGGGCTACGGAACGACCGAATGCGTTACCGCAAGCTGTCTTACGCCTTACAATCAGGAGCGTGAGGGCAGCATCGGTCTGCCTTATCCCGACACATACTATCAGATTTGCGCTGTCGGCACAAACGATGAAGTTCCTTACGGCGAACTGGGCGAAATCTGCCTTCGCGGACCTTCAGTAATGATAGGTTATCTCAACCACAAGGAAGAGAATGCAAACACATTGCGCACGCATTCGGACGGCCATGTGTGGCTGCATACGGGCGACCTCGGCAGCATGGATAAGGACGGATTCATCTATTTCAAACAGCGCATTAAGCGAATGATTGTTACGAGCGGATACAACGTTTATCCGTCCCAGCTTGAAAACATCATAGACGGACACGATGCCGTTCAGATGAGCTGCGTCATTGGCGTAAAAGATCCGTACAAGATGGAAAAAGTGCTTGCATACGTTGTCCTGAGGGACGGGTTCGAGCCCTCTGAGGAGCTGCGGCAGGATATTCTGAACTATTGCAAAAAGCATATTGCAAAATACGCAATGCCGTATACTATCGAATTCCGTTCGGAATTGCCGAAGACTCTTGTCGGCAAGATTGCATACACGGTGCTTGAAAAGGAAGCCAATGCGGATCTTGCAAAGGAACTCGTAAGTTGATTTGAATAACAAGCGGCTCTGCTGCGGGCAGGTTCGGAAATTGAACCTGCCCGAGGCAGAGTTTTTTTGAAAACCGAGAGCGTCCACGTTCCGAGCATACGGGCATTGCGTCACAAATATGTGTAATAAGCTTGCACGAAATTGACTCTGCCGCGGATTTTTTGTTGAAAATGTGGATTCTTTTCGTTATTTTGCAAAAGACTGTATACAAGGACATGAAAGTGTGATAACATATAAACGCAAGAAAATTGTGTAATCGGCAAACGGAGTAAACCTTGATAAGTAACCTTTTGCGGAGAAAGTTCACAGATTCGGGCTTAAATCCACAAAGAGAGTATCCGGGTGTACTTGAAAAACTTCAGAACCAATCAAAGCACTCATGAAAGTGCGGCATTGCATAGGGTTTTGTTTTGCAGAGTCAATACCAAACGAAAAATCGAAAGGAAACGTGAAACATGATTTGTCCAAATTGCGGTAAAGAGGCGGCTGACGGGGCATTATTCTGCACAGGGTGCGGCGGAAGACTCGATAATCTGCCTAAACAGGAAAAAATGACTGCTTCTGAGAACAGTAATAATGATGACTCATCCGTAATGGATGCGGTTTTCACATCGGATGCAGCGGACGGAACGCATGAAACAAATTCAGGGAATACCGTTGCAGAAAACAGTGACGTCGCCGGCGCAGACGAAAACAGCGGCGAACGAATGAGCGCGGCAAACGATAATAATCTCAAAGCGCAGCCCGCAAACAGAATTTCGACAGAAAAGAATAAAAATGCTGCACCTTGCGAGTCTGCAAAAAAAAATGCTGCCCCTTGCGAGTCTGCAGCCGCGGTTCAGCCGCCGGTGAAACCGTTAAGTACATGGAGCTTTATTTGGCGCAAGCTCCTGTTCATGATTCCGATTGTGAATATAGTTGTGCTGTTCGTTTTTGCATTTGCGGAGGGCATCAACAAAAACAGTCGTTCGTACGCGCGTGCCGCGCTTATCGGTCTGCTTACAGCGGCGGTGCTTTTTGCAGCTGCGGCAGTGCTGTGTTACCTTTACACAGATGAAATTATCGGATGGGTTCGCTCTTTGGTGGAGAAACTCATGAGCATGGCAGCGTGACGGAAACAGTTCCGAACGGAAAATCAAACCGTTCTGTGCGAAATCGGTCCCAAGCTGCATTGTTCAAAAATTGATGGCGTCGGTTTTTTCTTGACAAACGAAAAAAAACGGCTATAATTATACTTGCATCAGGTGAACGGCAGTGCATTCCGTTAACCGAGAGTATGCTTGGATGACAGCCGCAGTTCGAATTGCTGAAGTACGGAAGTCATGTGCAAATCATGTTAATAATGCTACCGGCTTTGAAGCGGATATACAAACACTCAGAGGCATAAGAGAACCGTCGGTATGGTGCGAGACGGTGCAAGGGGTTTGTTGCTCACCGCAGAGCTTTTGCCGCGAGGCAGGGGAGACATGTTTCAATATTAAAAGCTTTCCTGCATTAGCTGCAAACGCAAGCCCGCGTTAAGGGCATTGAGCGGTTTTGCTGCGCATATTCAGTGTGCGGCAAAGCAACCGGAGTGGTACCGCGTGGGCAGATTATCGTGTGTTTCCCTCGTCTTCGGATCGGCAGTCAATGCCGCATTCGAGCGGGGGTTTTTTTATGAATTGAGTTCGAAACAACACCAAGAAGGAGAATAAAAATCTATGAGTGAACGTTATGAACATTTGCCAATCGAAAGAAAATGGCAAAAAATATGGGATGATACGCATTGCTTTGAAGCAAAAGACGACTTTACAAAGCCGAAATATTATGCTCTAATTGAATTTCCGTTTCCCAGCGGAGCAGGGCTGCATGTCGGTCATCCGCGCAGCAACACAGCGTTGGATATTATTTCAAGAAAACGCCGCATGGAAGGCTACAATGTCCTTTTCCCGATCGGTTATGACAGCTTCGGTCTGCCGACGGAGAATTATGCAATAAAAACCGGCGAACACCCCGCAAAGGTAACTGAGCGCAATATGCGCGTTTTTCACAATCAGCTGAAAATGCTTGGATTTTCGTTTGATTACTCGCGTGAAATCTATACGTCCGATCCTGCATACTATCGTTGGACGCAGTGGATTTTCCTGAAACTTTTCGAAAAGGGCCTTGCATATAAAGCGGAGCTTCCTATCAATTTCTGCCCTTCCTGCAAGGTTGGTCTTGCGAATGAGGAAGTCGTTGACGGCAACTGCGAACGCTGCGGTTCGCCCGTTGTGCGAAAGGTTCGTTCTCAGTGGATGCTGCGCATAACGGAATATGCAGACAGGCTGATTGATGACCTTGATACCGTTGATTTTATCGACAGAGTGAAATCATCGCAAAAAAACTGGATCGGCCGCAGCATCGGTGCGGAAGTAACTTTCAAAATTGAAGGGTATCCCGAAGGACTGCGCATATTCACCACTCGCCCGGATACGCTGTTCGGTGCAACATACATGGTAGTTGCACCCGAGCATCCGATCGTGAACGCAATGGCTGATAAGATTACAAATATGGAGGCCGTTAACGCTTATCGTGAACAGGCGGCGCACAAGAGCGATTTCGAGCGCAGCGAGCTTGCAAAGGAAAAAACAGGCGTGCCGCTTGAAGGCATCACTGCAATTAATCCTGCAACGGGCAATCCGATTCCCGTATGGATTTCGGATTATGTCCTCATGGGTTACGGAACGGGCGCAATTATGGCTGTTCCCGCACACGACACGAGGGATTATGCCTTTGCAAAGAAGATGGGACTGCCGATAGTTGAAGTTGTGTCGGGCGGAAACATTGAAAATGAGGCATTTACGGACTGCGAAAACGGTATCTTAGTAAATTCCGGCTTCCTGAACGGAATGCAGGTTGCGGACGCAAAGAACGCAATGATTCATTGGCTTGAAGAAGAGGGCATCGGAAAGAAAAAGACGAATTTCAAGCTCCGCGATTGGCTGTTCAGCCGTCAGCGTTACTGGGGAGAACCGATACCCCTGGTTCACTGCGATCATTGCGGTTGGGTTCCCGTGCCGGAGGATGAACTTCCGCTCAAATTGCCCGAACTTGATGACTTCCGTCCGGCTGAAGACGGTTCATCCGCGCTTGCAAGGGCGACAGAGTGGATCCATACCACCTGCCCGAAATGCGGTGCACCTGCTGAACGCGAGATAGATACAATGCCCAATTGGGCGGGTTCAAGTTGGTATTATATACGCTATTGCGATCCGCATAACGATACCGCAATCGCGGATAAAGCAAAGCTCGATTACTGGCTGCCCGTGGATTGGTACAACGGCGGAATGGAGCATACAACGCTGCATCTGCTGTACTCAAGATTCTGGCATAAATTCCTGTATGATATCGGCGTTGTAAGCTGCCCGGAACCTTATATGAAGCGCACCAGCCACGGAATGATTCTTGCCGAGGACGGAAGAAAAATGAGCAAATCTTTCGGCAATGTTATCAATCCCGATGACCTTGTGAATGAATACGGTGCAGATACCGTGCGCATGTATGAGATGTTCATAGGCGCATTTGACCAAACGATTCCGTGGAGCACGGCGGGTGTTAAGGGCTGCCGCAGATTCCTTGAGCGTGTGTGGCGTTTGCAGGATATGCTCACGGAAGGCGAGGGCATTCGCAGGGAGCTTGCTCCGGCAGTCCACGGCTGCATCAAAAAGGTAAGTGAAGATTACGAACGTATGAAGTTCAACACCGCGATTGCGGCGATGATGAGCCTTGTAAACGATATTTACGCAAAGGGCGATGTCACTCGTGATGAGCTGCACACACTGCTTGTGTTGATGAATCCCGTTGCGCCGCATATCACGGAGGAAATGAACAGCGTCATCGGATTCGACAAGCCGATTTATGAAACTGAGTGGCCGAAGTTCGATGAGGCAGCTCTCGTAAAGGATGAAATGGAAATTGCTGTTCAGATCAACGGCAGGGTTCGTGCAAAGATGAGCATACCTGTCGGCATGGAAACGGAAGCTTTGCGCAAACTTGTGCTTGAAAATGAAGAAGTTCTGCCGTGGGTCGAGGGCAAGAATATTGTGAAATTCATTGCCGTTCGCAACATCGTGAACATCGTTGTAAAATAATTAATCAGGAGGCAGCGTACATGAACGAAAATGCTGAAAACACCTGCGCAACGGCTGCATCGCGCGAAGCAATGGAAAAAGTTTGCCGGTTTTTGAAGGATACAGGGACATACTACCTTGCAACAGCGGACGGCGAGCAGCCGAGAGTACGTCCGTTCGGCACGATTCATATCTTTGACGGCAAACTGTATATTCAAACGGGCAGAGCGAAGGATGTTTCAAAACAGCTTGCAGCGAATCCCAAGTTTGAACTTTGTGCGTTTAAAGCAGAAACGGGTGAATGGCTTAGGCTGAGCGGGGAACTTGTTGAAGATAACAGGGTTGAAGCACGCAGGTCAATGCTGGATGCTTATCCGTCGCTTCGTGCAATGTACGATGAAAACGACGGAAACACACAGGCTCTTTACATCAAAAATGCAAAGGCAGTGTTCAGCTCGTTCACAAATGAACCGTTGGAAGTCGAATTCTGATTTGAAACATATTGCGATGAAATTGTTTCACAAGGCTGAAAACTGTTGGTGTAGCCTTGAATTCTTTTGTTTTTTCAAGTGTCTACTCTATGGGGATTATATCAAACATTGACTGCGGCGGGCTTTTGCGTAATTGTTTGAATCTGAAAGAAGCACATGGCTTTAACCTTAAAGTCGAACAGCGATAATTCAGCTTTCGGGGATATATTCAAGCCCGGTCCAAAGCTTAAAAGCCAGTTTCCCCTGATGAAAGAGCATTCGCTCTCCGCCGAAGGCAGTCAAGCCCAAGCGTACGGCATCCTGCACGAGCTTTGTGCCGTTTGTTCGATAGACCATGTCTGCAATAATGCAAGAGGGCTTAAGACAATTCAGAAATGAAGTCTCTTCATAATCGGAGCAGTCGTTGTTCATGTTATGCATACCGATAGGAGTTGCGTTAATCAGAATGTCGGCAGAAGAAAGAAGACGGGATTCTGTTTCAGCATGTTTAATTGCGGAAAACATGTCAATCCTGTTCTTCTTATCACGGGTAACGAACCTGATTTCGGCTCCGGCACGAAGAAGCGCAGCGGCTGCGCCGTTTGCCGCGCCGCCGTGTCCGAGAATGACAACTTGCGCACCGCTCAGCCCAGCTCCGGTTTCCCTGAGTGCGTTTATCAAACCGTCGCCGTCGGTATTGTGTCCGATTAAGGTGCTTCCGTTATTGCTTATTGTAACGATGTTTACCGAGCCGCATTCGGCGGCAGTTTCATCAATCCCGTCAAGCAGCGGAATAATTGCCTTTTTATGCGGCATTGTAACGGCAAATCCGCTCAGTGAACGCTCAGACACGATTGAGCGTATGCGGCATAATTCCGATTCTACTACGCGGATTTTCAAAAAAACGGCATTGATGCCGAATTGTCCGAACATGGGCGCGTATATTTCCGGGGAACGACTGTGTTCAATCGGATCTCCTATGACGGCATAGAACGCCGTACCGTGCTCGGCAGCTTCCGGCAGAGCTCGGCATGTATTCGGGTGAAGTTTGTTCAAGTTCTTTTTCATGCTTTTGATTATACCATAACGCAGCGAATTGTGCTATAATGTTGCTAACAATACGAAAGGCACAAAAAAATGAAACTTGTTGTTATTAACGGTCCGAACCTGAATTTGACAGGGATGCGCTCTCCGAATGTATACGGAACGGATACACTTGAGACGATTACGGAAGAATTGAATGGCTATGTCATATCCTGCGGTTCGGAACTTGCAGCGTTCCAATCCAATCACGAGGGTGATATCATCGATGCAATACATGCCGCAATGAACGAGTTTGACGGAATCATAATCAATCCGGGAGCATACACGCATTATTCCTATGCAATCCGCGACGCAATAGAGGCGGTCGGACTGCCGACTGTGGAGGTTCATTTGAGCGATATTCATGCCCGTGAGCCTTTTCGTGCCGTCAGCGTTATTGAACCTGTCTGCATTGCGCAGATATGCGGAATGGGAAAGCAGGGCTATATCGAAGCGGCAAAACTTCTGCTTTCAAGGGCAATGAACTGAAATCTGGGCCTGAACAGCGCAGATATCAATTATGTATTCACCGTTTCTGGAATATTAAAAAAGAAAGGCAACGACTTGCAGCTGCCTTTCTTTTTGTGTTCAATGTACGCAAATCAAATTCGACAAATCAGGCCCAGTCGGCGGGGACAAACAGACGCGTGTAGTCGCGCACGGCGTATCTGTCGGTCATGCAGGCGATATAATCCGCTGCAATGCGGTCGGGGCCGTCCTCATCAATATACTTTGTGAACTCCGGCGGCAACTCGCTGACATGTTTGAGATAATGATAATACAGCCGTTCGATAACACCTTCCGCCTTGCCTTCCTCGGCTTTTGCGGCGGAATCATGATACAGGTTATCAAAAAGAAATTGGCGGAGCTTCTCAAATTCGGAGCTGATTTCGCCGCTCATTTCAACATGATTCTTGCCGCTGCTTGTTTGAAGAATGTCAAGAACGAGGGTATTTATCCGTTCGCCGTGGGTTGCGCCTATGGCTTCAATACAGCTTTTGGGAAGAATATCGTTTGACAGGAGTCCTGCGCGAACGGCATCGTCTATATCGTGATTAACATAGGCAATTCTGTCGGCAAGGCTCACAACAACACCTTCAAGCGTTGAAGGATGCCCGCTCTTTTTATGATTCAGAATCCCGTCGCGAACTTCAAAAGTCAAGTTGAGTCCTTTGCCGTTTTCAAGCTTTTCAACGATGCGAAGACTTTGCTTATTGTGTTCAAAGCCGCCGGGAACGATTCTGTTCAAGACGCTTTCGCCGGAATGGCCGAAAGGCGTATGCCCGAGGTCGTGCCCCATGGCTATGGCTTCGGTCAAATCCTCATTGAGCAGAAGTCCGCGGGCAATCGTTCGGGCGATTTGAGCAACCTCCAATGTGTGCGTAAGCCGCGTTCTGTAATGGTCACCGACGGGTGAAAGGAACACCTGCGTTTTATGCTTAAGGCGGCGGAAACTCTTGCAATGAATTATCCTGTCGCGATCACGTACAAATTCGGTGCGAACAGGGCAGGGGTCAATGGGATATTCCCGACCGCGTGTTTCTGCACTCAAGGCTGCATAGGGCGAAAGCGTTTGACGTTCCCGCTCTTCAATTATACGTCTGTAGTCCGGCATTGCTTCCTCCTAACCGAAAAATGAACCCGTTAAGTGTGTATGCAATTCGAATCAGATAACACGGAAAATACGCCTGAACAGATCCTTTTTAGGAAGGAATTCAAGGTCACTGTTGCTGAACGGACGAAGCAGGATCATAAGTCCTCCGTATACTGCCACGCCGACGCAGAGCGAGGCGAGCGTTGCAAGCGTCGGATGTCCGAGCTTTGAACCGAGAGTGTACACAGCGAAGACGGCGAAGCCCATGACAATGCTTGAAAACAGAGGTTTTGCGAATGTATCCGTATAGCTTATGTTCATTCGTGTTTTTCGGATTACGTAAACAGTATCGGCAATTCCTGCAACCGCATAGCAGAGCACGGTTGACAATGCAGCCCCGAGAATGCCCATGCTTGTGAATTGCATAAGAATCACCATGCTGACCACTTTAACAATGCCGCCGAGAGCAAGGAAATAGACCGGAACGCGCGGCTTGCCGAGACCCTGTATTATGCCGGTGAGCGTTTGAACAAGTGAAAGGAAAAGAACCCCGACGGCAGCGATATACATAACCTGCTGAGCCTGGATGAACCTGTCCTGATTGTTGCGGACAGCCGAATAAAGCAGGGACATTATCGGACCGCCGAGAATGAACAGTCCTGCTGCGCACGGTGCACCGATAAACATGGCAAGCTTGATGCCCGTTCTGCTTGCGGCGTTAACAATGCGCTTTTCCTTGCGCGTAACGGCCTGGGAGATTGCGGGAACGAGGCTCATTGAAAGCGAAAGTGTCAGCACGGCCGGCATGTTGATAAGCGGAGTGACGTAGCTGCGGAGAACAGTGTATGCAACACGCGCATTTTCGTTTGCGATTTCTTCCGCAATACCCATTGCAATATCGTGCTTTTCAAGGAAATTGATAATGAACACGGAGTCTGCAATTCCCGTAACAGGCATTATTGATGCGCCAATGGTTATCGGAATTGCAATTGCAAGCAAACGCTTGATGATTGAGCCGCGAAGCCCGCTTTTTGCGCCTTTTGTTGAAACGCAGACGGGAAGAGAGCGATTGCGAATGCGAGCATCATAATAAAACTTGATGACAGCAAGCGCAACAAGCTCTGAAACGCTGACGCCTATCAATGCTCCCATTGCCGCCAACTCAGGGGCATCGGGGCGTGTTTTGACGAATAAAAACGCAAGACCGAACCCGAATATGAGTTTGATGAGCTGCTCAACGATCTGGCTGATTGCTGTTCCGGTCATGCACTGCATTCCCTGCAGATACCCTCGGTAGGCACACATGACGGACACAAAGAGCAGTGCAGGCGACAATGCCATAAGGGAATACCTTGCCGGTGCTGCACCGGAAAGGTTTGCGATCGGTGATGAAAGAACAAACAGAAGAACGGCAGTGACAATTCCGATTACAAAAAGCAAGCGCAAAGCTGCACGGAATACACGTTTTGCTCCGACGATATCGCCCAGTGCTATTCGTTCAGAAACAAGCTTAGAAATTGCTGTCGGAAGTCCCGCAGAGGATATGACGAGCAGCCAGGAATAATAAGGGTAAGCAACCTCGTAATACGCCATGCCGCTTTCGCCGACAATGTTTGCAAGCGGAATTCTGTACACCGCCCCAATGATTTTGACCAAAAGCCCCGCAATGCCGAGAATTGCAGCTCCCTGCACGAAACCGGCATTTACTGCGGATTTAGTTTGTTTTTTCATGTTAAAAATCCTTTAACCAGCATCAACCGTCCCAAAGGCGGCTGTTGATAAAAATATTATAGCACAAAGCGGCGCAATATGCCAACATTCCGCAGCAACGACCACAAAATGTTTTCACAGGCTTTATAAACATCAGCGATGCTTCTTTACGCCTGAACGCTTATCGGATGTTTTAACCGTTTTTTTGCCTTGAACACCTCTGTTCGGCCCATTGCTGCGGCTCTGTTCAACGGAACCGAAACGGGTATGCTGCCGCGCATCTTTTCGTTTGATTGCCGAATGTTCCGTCGCTCCATACTGCGAACGGTGATTGCTTTTTGTCGCAGAGGAGGAGCCTCCGCTGTGTGCCGGGCTTTGATGCACATCCGGAACAAGACAGTTCCTGCCGCTGCCGATGAGATCATCCCTGTCTGCAAGCCTGAGAGCTTTTCGGACGAGAGGCCGATTCTTTGGAATGAAGAACTGCATGAGGGCGCGCTGCATTGCTTTTTCCTCGGGCGAAACGGGAACATAAACCGGCTTCATTGTTCGCGGGTCAAGTCCCGTATAGAACATGCAGGTGGAAAGAGTGCCGGGAGTGGGATAAAAATCCTGAACCTGCTCCGGACGCTGCCCGCTCGCCTTCAGGTATTCTGCAAGTGCGATTGCAGAGTTCAAAGTGCTGCCCGGATGGCTTGACATGAAGTACGGAACAATGTATTGGTTCATTCCGAGAGCATCATTAAGCTGCTTATATCTTCGAACAAAGCGTTGGTACAGTTCACCTCCGGGCTTGCCCATCATCTCAAGCACGTGATCATCGATATGCTCGGGCGCAACCTTAAGTTGTCCGCTTATATGGTATTTAATAAGTTCCTTAAAAAATGTTTCATCTTTATCATACATCAGGTAATCGTAACGAATACCTGAACGGATGAACACACGCTTCACACCGTCCAGTCTGCGGAGCTTGCGCAGAAGTTCAACGTAATCCGTATGGCTGACTTCAACGTTTTTGCAGGGTGAATATCCCAAACAGGTTCGGTCTTTACATACACCCTTCGTAAGCTGTTTTTTACATGCAGGCTGACGAAAATTCGCCGTTGGCCCTCCGACATCGTGAATATAGCCCTTGAATTCGGGCATTTTGGTCATAAGCTTGGCTTCGGCAATCAGCGATTCGTGGCTTCGGGATTGAATGACGCGTCCCTGGTGAAAAGTAAGCGCACAAAACGCACATTGGCCGTAGCAGCCGCGGCAGCTGACAAGGGAAAAGCGAACCTCATCCAAAGCGGGAATATGCTCGGTGTAGGAAGGATGGGGAAGGCGTGTATAAGGAAGATCGTAAACAGCATCCAACTCGTTGCGTGAAAGCGGCATGGCGGGTGAGTTTACAACAACAAATCCACTCCCGTGCGGCTGAACAAGCGTTGCGCCGCTTATCGCATCCTGTTCACGGTATTGTGTCATAAACGCAGCACAGTAAGCTTTTTTGTCGTTTGATACTTTTTCAAAGCTGTCAATAAGAGCGTACTCATACACGCGCGAGAGGTTATCCGCCCAATATGCAGTTCCCTTAACATAGGTAATATCCCGTGCAGCAATGCCGCCGTCCAAAGCCTCCGCAATGTCGATAATCTGGCGTTCACCCATGCCGTAAATCAACAAATCCGCACCTGAGGATACAAGAACGGAAGGTAAAACACGGTTGTCCCAATAATCGTAATGAGCAAAGCGGCGGAGGCTCGCTTCAATGCCGCCGATAACGATAGGAATATCTCCGTAGATGTTACGGATACATTTACAGTAAACATTAACGGCACGATCGGGCCGCTTCCCGCGCTTGCCGCCGGGCGTGTAGGCGTCTTCGCTTCGCGGTTTCTTTGCACTCGTGTAATGATTCACCATGGAATCCATGTTCCCGGAATTCACAAGAAAGCCAAGCCTGGGTTTGCCGAAAACTTTGAACGATTCAGCACTTTTCCAATTGGGCTGAGCAATTATTCCGACAGAATAACCGTGTGAAAGGAGAACTCTTCCGATTATCGCTGTTCCGAACGACGGATGATCAATGTAAGCATCCCCCGTAACAAGAACAAAGTCGGGAACATCCTTTCCGACCTGCTCAAAAAGCTCCGCTTTGGACATCGGAAGCGGCTGTTTTTTATCACATTCGCTTCTTTCGGAAAATCCGTCATAGGAGTTGTCCAAATTATAAATTTTATATGAGCTGCAAAAACTTTTGTCGGCATATGCAGCATCGGCGCGGTTCTCATTGCGCTTCTGATTGCTGCTTCGTTTTCCGCGAGAAATGTTTCGGTTGATACCGGCAACGGTTTTTTTCTCCGTTTTTTGATCTATCGGCTGCATTTTTGCTCCTTTTATCCCATTGCGCTCTTAGCTTGCGGATAAAACCCGCTCTACGGCGGTGGGTTTGTGAACATATTATAAAGGAAACGCGAATAAAGCGCAAGAAGAACGCACCAAAGCTCAGAACGGTTATGATTTACCCTGCCCGACGGCATACAGTGCGGGATGCATGGGGTACTCGGTCTTATCGATCGGAACCCTGCGAATTATTTCACCATTCAGAGAGTAAACACGATAGCTTTGATATGTGCTGCCTGCAATGGCCTTTCTTTTCAGAACACATTCGCCGGGTTCAAGTGCTGAATCAAGAACGAACTGAGGTTCGGAAGGAGGAGTTGAAGATGTAAGTTCCGAAACGGTGTCCACTCTGTCGAAATCCGACGGGAAAGGACAGCCGTATATTTCACAGCACAAAGTTTTTTGCGATTCATCAACCCACATAAAAACGTAAATATCGGAATCGGTGTTGTTACGGAAAACAAAGTCCTTGTCTTTGCCGCTCAGTGCTGCATCCAACCCGCCGCCGATATAACGCACCTTGCGCGTGTGCCCGCTTCTTGCAATGATTTCAAGATCGCTGCGCAGAACTGCATTGTACAGCGTTGTGCTGATTTGGCAGATTCCACCGCCGTACTCCTGCCGTGTTTCAGCCCCTCCGTTTGCAAATGCGGTTGCGGGCAGCCAACCGTTTTCCCTGCTTCGCACTCCGAGAGAATCGTTGCACGAGAAGGTTTGCCCGGCAGGAACAATGCTTCCGTCAATAAGAAGCGCGCCCTTTGTGATATTATGAACGCGATTCTCGGAACATAAGGAACCGGCGGCAAAAGATGTTGAAAAGCTTGCCCGCAGCTCAGGCATTTCGGGTATTTTATCGGTGCATAAAACCGTATGCAGAGGCAGCGAGAAACGGGTTTCACCGCTGCATATTTGTTTGACGGCGGCATCACGGTCGATTTGACAGCCGTTGACGGGTGCCGTAAGGCAGAAACGTGCATTCTTTTTCAACACGGGCAGCTCAGAACAGCCTGCGGCGGAGTGAGTCAGGATTTGTGCGGGAACCGGTGTTTTCTCTGCAATTTTTGCGACCGAATCAATACTGTTTCGGAGCTTTATGTCATCAACGGGCTTGATTGCAGTCGTATACTGTCCCGCCCCGCACTCAAGTGCTTTTGACATAACGGCCTCCAAATCGTCTTTCAACGTCAGATCCGTTCCGTTGATGATACAGATTGGACTGTCGTTTTGCTGAAATTCAATTTCTATGTGATATTCGGATTTTGCTCGTTCGAGCTTGGGAGAGAGCAGGGTGCGCACGGCGTCTTTTGTCATGTTCGAAACGTCGACAGAATTAATATATGTTCCGCTTGAGAATAACGCCGTCTCGAAAGTCGGATCATCGCCGGGAATAATCGTATCTGCATTTGCTCCATGCTTGATGTCATCGGAATTTTGACCGCTGCAGCAGGAAAAAACAAGCAGGAATAAGAGCGCCGCCGTGCTGAGCAAAATTGCGGCACAGGCCTTTATTGCGGGGAAACGTTCATCCATGAAAAATTATTGCCTCCGAAAGTACACATTTTTGTTATTAGGTTGTTCCATTTCGACTCAAAATATGATATAATTGAGTGATGAAGGAACAAAACGAGATTTCAACAGTATATATGCTCGATGCGCTGGATGAAGCCCGCACTGCCGCGGCGGCGGGGGAAGTTCCTGTAGGTGCATGCGTTGTTTGCGGCGGAGAAATCATATCCCGCGCACACAACCTTGTTGAAACACGCAGCGATGCATCCGCGCATGCAGAATTGCTTGCGCTCAGCGCAGCAGCAAAAAAACTTGGCACTCGCCGCCTGAACGACTGCATACTTTACGTTACGCTCGAACCCTGCGCAATGTGCATGGGTGCGATAATGAATTTTCGCATTGCGGCGGTTGTCTTCGGTGCGTTTGACCCCGAGGCCGGATGCTGTGTTTCAAGGTGCGAACTGTCGTGCGGGATGACGAATATCAATATTCCGTACGTTGGGGGCATTCGGGAAGAAGAGTGCCGAAATTTACTGACAGCTTTTTTCAGGAATAAGCGTTAAAATCGAATGCTTCCGAATCGGGAGCATGATGAACGGCATTGTGCCCGCCGACGAAAACTGATTTGTTTTGGCGGAAAACCATCACTGCATTATCAATGAAACAAATGCGGATCATCCGCGTTTGAATAAAAAACGGAGGAAATCCATGAAGAAAACCTTGACAAAGCTTGTCGCGATGCTTATGGTCGCGGCAATGGCGTTTTCTTTCGTCGGCTTCATGCCGAGGGAGGCAAACGCAGCTCCGGTGAGCATACTTGAAAATGACTCGCCGGCACGCACGCGCAGCAGCGAACCTGCCGCCGAACCCGATGAGATCGTTCCGATCATCGTAAAGCTGAAGGATGCACCGGTTCTTGCAAAGACCGATGTATCGAATGAGCGTTCCGCAGAAATGTCAAAAGCGCTTGCTGCAAAGCAGGACAAGCTTTTTGCGGCAATCAACAAGAAGCTCGTTAAGGGCGGAAATCTCGAAATTTCCTATCACTACACGCTTCTGTTCAACGGTTTTTCGTTCCGCGGAGAGTATCGTCTCATTGAAGAGATTAAAAAGCTCAACGGCGTTGAGGATTGTTATCGCGCAGCCGAATATGAGCTTCCCGAGGACGCAAAGCCCGACGGAAACCCCACAAAGCTCAGCACTTCCGTGGGCTTCATAAACGCGGATGACATGTGGGCCTTGGGCTACACCGGACAGGGACAGACGATCGCGGTTATTGACACCGGAATCAAAGTTAATCACACGAATTTTGCAACCGCACCGCAGGATCCGCATTTCGATGCGGCAGGAATTCAAAGCGTGCTCAACCGCTACGATCTCTGCGCGGAGGAACGCTATAACGGCACTCTGACCGGCGCAACGCTGTACCACAGCGCAAAGCTTCCGTTCACATTTAACTATTATGCCTGCAATACGGATGTAAGTCATGCAAATGCAGGCAGTGATCACGGCACGCATGTAAGTTCAATTGCTGCCGGCTGCGACAGTTCGTCACGCGGTGTTGCATATAATGCACAGATCATATCCATGCAGGTTTTCCAGAACGGCGGCGCGGCATGGACCGAGATCCTTGCGGCACTTGAAGACTGCGCTTGGCTTGAAGTTGATGCACTCAATATGAGTCTCGGCTCGGACAACGGCTTCACTCAGGGTGAGGCAGATATGGAAGAAGTTTTTGCTCTTCTTACCGCACACGGCGTGAATTGCGCAGTTGCGGCGGGCAACAGCGGTACTGCGGGTTCGGGCAATAATTACGGCAGCAAACAGCCCACATTCAACATGGACAACGGCGTTGTTGCAAGCCCCAGCACCCTCGGCGGTTCTCTTTCAGTTGCGGCAAGCAGCAACAGCTCTTCGGCGACTCCCACAAGCTACAGCTCTTGGGGCACAACGGCCGACCTCAGCATCAAACCTGAAATCATGGCTCCCGGCGACAACATTCGTGCGGCAACGGATTCTCAGTACTCCTACAGCAACTACGGCACAAAGAGCGGCACGAGCATGGCCTCTCCGCATATTGCGGGCAGCATGGTTCTTGTCAATCAGTACGTCAACACAGCGTTCCCATCCCTTTCCGAACAGGCACGCATGGAGATGGTAAACACCCTGCTTATGAGCACTGCCGTTCCCAGCAAGTCCGGAAACACTCCGTATTCTCCCCGTTGGCAGGGCGCAGGTCAGGCAAATCTTACTGCTGCAATCAACACAAAGGCTTATATTGAGGTTGAAGGCAGTCTCCGTCCGAAAATCGAACTCGGTGATGACGACGATCGTACCGGTATTTTCAATTTCAGCTTTGACATTGTAAACTTCGGCAGCACTGCAAAGACCTATACTCCCACAGTTTATGTTCTGACTGAAAACACCGGCACGGTATCCATCGGAGGGCAGTCATATTACACTATGGCGGGCTCTGCTTCGAACATCACTAACAACGTGAATGTTACTGTTCCTCAGTCCGTAACCGTTCCCGCGAACGGCAGAACAACAGTGAACGTTACCGTTAATGTAAGCGGTTATGCCGCAACGCTGAACGAAAAGTTCCCCAACGGTGCATATATAGAGGGCTTTGTTACTCTTGCAGGCGATGTGAACCTTTCGGTTCCCTATCTCGGATTCTACGGCGATTGGGAAAAGGCAAGCGTTCTTGACAGAGATTTCTATTATGACGAATATCTCGGAAACGGCGATCCTATTCCCGCTGAATGGGGCATCAACACCGCCGGGTCTTCCATCGGCGGCGGAAAAATTA
>FR879692.1:0-8068 GCA_000435055.1 Clostridium sp. CAG:138 | reverse complement strand
ATTCGGTGAAAATCCTTTTACCGACACTGAAAACTTCCTGTTTGACCGCGCAAGCATAAGCCCCAACGGCGACGGCAAGATGGATGCGGTTGACACGGCATACAACTATCTGCTCCGCAACTGCGAATACTTTGAGTATTCAATCGTGAACGCACAGACAAACGAAGAGTATTACAACCTTCAGGTGCCGTGGGCACGCAAGTGCAGTGAGAAGAGCTGGTATACTGATATCGAACCTCTCGGAACGTACGAAGAAGAGCTTCCCGACTGGGACGGCAGCAACCTGCCTAACGGAACAACCGTAAAACTCAGGATGACAGCTTACATGCATTCCTATGATGAATTCAACCCTTCCGCAAATGAATGCGCTTATTGGGAAATCCCGATAACCGTTGATACACAGGAACCCGAAGTTGTTTACTGGAACATGCAGAACGGTCAGCTTATGCTGTACGTAAGCGATAATCATTACGTATCCTATGTCGGCATCTATTCAGACAGTGCCTGCACAAACCTTATCACCTCTGCTGCCGTTGAAGAAACGACCCGCGGAGCACTCACCATGCTTGAGTTTGACGTCGGCAATCGCACAACGGTTTATGCAAAGGTGGGCGACTATGCATACAACATCAGCACTGCACAGATTACCGAAGGTGAAGGCGGTTCTCTTGAACCTGTCGAGCTTCAGGGAATAAGCTTTGCGGAACAGGAAATTGAAACTTATCAGGGTTTCGGCGCTGCACTGAATATCGTTCGTGAACCTGCAAACGCAAATAACTATGAAGTTGTTTGGACAAGCGCGAACGAAAACATTGCAACCGTCCGCGGCGGCATGACAAAAGCAACCGTAACCGGCGTTGCAGAAGGTACAACAACCGTTACCGCAACTGCGACTGATAAGGACACGGGTGCGTCATTTACCGCAACGATTTCCGTAACCGTCAACTATTACCCGAGCCTTAACGATGCACTTAACGTGCAGGGCGGCAATCTGAACTTTGTCTCGACCGGAACGTATGCATGGCAGATTGATATGACGACTTTCAGTGCACGTCTTGCCGGCGCAAGCACCAACAGCGGCGCAGGCAACAGTCAGTCCGCTGTCACAATGGACACGATTCACCTTTCCGCCGGTGATAAGCTCACTTTTGCATGGGCAGTCAGCAGCGAGGCGAATTATGATAAGCTCAAGTTCTATGTAAACGGCAACGTCGTTGAAAACATCTCCGGCGAAACCACAATATGGAACCGTTATGAGTACACTGCTCCTTCCGACGGCAACTACATATTCAAATGGTCCTACGAAAAGGACGGTTCCGTCAATAAGGGACAGGACAAAGGCTGGGTTGACGATATCTCCATTACGTACGTAAACCCGCCGTACACTCTCGGCGATGTTGACAACGACGGCAGAATAACCATTTCCGATGCGCTCATGACAATGCGTTATGCAATGGGAACGGCTGCGCTGACCGATACTCAGATCCTTGCGGCGGACTTTGACGGTAACGGCACGGTTTCAATCACCGATGCGACCATGATTCTTCGCGCAGCAATGATTGCCGATTGACTCAGATAAAATGCATTAAAGGTTAGATTCTGATTCTCTGCCAAAATTAATGCATGACACGCCTGCTCCTTTTGCACAGAGCGTGCATGGGGGCAGGCATTTCGATGCGTTTACATAAAATTTGTGAAAAAAAGAATTCACTGACGAAAAGAGACAGGACGTTAATAACATGAAAATTGCACTTGCTTCTCAACCAACGCTTGATGATTCAATAGCACTGAATGTTAATCGTATTGAAAAGGCACTTGCCTCACTCCGAAAAAAAGTTGACCTTGTTGCGTTCGGAGAAAGTTATCTTCAGGGCTTTAACAGCTTGAAATGGAATTTCGAAAGGGATAGAACAGTTGCTGTGAGCGTTGATTCACAGCCGATAAAGATGCTGCGATACACAGCAAAAAAATACTCCGTTGCGGTTTCGTTCGGTTATTACGAACTCTGCGATGAGGCGATTTACAGCTCGTATATGTTCATCGGAAAGAATGGAGAAATCGTAAACAACTTCCGTCGCGTTTCAAAAGGATGGAAGGAGTATGATATTACCGATGAGCACTATAAGGAGGGCGATGGTTTCAAAACCTTTACATATATGGGTAAACGAATCGCCCTTGCCGTTTGCGGGGACTTATGGTACGAGGAAAACATTGAACAGATAAACAAAGAAAAATTTGATTTTTTGCTTTATCCCGTATATGTAACATACAACACGGAAATGTGGCGCACAAAACTTGTTAATGAGTATGCCGAGCAGGCAAAAAAGATTCCGCGTCCCGTTTTCCTTGTGAACAGCATATGCGATGCTGACAATACGCGCGGCGGATGTTATGCTTTCCTTAACGGCAAAACCGTGTGTGAAGTGCCGATGGGACAGGATGGCTATCTGCTGGTGCGCGTGTGACGGGGGTACTGCCATAAATGGATGATTTTCAAATTTTACGCCCGCATCATGTGTTTTGCATCCTGAATTATCGGCAAAGCGGATACAGTGAAGAGTTTATTGATAATATGAACACTATAGTTCGTAAACTTAAACCTGATGCCGATATCAAAATTGTGCCGGCAAGCGATGCCGTTTGCAAGGCCTGCCCAAACCGCACCGAACCGCAGAATTCGGATGACGTGTGCTGCCGATGTGCGGAAAAGGTCAAAAGATATGACTCGGCGGCAATGCGTCTTTTAAAAGTTGAACCGGGCACGGTGTTGAAATGGGGAGCACTTTCCGAAAAAGCTAAATACATTATGGCTGATGCACTGCTTTTTAAAACTGTCTGCGGAGACTGTGAATGGCATGAAATCTGTCATTCGGCGCATTCGGATACTGCGATTGAGCCTAAATCGGTTTAAAACTGATTTGTGAAAAAAATTGAACTGAAAAACAGCCTGTTTTTATGAAAGGGACGGTCGGAGACAAATCCGGCTTGTCCTTGTTTTGTATTGAAAAGAATCAAACAGTTTAGCGGTGCAGTGTCGAATCAGATATAAAAAGCGCACCGCACAACCTGATCTGCGGCTGTGCGGTGCAGCATGGATTCATAAGCTGAGCCCTGTCAGAGCATAAGCCCGTGCTCAACTTGAAAAATATCAAAAAGAAACCGAATTATTTACGGATGCTTGCAGCACCTGCTTCGATTGCTTCTTCATTGAGGGGGATGAGTGCAGCTTTCTTCTCGCCCAGTTTATAGAGCAGTGCATCAAGAACACTCTTGGTCTGAACAGCCTTGGTTGCTTCAAGGTACGCACCGAGCATTGCCATGTTTGCAACTTTGGGGTTGTTGAGCTTGTCTGCAATTTCGTTGCAGGGCACGTAGTAGACATCGATATCGGTGCGGGTTGCCTTTTTGTCGATGATGGAGCTGTTGATGAACAGCTTGCCGCCGGGAAGAACATTCTGCTCGAATTTGTCGAGAGAGGGGCGGTTCATCGCGATAACGCAGTCGCACTTGTTGATAACGGGGGACGCAACGGGTTCATCGGAAACAACAACGGAGCAGTTTGCGGTACCGCCGCGCATTTCAGGGCCGTAGGAGGGAAGCCAGCTGACATTTTTGCCCTCATACATGCCGGCATACGCAAGGAGCTGACCGATGAGCAAAACGCCCTGACCGCCGAAGCCTGCGAAAATATTAGTCCAAAGCATAACTTATACCTCCTTGGTGATGTCTTTCTTAACGCCGAGAGGATAATAGGGGATCATGTTCTTTTCGAGCCATTCCATAGATTCTACGGGACTCATACCCCAGTTTGTGGGGCAGTTGGACAGAACCTCTACAAGGCTGAAGCCCTTGCCTGCGAGCTGGCACTCAAAAGCGTTCTTGATAGCCTTCTTGGCGCGGACGATGTTAGCGGGGGAGTTGACGGCAACGCGCTCAATGTATGCGCTGCCTTCAATGGTTGCGAGCATTTCCGCGATGCGGATGGGGCTGCCGCAATGATCCTTATCACGGCCGTAGGGGCTGGTTGTGGTCTTTTGTCCGACAAGAGTCGTGGGAGCCATCTGACCGCCGGTCATGCCGTAAATTGCATTGTTGATGAAGATCGTGGTGATCTTTTCGCCGCGGTGTGCAGCGTGAACGATTTCAGCCGTGCCGATGGAAGCAAGGTCGCCGTCACCCTGATATGTGAAAACAACATTGTTGGGGTTGGTGCGCTTAACACCGGTTGCAGCGGCGGGCGCTCTTCCGTGTGCTGCCTCGATGGAGTCGAGATTGAAGTATTTATATCCGAATACTGCGCAGCCGACGGGAACGATTGCGATTGTGCGATCCTGAATGCCAAGCTCGTCAACAACTTCTGCAACGAGCCTGTGAACGATACCATGACCGCAGCCGGGGCAATAATGAAGCACCGCGTCGGTCAGGATAGGGGTTTTCTTAAATACGGTCTGCATAATTAAGCCTCCCTTGATTTCATGATATATTCTGCGATTTCTTCGGCTGTCGGCGTGTAGCTGCCGGGTTTGCCGTAGAACTCAACGGGCTTGGTGCCGTTTACGGTCAGCTTGACATCTTCAAGCATCTGACCTGCACTGATTTCAACAGCGATTGCTTTCTTTACGCTGTCCTGAGCCATTGCTTTCGCAAGCTGCTTCTCGGGGAAGGGCCATGCGGTGATCGGGCGGAACAGACCGACTTTAACGCCCTGCTTTGCGCAAAGACCGATTGCGGCTTTGCAAATGCGGGCAACGGTGCCGTATGCGCAAACGATAATTTCCGCACCTTCGGTGTTGTAAAGCTCAGCGCGGGATTCATTTTCACGAATGTGCTGATACCTTGCCTGAAGCCTGTCGTTCAGATCCTGAAGCTCTTCAACTTCAATGTAGAGAGAGTTGACGATTGCACGGGGACGATTGCTTGCGGGACTCCAACCGGTTGCTGCCCAGTCCTTTGCGGGAAGCTCGCGGGTTTCCTTCTTCTCGTGGAACTCAACGGGTTCCATGATCTGACCGATGATACCGTCGGCAAGAATCATAACGGGAGTGCGGTAGATGTCTGCAAGGTCGAATGCATCCTGCATGAGATCAACGGTTTCCTGAACGGAAGCGGGAGCGAGAACGATGGGATGGTAATCGCCGTGTCCGCCGCCGCGGGTTGCCTGGAAATAGTCGCCCTGGGAGGGCTGAATGGAACCCAATCCGGGGCCGCCGCGAACCATGTTAACAACAACACAGGGAAGCTCTGCGCCTGCAAGATAGGTCATGCCCTCCTGCTTAAGGCTGATTCCGGGGCTGGAGGAGCTTGTCATGCACCTTGCACCGGCAGCTGCTGCGCCGTAGACCATGTTGATTGCAGCAACTTCGCTCTCTGCCTGGAGGAAGCAGCCGCCCACCTGGGGAAGGCGACGCGCCATGTATTCGGGAATATCGTTCTGGGGAGTGATGGGATAACCGAAGAAGTAGTGGCAGCCTGCCTGAATAGCAGCTTCTGCAACAGCTTCGCAGCCCTTCATCAATTTCTTTGCCATGTTCTTTTCCTCCTACTCTTTTTCAATGGTGATAACTGCATCGGGGCAGGTGCGTGCGCAGCTTGCGCAGGCAACACATGCTTCGGGGTCAGTCATCATTGCGGGGTGATAACCCTTTTCGTTGAGCTTTTGTTTTGCAAGCTCAAGAAGTTTCTTGGGACATGCACGCACACAGAGGCCGCAGCCCTTGCAGCGATTCTCATCAATGGTTAGTTTGACCATAAGTGAACCTCCTTGAATTTAAAGGACGGGGTGAGCCGTCATTCGGTTATGAATACTATTATAGCACTAATGTCATGAATGACAAATACCTGAACGCAATATATATTTTATTTTGGACTTTTTTATCGAAAAAAGAGCCTCTTTTTTGTGTGTGGGTTCCAAAACAGGGGAAAAGACCCTGTTCGGCGGCTCCGAGGTGCGCTTTTGAAGCAAAGACCGCCCTGCCGAAAAAACAACAAAAGCAGCAGGGCGGTACCGACGATGAAAATGCAGGAAGGAAAAAACCTGCAAAGGAACATTGCAAACGTTATCCATGCCGATAATACAGAGGCATGAACGGAAAACATGACAGAACCATGCTTAGAGCCTGTCTTGAGTCAAACCGACTTGGATGTTTGGATCAAGTCAGGCGTTGGGCGTAAGTGCGGCAAAGTCAGATCCGTAGCCTGCAACTGCCGAAAGACCTTTTCCGGATGTGAGCAGCAGCGGACGAATCGTTGCAATGAAACTCTCCGGACTTAAGGGATCCTTTTCGTTGAGCCAATACTCAAATGCGCTTGCAAGCATTCGGGAAAGAAACTTTGCGGAGTTTCGGGTACATCCGGGCGAACTTGCCGCAAGTGCTGCGCATATGCTCTCAAGCGTTGCCGTGAAATAATCATAAAAAGAATTCTGTCCGCGAATGAGCAGTGCATTTCGATAGAATGCTTTGCAGCCGTACATATAACGGCTCATGTCGGAAAGCAGATCCCAATCAGAAACATAATGCTTTTGGGATGCGGGCAGGATGAACTCGGTATAGAACACGTTGTTGACAAGGTCGAACTTGTCTTTATAGTGATAATAGAAACTTTTGCGGTTTATATGGCAGAGGTCGCAAATATCGTTCACGCGAATTGAGCGGAACGACTGAGTGGACATCAGCTGCTTGATTGCAGAAATCAGCTGCCGTCTTGTGTTGCCGGATATCGATCGTTCTGCGGACATTGGTTATTCTCCCTTCTCTTTTTATGGTTGTATTATACAGAATCCTTTCATAAAAAACATCAATTTCGGTTAAAAAAACTAAAATAGATTATATATCACAGTACGCTTAAAGAAAAGACAATAAATTATATACCACAGTACGCTAAAAAAAAAAACCGCCTTGAGCGGCGGTCCTGTAAAAAATAACCTGAAAATTTGTGCATCGTTATTCAAGGTTAATGCAGCGGTTAAAATAATGCATTGCAATTTGGTTGCTGCTGAGCAAACGAGAGCATCAACCGACGTTGGAAGGCGAATTTTCCGAATGAATATTATCGCTCAACGGTTCGGTTTGAATTTGCTCGCCGCTTTGCGCTTTGTTTATGCGATTCTCGCGGCGATGAGCCAAAACAAAACCTACGATGCCGAATATTATCATTGCGATGCTGATCCACTGCGAAGTTGACAGGCCAAGGAAAATTCCGCGGATCTCATCTGCGCGGAAATACTCAAGGCAGAAACGTTCAATGCCGTACAGAATGGCATAAAGGAACAGAACACTCCCTGCCTTCAACCGTTTGCGTGTGTATATGAGCAGAATAATAAACACCAGGATATTACATGCGGATTCGATAAGCTGAATCGGAAAAACAGGAACACCGACAGGTGCACCGCCGATCGGATTGCGGTAGTATACGGAAATCGGAGTGTCAACTATTCGCCCGTAACAGCATCCGGCAAGGAAACAGCCGATTCGCCCAATGGCGTGTGCAAGCGGAATTGCGGGAACAATAACAGCCGCGTATTCATAGAAGCTGGCTTTTTTTGCGTGCAGATATATCCAACCGGAAAGCACGCCGACGATGAGCCCTCCGTAGAATACCAATCCGCCGCTTTTGAAAACACTGAAGCTGCCGTCAACAATGCTTCCCCAGATTTCACTGAGGGAATAAGTAACAAAAATGTAAAGCAGATATGAACCGGCAAGGCCGCATGTGAGCGTTATTATTGCAAGCGTCAGCAACGCATCGGTGTCAAGTCCGGCTTTGTTTGTTCGATGGTATGCAATAAGAATGGCCGCAATGAATGCCAATGCCATCATCAATCCATAACTCGGAATACTCAGCCCGAAAAGGTTTATATAAGGATACATCTTTTGCCTCCAAAGATTTTTTGCTGTGCTGCGGCTTGTGCCTTTGACCGACAGAATCGGAAACGGACGCAGCATGACCGGTTTTATCGGTTGAATTGCACTGCCGCTGCATTTGTACTATAATCTTATACTAATTTGTGCTTTGTGTCAATATGTCTGCATGGCGACATCCGACAATTGTGATGAATGAAAACCGAATC
>FR879691.1:20441-33633 GCA_000435055.1 Clostridium sp. CAG:138 | reverse complement strand
CTCTTCCGATGAAACGCGATTTGTTAACAACAAACTCCGTTTCGGATGCCGCAGCAGGGGTTTTGAATGCTTTCAATGCCATATCGAGTTACTTTTGCGGAGTGCGCAGTGAACATCAAAGGACACTCCGCTGAAAGAATGTTTATTTTTATAAATCAGTTACGGTGCAGCGCCCGACAGAGGCGTTGAAAATCCGCCGAATCAGTCCTTGTGAATCAGCCTTACAAAAGTTTTTTTGCCTTTTTTAAGGATGATTCCGTCCGCAAGTTCGGCACTGTCCAAAACCGCCTTTGTGTCCGTAACCTTTCGGTCGTTAACACTGATGCCGCCCTCGCGAACGGATCTTATTGCGGCAGAGTTGGATTTTTCAATGCCTGCAAGCACAAGCAGACGCGTGATGCTCATGCCGCTTTCTTCAATGTCCGCATCGGAAAGCGCAACGGTGGGCATATGGGTAAGGTCGCCCTTGCCGCCGAACAGCGCAAGCGCAGCTTCCTCGGCTTTTTTGGCTTCGTCCTCGCCGTGCACCTGGCTTGTTACGGTGTAAGCAAGCACGCGCTTTGCCTCGTTGATATTTGCGCCTTCCGCACAAAGCGCTTCGATTTCGTCCATCGGCAGGAAGGTCAGCAGACTCAGGCAGGTTTTAACATCCGCATCGTTAACATTGCGGAAGTACTGGTAAAAATCATACACACTTGTGCGCTCTTTGGAAAGCCATACGGCACCCTTTTCGGTTTTGCCCATCTTCTTGCCGTCCGCCGTAGTCAAAAGGCGGGTCGTAAGAGCGTATGCACGCTTGCGTTCCTTGCGGCGGATAAGATCCGCACCGCCGAGGATATTGCTCCACTGATCGTCGCCGCCCATTTCAAGCTCGCAGCCGTATTTGCGGTTCAGGCAGAGGAAGTCATAGCTCTGCATAAGCATGTAGCTGAATTCGAAGAAGGTCAGCCCGCGTTCGAAACGCTGTTTGTAACATTCCGCACGAAGCATTTCGTTCACGGAGAAATGCACGGCGATATCGCGCATGAAATCCATGAAGTTGAGGTTTCGGAGCCAGTCCGCATTGTTCACGATAACAGCACCGTTTTCTCCGTCGAAGCGAACCAACCGCTCCATTTGTTTTTTGATGCCGGCAACATTGTTGTCAAGCTCTTCAACGCTGAGCAGTTTGCGCAGCTCCGTCTTTCCGGACGGATCGGCAATCATTGCCGTGCCTCCGCCGAGAAGCACGATGGGATGATGCCCGCATTTCTGCATATGCGCCATAACGCACATTGCAACATAGTGACCGACGGTGAGACTTTCCGCCGTGGGATCAAAGCCGATGTAAAACGTCAGCTTTTCTTTGCCGAGAAGTTCGCGAAGCTCCTCCGGGTGTGAGCACTGTTTAAGGAATCCGCGCTCGTTCAGAACATCGTATGCATTGCGCCCGGGGCCTGCAACCCCGTTTGTTTTTTCGGCGCATTTGTTCTCTGTATTCTCTGTATTCTCTGTATTTTCTGTATTTTCTGAAATCATGCCGTTTGCGGCAATTTCGTTGTTCTCCATTTTATATAAATTATCCTTTCGGTGGATTTGGTGGTTTTTGAACCGAATTTTATTTCTGTTCTTCCGCCATTTCCTTAAGAAGGTCGCCCAACCGCTTTATGCCCTCGCGAATGCGCTCCTCGGGCTCTGCGGAGAAGTTCAGGCGGAAGGTGTTCTGACCTTTGCCCGGGGTTGTGAAGAAAGGCGCACCGGGAACGAACGCAACTTTGCGCTCGACCGCACGCTTGAAGATTTCGTTTGCATCCCAGCCCTCGGGAAGGGTGCACCAGATGAACAGACCGCCGACGGGCTGCTCAAAGTGAACCCATTCGGGGAAATGCTCAGCCATCGCATCGGTCATAATGCGGGCTGAGCGGGAATAAACGCCCGATATATGCTCTATATGTTTCGGCATAAAGCCGCGATTGATGTATTCGGCAACGATTGCCTGATTAAGGTTCGGCGAGTGAGTATCGCTGCCCTGTTTTGCTATCGTCATTTTGCGGATGAGATCCTTGTTGCCGAAGCAGAGCGCAACGCGCAGACCGGGGGAAATCGTTTTTGAAAAACTGGTCAGAACGATAACATTATCGCTCATGTCAAAGCTTTTGATTGTGGGCAGCTTTTCGCCGGAAAAACGGAGCGCGGCATAGGGGTCATCCTCGATTACGAGCATGTCAAACTCGGCAGCAAGCTCCGCAATGCGCCTGCGCACTTCAACGCCGGAAACCCAGCTTGTGGGGTTCTGGAAGGTGGGAATTGTGTAAAACATCACGGGCTTGTGTTCACGAACGACCGCCTCAAGCTCATCGATGTGAATTCCGTCCGGATGAAGAGGAACGGTGACAAGCTTCGCCTGCGCAACATGGAAAGTTTGCAGCGCACCGAGAAAACTCGGCTCTTCAACAAGCACAACATCACCGGGATTTATGACGGTTTTGCAAATAAGATCAAGCCCCTGCATCGAACCGGTCAGCGAAAGAACATTGTCAAGCTCGCCGTGCAGCCCGCTGTCGGGAAGAATGCTGTCGAGATATGCGCGGCGCAGCGGCAGATAGCCTTCGGTCGCACCGTACTGAAGCAAAATATCGGATTTATCTCTGAGCAGCTCATCGGTAATTGTGCGGATCTCTTCCTTCGGGAAGCACTCTTTCGCGGGATTGCCGCCGCCGAAAGAGATGATGTTCGGATCACCCAGAAGCTTGAAAAGCTCCCTGATCGCGCTGCCTGAAACGCCCTGCATACGGTTTGCTGTCTGCATAATATAATCCTCCTTGAAAATCCGTGCGGAAAAATCAAATTCGGTTTCTGCGGAGTTCTCTGCGCCGTGTCCGCTGCCGCAGCGCTCCGTTTTGAAACCCGTGAAACGCACCTTTGTGCAAAAATATATTCGAAACCGCCCGCATTCGCCGTCCACAAGACCCTGTGCGCACGTTTTCCATGGTTACATTGTAGCCTGTTGCAGCCGCGGTTGCAAATATATTTAGGATGTTTTTGTCAAAACAAGCTGCTTTTTTACGCATTAAAAAGCCTTTGCGGTCAAATATAAAATATAGCCGCATAATGCACACATGCAGGGCGTTTTTCAGTCACGGCCGAGTCAAACATCTTCCCCGTCGATCATTCGATTCAGGAACTCTTTTTGCAGCATTGCATAGTGCTTTACGCTGCGCCACTGCCGTCGCGCGCGTACTCTCACGTATTCGGCGGACTTCGCTTCGCCCTCGAATCGCATTCCGAGACGCTGCATAACTCGTTCCGAGGCAGTGTTCATGCTGTCGCACCTTGCGCTTATGCGGTGCAGATTAAGGTTCATGAAGCCGAATTGAAGCATTCCCTTCGCTGCTTCGGAGGCATATCCCTTGCCCCAAAATGCTTTGTTAATCGTGTAGCCGAGTTCCGCCTGCTGCCCGTCATCGCCCAAAAACAAGCCCATACTGCCGATAAGCCGGCCCGTCGCCTTGATGCAAACGGCAAAATCAAAAATGCGCCGCGGTTCCGTTATCTGCTGTGCAAGGCGGGATTGAACGAAATTCCGAACCTCCTCACGGCTTGCGGGACCCCAGTCCATGTAAATTGTATTCTCCGCATCGCCCGCATAGGCATATACCGCGTCGACGTCATCGGCGTTGAATTCGCGCAGCAGCAGACGTTCGGTTTCAAAAATTATAAAGTCAAAAGATATTTCAAAATTCATATTACCTTCATTGCTTTTTAATGCACAGTACCCCCGTTATCAATGCACGCATTCAATATTTCCGAACAGGCTGTGCCGGTTTGGGCTGCGTTTCGGTCAAACGTCATTTTTAATATAAGAACCCGCTCCCAACACATGAAACATGCGGAGCGGGTTTTCATATACTTTATCCGACTGCCGGCCTTCAACCCGGATGTTTTACTTCACTCCGAACAGGCTGCGCAGCTGCATTGTATAATTCATGTCGAAGCTGCTGCAGATAAGGGTTGCGGAGGGAGTGATTTTGCCTTCCGCCGCACCCGCATCAAAGGTGCATCCGGCAAGGAGAATCGTACCGTCGTTGATGAAAGTCAATGCAAGGGTCTGACTTTCGGTTTTGATGTAGATAACGCTGTCCGAACCCTTCTCGACCATCGTCGTTGTCAATGCGGCTTCATTGGTTTTTCTTTCCGGTGCCGCACCGATCACGTTCAGGAACTTGTCCCAATTGCAGGCCGAAAAACTGATTTTAACGCCCTTAATGAAATCGATTATTTTGTTGTAAAGCTCCTGCTGCTCCGCAGGGATATTTGCAGCATCAAACTCCAGAGGGTTGCCGTTGGGATTTGAATAGCTTGTTTTAACCGTAATGCCGGTGATCGGGGTCGTTCCCGCCTGAATTCCGACAAAGAGCTCGTTAAGGGATTTCATATCATCGTTCATCTGAGGAGTTTTTGTTGAAGGCGCAGGAACGGGCGTGTTGGAGGGAGCGGTTCTGTTTTCGCCGCTGCCGCCGCCGTTGTTGCCGCTGCCGTTGTTCTTGTTGTTGTTATCCTTTTTGCCGCTGCAGCCCGCAAAGGCGAACAGCATCACGACTGCCAGCGCGAACGCGGCGATTCTTGCGATTTTGGAATATTTTTTCATGTTTTTTCCTTTCACTCTTTCGGGCCGCAGCATTCCGCGCATTCGGAAAGCATGTTCCTGAATTTCGACTGAAATGCGGCAGAAGTCCGCAGCTTGTATTTTTCCGGGAAGCTCAGCCCTTCGGCTTTGCTTTCCGTCGGTTTAATAATAGCACATATGCCCGCCGAACCGCAAGCCCCAAATTGCTAATTTTTACGAATTCTTTGCGGCAAATTGTGTACAGATATTTAAAATCATGCTTTCGCCGTTCAATAGTCCCGTTTCTTCATCAGTTCTTTTCGAATGTAGCGGAAAACTTTTTTCTCCCCGTCGTCACGAAGCATCACAAGCAGTTTTTCAAGCAAAGCCGCCGTTTCCGGGTGCATTGCGTTTTTTGCGTTCCCGCGCATAAAATAATCGTACGGGTCGCTCGAAGTGTACGCTTTCCCCTTATAGGTTTTGCACGCCCCCACTCTGTCACAGAACATTTCAACAACATACCGAAGCGGCATTTTAACCGGAGACATGCGCTTTGTTATCGGGCTGTAATCCGTCCAGTACTCAAAATGGTGCTTGTTGCGCCCCTTATGGTGCATCCACGCAAATGAGCAGCCGTATTCTGCGCGTTCAAGTTCGTTCGGGCTGCGTGTCCCGTCATAATGCCTTGCGCTCGGAATAAATTCCGAGGGCGAAAATTTTGACAAGTCATGTTTGATTCCCTGCCACGGTATGCCTGCCAAAACGCAATGGCGGAACACCGCACGGCGATGCCGCAAAACCGTGCGGAGATGCTTGAAAGGATGTGATTGCGATTTCATTTTTACCCCTCTTTTCGCAATTTTTTATTCACTTATTATCACTGTTTTCGTTTTCGGATTTTTCGGTTCTGCCCGCTTTGTCCGCAGCTGCCGTTTCGCCCGTTTCGGTTTTTGTCTCTTTGGTTCTCAGCCTTCCGGAGCCGGACGAAGCATTATTTTTTTTCTTTTTAAAGCTGCGGCGAACATGCCCGCGCAGATCGTATTTCACGCCGGGCACGGTGTCGATGATCGGAACCCCCCGCTGCCTTGCGCGTTCGTTTGTCCAGTCCGCAAGCAGACGATAAAGCACAGCCGTGACAGGAACGGCAAAAATAAGGCCTGCAATGCCGAACAAACCGCTGCCGAGAATGACCGCTCCGAGAACCCACGCGCTTGACAGTCCAACCGCATCGCCGACCACGCGGGGATAAACAAGGTTGTTGTCAATCTGTTGTATTATGATAATCATTATCACAAAATACAGCACAAGTTCAGGCTTTCCGGGTGATGTCATAAGGATTATGAATGCACTCGGAATCGTGCTGAGCCACGGGCCGAGTATCGGAATCATTGCGAATACAGCAATAAACACGCTTATCATCTCCGGAAACGGCATGTTCATGATCCGCATTCCGATATAGCACAATATGCCGATTATCGTGCAGCTTGTTATCTGTCCGGCAAAATAACCGCGAAAAGTCAGGTTTGCATACGAAAAAACTTCAAGAATCCCGCTTGAATGCTTTTCATTGAAAACGCTCCTTACGAACCGCCGTGAATGTGCAAGCAGGCGGTTTTTATCAAGGATTGCGTATATGCTGAACGCAAGCGCAAGCAGAATGTCCGCAACCGTGCTTACCGCATTGAAAGTGTAACCCAAAAGCTTCGGAGCAAGATTGGTTGTGAACACTTCCACATTGTCCAGTATCTTGTTTGAAATTTCAACCGCACGCGCCGTAACTTCGTCGCTGAGATTCAATCCCTCCCAAAATTCGGTCGCCCATTTTGCCGCACTGTTGTAATATGTTTCAAAATTGTCAAACAGGATTTTCACGCTGTCCGCCGCCTTCGGAATAACAATAATAAGCACGGCGGTGAGAATGCCGAACACGATAAGATAGCTCAGCACAACCGTGAGCGGAACAACGTATTTTTTGCCGGCAGCATGAGCCTTTTTGAACAGAGTTCCCTGAAGTATCGTTGCGGGAATATTGATTATGTATGCAACCATCAGTCCGCACAATATCGGCATCAAAACCGATGTCGTTCGGGAAATTACAGCTCTCACCGACGAAAAATGCTCAAGCATTTCATAAAAAGCAATGCCGACGAGAACTACAAAAAGCATCCCTCTGCCGTTTCTCCAAAGTGCGCGCAGTTTACTCAAAACCTTTCCCCCCTTTTACAATTACGGGTATTATTCTTTCATTGTGATTGTTCATCCGCAGTTGTTCCGATTTATTCGGAATCGTTTCCGTCGCTTTCGTTTTTTTCGGATTCGGCAAGCCTTTGCTCTTTCACGCAGGACTTAAGATAGGATATCGTCGTTTTCAATGCCTGTTCATTCATTCCGCCGCGCATAACAACAACATCCGCCTTGTCGATATACCTGTCGATGTATTTTTCACGCATCGGCTTCACCGTTGCTTTGTACTGCTCCGAAATACTTTCAAGAGAACGCCCGCGCTCGTTCATATCCCGTGCGATACGCCGCAGCAGGCAAATATCGCTGTCCACTTTTATGAACAGTTTCAGATTCATTGCATCACATATTCTGTCATCATAAAAAACATGGATTCCTTCGATTATCAGCACCTCCGGCGGATACATCAGCTCTTCGCTGTCGTCCCGTCTGTGTTCTACATAGTTGTAACCCTTCCGCGTCACGGGTTTTCCGTCAAGCAGCAGGCGGATATCCGCAAGCATTTCATCGAAATCAAATATTTTTGGAGAATCGTAGTTCACTTTTGTACGTTCTTCAAACGGCTTCCCGCCCTGGTCAAAATAATAGCAATCAAGCCGCATGATTTCGCACGAGCAGCTTAAACCGTCCCGTATTCTTTCGGCAAAAGTTGATTTGCCGCTGCCGCTGCCGCCGCATATTCCAACAATTATCATTTGCATCCTCCGATTCATTAATTCCGTATCTCGCATTTTCTTTCGGCGTTCCGAAGCTTTCGGCATTCAGCCTTCCCGCACCGCATGGGCAAAGCATCCCTCCGACAGGAATTCGCGGGGGAGTCGAAACCGAATCGTTGCCGCACGCCCGGCGTTTGAGCCCGCAAGAGCCTGGGTAACGCGTCCTCCGCTGATTTTTTCGCCGAAAGCATTGAACACGTCCACGGGTTTTCCGAGTTCCGGCAGCGGATTTTCATCATGGCGCGCCGTAATTTCCGCATCAAGCGCACCTTTTGCCCCGTCAGCAAGCCGAATTGCCCGCATTTCGCAGCAGCTCAGGCAGCCGCCGCAGCCTATGCATTTTTCGTAAATAATCCTGTGACCCGCAAATGCTTCGTCGGCATTGTTTTTTCCCTGTTCAATTGCGCCGAAGCTGCATGCCGAATCGCAGTCCCCGCAGTCAAGGCAGGCCACACGGTCGATTATTGCGACTCTGCCGAGCAGAAATCGCTTTTCGGACGGAAGAACCTGTGTTTCGGCTCCCGCGAAAAATGTTCTGTTGTCAATTTCTCCGCGCATATGTTCCCCCCGTTTGTTCAACTGTCTTTTCGTTTGCGGAACCTGTTTGCGAAAACGTTTTTTCTATTCGTTTCCCCTGTTTTTTTCAAGAACGGGTTTATCGATACGCTTTAAGCGGTAAAATGCACCCTCATAGCCGTAAAGCGGAATTTCGCAGTACAGCTCATCCACCGTATGACGGGCCTCACCCAAGGTTTTTTTTCGCCTCCGCCCTGTCTTTCCGCCTTTAACCCGAACAGTCACCGCGCTGCGCATATGTGTTGAAAACACGCATTCGAACCCAATTCTGTGCGTACTGCTCTTTGCTGTCCCAAGCTCCGCGGCCAATGCGCCGATATTCAGCCTGTATGCCGAATGCTCCCTCGGCAAAAAGTTAAAAACAGCAGCAACAGTATCGCTTCCGTTGATCCGCGCAAATGCAATGACGGAATTTTCGCAATCATCCGCGCTCAGCCAGCGAAACCCCTGCCAGCCTTCATCCTCGCGATGCAGTGCAGGCGTGCCGCGGTAAAACCAATTCAGTGCGCATGAAAATTCCTGCATTGCCGCATGAGCGGGATAGTCCAAAAGAAACCAGTCCAACGGCTTTTTAAAATCCCACTCTATAAACTGCCCGAACTCATTCCCCATAAAATTGAGTTTCTTGCCCGGATGCGCGAGCTGATATGCAAAAAGAAGCCGCAGCTGTTCAAACTTTTGTTCGTAACTGCCCTTCATGCGGTTTATCAGGGATAATTTGCCGTGAACAACCTCATCATGCGAAAACGGCAGCACATGCTTTTCGGAAAACGCATATACCATCGGGAAAGTCAGCTTTTCGTGCATGGTTCGTTTCTCCGCCGCATCCGCGCTGAAATACTTCAGAGTATCGTTCATGAACCCCATGTTCCATTTGAAATCGAAGCCCAACCCTCCGAACGCAACCGGTTCGGTAAGTTTCGGGAAAGCCGAACTTTCCTCCGCAATCATAAGCGTGTTCGGGCACTCTCTGTGCACGGCAGCGTTCAGCTTTTTAATGAACTCTATCGCTTCAAGGTTTTCTCTGCCGCCGAAACGGTTCGGGAGCCATTCATCCCTGCAAAAATCATGGTAGAGCATACAGCTCACAGCATCGACCCTCAGACCGTCAAAATGGAATTCGCGCAGCCAATACAAAGCGTTCGAAATCAGGAAGCTCACAACCTCGCTTCGCCCGTAATCAAACAGCAGCGTCCCCCATTGCGGCATCTCGGCGCGGAGCGGTTCTGCGGGTTCGAACAATGTTCCTCCGTCAAATCTGCGCAATCCGCTCTCATCCTTTGTGAAATGCGCCGGAACCCAATCCATTATAACCCCAATGCCGCATTTGTGCGCATAATCCACAAGCTCCGCAAGCTGTTCGGGCGCACCGTAACGCGCCGTGACCGCATAATAGCCCGTGACCTGATAACCCCAGCTGTCATCCAGCGGGTGTTCGGCAAGCGGCAAAAGCTCAATATGCGTATAACCCATTCTTACGCAGTAATCGACGAGTTCGCGTCCCAATTCAGAGTAGTTCATGCCCTGTTTCCACGAGCCGGCGTGAACCTCGTATATGTTTATCGGTTCGGTGAAAAGATTCCTCTGCGCACGGAGTTTAAGATATTCGCCGTCGGTCCACACATTCCGGGGAATGCCGTGAAGCACGCTTGCCGTTCCCGGCCGAAGTTCCGAACGGAATGCGAACGGGTCGGATTTAAGCACCGTTTGCCCGTCCCTGCCGGTAATTGCAAACTTGTATCTGTCGCCCTTTCCTGCCTCCGCAATACGGCAGCTCCAACAGCCCGTTTCTCCGAATTTTTCCATCGGATTTGCGCCCTGTTTCCAATTGTTGAAATCGCCCACAACGGATATTCGAACCGCATTCGGTGCAAAAACGGAGAATTCCCAATAGCGGATGCCTCCGGTGTTCCGCTCGTGCGCACCCAACGCGCGATAAGCATATGAATTTTCGCCGTGATTAAAAAGATAGACTGCCGTTTCGTCCATTTCAGCTCCTAACTTACAGGGTTCAGCCTTCGCCGCGCCCTGCATTTCCGTTCAGCTATTTTCCGACACAGAATCGTTCAAAAATGCGATCAAGAAGCTCCTCCGAAACTTCTCTGCCGCTTATTTCGCCGAGGCAGTGCAGTGCATTCCCGACCGATTCCGCAACAAGCTCGGTCTGCGGAAGAAGCATTTCGGCCGCATTCCCGCCTTTGGAAAAGAGTTCCGCCGCCTCACAGAGTTCCGCACAAGCCGCACTCAGGCACTCGATATGCCTTTCATTCGTCACTATCGCACGCCCTTCGGAAAGCCCGACCGCCTCCGCAATTCGTTGTTTCAGCTCATCCAGTCCGAAACCCGTGCGGCAGCTGATTCGGCTTATGCTCCCGACATTTTCGGGCGCAATATTTTTCAGCTTTTCAGCCGCCGTCCCGCAATCCGACAGATCGCATTTGTTTATTACAAAAATTATATTTCGGCAATTCATGCCGAGAACTTTTTGAACGAGTCTCTCATCCTCCTGCGTTATGCCCGCCGAACCGTCAAACAGCAGCAGCACACATTCTGCGGAAGCAGCTTCGTGCAGAGCGCGTTCAATTCCGATTTTTTCAACCGCATCGCCGGTTTCGTGAATGCCCGCCGTATCGGCAATGCGAACAGGCAAACCGAGCAAATCGATTTTCTCTTCCAAAACATCGCGTGTTGTGCCCGCAATGTTTGTAACGATTGCACGTTCCGCATTCATCAGTGCATTTAGGAGGCTGGATTTTCCGACATTCGGCCTTCCGAGAATGGCAAGCTTTGCCCCCTCGCGTATAATTTTATTGCAATTCCCGTTGTCAATCAAGTCCCTTATGCGGGAAATTGCCGAATTCAGCACCTCCGGCGCAGCCGAAAGCACCTCATCCTCCATTTCCTCCGGGTAGTCCATTGCTGCCGCAAGTTCGCTTGCAAAATCAAGCAGCTTTTCTTCAATTGCGCCGATTCTCCTGCTCAATCCGCCCTCGAGCTGCTCCAACGCCGCACTCGCTCCGCGCCGCGTTTCTGCATTTATCAAATCCATCACCGCATCAGCCTGAACAAGATCCATCTTTCCGTTCAAAAAGGCACGTTTTGTGAATTCACCCGCTTCCGCAAGCCGCATTCCCCGCCGTGTCAGCGCGCGCGATACAGCCGAAACGACGGAATAGGAGCCGTGCAGATTGAGCTCAAACATATCTTCACCCGTGTAGGAATGCGGTGCACGGAAATAAACCGCCATAGCTTCGTCAAGCACGGCCAAGGCACCCGTATCGTTTTCCTTCCGTTCTTCGCCCTGTCCGCCGTCGGGTTCAATTCTGTCGGTTATTTTGCCGTAATTCAGCTGCCGATGTTCGATTCTGCCCGAAAAAATCTCCCTGAGAACGGGCAAAACACCGCTTCCGCTTGCCCGAATTACAGCAATCGCACCGCCCACCGGGGTGGACAGTGCGAAAATATTATCATTGCATGTGTTAATTTTTTTCATGCCTTCAATGCTGCCAAAACGAGTTTACCGTGTTTATGCCTTGTCGCGGGGACGCTGCGGTCTTCTGCCGCGCTTCGGCGCAACAACAACCCTGCGATTCGGCTCTTCGCCCTCGCTGTGGGTGGTAACATAGGGGTTGTTCTGCAAAGCGGAATGCAGAATCCTGCGCTCATAGGGATTCATGGCTTCAAGGGTTCTCGGCCTGCCCGTTGATTTAACCTGCGCCGCAACGCGCCTTGCAAGACGGATAAGGGTTTCTTCACGCTTTTCACGGTAGTCCTCGGTGTTGATGGTAACGCGTGTATAGCCGTCCACCTTGCGATTGCGGTTAATAACAAGCCCTGTCAGATACTGAATTGCATCCAAAGTCTCGCCGCGGTGACCGATAAGAACGCCCATTGTGTCGCTGTCAATACGCAGCCTTATCGCATCCTCTTCCCTTGCCGCAAGCACCTTTCCGCTGATGCCCATTTTTTCGATAAGTTCCGCCACAAATTGAGCCGCAGGTTCACCCTCGGCGGCCTCCTCGGTGTAATTCACGGGAGGTTCTTTCACGGCTTCGGGCGCGGGCTCTTCCTCGCGGTTCTGCCTTTGCGGGCGGCTGCGATTGCCGCGGCTGTCACGGTTTGCACGATTGTTTCTTTCGTATTTTTCGTTCCTTTCGGGTTTGGCGGCGAACTCGCCCTCCGCCCTGTTCACTGTTTCGGGAACATCGTACTTTGCATTTTCATCATACGCTTCCGCTGCGGCGGTTCCCGTTCCGACCGGCATATCCGTTTCCGGAATTTCGGGTTCGATAATCTCTTTGCGTGTTTCTTCCACGCCCTCTGCAATTGCTGTCACGGTTTCTCTGTCTTCTCTGCGGCGGTTGTCGCGATTCTCGCGGTTGTCACGTCCGCTGCGGTTATCGCGGTTTCCGCGCCTTTCGGTGCGTTCGCGGCGTTCGCGGGCAAGTTCCGCCGTGAAATCGGGAACAACGACTTCCTCGGCGGGTTTTTCCGTCAACTCAACGATTGCAGGTTTTGCACCGATGCCGAGAAGACCTTTTGTTCCGTGTTGAATAACATTTATTGTGACCTCGTCGATTGACAGGCCGAGCTGCTGAAGACCGCTGAAGATGGCTGCATCAACGGATTTTCCCGTTGCTTGGATTGAACGCATGTGTTTTACCTTGAAGCATCTGCGCACTCGGTGCTGTACGCACGGTGTGCCGCAATGCTGCCGCGCCTGTTTGTGCGGCATATCCTTTCGTTATTTGTGTTTTAATTTGTTTTCACACGGGCGGACGGGAAAGACGCCGTCATAATATGCTGCTCTGCCCGATAAAATCCGAAGTTTGCTGCGGCGTTTCGCTGCTTTCGTGCAATTCGGACGGAGTTCGGCAACCTGCGAAAGTCCGAAAAGAACGATGCGGTACGCAGTTCCGCCGCCGGAACCGCGCACCGATTAAGTGAATTTTATTTTGCTTTTGAAGGTTTTGCGGAAGAAACTTCATCCGCATTTTCCTTTTTGCTCATGATAAGGTTCGTGAGCTGGGACGTGATAATCTGAAGCACGCTGCTGAGAACCCAATAGAGCGAG
>FR879691.1:11607-20416 GCA_000435055.1 Clostridium sp. CAG:138 | reverse complement strand
GAGAATGCCGAGGTGGAGCTCAAGCATACAAAGAAGCTCATTATCGGGAACAGCCACAGCATGAAATTCATGCTTTGCTGCTGCTGAGCGGCACCGGGGTTCAGCTTCTTGGACTGGCGCATTGAGAGCCACGCCGAAAGCAGCTGGAAGCCGGTTGCAAGCACGGGCAGGATGAACCATCCGTTATTGTTTCCGTGCTGATATTTTTTCATCAGGTTATCGTATTTTTCAACGGCGGTGTCCGTCGGCAGCAGATCCATGCTGCTCGAGCCGAATTCGCCGGTTGCAAGTCCGGCCTCAACAAGGGTTTCCCAAATCACTTTGCCCTCAATCTTATTGCCGGCCGCATCGGTGTACCCGGTGTGGAAAAGCTTAAGATTGCCTATATTGTTTGATTTTGTGCACGCACAGGTCGAAGAATTGCCGTAAGTTTTAACGGTTTTCGCAGGCGTGACGACAGGCGCAAAGCCGCTGTCCGGCTGCCAGATGTTCGTAATCCAGAGGAAGCTGTAGCTGTCGAAAGTCTCCTGCGCTTTTTCCTCGTTAACGATCGTTTCGTATGTGAGCCGAACGGTCTGTTCATAGCCCCAAAAGCGGAATGCTGCAAGGAAGCAGAAGAAAAGCGGAAGCGTCAGCAGCAGAGGAAGACAGCTTGAAAGCATACCGATGCCGTTTTCCCGCATGAGTTTGTTCTGCTCCATGCTGAGTTTTTGCGGATTGTCGGCATATTTCTTTTTCAGTTTTTCGATTTCGGGCTGAATCTTTGCCTGTTTGCGCTGATTTTTGCGATTGTTGATATCGGGAAGGATCTGAATTATGCGCAAAGCAAGCGTAACGATAAATATCGTAAGAAAATAATTGTTGCCAAGCACGCTGTAGAGCCAACGAAGCAAATCAAAAAACCACTCGGTAAGGAAGAAATCGTTAATCATTTTCTGTTATTTTATCCTTTCTGTCCGTCAGTCTGCGGCACTTATTTTTCCGATACCGTACGTTTTGCGTACAGGTCTCCCCTTTTTCGGCCGCACCGCCCGATTCCGTTTCGTTCGCCGCCGCCTTCCGGCAACGAAAAAAACGCATAAGATTAAGCTTTTTTTCGGATGTCTTATTCGGAACGGGATCGTATCCGCCCTTTGAAAACGGGTTGCAGCGCATTATGCGCCAAACCGCAAGGAATAACCCCTTGAACGCTCCGTGTATTCTCAAAGCATCGATTGCATACTGAGAGCAGCTCGGCGTATAACGACAGCACGGACCGCTGCGCGGCGAAACAAACAGCTGATAGCTTTTTATAAGCTGAATAAACAGCCGTGCGGGCAAACTCAGCCGTTCGCGTTCGGAATCATTTTCGCGCCCCCATGAGTTCATGTCGGGTTCCCGCCGCAATTTTCGTTATCGCTTTCCTTCGTTTCCGCCTCCGCATCGCTTGCCCGCTGTTTTTCCTTCTCCTGCGGTGGGTTCGTATTTAAGTACCCCGCCCGTTTGAGAGAATATCTCATTGAGCTGCGAATGTCCGGAAGCTTTTCGTCAACTATCGGCTGTCTCGCAATAAAAATAAGCCTGCATCCCGGCTTTATGCAGGGAATAAGCGGGGTCACAGCCTCACGCATACGGCGTTTTGTTTTATTACGAACAACAGCGTTGCCGATTTTTTTACTCACGGAAAAACCGATTTTGACTTCGCCCTGTCTGCCCTTGGCATAAATCAAAACCACGCTCCGCCCCCCGACCGATTTCCCGATGCGATAGGTTCTGCGGAACTCCTTATTTCGTTTGAGAGAATAGCAACGCTTCACTTTCAGTTTTCAGATTATCACGCATATGCCGACCGATTCGTTTTTGCCGAGGAAGCACTGAATACACATCAAAATACAGATTTTAGCAAAAACTCTTAAAAATCAGCGTTTGTTCAGTTAGTCTGTCGTTTTTTCAGGCAATACCGCACATCAAAACATATATTAAAACCGTATGCTGCGCAGCGCAATCCGGTGCCGCCGCGCGACATATTTTATATTGTTATTGTTCGGGTGCCGAGTACTTTTCCGTTTGTTCCGTTAAAACTCAAAGACCGTTCAAAACAGCGTTTCCGCAGCAATTCAATGGCTTTGTGAAACTCACGCGCAAGCAAAGCTCCTCAACACAAAACCAACCGAAAACACACCGAACGCCTGCCGCCTCATCGGAGCACAGTTGTTCAAAATGTTAATGAACTTACGAAATGATACCGCCTCGGGTGCGGCACAGCCGCACACCGAGTCCGCTCCGCCGTACGGGCGAACATATCAAGCGGGATCTTCGCCGGAAAAAGCTCTTGTAAAAAGCCTTTGTGAGCAGTGTTCGCAGCAGGCTGCCCGGTTAAATCCGCCGCAGGCTGCAAACCGTTTTTCCTCGTTTGAGGTCTCAAAAAAGCGAGCCTGCCGAAAAGCAAGTCCCGCATTCGCGCATGTTTCGCTTAAAATCGGAAGTTCAATCCCCCGGCATTGGGCAAAAACACGGCGCAAATCATAGAAAAGGCTTATGCAGACAGTTTCTTCCTGCCCTTGCTGCGCCTGCGTGCGAGCACGTTGCGGCCGTTGGCGGTGCTCATGCGCTTGCGGAAACCGTGAACCTTTTTCCTCTGCCTAACTTTGGGCTGAAAAGTCATCTTCATAGTATACAGTACCTCTTTCTTGCTTATTTACAAGGGAATATCGCAATCTGTCCGACCCATGCTCAAAGGAGCATTTTCGGCGAAAAAAATTTCGCTCGGCAGATTTCCGAAGAAAACCCCATAGTGTCACAATTAGTTATTATAGCCGCAATGCCCCCGTTTTGTCAAGCCCGAATTCGCACATCCGAGCCTGTTTTTATTTTATTTTTGCAATATATTATCATCTTTTTATTTGTCTCATCATGCAGCATTCCTCAACCCGTTCCGTTCGGCCGCGTTTGCTTCCCGCCTTGCTTAAACTCCCGATTTTGTTCCGCACAGCCGCACTGCGTTCGCTTTCATACGCACAGGCGGCTGCATTTTGTTTTGATAATATAATTTTTCAAAGGTTTTTTTCTCTTTTCATTCCCGTTTCGATATGCTATAATTTAAATGTCAGAAAATGCGCGGGTTTCTTCGTCGGCTTGACGATCGGCCTGCGCGAAACAAACACAAAGGAGATTTACCATGCCTGTTAATCTTAAAGGGCGTTCCCTGCTTACCCTCAAGGATTTCACTCCCGATGAAATCCGTTATCTTCTCAACCTTGCCGCCGACCTTAAGGCAAAAAAGCGTGCCGGTATCCCCGGTGATCTGCTTGCAGGCAAGAACATCGTTCTTCTTTTCGAAAAAACTTCCACCCGCACCCGCTGCGCATTCGAGGTTGCCGCGCTTGACGAAGGCGCACATGTAACCTTCCTTTCCAACAGCCAGATGGGCAAAAAGGAATCCCTTGAGGACACCGCAAAGGTTCTCGGCCGTTTCTATGACGGCATTGAATTCCGCGGCTTCAAGCAGGAGACCGTTGAGCTGCTCGCAAAGCATGCGGGCGTTCCCGTATGGAACGGCCTCACCGACCTGTATCATCCCACTCAGGTTCTTGCAGACTGCCTCACCATCATGGAAAACATCGCCAAGCCCCTCAACAAGGTCAAGCTCGTTTATGTCGGTGATGCACGCAACAACATGGGCAACTCCCTCATGATCATCTCCGCAAAACTCGGTATGCACTTTGTCGGCATCGCTCCCAAGGCTCTCTTCCCCGAGGATCATCTTGTTGAAGAAATGCGCGAGCTTGCAAAGACCACCGGCGCAAAGATCGAATTCTCCGAAGATATCGCTGCTGTTGACGGTGCGGACGCTATCTACACCGACGTTTGGGTTTCCATGGGCGAAGAGGCTCAGTTCGAAGAGCGCATCAAGCTCCTCACCCCCTACCGCGTAACCATGGACATGATGAACATGACCCATAACCCCGACTGCATCTTCCTCCACTGCCTGCCCAGCTTCCACGATCTTGAAACCTCCGTCGGCAGAGAGATTTACGAAAAGTACGGCGTTGCAGAACAGGAAGTTACCGACGAAGTCTTCCGCGCTCCCTGCTCCAAGGTATTCGACGAAGCCGAAAACCGCATGCACACCATCAAGGCCGTTATGGTCGCAACCGCAGGCAGATAAGCTTTGCCCTGCCGTTCGGCAATTCGGATTCCGCGCCTGATTTTGTTTTGCGCTTCAACTGAATCCGATTGAATAACAAAACACGCTGCATCCTTTTTCGGGTGCAGCGTTTTTGTGTCTGCTGTGTTTGCGCCATTATATTTACGTGCGGTTCAGCTCAGCAGTCAAGGTAAAAGATAATGTCGCTCTTGCCTTCCTGCGCCGTGCCGCGATAGACTTCCGTGTCAAATCCGCCGATGCGGAACCCGCATTTCAGGTAAAAAAGACATGCACCGAGATTATTGTCCTGTGCAATGACGTAAATCCCGCGATACCCCTTTTCCCGCGCAAGCTCTTTCGCGCGTTCGATAAGCTTCATTCCGATGCCGCGGCCCCGTGCCGCCGCGCTGACCTTCAGGTCACAGAGATACATATATTTAAAGAAGCCTTCCTGCATTACCGCAAGTCCGATACAGTTTTCCGCATCGGCACCGCCTGCTGCGCCGCGAATGCTCTCATCATCGCATTCGCCGTCATACGCGCCGATAAAAGTGCAGTTTTCGCTCATTTGTTCAAAATCATAATGCTCGTCCGGAAAGCGCATTTCAGAAGCGTTCTCCGGTGCAAAAAGCTCCGTTTCCCAACTCCATTTTCCGTCCGAATATTTCGGAATCAGCCGCCCGAACAGTTTAAACGGCTCATTCGGAAGATTTATGTCCTTCGAATGCTGCACGTCAATCAATCTTATTTCTGTCATTCAGTTCTCGTCTCCTGTGCTTATCTCCGTCCCGCCCCACTCAACAACGGTAAAACCGCGGCGTTCGGGTGCGGTCAGCACCTGCTCTGCAATTTCAACAAATGCATCGGATTTCTGCCACGCCATGAAAACACGAATCACGGTATCGGGCGCAGGCTCAACTTCAAGCTTTGCAGCCTGTGTGTAGCAATCGGCTTGGAATGAAATCACATTGTACGGATTCTGTTCCATAAGCGGCAGCCAGAAGACGATGAATTCGTTTGCCTCACGTCGATTGAGGCCCAATTTTTCAAGCGCAGTTTCAAGGAACGCAGCCGTATCGCCGCCCTTTACGCAGAAGCCCTTTGAAAAATCAAACCGCGCATTCGTTTCCCCCTCCCAATAGAGGTAATTGTATTCCGTGCCGTTTTCATCGGTCAGCACTCCGTTCGGGGAAGCTTTCACGCGCCACCCGTTTTTGTATTTCGGATATGTGCATGTCAGCGCACCGTCAAGGTCAAGATTCACATAAACATCCGTTTCCGCTTCGGGATAGAGGTAAACAACGGGCTTGTAAGCAACATACGGATCGGGTGCCCAATCGCTCGGCTCAACGGACAGAACATCCGCCTCGTGACGCTCGGCTTCGCTGTCCGCACAGTAGTTTTCCACCTTGCATATAACATGATCGCCGACGCAGTATTCGTCCGAAAGCCTGCCGTTAAGCTTCAGTTCGTAGGGCGATGGGATAACGGGGCTTGCAAAGAAACAATCCGCATATATTCTTGTAATTATAACGTGCCCGGTCGAATCCTTTTCGATTTTTTCGGCTGTTGATTTGTCCAGCCATTCCCCATCAAAGTCTCTGTCCCTCAAATCGTCCGCTTTTTTCCAGCTTATTGCTTTTATCTGTGCGGGATAAGTTTCTCTTATGCCGCCTCTGTACGTCACCTGCACAACCGTCCCGACATTAAATCCGATCCGTTCAAGACTGCTTGTGCCGAATTGGATTCTATCGCTGCTTGCGGCTTCCGCCGTGCCCGCAGCGGGACGAACCGTAACAACGCTTCCGTTAATCTCCGTAATTTCCGCATCAAAAACATGCTCAATGCCCTCTGCTTCCTCTGCCCAAAGCTCATCAAGCGTTTTTTTGAGATCCTTTCCGAAATAAACCTTTGTTTTTTCGTATGTTCCGCCGGCGTAAAACTTTTTCCATTTAACAATGCGGTATGTCATCGCCGCATATTCCCGCGTTCCGCCGTCGTCGAGTGCCGCCTTCGGGATCGGTACAGCCAAAACAGTGACAGCGATCACAGCAAATATGATTATGAATACCCAAACCCTTTTTGTCTTCATTCCTAATTCCTACTTCCTAATTTCTAATTCCTAATTCTCTTCCTGAAGTTATAATAGCATATACAATTCGGAACGTCAATCAAATGATTCGAAAATACCCCATTGAAGACTGTTTTCAAAATTTAAGCACCGAACCATGCGATTCGGTGCTTCTGTTCTATTCATTGGTCTGCTCCGGAAGCAGACACAGTTCCCCGCTGTCAACTTCAAACCGTTCTATGTCCACTCCGGTATAGTAATGCCGCAAAATTTCATCGAAACTGCTGCCGTTTTTTGCCATTGCATTTGCGCCGCACTGGCTCATGCCGACGCCGTGCCCAAAGCCGAAGCAGGTGATTTTAACATTCGACTGCGTGATTGAAAACTTAACATTGGTGCTGCGGAGTTTAAGTGCGTTCCTGAGCTGCTGCCCGGTAACAACGGTGCCGCCCAAACGAATCAGCTGAATTCGTCCGCTCTCCGTGCGCTGCCAAACATCAACATCCTTTGCGGGGTTGGACATTTGCGCATCGGGAAAAGCCGAATTCACTTTGCTGATAAACTCAGCCGTCGTGTAGCATTTTTCCGAAGTAAACTCCGGCGAATCCTCTTCCCCGCCGCTCTCAACCGAAACAAGATAGGGCAGAGCAACAGCGAATACAGCCTCACAGTTTTCCGTTCGCCCGCCGGAGGAAGAATGGTACAATGCAGTCACCAGTTCCCCGCCGCTTGTCAGAACAAGCCCTTCCGTTTCATGCACGGCGGCTTCAATGCGTGCATAATAGTTTTCAAACGAGCTGCCCCAGCGTTCCCGCAGCTGTTCCGTGGTCAGAAAAGCTTGGCAGCAGGCATAGTCCGTGCAGATGGTATGTCCGCTTTTGCAGCGAAGCTCACCCGTCAGGTGCTTCATTGCAAAGGTTCGGGCCGCAACAGCCTGCGCTTTCAATGCTTCCTTTTCATACGTTGCGGGCATCTCCGCCGCAGTGACATGAATGATGTAGTCCTCCGTATCCATCGGAACGACCTCCTCACCGTTCCAAACTCCGATTCCGTTTGCCGAAGGTAACGTTTCATACTTTTCGCCTGCGAGAAGATTCAAACCGCTCACAATGTCGGGCATCAGATCAAGGCCCGCATTCACGCTGCCTGCCGTGCGCGGTGCCGGGACTCGTCCCCCGACGGACACGGCGGAAAGAACTGCGGTCGATAAGCCGACAATTCCCGCCGCAAGCAGCATTCCGATCGTTTTCTTCATGTTCATGTCACATTGTTATGCGGTTCTTTACAAGATTATTACATTTAAATTCGCGTAAACCTATTGAATACCGAGGCCTCTGCGTTGTATAATATAGCTGTGAAAGGGTCTGTGAAGCTTTTCATGCGCGGCAGCTGATTTTTAAAGCAAACGACCCTTTACGCCATTCATTACATGAAAGAGAGGAAGAAATATGCTGCTGAACACAATGCTTCTGCTGTCCGGCGGAGATTTTTTCAGCCGTTGGCTTGAAGGCTGGAACCTCGGCGGGCTGATACTCGTGCTTATCGGCGCGGCTTTGATAATCATCGAAATGCTGATCCCGGGATTCGGCATTGCAGGCATATCGGGCGCGGCAGCCGTGATTGCAGGGCTTATCATAGGTTCGAACGACCCAATATCCGCGCTGTTCTCGGTTGCAATACTTGTTGTAATTCTCAGCATCGCCGCGGTCATAATATTCAAAGTTGTTTTCGGCAAACGGAAAAACAGCAAAAACTCCCGCATCGTGCTTAACGAAAGCATTGCAGCGGAAGCGACCGACCGCGTGACCGCCGAATCAGCCGAGCTCATCGGCAAACAGGGGATTGCGCTCACTGCGCTGCGGCCGAGCGGTGCTGCACTTATCAACGGAAAACGTTACGATGTGCTTGCCGACGGTGAATTCATTGCAAAAGATGAACCGATTGTTGTTTGTGCCGTTGAAGGTCTGCGCATCAGCGTTCGACGCCCGAACGAAGCGGAATGATTCATCGTCCTTGACTCCGGAGCGGAGTTTTATCCACACTCAATGAAAAAGAAACCTATTGACGACAAAAAAGAGAACAAGCGGCCGTTTTTCTATTCTCAGTTTTATGACGCATCGGATATTGAAGCGGCAAGCAAAAATGCATACAATACCGAAATGAGCAGCAAAGAGCTGAACAGGCGGCGCAAGCGGGACTGGATCTTTCTTCTTATCGGCGTACCTGCATTCATCGCACTGCTGTATCTTATCGCCTTAGCTTTGCGCTGAGCCGGAAAGGGCTGCCGCCGATGCCGCAAACGGTATCGCATCGCAGCCATATATTCCGGAACAGTATTTGAACAATATTTATTTGAAAGGAAAATACAAAAATGAACGCACTGAACCTTATTCAATTCGAAAGCTCTTTGGTTTTCGCCGATGCCCCCGCAGCCGGCATGTCTGTCGGCGCAATCATCGGCATCATAATCGGCGCAGTCATCCTGCTGATATTCTTCTTCTCCTTCTTCCCCGTCGGGCTTGCTATTTCGGCAGGAGCATCGGGGGTTCATGTCGGGCTTTTTCAGCTTGTCGGTATGCGTATCCGCAAAGTAAACCCGCATCGCATTGTTT
>FR879691.1:0-11578 GCA_000435055.1 Clostridium sp. CAG:138 | reverse complement strand
GAACCGCTCATCAAAGCAACGAAGGCAGGTCTTGATTTAAATCTGAACAAGATGGAAGCGCATTACCTTGCGGGCGGCAATGTTGACCGCGTTGTGAATGCGCTCATCGCCTCCCAGCGTGCGGGCATCGCACTTGATTTTGAAAAGGCATGCGCAATTGACCTTGCGGGCAGGGATGTTCTGACCGCAGTTCAAATGAGCGTCAGTCCCAAAGTTATCGAAACACCCGTTATCGCCGCAATTGCAAAGGACGGCATTGAGCTCCGCGCAAAGGCAAAAGTCACCGTTCGCGTCAATATCGACCGTCTTGTCGGCGGTGCAGGCGAAGAAACGATCATTGCCCGCGTCGGCGAAGGCATTGTTACCACCATCGGTTCTTCCGTCAGCCACAAGGATGTTCTTGAAAACCCCGACTCCATCTCTCAGACCGTTTTGAACAAGGGTTTGGACAGCGGCACGGCATTTGAAATACTCTCCATCGATATTGCGGATGTCGATGTCGGCGTGAACGTCGGCGCAAAGCTTCAGATCGACCAGGCGGAAGCCGATAAGCGCATTGCACAGGCAAAAGCAGAGGAACGCCGCGCAATGGCGGTTGCACAGGAGCAGGAGAACAAGGCGGAGGTTGCAGGTATGCGCGCCCGCGTTATCGAGGCCGAAGCCCAGGTTCCCCTTGCAATGGCTGAAGCGTTCCGCAGCGGCAATCTCGGCATCATGGATTACTATAAAATGAAGAATCTTGCCGCCGACACCGAAATGCGCGAATCCATCGGGAAAACCACCGCAGGTTCCGCCGATGTTAAATAAACAGTCGAAATGCACCCGTTTCCGCGGCTGTCATGCAGCAGTCGCGGAAACGGTCGGCAATCGATTTAACGAAATTTAATTAACGGAATCAAACAAACAGAATCCAAACGTATCGAAAGGAGGCAGCCATGCAGCTGTTGATATTCATTGCGGCAATCGGCTTCTTTGTTCTCAGAATTCTTGCGTCAAGCAAGAAAAAGCAGCCTGAAACCGCCGAAAACGGTGCTGCGAATCGGTTTGCCGAAAACGAATCGGACGAATTCGCATTCGGAACGGGTTTTGCGCAGGGGAAACCGAAGCCTGCCGCACAGAACCGAACCGAGGGCAGAGCATACAGTGCATCCGACTCCTATTGCGGCACGGCAAACTGCACCGGCGGCAGCATTCACGAAGGTGCTCATGAAGGCGAAGTTCGCGCTCCGCGCTCCCCGTCCGGAACCGGCGGCGGAAACATGCGCAGCAATGCATCCTCCGGCAAAAAAACCGCAGCAAGCCAAACGGCAAAGAAAACTGCGGCACGGCAGCCCGCCGCCGCAGTCCGACCCGATGACGATCCCGCATATGAGCAAAAACAACCGGTTGAAGGCACAAAAAAAGTGCAGAGCGGAGCGGACAGGCTGCTTAAAGCCATCTCGGCTCAGCCCGCAGTTACCCAGGGCATTATCTGGAATGAGATTCTTTCCGCACCCGCCGCGGCAAGAGATTCGGATTGATACAGCAGACTTTTAACCGGACGGCAAAGGCTTTTTATTGAACTTCAAGCAGGAACAAAACCGCTTCCCTTTTCGGAGGCGGTTTTATTCCCGGATTAGAAATATAAGGTAATTAAGGAGAAGACGACATTTTGAACCGAATCATCTGTTTTTATCAAGCATGTTGTCTGTTAATATAGTAATCTCATCATCACTTAAATCAATCTCTTTGATTGGCTTTTAGCTGATACCGCTGACTTTTTTTCCGTGGCGTTTGGATTTTCTTTTTTTGCAGCAGCGTTTATTAACAGAGCAGCACCTGCGCCTATTATGGCGGTAACCACACTGAGCCCAATCATCGGCAGTACCATGCTTGCTTGTCCACCCTCGTACAGTGCTTTTGTGAAATTCTCCGGTCCATGCATCTCACGCGCATATTTTGCCATTTGTGCATATGCCCAAATTGACCCATCGTAGTTAGGAATCTCATTAAGTCTCATATTTTTTATTCTCCTTTTGTAATTTTATTTTAAATAAATTCAACCGTATAGTCCGCAAAGCAGCCGAGAAAGTTTCCGATAAGTTTTTTTGCATTCGATTCAACGGTGTCAAAAAAACCTTTTTTCTGAACCTCCTCAAGTCCTTCCGATTCAATCTCCGAAATCAGCGTTTGATATTGCTCAAAATCGATCGGATTCAGCATACTGTTCTGTTCATTGCATACAACGCTGTCCCAAATCAGCTGATTGCTCATGATTTTCGCCTGAGGCAAAGCGACATAGATCTTCATGCTTTCGTTATCCACCCGAACGGCAATGTCCTCAAGCGAATAGCCCGCTTTAACTATGCCCGTGCAGGTCAATTCAACATGGTTCGTTGAACCCGGAATGGGAATCTTGTCCACAAAATAGCGGGTAAAATCCTTCCCCCGGGTCACGGTGTAATCTCCTTCGCATGTTGCAAGCTCACCGATTTCAAGAATCTTCGCCTCAACTTCATCCACAGTGATGATGGATTTTTCAACTTCACCCGGAAGCTTCAGATCGATGCCGCTGCTGCTTGCGGGAACAACTTCCGCTTTTCCGCCGTTCGAACGATTTCCGAAAAAGTATCCGAATCCGAACACAATTGCCGTCACCAGCAACACGGCAAAAATCCCACCCAAAACCTTTAAAAATTTCTTCATGTCCGCATCCTCCTCTTACAGCCACGCCGTGATGAATACAATAAGGTAAAGTGCCGCGATAACGCCGACAATACCCAAAAGAATTTTTCCGATGATCTTCATTCTTCTTCGCCTCCATTCATTTCCGAAATCTTCCGCATTGCCTCGGTTGGCTTCAACCGGCAGACGAGTCCGACCTTGTACGCAAGCTCTCTGTTCTCCGCCGCTTTTTCAACAAGAAGCGAGGCAATAACCCTTTGTTTAACAGTCATTTTAAATCTCCTTTCGGCTGTTGTTTTTTTGTATGACTGAATTATAATGCAGTTCATCCTTCGGAAAAAGGGCAAAAACTGCGGAATAACCCTGCCGTTTTCCCTAAAAAATGCAAAAAACGCCGATTAAATGCATAAATCGACGTTTTCAGGTTTGATCTGCACCTGTGCAGCCCGTGTTATTTTTCCGCTTCGCAATAGTTTTTCTGAAGTTTGATTTCTCCGTCGGCAACCATTTGCTCAAACCAGAATTGAAGCGTTTCAACCGTTACGGATATTTTTTCCAATTCGGCCTGAATACCCGTAAAATCAATCATTTCGTCTTCCGAAATTTGTCCGTCCGCCGTTATCTCAATCAGCCGTTCCTGCTTTTTCTGCATTGCGTTGAGCGATGCAAGCATTTCAAGCACAATTCGAGACAGATCCTTGACCTTTATCTCCGGAACATATTGCTGCCCGATGGGACACTCGTGCGCACAGTAATAATTGCACAGATTCGGGTTTCTGTACCCGCGGGACATTTCAAGCACTTCGTCCGAACGCGGCACAAATCCCCCGTTTTCAATTCGTTCAATGCGATCCGCCGAAATCCAGCCCAGCACTTCGCTCGCCTTTTCCCGCGAATAGCCCATGTTTTCACGGCAAATTTGATATTGAGTTTTATTATCCTTGTTCGATGTTCTCCCCATTTTTTCGTTCCTCCCGTTTTTTTCATTCTGCGGATGCTCCTGCGAAACAACTTTGCAAAACAGCGGAGGCTGCAAAATCTTAACCCAAAACCGTGCCTGCCCGTTCCCCGTGCCGCATATTCGCTCCGCACACCGAAAAAAATCGTTGCTGCAATTCGGCAATATTATTTTACAATAAATATATCCGAGTTTCAAGTCGAAATGCGGCGGAAAATCTGCCTTTTTCACGACAGAAGAATTGCGGCGGACGATAAGCATTATTCATACCGGACTCAACTCTGTTTAAAAAAACGGTTGACATGTTTAGATTTGAACGCTAAAATATATGTACATTCATATTTCTCATGCATATCTCTGCATATGCACCGTTGATTTTATATATTAAACATAAAAACCGCCCGTAAACCGTAAAGTTTTCGCAAAAGATTTAAACGCAGAAAATTTGTTTTGAATTCTGTTCTTTTCGTGATATACTTTACGCAGCAAAAAACAGTTTGCCCGACACTCTTGTCCAAGTTGCGGGCAATCTCATAAATAAGCTTGCGAACGGGCAAAACTGAATGCATACGCTGCTCGGCGCATACCGTCAGACTTATAACAATAAACCCGGAGGTTATTTACAATATGTACGAACCCAAACCCATCGACACAAGCGATGTTGTCCTTCCTGCGGAGCTGCTTGCTCTTACGGAAAAAATTGCCGAAAACGTTCATGAAGTGTGGGCCGCAGGCAGAATTGCCGAAGGCTGGACTTACGGTGAAAAGAAGGACAACGATTTAAAAACAACACCCCTGCTCGTTCCTTATGACGAGCTTGCGGAAAGCGAGAAGGAATATGACAGGAACACCGCGCTTGAAACCTTGAAGCTGATTGTCAAAATGGGATACAGAATTGAATTGCGTAACCCGAATCAATGACATTTACGCACATTAAATTCCTTTTCCCGAAATCTTATGCCGAATGCCTTTTTCTGCATGGATTTTCGCTGTGATTGCGGTCGCTGTGTTTTCTGCCGTTCCGAGCGGCTGAAGGATTGAAACGGCGATACGCAGTCACAATTTGATATGCTTCAGCCAATAAATAAAATGCAGAGGAGAACTCACTTGAAAGTTTTATTCCGAGACAAACTTAAATCTTATTTTTTTGTTGTTGCTTTAGGCTTGCTTGCAGGGCTCACCGTTGTGTTTTTCATTGAAGTGCCTGACAACGGTTTCTGGTCGTTTTATTATTGGAGTTCGAGCACCTTCGGCTTCTGGATGTTTTCGACTTCGTTGATTGTTTTATTCAGCGAGAACAGAAAATGTGCGGCAATCAATGCGGGAATTTACATATTCCTGATGTTCCTTATTACGACCGTACACCAATCGTTCCGACTTTACCGCAGCGGAGCGATGCAGCCGGAGTCATTATCCAAACTGATACCGAATCATATCGGAGGCTGGCTGCTATACAGCGTTCCGCCCGCTTTTGTATGTGCCGTGTTGGGAATAATCCTATGGTCCGGCAGAAAAAACACGATATGGGGAAAACTGCTCCGTACAATGCCGGCGGTATTTTTGTTTGCGGAAACAGCCGTCCTTTTTTACACTGTTTTTGTTTATCACACAAGATTTTTTTCGGCATTAAGCGATCTTGTCTGCTTTCTTGCGTATTCGGTTATTTTTTTTAAACAGGCAGGAATCGACAGGCAATAATCTTTCGATTAAGCTTGCACAATTGTTTTTCGGAAGCTGCACAAACCTCAAAACGGCAAACAGGGCAGCTCCCGAAGGATTGTCCTGTTTGCCGTTTTCATTATTGCTTTGCAGAAAAGCCCTTGATATGTATATTTTCTGTTTTCCGTATTGCACATATTTATTCGGCGTGGTACAATAATTGAGGTATGCACAGCTAATGGCGCGGCTGCTCACTGCACCCGTATGTATCATGTTGTGTAAAATTAAAAAATCAGAGGAGAACTCACAATGAAAAAAATTACGGCGATTATCCTTGCTGCACTGATGCTGCTCAGCTTTGCGGCATGCGGCGGAAACAAGAAAGAACCTACTCCCGCGCCCGCCACAGAAGTTCCCGCGACGCCCACCGCAGAACCTACAGCGGAACCCACTGCGGAGCCCACGGAAGAACCCACTGCGGAACCTGCCGACAGTTACAATTACAACCAAGCCACCCGCGAATTCACAACCGACTTCATCAAGCTGACCGCACCCGAAGGCTACATGCTTATGGACATCGGCGGAATCGTTGCTTTTGCCAGCAGCGTGGATGAAAATTCACAGAATGCAGTCATTTACATGAACGCACCCATCGGCGATGACGCCGCAATCAATTTCAGTCAGTCTGTTGAAGAAATTGAAGCTTACTTTAAGGAAGCTTTCGGCGGAACCGTTTCCGACGACAAATGTTATAAACTGACCGTCGGTGATCATCCGGTAATTTATTATAAAACAACCGTCGATGTTGAAGATGTTCGTGCATACGTCATTGCATGCTACATCTACTCCGGTGATATGCTGACAATGTTCACCGCACAGCTGTATGATGCCGAATCTTTCGAGGCTTGGAACTCTGCCATCAATGAAATGACAATCAGCGGCGAACAGCTCGGTTCGGCCGTAACTGCCGAATAATCACAACAGCAGAATTTTACAAATTTCATAAAAAAGAACGCCCGAAANNNAAATTAAAAAAAACAAAAAAAAAACCCCCCCCAATCTCTCGGCGGTCAATTTTTGTTCGTTTTTTTAACTTTTCAGATAAAGCCGATTAAAGCCGAACAGATTTTTGTTTCAATCCGCATTGCTTTTCCGCTCCGATGCGTGCATTTTTCAAAGTCCGATTCGGCGCATAAACCCGTCATACGTTTCCACGCGGTCGATATCGGTTTCTGCAACGGATTTCATGCTGTGCAGTTTGTTTGGAATCAGCCGCAAATTCGACACCGCACGCACGATCCACGCCAGCGGCAGCAGCCAATGCCGGCCCTGAAGGAAGGTATAGCGCGATTCGATTTGCCCCGCAGGCGGAAAAAGCATATTGCGTATCAATTTGCCCTTTGCAGTCTTCTTCGATTCCGAATTGCGCAGCTCTATCACTGCATGGTCACGGGAATGGCCGAACAGATCCGAATCCAGAGTATAGCAGAGAAGCTTTTTGATCGCCGCTTCGTCCGGCGGCGGAAGCGAGCAGCCGCATTCCGTGCCGAACCATGCGCTGCATGCATTCATCAGCGTATGAAAAAACCCGGTCAGCTGCAAAGCTGCCATCTCCCGCTCAATGGTTTCCATATTCAGCCGTGCGCTCTCATTCTTCATATACAGGGCAATATCCAAATACATTCGCAGCCCCGCTCCGCCGCCGTACAGATGCTTTGCAAGATGGCACACCGTATAAATAAAATGAAAATCCGAAGCAGGTCTGTACCGCAGCCCGTCATCCGGTTCCGCATACCGCCATGCGGCATCGAAATATGCTTTTAAATCGGCTCTGTTATCCAGATTGCCGTCCATTAAATTCGTGTGGATTTCATAATATTCCGCACCTTTAATGTAGGAATAAGTCGGCTCCCAGTTTTGTTTCACCGAATAGCCCAGCGAAAGCATCAGCTCGTGTACCTTTTGCCTGTCTTCCCGATGGATCAGCATGTCAATATCCCCAAACGTGCGCAGCTCCGGAACGGGATAAAGCTTTCGGAGATAATAGCCTTTAACGGGCATATGTGCAATACCCCGAACCGTAAATTCTTTTGATAAAGTTTCAAAGTCCACGCGGCGGTTCAGGTTGCCGACAATCGCACCGTACAAAAAACCGTCCAGTCGGCGGCAAACTTCCGAATCAGTCGAGAGCCTCCAACGCTTGTTTTCATACGCCAACACAGGCAGCATGTTCTGCTGTGCCGCCGCCCGCTGCAATTCCGCCATGTTCCACGGTTCTTCCGTTTTCGGCGCAGTGTCCTGCACAAAACTGCGCAGCAACGCCGTGAATTGTTTTTCAATCATTTGCCGATGCCCCCAGCCCTTACCTGATGCCATAAATCCGAAATTTGCGGATTCTTTCAAAGGCTTTCAAAGCGTTTAATTATTTCATCCGCGATTTCGCCCGGCGTTCTTCCGACGGTGTTTATGTGTTCGGCACGCATATCCCCGCATTGCGCATCAAGGCATGTTTGGATATTGTTCATGCACCAGCACTCCTCATCCTCTCCGCGCTTAATTATCCTGTCGTGAATTGTCTGCCGATCGCCGTCAAGAATAACATACCCGACCGAAATGCCGCCGTCCGTCAGCCGCTGAATGATTTCCGTATACGAAACATCAAGCACAAGCGTCATCGGCACAATAATATCTCCATCGTATTTGCTGCATATATCCTTCAACAGTTTGCAGTTCAGTTCCCTCCAAAGCGGGTATCCCTCAAAAATAATGCTGTGTTTGCATTCCTCGGGATAATTGTCCCTGACAGCATTGCCGACCTCCTCCGCATCAAATATATGCGCTTTCGGCAGCTTCGCCCTGAGCTGCTCCGCAACAGTCGATTTTCCGACGCCGTATGCACCGTTTATCCAGTAAATCATTGCTTTCCTCTTTCCTTAATGCTGCATGTATGCCTTGATATGCAATAATGCAGTTTGCTTAATTCAGTCCCGCAGCAGCGGCTTCCCGTGACAAGAGGACAACCGTCTCCACATGCCTTGGGACAATAGCGTGAATAAAAATGCCATTATCAACGCTGTTGTCTCGACCCACCTCGTAAAGAATATGCCGTTGAACAACGCATAGCTATAGGTTTCTGCAACAAGAAAATCATTCATTTGATTGTTCACTAAGAAAACTCACAATCATAGTAACCAGTGAATTAAATGTCTCTTCGGCTTTTTTTGCGAATTGTTGGGCGGAAACGGACATTCGACTTTCACCCATTGGAAATGATATAAATTTCCCGTAATAGTCAACAAACAGATTGTAAAGATTCACTATTTGTTTTGCTTTTGAAGCATTTTCTACATTGGAAAACTGATTGAACTCATAAAACAAATAGATTCTTTGCATACTATCTTGCAAGTTTTTTGACTCTTCATTAATCCTTTGTACATCACCTTTCCTTACAGCTTCTCTATAAGTAATCATATTTTGATATACGTTATAAAGTAATTCAAAAAAACCATTTGTTTTTATCGTTGTTTTTTTTGGCACTGAGACCAAAAAGCTCTCGATTTTATCTATTGATGCGTCAAAATACTCCGAATTTGCGGATACGCCTTGATAATACTCTATATCGTCGACAAATGGAAGGTTTGAGGGAAAAACAAATCCTCGTCCAAGAACAGGAACAATGTTTTTCCTGCTTTTTAGCGCATGTTCTATCTCTAACCTAACCCAATCTTTTGGATCTGAGCACCTATCCAACGCTTTTTCTGAAAGAACCAACAAAAAATCCTGACACTCTTCAATCACACTAAACAATTGCGTGTTAAACTTTCCACTGCGCAAAGATTCAACATCTAAAAAAACAGAGTAACCATCTTCTTTTAATCTGTATGCTAATAATTGCGCAAGGTTTTCTCCGGTAGCTCTGCGATAACTAACGAATACTTGATATTTCATAATATACCTCCATTATAATTTGTAATCATCACCTTGAAATTCAGGATACTCCGCCGCACTTTTCATATGCTGTCCTTCAAAGGCTTTTCCATCTTCATCGTAGGCTTTACCCCGGTCGATAATATCCTGCTGCTGTTTTTCGGTCCAATCTCGTGTACCTTCGCCCTCTAATACACGCTGCTGTTCCTTTTCCCAAGCAAGTCTGATTGCTTTACTCGCATCAGCTGTTCTTCTCGACATAGGATCACTCTCCTATCCCGAGCAAGTCATAAAGATCCTTCAGGAATGAATAAAAATCTTCATATGTTTCATCTTCTTCAATCCGTCTGCCTTCAAGATTGTAAATTGAGATTTTTTCCCCATCTCTCTCGCAGAGAATAGGATCACCTGTGGACAACGCGCCGATTACAATATGCTTGTCGTCAGGACAGTCAGCACTATTAACATCTATTATCGGCTTATGTTCAATACCATAAAACTGTACGCCAGCGGGCAAAAAACACTCGCCGCCATCAGAAAACGTTAACCACTCTCTATATTGCGTTGGGAGTTTTACGTTGTTTTCTTCCTCAAACCGGGTAATCTGTTCCTCGGTAACGCCATCGAAAAACGACATTTTCCCCTGTTCACTAATTGTATCAACTATATTTTTCAGTTTGTCCGAAATCATAGATAATAAACCTCCGTTACAGTACGAAACTGCACTCCACGCCGGGATTTCACACGGTAGCCGACAGAAATGATAACATCAAGATTATAGTAATCCACCTGATAAGTCTTACCGTCAGCGGCAGTTGTTGCAAAATTTGCAACAACTGCTTCTCGTTTCAATTCGCCCTCAGCGAAAATGTTCTTGATATGTCTGGAAATGGTAGACTTGTCTCTCTGAAACAGCTCCGCCATCTGGTCAATGGACAGCCAAACCGTATCGCCGTCAAAGGTCGTTTCGATCTTTGTCAAGCCATCCTCTGTGGTATAAATCATCATTTCAGAATTGTTCTGTTCATTCTCCCAGCGATCTATTGTCACTTCACCTCGTTTTCTGCCATTGCAGGAGCTTTTGCTCCTGCAATGGCGGTTTGGACACCTATTTCATGACAATTATATCATGCCGCTTTCACGGGTTCAATATCGTTTTCGTGAATATTCTTATCGGCAGCATCTTTTTCAGACACGGCTTCCTCTATGACGAGATCGGGCAGCGCGTCAAGATTCAGAACCACGGCATACTTTTCAATCAAATTTGCCAGCAAAGCGGCGAAGCCGCTCCATTCATCTACCATAGGCAGTCTCCCTCTCTTTCTCCGTTCTGTGCGTATATGCCGCCAGCACTCCCTTCGGAATGCGATCCAGTACGGCGACGGCATCCTCATAATCCCGATGCAGCTTGGCGTCAGCCAGCTTTTTCAAGGTGCTTTCCTGCGTGGCCTTGTCCAGCGACTGCTCCAACTGCTCTGTTTTCTTTTTCAGCTTTTTATTCTCGGCAGTTGTAGCCGTGAACGCCGTATTGTACTTTTTCAGTGTCGTGTGCATCTGCTCCACAGCCGGGATATACTTGTCCAAAAAAACGCCGATTTCTGCTGCTTTTCCCTTGGCATTGAACGCATTGACGCCTGAAAGCAATTCTTCCAGCTTGGCCTTCTGCTTGGTCAGGCGGGTCATCTCCTTGAACACCCTCGGCGGGATATGGTCACGTCCGGTTTCGCTGGCGCTCTCGCCGCGTTCCAGATCGGGATATTTTTTGACCATGTACTCCCAAAATTGGTCCTGCCACTGCGTCAGCTTTTTCTTGTTGCCTACGATTTCTTTGGCACAGAGCCGCCCATCCGCTGTCAGCGGGACAAAAGAAAGGTGCATATGGGGCGTTTTCTCGTCCATATGCACCACGGCGGATATAATGGTTTTCGGGTCTTGGTGTTCCCGGATAAAGTTCAGCGCCGCCTGAAAATAGGCTTTGATTTCAGCTTTTTTCTCGCCCTTGAAGAACTCCGGCGTAGCGGTGATGAGAGCTTCCACCACACGAACGCTGTCAGAGCGTGTGCTGCATCCGGCTTCTGCGATCTGCTTTTCGGATTCAGCCCTGTACTTCCTTTCGGGCTTTATAAGATGAAAATTCAAGTGTGTACGGGACGGATCAATATCGGGATTACTTGCGTGTTTTTCCTTGGTGCGCTCGTTATGAGCTTCAATGCCGCTGATCTCCGGTCCCTTGTATTTCGCGGTGCGGGTTCAGCACATCGGTAAGTGGAAAAGCTCAACACATAGGTAAGTGAAAGGTTCAGCACATCGGTAAGTCTTCAGGTATAATGGACACAGAAAGAGGTGAACATTATGCCATGGAAGGAAACC